>NZ_QAOM01000012.1 GCF_003051085.1 Trichococcus patagoniensis | reverse complement strand
ATACAAAGTATCGTCTTCGTTTGCTTCGACCGAAGTCTAAGCTCCTTGCACATTTGGTTCGTTCATTCTTTATTCAGTTTTCAAAGGTCAATCGTGTATCACGTGTTACGTGATTGCTTATTCATATTATCACGGTCACTGCATCTTGTCAACAGTAATTAAAATTAAATTTAAAACTGTCTGTCGGATGAATCAGCAACTTTCATATGATAACATCGTTTCATCTTGCTGTCAACAATGATTTTCATTTTGCCGTTGCCTTACAAAAGACAACTTCATAATACTATCATCATTTCAAACCTGTGTCAAACAGATTTCAGAATAAAACGCATCGGATTACCGAGGAACTAAACTTTACCACAAAAATGTAAGCCTTGTCAACAGCAGTGCATCAGCATCTTTATGGATCTTCCATTTTTATTTGATGTGTTATTTAAAAAACTAAATTCATTGGATAGCTTAACTCCGGTAAAGCTATCCTCGTTGGGAATTCCAATCCATTCCGCTCAACCTCCTCCGGAACGCCGCCACTCTTTAGTGCAATTTAAACTTTTACGGCACAAAAAAAAGCGGACAACGAATCGTCCGCTTCAAGCAACTTGTAGATTATAGTCTGTCGTTTAATTCCTTAGCTAATTCTTCAAATCCAGGTTTGCCAAGAAGCGCAAACATATTTTTCTTGTAAGCTTCTACACCCGGTTGGTCGAATGGATTCACGCCATTCAAGTAACCAGAGATACCTACTGCGATTTCAAAGAAGTATACAAGATAACCTAAAGAATAAGCATCCATTGCAGGCATAGTAACCAACAAGTTTGGCACGCCGCCGTCTGTATGAGCCAATAATGTACCTTGATAAGCTTTTGTATTTACGAAATCAACATCTTTGCCTTCAAGATAACCTAAGCCATCCAAGTCTTCTGCGCTCAAAGGAATTTGGATCGTTTTGCGTGGTTTCGAAACTTTAACGACTGTCTCAAAGATATTTCTTTGTCCATCTTGGATCGATTGACCAATTGAGTGCAAATCTGTCGAGAAGTTCGCGCTGGTTGGATAAATACCCTTTTGGTCTTTACCTTCGGATTCGCCGAATAGCTGTTTCCACCATTCCGACAGATATTGCATGCCTGGTTCATAGTTAGCCAAAATCTCAGTCACTTTGCCTTTACGGTAAAGGATGTTGCGGATAGCTGCGTATTGGTAAGCTTCGTTAGTTGCCAAATCAGGATTCGCATATGCTTCACGGGCATCAGCAGCACCTTGCATCAACGCATCGATATCAGCTCCGCTGACAGCGATCGGAAGAAGACCAACTGGTGTCAATACAGTGAAACGTCCGCCGACATCATCAGGAATAACGAAAGTTTCGTACCCTTCCATGTCTGCTTCATGCTTCGCTGCGCCTCTTGCTTTGTCTGTGGTAGAGTAAATGCGTTTTACTGCTTCTTCTTTACCATATTTTTTGATCAACAATTCTTTGAAGACACGGAAAGCAATCGCAGGTTCAGTTGTTGTGCCTGATTTTGAAATCATGTTTACTGAGAAATCACGATCACCGATAACTTCGATCAAGTCAGCTAAATAAGTTGAACTGATGCTATTGCCGGCAAAGAAAATTTGAGGTGTTTTGCGGTCTGCAGTTGTCTGAACGTTGTAGAAAGTATTGTTCAAGAAGTCAATTGCAGCACGAGCGCCCAAATAAGAGCCTCCGATACCGATAACAACCAAAACTTCTGAATCGGATTGGATTTTTTTCGCTGCCGCTTTGATGCGTGCGAATTCTTCTTTGTCATAGTCTTTAGGCAGATCAATCCAGCCAGTGTAGTCGCTCCCTGGGCCTGTACCTTCACGAAGCGCTTTGTCAGCGGCTGTTACTTGGTATTGGATGTAGTCCAATTCGTGTTGCGCAAAAAATTCCAAAGCTTTAGAGTAATCAAATTGAATGTGTGACATTTAATATCCTCCTAATTTTTTTATAAAATGATTACTGACGTGAAATAAGGCACCTTAATGGTAGATAGGTACGCTGTCCAATTCCAAGTCAGTAAGTATTTCCGATATTTCCGAAGATTTTTTCCATGCGAACTTGCCTGGTTCGTTCAGTAAGCTGTCCAAATCGGAAGGTTTTTCTAATGAATCGAAAACAAATAAAGGCATGTTTTTGCCATTCCCTCTCATATTCGTCAAGTCAAGCAATCGCAATGACTCAGATTCAATGTCAACATGGGCCAGCAAGACTTCCATTATAGATCCTAAAGGGGATTTTCCGCCTTCGGATAAGTTTACACTAGGTAGGCTGTAGGATTCGTTTTCTGTGTTTACCAGAAAGAAAGTCGCTCCCGCTTCATTAGTGACCATAATGGTCCCTGCCACTATGTTTTCTTTTATCATCATGAATGTCCCCTTTCACCGGAAGTCGTATAGACAGGATTATTCCCTGTCGATTTCCTGACTTTCTCGTCTTCTTTGGCCTCTTCGATCCAGGCAGGCATCATTTCTTTCAAGGTCTCAAAACCAATCTGCGGTAAGTATCTTCTTTTTCTTTTCTTTCTTTTTGCCGGGTAACACGGAGTCGCCAACTTTTCCATAGCTCTGAGAGACAGGCTTATTTTCCCTGTGTACTCATCGATATCTATGATTTTGGCTTCCACTTCATCATCAATTTGAATAAATTCGTCAAGGTTGGTCACATATCCATGCCTGCATTCGGATATATGGATCAGACCTTGCGTATTCTTGTCTAATGAAATGAACACGCCATAGGATTGGATACCTGTTACACTGCCTGCAATTATGTCTCCGATTTTATATTCCATTTTCATTCATAATTCCCCTCACAGTACCATAAAATTATACCACGTGCCTAGATGAAAGGATAGAATTTCTGATGCAACTTTGATCAGAAGCAACTCTTAGGCGGCGTCATAGCGATTACTACCTTGAAAACACTCCAGTAGTGTTAGGAGTGGCAGACACAAGATAATCTTATCCATGAAGAAAAAGGGGCATTTTTATGCCCCTTCTATACTATTATAAAATCGTGATGCTCTCGATGACAACGTCTTCGACAGGTTTGTCTTGAGCGCCTTTTTTCACGCCTTCGATAGCGTAGACTGTGTCCATGCCAGCTTCCACTTGTCCGAACACGGTATGTTTTTGATCCAACCACGGTGTTCCGCCGTTTGCAGCATAAGCATCGATGATTTCTTTAGGCCATCCGCCAGCTTCCAATTGAGCTAGCATTGTCATTGGCACTTCTTTAGCGGTAACGATGAAAAATTGGCTTCCGTTTGTGTTCGGGCCAGCATTCGCCATCGACAACGCGCCATTCAGGTTGAAAAGGCTCGTCGAGAATTCATCTTCAAAAGAATCGCCCCATACACTTGAACCGCCCATACCAGTTCCCGTAGGATCGCCTCCTTGGATCATGAAGTCATTGATGACACGGTGGAAAATGATGCCGTCATAATAGCCGCTTTCAGCTAAACCCAAGAAGTTTTCGACTGTTTTTGGCGCCAAATCAGGGAATAAACGGATTGTGATATCCCCTTTATTTGTTTTCATAATGACTTTCTTATCGTTATCTGTTGCTTGTAATTGTGGAAATAAACTCATTATTCATCCTCCTTTTTTTTACATTTTACCACAATATGCAAAAGATTAATCCCCCGATTATCCAAAAATGAAAATTCAGCCCGTTTTTTCTTTTTCATTAGGATGTAACTATCGATTCATGTTATCATAAATGAAAAGTAGCTTTTTAAGTGAAGGATGAAAAATAATGATGATTTTCGAGAATTTCCCCTTAATTTGTTCCCTGGCAGCTATCATGTTCACCCAAGCTTTAAAATATCCGATTGCAATTTTTTCAAAGGACAAGAAAACTTCCTTGTCCATCGTTACGACTACCGGCGGAATGCCCAGTTCCCACTCGGCTGCCGTCAGTTCGTTGATAACGGCACTCATTCTGCAATACGGCATCGGATCCGGTTACGTAGCCATCGCTACAACTTTTGGCGTCATCGTCATGTTCGACTCGATGGGCGTGCGTCGTCAGAGCGGTGAGCAAGGAATCGTCCTCGTCGACACCATCAAAGAACTGACCCGCTTGTCACTCAAGTTCCCGAAGAACGCTCAGGAACTGATTGCCGAAGAAGAGGAAGAGAAGATTTACCCTGAAGAAATGGCCGTCAAAAAATACCTTGGGCACAAACCTTCGGAAGTTTTTGTCGGACTGCTGACGGGCATCTTTGTGACATTCATCGTCAGGATGTTCTATGAGCAAATCTGATACCTCTCCGGGCGATGCCTTCGCCCGGAACAGAAACAACGGAGGAAGACAATTGAAAGATAAAGAAATATACGACATCACCATCATCGGCGGCGGCCCTGTCGGCATGTTCACGGCGTTTTACGCCGGACTGCGGCAAGCCAAAGTCAAAATCATAGAAGCCTTACCCCAGCTCGGGGGCCAGCCCGGCATGCTTTATTCCGAGAAAAATATATATGACATCGCGGGCTATCCCGCGATTTCCGGTGGCGACCTCGTCACCAACCTGAAAGAGCAGATGGACCGCTTCGACACGAAGTTGGTATTCGGTGAAGAAGCGTTTGAACTCGAAAAAAATGCTGATGGCATCTTCGAAATCCAAACGACCAAAAACCGCCACTATTCGAAAGCAGTGATCATTTCTGCGGGTAACGGCGCATTCCGGCCAAGGAAACTGGAAATCGAACACGCAGATAAGTACGAGAACACCAATCTCCACTATTTCGTGAACAACATCGAGAGTTTCCGCGATAAGACGGTCGCCATCTGCGGCGGCGGAGACTCAGCAGTGGACTGGGCACTAACCTTGGAACCGATCGCGAAAAAAGTCTATCTGATCCATCGCCGGCCCCAATTCCGCGCCCAAGAGCACAGCGTCCACCTGTTGGAAGAGTCGTCCGTTGAGATCATGACGCCTTTCGTTCCTGTCAGTGTCAATGGAAACGAGGAGTTATTGACGAGCGTAACCCTTCAGGAAGCCCGCAAGGATAATACGTTGGAATTGAACATAGATGACTTTTTGATCAATTACGGTTTTTCGTCTTCCATCGGCGGCATGAAGAAATGGGGCTTCGAGGTCCAAGGAAATGCCATCATCGTAAACTCGAAGATGGAGACAACCATCCCTGGGATCTATGCCATCGGAGACATTGGTACCTATTCCGGCAAAGTAAAGCTCATTGCCACCGGATTCGGAGAAGCGCCAATAGCCGTCAACAATGCGATGGCGTATATCAATCCTGACACGCGCGTACAACCGATGCACAGTACGAGTTTATTTTAAATTTCATGGAGGGCTGTCTCTTTCTGTTCAGAGATGGCCCTTTTTTTGTTTGGTTACCTGATTGTCTGTTCTGGGATGCTCATCCTTGACGAAATTCCCCGCCCAAAATGGTTTTTGCGGGGAATCTTTATTATCCACGGACATTTTCCCCCGCAAAAGTTGCTTTAACGGGTTATTTCTGAGCATAAATTCAACTCGTATATAGAGTCCCCCGTAAAACCCGCTGGCTAGCGCAAATAATAAATCAAGAATGCCTCTTCTTTGGTTTTGAACGGACATTCCTCTATAATAATAGTTATAAAATACGAATCCAGGAGGAATTGATATGGTCAAATCAGACAGCGAGTTGCATGCACGAGCGGTGGCTTTAATAGAGGAACGCGGCGTGAGCGTCGAAGATATCGCCGACCTCGTTTTGCATCTCCAAAAATCCTATGTAGAAAATCTGACTATGGAGGAATGCATCGATAACGTTACGGCTGTGTTTCAGAAACGGGAAGTTCAAAACGCAATCATTACCGGGATCGAAATAGATAAGCTCGCCGAATCGGGGCAGCTCTCCCAACCGCTGGCGGATATTATCCTGAACGACGAAGGTCTCTACGGCATCGATGAGATCCTTGCCCTTTCGATCGTCAACGTATACGGATCCATCGGCTTTACGAACTACGGATACATCGATAAAGTTAAGCCCGGCATCCTGCAGAAACTGAACGACAAATCCGATTCAGAATGCCACACTTTCCTTGATGACATCGTAGGAGCAATCGCCGCAGCAGCCGCCAGCCGCATCGCCCACGACAGCCCAAACAAAAGCGACATCATGAAATAAAGAGTGCGATGAATCCCGCTTAGGAATCGAGCATTAAGAGGACTTATTCGGGAATATTGACCCTGAACAAGGCAAGATTCCCGAATACTTGAGAAACATTCGGGAAAGCAAGCACATAACAAAGCGATATTATCGGATGATCACTCAACATTCGATAATTTGATCCCCGATTCAAACAATATTATCGAATGCAAGCCACTTATCCGGGAATCTGACTAAACCAAAAGGGATGCCTCCATCAGAAGAGGCATCCCTTTTATGTTGTGTTATATTTTTTTCACTTTCCTGCGCACCCAAAAGTACAACAGTACAAGCACTAGTTCAATCGTCACGAAGACCAGCACAAAACAGTGCATAAAAAAGTCCTGCGGCAACGCCAGAATGATCGGATCTGTCCGGGCATCGAAGATCCAGGCATCATTATTGAAGAAGACACCGTGGAACGCCACAAACAAACGGTCGAAGTTCATGAATATCACAGTCAAAGCCACTAAAGGCGCAGCGACCAGCAGGCGCAAAGGATTCAGCATACGCCAATAACCCTGCTCTTTTTTCACCATCCGCAAAAATAATATGCTTGCGACGGCCGATACCCCCAATATGGCGTAATCCAGCAGGAACAATCTTTTCACTTCATGAAAATGAAACAGTCCGCTCTCAGAAGCCGGAAAATCAGGCATCTTCAATTCCGCAATCCACGGCAAATTCAGATACTGCATCAGGATGCGGTAATTATCCAGAATGACATCTTTCGAAAACCCGGTCATCTGTTCAATATTCAGGTAATCGATATCAAAACTGTAGAGCGGTGTGAAGTTGATAGTGAAGGCGATGCTTGCACTCAACACCAGCAAAAAGATTGCTGTATATCCAAAGAAATACTTCAGCTTCTGTGCCATCGCTACACTTCCCACTCGGACAAATCATTGATGATGTAGGTCGGTTGCTCGTCTTTGCCTTCAATGTCCACCAGTTGTGAGAATCCGGTCAGAACCATCAAGGTGTCCACACCATAATGGACGCCCGCCAGGATATCCGTATTATAATTATCCCCGACCATGATGACATCCTCTTTGTCCAGTTGCATCCTTTTGATTGCGCCAGCCATGATCGTTGGATACGGCTTACCGATAATCAACGGTTCTTTCTGAGTGCAAGCCTTCAGAAAGGCAGTCAAAGCTCCAGCTCCAGGAATAAAGCCCCTTTCGGTCGGCAGATTGGTATCGGGATTGGTGGCAACAAATTTTGCCCCCTTTTGGATGGCTAAACAAGCAGCCTCCAATTGCTGATATGTAACCCCGCGGTCCAACGCCTGAAGGACAAAGTCAGGATCTTCATCGACCATTTCGAAGCCGGCAGATTGCACTTCCTGTTTCAATGAGGCTTCACCGACGACCAGAACCTTCTTGCCGATGTTCAATTCATTCAAGTGATCCAATGCCGCCATGGCGCTGGTGTAGATATGATCTTCCGTCACATCAATCTGGAAGTTATGCAGCAGATTCTCTTTGACTTCTGCAGCGGTCTTGGTTGCATTGTTCGTGACGAACAGGAACGGAATGTTTTTATCCTGAAGTTCTTTGACGAAGATTTCCGCCGTCGGAATGCGCTCGGCACCTTTGTACACGGTCCCGTCCAGATCGATTAAATAACCTTTATACTTTTTGATGATGTTCTCCTCCTGATCACTGCTCTATCTTTTTGATTTGGAAACTTTTCTTCTCGCCCTTAGCAGATCTGGTTGTTGTCGTTTTTGGTTTATCCATTGGTTGGGCGTCCTTCGCGTTCACATCTTTGATCACGAAACCTTTTTTCTTCCCTTGGCTTTTCGGTCTTTCGACATTTTTCGTTACTTTATTTTTGTTTGGTTGTGCCGGTGCGGGAGTCGGAGTCGACTGGGCCGCTGTTTGAACAGTTGCATCAGCAGGCAATTCCTCCCTGTTCGCTTCACGGTTTTTGCGCTTGCGGTTGCGCTTTGTTTTTGTGATTTTTTCTTTCTCAGCGCGCGTTTTTTCGATGACGAAATAGGCACAGCCAAAATTGCAGTACTCATAGAGATAATCCTCTAGGAAACTGATTTTCTTGTCTTGGGACACTTTGCTGTTGTTGTTCCTGTAAAAGCCTTTCAGGCGTAATTGTTCATAGCCCCAATCCCCGACGATATAATCGTACTTGCTCAGAATGGACGTATATCTTCCGGCTAATGCTTCAGCGTCAAAGCCTTCACGATGATCGATGCTCAATTCGTATTCTTGGGTACCTACCAAAAGACGCTTGTCGTCCAATAACTTTACAATTTCTTCCTCTTCGTTACGGTCGCTTGTTTCCGATTCACTATCATCCGCAATAGTTTCCAGCAAGGAGTCTACTTGCGTTTTCAATGATTCATCCAGTAATTCCTTTTTATCCACGATAGCACCTCACTTTTCTCTCATTATGGGAAATTTATCTTCTAAATGCAGACCGAACACGTCCCGTAGGAAATAGGGGAACAACAGACGGCTGCGGCCTTCGTTTTCGATTGTCGGGAAATAGGTGATGTAGCGGAAATGGTCCACCGTCACAAAGGTGATGTCCTCCTCATCGGAAAGCTCCCTGCCTTCAATCATCACATGGTTTGTGACCGGATCAACATCGAAGCCGCGGTAGCAGAGCTCACCGAAAATCCTTCCCCGGAAACCCATGCCGGTTATTTCCTTCGTCATCAGTTCTTCGCGCTGCGCTTCCATTTCCTCGATCATGACTTTGAAATCCCGCCCCGTCAGCGTGCATTCCAGCAAGCGCATCGGATGCGGCAGGATTTGATGCAGATGATTTTTGGTGATGATTCCTTCCGGCAGATCCTCCAGGAACAGTCCGGAGTTCAGTATGCCGAATGGCGTATCGGCATATTCGGTCACAGCGTCCAATCCCAACAACAACAAATCATTGATGTGGCCTTCATCCGCTTTGAGCCGATCCGGGTTGTCCGCAATCGGGATGGCAGACAACAGTTCCTCTCCACGTTGCTGCAACTCCTCGACTTCCGCTAGATCGCCAGGTTTTTCCGGCAGATCTCCTGCTTCGATCAATTCCGCTTTGCGATCCAAAATCCTGTCGGAATCATAGCTGACCGTCACATGACCGATATACTTCCCGAACTTACCCGCTCCCAGCAACAGGGACTCATCCACATGTTTGCCTTCCGGCAGCACATGATGGGTATGCGCTCCGATGATGATCGGAATGGAACGGTACATTTCGCCGATATGGATGTCCTCGATGATGCCGACATGCGACAAAAGGATAATCAAATCGACGGACGGCGCTACTTTCAACAAAATTTTCGGCAGGACTTCATCCGACTCTTTCGGATCCCAACCGTTCGGGACATAGCTGAGGTAGAGCGGCGCCGTCAATCCGATGATGCCGACCTTCAGGCCGCTGGACAAAGTCTTTAGCAGATACGGCTGCGCCCAGGTAGGCAAGGCATCCGTTTCCGGATCATAGAGATTCGCCAGCACGACGGGGAATTCGGCATCATCATAGAGTTCGTCCAATTGCCGTTTGTCGTTGCCGATCCCTTCATTGTTGCCGATTGTCACCGCGTCGAACGGAACCTGATTCAACAATTCGATGTTTGCCTTGCCGTTGGTGGCTTCCGTCAAAGGATGCACCCTGTCGCAGGCATCGCCGATGTCGAAGAGCAGAACCTCTTCTCCGCTCTTTTCATGGAAGGCCTTCTTCTCTAACAAAAATCGCCGGATCTTCGGCCAATTGTCGAAATGCGAATGCAGATCATTGATATGGTAGATGTGCAATTTCTTCATGATACGTTCTCCTTTTTCGTTGACAAAGAGGAACGTGCTTCATTCATCTTTCTCTTGTGTAATCTCTTCAACTTTAGCGTGCGCTGCAGCCATCAGATCGGCAGGACTGAGTTCGATCTGCGTGCCGCGTTTGCCGCCGGACACCAGCACGCTCTTTTGATCAAGGGCATGATGGGACAAATAGGTAGGGAACGCTTTTTTCATCCCGATCGGCGAACAGCCTCCCCGGATATACCCGGTGGTTGCTTCCAGATCCTTCAAAGGCAGCATTTCGATCCGTTTATTGCCGCTGACTTTCGCAAAAGCCTTCAGGTCCAGTTCGCTCTGCGCCGGGATGACCCCGACGACGACGCCGGTCTTATCGCCGACCGCTACAATGGTTTTGTAGACCGCACCGGCATCCTGACTCATCTTATCAAGGACTGACAGCGCATCGAGGTGGTCCTCCGACCAAGCGTATTCGTGGACTGTGTAGGAGCATTTCTTTTTATCCAACATGCGCATCGCATTTGTTTTGGTTATTTTCTTATTTTTCACTGTCATCTTTCCTTTTTGTCTGATACTGCCTATTTTACCATATGTATAGGGATTGCATCCGGAAAAAGTGACGGTTCCTGCATAAAAAAGCGCAAAAAAAGAGACTTCCCAGCTAAATGCTGCGGCAGTCCCTGATGTTTTGACGCTGGATTCTGATCAATGCTCCAAGTTTTCGGCATGGAGCCCTACTCGTTTGGCCAAGTCGATGAACGTTTCTACTTCTTTATCTGAAAGGACAGAAAATATATCTGCGATATACGCAGCATGCAATGGGAAAATGCGGTCCATCAATTTGCGTCCTTCTTCGGTAATGGCTGTAAAAATAACGCGGCGGTCAGTTGCACATGGGATGCGTTGCACTAGCCCTTTGCTCTCTAATTTATCGACAACGTACGTCAAACTGCTGCTGGCAAGCAAGACTTTCTTTCCGATGTTTTGGATCGGTTGCTCCCCTTTATGATACAACAATTCCATCACGGCGAATTCGGAAAAATTCAAACCTTGCTTCATCATATCTTTCTTCAGTTTGTCCTGTACATGTTGAGATGATTTAAATAACACAGTAAGGGCCTTTAAAGTATCGCGATCTGTTGCAGACATCGTAACACCTCCCTTTTTTATTTCGATTTCGAAGTAATAATAGCACGAATGAAAAAGATTGTCAAAATATACAAACGCTTGCATGATGGGAATAAAAACAAACGGTCCAAAACAAAAAAAACGCACGGATGGACAGCCAAAGTCGTCGCGTACGGTTTTGCAAATTGTCATGAGAGCTGCTCATGCCATCCGAAATACAAACCCATCAGATAAATGATCAACGTCAATAATGTTGCTACGGCGACATAATACCCATAGAGCACAACGTCGAAGAATATCAGTCCATTATACATCAGCGGCGACAGGATGATCCCCGCCAAAAAAATCAGTTCCGCTGCCAATAAGAGCAACACTTTTGTTTGCCTGAATCTGAATAACAGAAAATACGTAAGCAAACTCAAGAAACATAAGAAAAGCAAGAAGTAGTTTTGTGAATAAAACAGATAGCCCGGTGTCGGGTCCAATGCGAACGTTTCATAGTTCGGAAGCAGGATCCAAGGCAAAAACAGACTGATTCCAAAAACAGCAAACAGTAAACCCAAAATAACAAGAGATATATTCTTCATACAATAGCTCCTCCTCAACGATAAAACAGGATTCCCCTAATACACACAATCCGCCAAATGTACTATACTATCTGAATAGTATATCACGAACATTCTTCATGATGAGGATATTGTTAACTATATGCAACACGAATCATCTGGTTCCCGCCAGATTTCAAGGAGATTATCCAATTGAAAAAATACCTATATATCGCATTGGGCTTCCTGACGTTCGGTCTCGGGACTGTCGGCATGTTCCTGCCGTTCCTGCCTACAACTGTCTTCTATCTGCTGACTGGCTTTTTCTGGGTCCGCAGCTCGGACCGTTTGCATCAGCAATTCATCGAATCGGAAAAATACAAGCAATACATCGAAGAGCCTTTAGTGAAAAAGAACATCACGAACAAAGGATTGTTCCGGATGTTCGTGATGATGCTCTTTGTTTTTGCGATCCCTTTTGCGCTGACTGACCGCGCATTGTTACGCGTCGTGCTGATAAGCGTATACTTGGCCCACCTGATCGGATTGACCTGGCATTTGCGGTTCAGAAAATAACAATTTCACTCGTTTGACAAATAGGTGATCGCCTTGCGGTATTTTTCTGCCCGCTCCCTATCTTTTTGCGTGATCTTCACCAAGCGGCTCAAATCCGAATTGTGCTTCAGATCCGCCAACTTCACAGAAGTGGCCAATCCGTTCATTTTTACACCCGCCAAATAATCCGCATAGTCTTGGTCATGCTTTTTGGTCAATGCTTCCACAGCTTCGACAACCGCGACCGGTAGCCCTTTTGCCAACAACACACTGGCTGTCACATCCGTATCCTCGATTATGTCATGCAGAAGCGCGACAGCCTTCTCTTCATCCGTCGCCACCATCGCAGCCACTTGCAGCGGATGAAGGATATAATCAAGCCCGGCTTTATCCTTCTGTCCGGCATGCGCCTCTTTCGCAATTTCAAACGCCAATTCTTCCAACATGATTGCACCGCCTCTCACATCCATTATAATCGACTTTCCTGCAAAATAAACATTCGGATCAGCGTGAACTGATCCGAATGTTTATGTTTAGGCCTTTGATTCAATTTTTCGTCTGATGAGGATAACCAAGATACTCATTCCTGAGAATATAATAGCTCCCATCAGCGAATAGGCTGTACTAAAAGCGGTAATGAACATTCCACAAATGATTGGACCAAATGTCGTTCCAAGATTTGCGGCTGTTAAGAATAGACCATTTGAGAAATTCGGGGCTTCGGGACCAGCCTCAGAAATCACATATTGGTTAATATTCGCTATAATCCCAGCGATTATGCCTAAAATAGTTACAAGTAGTATTGTGACCATAGAAATGGAGCCTGTAAAAAACATCAAAACATAAGTAGCAATCAAGGCAAAAGGAATCGTAAAGATAGTTTTGTTTGCATTCGTAGTAAGCACTCTTCCCGCAATAATGTTACCTACAATATTCGTTAGTCCATAAATCAAGAGGACGAAACTGATCATGCGTGTTGATAAATGTGTTACGTTTTCTAAAAAATCCGATAAGTAACTGTAGAAACCGAATAGAGCTCCATTTAATAAGATTACTAACAAAATTGCGATTAACATCAGCGGTTTTTTCAAAACGCTGACTTGTTTACCATATGATAATACTTCTGTAACGGGCATTGAAGGGACAAATAACAATGTCGCAATAAGCATGATACCGTTAACCGCTGCGAAAAATAGCATAGCCATTGCAAAAGAGAACTCAGTCGCAATGAAGCTTGTTATTGGTACACCTAATACCATTCCTGCTGAGACGCCGATAAATACTTTTGCGACAGCTTTTGCTGATTCGTGTCGTTCAACGGATGTTCCAGCTACTGTTAATGCCATAGAAACATAGATGGGATGAAACGCAGCCGGGATGATTCTCGCTAAGAGTAAAGTAGTAAAGCTTGGAGCAAACATCGAAAAGATATTGCTTGCGGTAAAGATTCCTAACGCAAGAACCATAACTGTTTTTCGGTTTACCTTAGAAAACAACAACGGCATCGTCGGACCGGCAATCGCAACAACTAGAGCGAAACCACTCACAAGTAAGCTGGCAGTTGGGACCGTTACATCGAAATTTTGTGCAATTAAAGGAATAATCCCAATAATTCCCATCTCAGTATTCATGATACCAAATACACCAATGGTTAAGATTAATATTAATAAGTTTTTGTTGTTTTTCAAATATATCTCTCCCTTCGTTTGAATGAATATTACCTCTGAATCATAAGGTGAAGTCATGCCATTAGCAACTTTAATCAGTCTAGAGTAAATATGTAGAATGAATTTAATTTCTTCTCTATTCGTTTTTACAGTATATTTTTGTAGAGAAGATAATCCAGACAATCGATTGCCTTCTGATCCTCATGGATTTTATCCAACAAGCTGTTCCGGTGTTTCTTCAGCAAATCCATTTGCTTTGACTGATCGTTCGTTTGGCGGTACTGCAGAAAAGCAGCGATTGTTTTATCATCGCAGCCGGCATCCTTCAGATTTGTGATAAGCATTTCCTTAGTTATGTCCACTCGTCTCACTCCTCTTAAGAATAGAATACAGCGCATCAGCAGGAACATCAAATACCTATATCAGATAGCTTGATATACTTGCAAGGCATAGCAAGAAGCATTAAAATGATGTCAAAGGAGTTGGGATTATGGAATTCAGGGTACTGCAATATTTTTTGACGATTGCAAGGGAAGAAAGCATATCGGGTGCCGCGGAATTTCTGCATATCACCCAACCGACATTGTCGCGGCAGATGAAAGAACTGGAGGAAGAGCTCGGCAAGCAGCTTTTCATCAGAGGGAACCGCAAGATCACTTTGACGGATGACGGCATGCTGCTCAGAAAACGGGCTGAGGAAATCATTCAGCTCGTGGAGAAAACCGAGTCGGAAATGAACGCGGATGATACTGAATTCAGCGGGGACATCTATATCGGCGGTGGCGAATCCGAAGGCATGCGGATCATTGCGCGCGCAATCAGCAGAGCCCAATCGGAGCACCCGCTGCTCAAATTCCATCTGTTCAGCGGCAATGCCGAGGATGTCACGGATCGGTTGGACAAAGGCTTGCTCGATTTCGGCGTATTTGTGGAGCCGACGAACATGACTAAATATGATTTCATCAAGTTGCCGACAAAGGATATCTGGGGCATCCTGATGAGGAAAGACAGTCCACTGGCAGCATTGGAAAGGATCACACCGAAAGACCTGCGTGGCAAACCGGTCATTTGCTCGAATCAGCTGTTGGTCAAAAATGAACTCGCAGGTTGGCTCGGCGGAAATGAGCGCAGCCTGAACATCGTCACGACTTATAATCTGCTGTACAATGCTTCCCTGCTCGTCGAAGAAAACCAGCATTATGCGCTGTGTTTGGATGGCATCATCCATACCGGCGAGGGCAGCGATTTGTGCTTCCGTCCGTTGGAACCCCGGCTTGAGGTCGGACTTCATTTCGTATGGAAGAAATATCAGGTGTTTTCGAAAGCCGCTGACTATTTCCTGGGACTCGTGCAGGAAGAGGCAAAATCCCAAAGCAAGCACTGAAAAAAACAAATGAAATTTTCGAAATCCCTGTTAAACGGCTGCGCGATAGCGAAAAAGAAGCATTACACCCTCACTTTTGGACGTAATGCTTCTTTTATTTACAAACATTCATTTTGTAACCTTCGTATGCGAGCGGATATTTGCGATGATTTGGATGATGAACAAGCCCAACAGAATTGTGCCTTGCAACTTCGAATGTTTCCACGCCATTACGATGAAGCCGTAGTTCATTGACCAATACAGCATCAAATAAGGCGTCAATAACTTCCAATTTTCACGGAAAGGTACCTTCAGAACGAAGTCATAGATGCCTTCCAGCAAAAGGAACGCCAGGAAAATGCTCAGGAATATCGTGTATTGGATCGGCTTCTGCTGCTGTTGCGCCAGGACGATTCCGATGACTGCGGGAACCGCCAGTGCCAAATAAACTTTCCCAACGACCGCTACCTGCGCTGCTTTGGCATACCTTACAAGCAAAAAGATGGTGATCATAAGCAAACTGTTTACTATCCCGAGCAAAAAATAATAATTCTCGAACATGCGCATTCCTCCTCTCTGATTGTGCCGCACTGGAAGCCACTTTGCTTATTTGATGATTTTCTTAGTTTCCGGCTTCGCCTTTGCCTTATAAAAATAATACTTGGCGATTTCCGTGACAATTACGTACAAGGCTAAAATGACGAATAAAGCAAGCAGCAGCAAAGGTTTGATGGGCTCGATACCTAGATATTGATGGAACGGCAGATACGGAATCAGCAAGGTGAAGATACCGACCGCGATGGATGAGTACAGCAATATCGGGGCGGGTTTGCTCTTATAGAAACGTTTCTGTGTCCGCATGACCAACAACACCAACAATTCCGTCAAAACTGAAATAGTGAACCAGCTGCTCTGGAATATCCCGTGTTTTGCATTGAAGCCGAAGAACAGGACAGCAAAGGTAAGGTAATCGAAAATCGAACTGACCAAACCGAAAACAAACATAAAATCACGGATGAAATGGATATCCCATCTGAGCGGCCTTGCCACAGTATCCTTGTCCACGCTGTCGTTGGCAATGGTTATCGCAGGAAAATCGCTCAAAAAATTGATCAAGAGAATTTGTTTGGGGAGCAACGGCAGGAACGGCAGGAATAAGGACGCCCCCGCCATACTGAACATATTGCCGAAATTGGCGCTGGTAGTGACCTGGATGTATTTGAGCGTGTTGGCAAAGGTTGTCCTTCCCATCACAATACCGCGGCTCAGCACTTCCAGGTTTTTTTCCATCAATACGAAATCAGCGGATTCCTTTGCCACATCAACGGCGTTATCCACTGATAGGCTTACGTCTGCCGCGTGCAGCGCCGGAACATCGTTGATGCCATCGCCCATATAGCCCACGACATGGTTTTTCTTTTTCAGGGCGAGGATAATCCGCTCCTTCTGGTTGGGATCCACTTCTGCAAATACCGTAGTGGCTTCGATTTTAGCCCACAAGGCTTCATCGCTCAGCTTCATCAGTTCCGAGCCGGTAAGAACCCCAGTAACTTTCAGACCTACCGCTTCGGCTGTGTGCAAGGCAATCAACTTATTGTCCCCAGTGATGATACGCAGACTGACCCCTTTACGCGCCAAGTCTAAAATGGTCTGCGAAACGTCCTCTTTGGGATGGTCAAACAGCAGCAGAAAGCCCATCAGAACCATTTCCTTTTCATCTTCAACTGCATATTTCGCTTGCAAGTCCACTGTCTTTTTGGCGACCGCGATGATGCGTATGCCTTGGCCGCTCCATTCTTCATAGTGCTGTTGGATGTTGAAGAGGATCTGCTCATCCATGGCCTTTTCGGAACCAGCGATTTCAACCCGAGTGCAGATGGCGAGAACGCTGTTCAAAGCCCCCTTCACGATCATCGTGCACTCGCCATCCTCCTGAACAACGACACTGAGGCGTTCACGGTTGAAATCAAAAGGGATTTCTCCTTGCTTTTTGATGGCGCTGATATCCATATCTTTAGATGCACTGATTGCCTCGTCCAACGTATTTGCCATCCCGGTTTGAAGGCTTGCATTCAAATATGCCAGCCAGAACACTTCATCGGAGGGCTGTCCTGCAATATCGGCTGCCCCATCGAGACGGATTGCCCCCTCCGTCAAGGTTCCAGTTTTATCGGTGCAAAGGATGTCCATGCTGCCGAAGTTTTCGATTGCGGTCAGGCGGCGGACGATGACTCCTTCCTTCGCCATGATGCGGGATCCTTTCGAAAGAGTGATGCTGATGATTGCCGGCAGAAGTTGCGGCGTAATCCCAACAGCAAGCGCAACCGAAAAAAGCAAGGCTTCAATGGCTGGCCGGTTCATGATGACGTTGATCGCGAAAACGACTAGGGTAAGGATAAGCATAATTTCAGTCAATAAATAACCGAATCGCCGCACGCCGCGCTCAAATTCCGTTTCCGGAGGGCGCAAAGAAAGTTTATCGGCGATTTTCCCAAATTCTGTGCTTGCTCCGGTTTCCACCACCAGCATTGTTGCGTTTCCGCTTTGTACACTAGTGCCGGTGTAGACGCAATTGGTGCGTTCTTCCAGGCTGGCATCTTCACTGACTTTATCCGGTTTCTTTTCGGACGGCTGGGATTCCCCCGTGAGTATGGACTGGTTGACGAACAGATTTGTACTTTCCAGAATCACCCCGTCCGCAACAATGAGGCTGCCGGTTGATAGTTTGATGATATCGCCAGGCACTACCTCTTTTGATGCAATCTCAATCGGCTTGCCATCGCGAAGGACGGCGGATTTGGCCTGCACTTTCGCCCGGAGCTCCGCTATGACATTGCCCGCGGTATATTCCTGATAAAAACTGAGTGTCGCACTCGCCAAGATGATGGCCAGGATGATCATCGCATCGATCCATTCCCCTGTTGCAGCCGAAATTCCCGTCGCAACAATCAACATGAGGATAATCGGATTTTTGAACTGGTTGAGGAAGGCCTTAAGCTGCGTATTTTTTTTCTGTTCCTTTAGCGTATTTTGACCGTGCTGTTTCAATCTTACCGCCGCTTCCTCAGCAGACAGACCGTTTGCGTTGGAATGGACAGCTAGAAGCACCTCTTCTGGAGTCTCACTCCAATATTGTATGCCCTCTTTTTCTTGCATAAAAAGTCCTTCTTTCCCGAACCGGAACATCGCAATTACTATCCTCAGCCGCACCCAGACTCTAAGCAATAAACACTTTTCTTTAACCTTATTATAACGTAACACTTGCTGAATATTGAAAGATTATCCGCGCTTGCATCGTATGTCAAATTGAATTTGATGAAGGAATACGACTGACTAAGGTGACATGAATCTTATAGTCTGAGGGGCGGAGGTAAACACCTCTTAATATAAAAATTTGGCTGATGAGGGGCCGGTTCAACTCGGAGAACTCATCAGCCAATTAGCCATTTAATCAGAATATCGAACAAAAATCAGCTTTACCTATTTCCCCATCAACACTTCAATATCGTGCACTTTCCCATCGTTAACCAATTCCAAAAGGTTGCCTTCCCGTATTTCACTCCCTTCGCCTATCGTCTTCACTCCTTTGTTGAGGCCCTCAGGATTTTTGACTTTTATGTTATAGGTGGAATCAATATATTTGTACCTTATCGTGTATTCTGGCCATTTCTGAGGGATGCAAGGATCTATCAACAGCGTATTCCCGTGTTTTTGGAATCCCAATATAGACTCTAATCCAGCTTTATACATCCATCCTGCCGATCCGGTATACCACGTCCAACCGCCTCGCCCCGAATGAGGGGGAACAGCATAAACATCAGCAGCCATCACATATGGCTCAACTTTATACGTATAACACTCCCGCTGGTTCCTTGAATTATTTATGGGGTTAATGAGCTCAAATAGCTCATTAGCCTTGTCTCCATCGCCAAGTTCAGCAAATGCAATAATCACCCATGCAGCTGCGTGCGTATATTGCCCGCCGTTTTCACGGACTCCCGGACTGTATCCCTTAATATACCCGGGCTCCATTTCGCTAGTGTCAAAGGGTGGAGCAAGAAGTTTAATCACCCCATCTTCTCTGGTGACGAGATAATTTTCAACCGATTTCATTGCCTGCCTTACTCTTTCCGGATTCCCCGCTTCGGAAATGACCGCCCAGGTTTGAGCAATTGAATCAATCTTACATTCGCTGTTTTCTGACGAACCCAGAGGCATTCCGTTGTCAAAGTAGGCCCTGATATACCAGCTGCCATCCCAAGCGGACCTCTCGATAGATTCCGTAATCAGATTCATTATATTGACGTATTTTTCCGAAAGTTCAGATTCCCCCATTTCCATGCATGCTGGAATGATTTTTTTAAGCACTGCTACCAGAAACCATCCCAGCCACACACTTTCTCCCGACCCTTTATTACCGACTGTATTCATACTGTCGTTCCAATCGCCGGAGCCCATTAATGGCAGTCCATGATTTCCAAATTTCAAACTCTTCTCTATGGCTGCGATACAATGTCCATATAAAGTCGCAGACCTATTCGAAATGGAAGGAATCCCATATTTCTCCTGTTCTCCATTTTCAAGCAAGTCACCTTCCAAGTATGCCAATTCGGATTTTAATATTCCCTTATCACCCGTTATGTTCACATATTCCATGGTGACATAAGGAAGCCAAAGAAGATCATCACTGAATCGGGTACGAACACCTTTCCCGCTGGGTTCATGCCACCAGTGTTGTACGTCCCCTTCTACAAATTGATGCGCTGCATGAAGCAGCAGCTGTTTCCTCGCAATTTCAGGGCTGCTATGAACTACCGCCAAAGAATCTTGAAGCTGATCTCTGAATCCATACGCACCGCTGGACTGATAAAATGCTGAACGTGCCCAAAGACGGCAGGAGATGGTCTGGTACTGAAGCCACCCATTCAGCATAAGATTCATTGAAAGATCCGGGGTCGTAACCTGAATCCCTTCAAGTTTTTCTTCCCAAAACGCTTTTACAATAGTCAGTGCTTGGTACGCTTCCTGAACATTCCTATATTTATTCGTAAGTTGATCCACCTCATCAATTGTTTCAGCTGCACCAAAAGTGAACACGATATCCTTTTCTTCCATTGGATTCAGAGAAACAGTGACTTGCATACCCGCACACGGATCAAAACCAATTCCAACCGCTCCCGTAAGCTGTTCTTTTCTGAGGCATTCAGGATTAGCTAGACTCCCGGAGCCAACAAACTCTTTCCGGTTCCCTGTGACGCTCCTGTTTTCCAATGAACTGTCCATGAAACCAATTCCCGCTTTATATTCCTCATTATAAGGATTTTCCATCAACAGGACTCCGGTTGCGGCTAAGCTTGTTTTTATGTGCATCGCGGTAACCTGGTCTGTTATACCCATTACCGGTCTCACATAGTAGATTAAAGACAGGCTTCTCTGTTCGTTGGATGAATTGGAAAGTTTTAAAATGCTGATTTTAATGTTTTCATCTACAGGAACAAATTGGACCAATTTTTGCTTAATACCGTGGCTGACATGCCTAAATTCTGTATAACCAAACCCATGTCTAATTTCATAGGCTTCCTTTTCCCTGATAGGTGCCGATGTTGCTGTCCATGATTCACCCGTATCATCATCCCTGAGATACAAGGCTTCACTAGGATCATCACTGACCGGATCATTGGACCATGTGGATAGTTTATTTTCGCGGCTGTTTCTGTACCAGGTATACCCCGATCCTGCTTCAGAAACGGTAAAACCAAAATTAGGATTTGAAACCACATTAATCCATGGAGCAGGGGTAGATTTGTCTTTTTCAATTTGAATGACATACTCCCTGCCATCTTCAGTGAATCCGCCGAGTCCATTTGGATACAGGAGATCAGGTTTTTCAGAAGCATGACTTATATATTCGCTGCTTGATTTGGAATATGCGATTTCTCTTTGCTTTTCCGAGTCTCTTCCACTTGTTTCTTCTGTCTGTTCACTTAAGTTTCCGCCACCGCCTCTTATTATCATTCTCGCCACGGCATACAGAAGGTAGATTTCTTCCGGACTCGTTTTGCTTTTGTCGATTATGTATACTCCCCCTGATTTCCCTATCATTTGATGAATATGACTTGAATTTAAGGTCTCGATGATAGATGCATGCAGCGGGAGGGCATAACTGTTAACTTCCTCACACAGTATGATCAGATCTACTTTTAACTTTTTGTACATCCAATACTCGTGGGCTTCTAAAAGTTGATCGAGTAACCTAATTTCATCGCTCTTCTTTATAACCAGCAATACAACAGGATCGTCTCCGGAAATGCCGAAGCGCCATAGTGAAGACTGCCCCAATGTATTCTTTCCGATTAATTCCTGGAATTTCCTTCTGGAAGGACTATTGAACAAGATGCTAGAAGTCATATTTTGATAGAGTTCCAGTTGAGAAGGCTCTATGTCCAGGTATGCTGCTTCAAGGTGGCCACTTGTGTGCGCTAGAGTGAACGCCCGATCAATGAATCCATTCTGGGAATATTTCTCTATTAAGAGCAACAAATCTTCCCTACTTTCGCTGACCGCGGTGATATAAGCTATCTGCAATGACTTCCCGGGTAATATTCTTCCCTTCAGCCTCAGACTCATGATCGGATCGAGCACAGTTCCCTCTGTTCCTGAAAGAAGTTTGTCATCATCCATAGCTTCCGGGGATGATAAATCACGGTTTCGTCCAATAAACTGCATCCTATCGGTTTCGAATTGCTTATCCCCTATGGTTTCACCGTCAACCACTGCAAAATTGGCAGTCCATATTTTTTTGTTGGCGGAAGACCTTGGTCGATTGGTGGTAATTATGCCATTCAGGCCTTTAATAATCTCTGTTTTCTTGAAAAGTTTATGAAATGCAGGGTGCGCTAGATCTTCATTTTGTGTGGTCATCACGGCTTCAAAGTAGCTTGTCACTTCGATATCACACGTGCTGTCTCCGGCATTTCCCAAAGTCATTTTTCTGATTTCAACATTTTCCTTTGGAACAACGATGACTTCTGTTTGCGTATGGATATCTCCATCAGTTCTTTTGAAAACGGCTTTGTCGTTTGTATAAATCACTTCATAATTTTCAGGAATTTTGTTTAGCGGTGCATAAGCGGAAGACCACACTTTATTTGTGGCTACGTTTTTGATGTAGAAAAACATTCCGCACTTATCTGCTGCATTGTCCTCTCTCCATCTTGTTATCGCCGTATCGTTGCATTTGCTGTAACCAGTCCCTCTATCCGTGATCATAACAGAGTAATTACCGTTTGAGAGAAGATGAACTTTCGGCAAAACGGGATCAGCAGTCCTGCAGGTCCTTGTTAGCCTGCTTTCTTTATACACTTTACTTTTGTCAATTTTAATTTTCTTAGGTTGCGCTTTCAAATTAAAATTATAAACAGCAGATGGAATCGGCTCTTGAATTAAAAATCGAGAAGCATACATCGCCGGGTTTTCGAAAAAACGTTTTTGCATGATAAAATCATGCAAAAAATTGTTGATAGCCATGAAACCCATACCTTGGTGGTGAGCCATGAATTCTCGGATGATGCTTCGCTCATCGTCCATCAGCAGCCTGTCGGGTGTGTAGTCAGCTGCTTCATAAAAACCATAGGCTCCTTCCAGCCCCTCCGCCTTAAGATACGCGATGTTTTGGGTAGCACTTTCGGGGTCTATCTGGAGTGCCAGCAATGTTGAATAGGGTGATACCACCGTATCCTCCATCAAGCCTCTTTTCAAACCAAGCCAAGGTACTCCAAATGCTTTATACTGATAGCTTAAATTTACATCTGTGTCATTAAAGCCGGATTCGGATATTCCCCAAGGTATATCATTCTGTTTGCCGTATTTTTTCTGGCTCCGAATGACAAAATGATAGGTTTCGTCCAGCATCGTATTTTTGTAGCTCTTCATGATCAAAACCGGCATAAGATATTCAAACATTGTCCCGGACCAAGATGCAAGTCCTTTGTATCCATCATCCACTGTTAAAGACCGGCTCAATTTGAGCCAATGTTCAGGAGGAATTTCATCTCTTGCAATGCTTATATAGCTTGCCTGGCGTGCCTCCGAAGCAAGAAGGTCGTAATAGGAGTCTGTCAGTTCGCCTACTTCCAGGTCAAAGCCAATAGAAAATAATTGTTTTTTCTCATTATACAGTGGTAAAAATTTCGTGTTTTCTGAGAGAGAATCAACTCTGCGAATCAACTCTTCATAATCCGATAAAAAGCTGCTTACAGCCGTAGCGGATGCAGCAAAACTATGCCGTAATTCAGAAAGGAAAATCAGATCATCTGGGTATTCTATATCAAGCTGTTCCCTGCCACCCATCATTCCCCCGATGATGGCTTCCGCATGAGCATAAACATCCGGTAATCTTTCTAAACTCGGATTTTGTTTCAAAAGAGCCGTAATCTCGTCAAAGTCATCTTTGTAATGCGAGAAGCAATCAGCGGACAGGCTCTCCGGAAGTTTTTCGATCAAATCAATGACTGGCATAAATTGCAGCCGCTCATTATTGAATGTCATTAACATTTCTTTTATTTTAATTTCCCAGGATTCATTTGTAATGCCATCAAATGTATCGCTCGTTGAAAGATCCCTCACAATCCTGTTCCATGAGAACATGTCCATGGATTGAATTTGTTCAAAGTCAAGCGATTGATAAATAGCCACTCCCTCTTCCTCACCATTGTACAGGGTATCCCTGATTCCCTTTAGAAATTGCAGATCAGTAAGCGGCTTTTTGAGATATTCCCTTAACCCTTCAGACAAAGTGATCAAGTATCCTACTAAATTACCGCTGTCAGCAGTGGAAATATATATAGGCAGTAAGGGCCGCAGTGTTTTCGTATCGTACCAGTTGTAGAGATGTCCATTCCATTTTTCCATTTTTTCAATCGAGGTTATCGTTTTTGAAACTTTTTCCAGCATTTCTTTTGTTCCGATATATCCAAAATCCCGGGCTGTAAGGATAGCCATCAATCCCAGACTGATGTTTGTTGGTGAGGTTCTGTGAGCGATGCCGTTAGGGGAATCTTCTTGATAGTTGTCTGGAGCAAGATAGTTGTTCTCAGCATTGGCAAATCCCTCAAAATAGCGCCAGGTTTTTCTTGCGATCCTGCTGATTTCGGATAGTTCTTCACTGGTGAGCGTGCATGGCTTTTCTGCCCTTTTTTGACTGATCAAATAGGCAATATAAGGGGCACTCAATGACAGGACAAAAAACAGGAAACTTAAACCAACAGCTTCCGATTTAAAAGATAAAGCTAACAAAAAAACAGCCAGCCCTATCCAGATTGAAGATTGCATTTCCTGTATATAGCTTTTTAGTGAGTTGTTGTTTTTTCTTTCCTCAGCCGCCGAAGTAACCCATTCAAGCAAATCTTTTTTAGTTATGAACACGCGCCAAAGCGTAACCAGTACTGCCCGTACTATCAAATAGGACTGGTAAGGCAAAAAAATGAGTTTCAATGCCGCCTGATAAAAGGTTGCTTTGATTCCACCAATTGTGGGCAGGTACTTTTTTGTCCTTATGCGGTGGCTATGCCGGTTCGACTTCATGTATCTTGTTGTGCTTCCCATTACATTGGAAATAAGGTACACCGCCAAGGTCAGCACATAAAAACCTATCCAGTATATTTTGCTCCCTGGAAGTACGGTCAACGCTAGGATAAGCAACGCCATCAGGCTTGGTGCTAACAGGCTTCTTCTCAGATTGTCCATCATTTTCCATCTTGATAGTGCCGAAAGGTGGTTTTTGCCGAAGATAAAAGGAAGCAACTGCCAGTCGCCTCTGACCCAACGGTACTCCCGCTTAACAAAGGAATTGTACGTTGCGGGAAATGAATCCACTAGCCTCACGTCCGAGACAAGTGCCGCCCTCAAATAAGAACCTTCCAGAAGATCATGGCTCAAGATGGCATTCTCAGGGAAAGTGTCTTTCAAAAGGGTTTGAAACACCTTCAAATCATAGATTCCTTTCCCTGTAAAAATACCTTCACCAAAGATATCCTGGTAGATGTCAAATTCAGCTTCAGCATACGGATCTGCATATTTTTGCCCAGTAAATATTTTTGAGAAAAAAGTGGCGTTTGTGCTTTCCATTTCTATATCAACTTTAGGCTGCAGAATGCCGTATCCCTCTGTTACTATCCCCTTCGCTTTATCAATTGTAGGTCTGTTCAATGGATGTGCCATTATGCCGATCATTTTTTTGGCAGCATCCATGGGCAATATGGTATCACTGTCCAGCGTTATCACATATTTAATGTTTTTAGAGATCGGGAAAGCAGGCGAAGCATAGACAATCGACGTTTCATTTGAGCCAAGGATCATGTCGTTAAACTCCAACAATGCGCCTCTTTTTCTTTCCCAACCAATCCATTTATTATTCTCTTTACTGAAGTGCCGCTTTCTATGGAAAAAATAAAACCTTTCAGTAATGGAATCACTGTATTTTAGGTTCAGCTCTTTTATGCCATTTATTGTCTTTTCAATTATTTTCGAATCATCAGCTTCAACAGGTGCGTCCCCATCTCTAAAACACCCCAGCAACGCAAAATATAAATGATTTTCCTTGTTTAACAAATAATGTCTTTCCAAATTTCCCAGCAGTTCTTCAACCCTTTTTTCATCAGGAAGAATTGCCGGTACAACGACAATCGTCTCCATATCTTCAGGTATGCCATCTTTCAGTTCCAGTTTGGGGAAAAATGCAGGTCCTAGCCGGCTGCCGAAGATATGATTTGCTGTACATAACGCTATTTCTGCAGAAGGTATCAAAACGGCCAAGCCAGCAATGACTGCAGTCAGAACTGTATTTTGTGATGCGTTTGAAACTGCATATCGAACTGCTGCTGAAATAATTATTACCAACATTAAACTCATTGTGCTGAAGTACAGCAGCCCTAGATTTTTCTTGACCATTTTCCTTAATTTGGGAATTATTTTGCTGCTTCCACCAAGCTTTTCGCCTAAAATTTCTGTCCCCTTGCCGACCAGATAGTAGCCTACATGATTGGTTCTCTGAAATCCGCTGCCCTCAGCATCTGAATCACTCAATTCTGAATAAGTATTTTTAGTAAGTTCAATCGCTTCTTTCGCCACATATGTTTCTGAAACACCATAAATGGCAGCAAGTTCTTCAACTTTTCCTTTATAATAATTTCTTGTGGCTATATCCATCAGTGGATAAATTTCTGCAGGATCCTCTTTCAGTATATTCCCAACAAAACTGATTTCCTCAAAAATAGTTGACCATTCCAAAGTTGAAAAATATTTGAGACTGGTTATATAATTTCCCATCGAAACTGTATTTGATGATTGGAACTCATTTTCCTTACGGATGGATTTTTCTATGGTTGTTTCCTGATTTTCTAGGGTCTCCTCAATGACATTTAAAAAATCGGTGTAATTTTTACCCGACTTTCTCAGATGGTATAACAAATGTTCTATGAACAAAAAATTGGTTTCATCAAATTCTTTTATGCTTAATTTGACTGAATCCCGTATTCCCCCCATGTCATCGCCGGTGATCCATCTATCAAATATCACTTCAGCTCTGTGTCGCTGGTTCTGCGTTGCTTGGATATCCTCGCTTATATGTCTTATGTTCTCAATCAGGGCCATTTTCATCACTACAGGTATTGCCCATATCTCCCTGTCATAGAGAACATTTTCCTCCTGATATACCCTCATATATTTCAATAAGTTTTCTTCATTTATTTTACCGTCCGTATGGTTCACCAGTTCCATGATCAGCGCAAAGATTCTAGGATAGTTTTTGAAGTCGCCACCTCTCAAATCCGGCAGTTTGGAAAATGTTTTTTTTGATAAACTTCTTTGTAATTCTTTCACCAGTTCTTCAACAAAATAAAAATTGTCAAGCAGCCATTCCGAAACTGGAGAAAACTGTTCATTTAGCTGTATGTCTGAACTCAAATCATTATAAACGGAAAGAATAAAATTATAGTTTTCAGCTAATCTTGGCACAGGCCAATTGGGAATATTGTTCGTTATGAAATTCGAATGCTCATCAGCCAAATCCTTAACATGCATCTCAATTTCTTGCTCATTGAGAGGTACCTTCTTCATCCGAAAGCTGTAAATATTCCTTAATTTTTTCAGTTCAAGTCGGAATACAATAATTGTAATCATCGCAAGTATAAAGACGACTAAAATTATAACTGTAGCGTAAGCATTTAGATGTATCTCCATTTATTGGCACCTCCCCCAAAATAAAAAAAATGAAATAACCAGAAAAACAAGCTTATTGTCTTATCCAGTCATCATTTTTTCTGAATTTACATTGCCCTATATGTTTTGCTTTAACTGTTGAGAATGCGCCTTGCTTTTCAAGATAAAGTCGATTTATCTCATCGGAGTTTACTTTATCCACAAACACCCGCCATATCCAAAAAAACAGAGCGCACAGCCCTTCACAAATAAACTCTGATGTCTTATAATTTTTTGCCACTAACCAACTGCATTAATACCACAATGACCGCAATCACCAAAAGAATGTGTATCAGCCCACCAGCCGCTGGCAGCAAGATGAAACCAAGCAACCATAAAACCAATATTACAACTGCAATTGTCCATAACATCTGTCTCACTCCCTTTCGTAAATTTGCTTTGATTATGTCAATTCTCTGCCACGCCTTCATATACTTAATTTACGGCGAGCTGAGAAGTTGTCCTCTGTACCAATTCCTCACCGCATTATACGCAAGCGGTTACATTTACTTCTAAAGGAATTATCCCCAAACTTTTTTTGATTACATCCTTTTTATAGCCTATGGTCATTTTACCACCATTTATTAATTCTGCATAAATTTAGTGTTTTTTTGAATCCGTCTCCGAGGAACTTGATTCGGCTTTCGAAAATCTGAATAGTTTGCTGACAAGCGGGCATGGCAGACACTAGAATTCTGCATTATCACTTGGTCGATTTAAATAAATAGTGCCCGGACCGTTGCGTATTTTGCATCGATTGGGGCACTGTTTTGTTTAGTTTTTCAAATAATGGTGGTATCAAAGCTGATGCTGGCTGGATTGATCAAGGTGTCGCCGACTGGGCAATGCGATTCCACAAATTCCACGAAATGGCTGATCTCCGCTTCGGTATTATCGGCTTTGATGCGGTAGGTAGCATGAATGTCAGTGAAGCCGATTTTGACATTCTCGTCGCCCAAGAATCCGTCCGTGTTCAGGTTTCCACTCACTTCAACCTCGAGTTCATGGAGTTTGATGCCGAGCTTTTCGGCAAACATTCTTCCGGCGATGGCTTTGCAGCTACCCAATCCGGCAAGCAATGCCTCCACCGGACTCAATCCGATGTCCGTACCTCCGAATGCTTCCGGTTCATCCAGCACGATGGACTTGCCTCTGGCTTTGTTGATCACCTGGTAGTTTTCGTTCAGACTGGTCGATGTAACTCTGAATAGTTGATTTGGCATAGCCGATCCCTCATTTCATATATGTTGTAAGGAGAGAATACCATCTACCTGCGCGTTTGGATAACACCTAAAAACGAACAATCGTGATAGACAAAAGCGATTACGGAACAAATCGTTGGAAGTTTTTGTTTCTTTTTGCCACTGAATCGGATATGATAACAACGGTAGGAACAAACGTTCTCGCTTATTTTATTTTTGAAAGGATTCATCATGACTGGAAAAACACATGTAGCGATAGGTACTGCTGCCAGCTTGCTGGTTACGCAACCCTCCACGCTGAAAGAACTATTTATCTGTTTGGGCGTTGCGATCGTCGGGTCTGTCATCAGCGACATCGATGTCAGCACCTCGGAATCCCATCAGACACTGGACTGGATTCTTGGTTTGATACTGGCGGTATCGGTCCTGTTGGCATTCGCGGAATCCAGATGGTCGCTCGGGATCTTCTCCGCCATCCTGAACGACAGCTCCTACTCCCGGATCTTTTTCGGAACCGTCATTTTTTTGGGCATCTGCATCTTCGGAAAGGAACAACCGCATCGGTCGTTTCTTCATTCCATACTCGGACTGGCCTTGCTGAGCATGGCTGTATATATTCTGTCACCGCTGTTAGTTCCTTATTTTGCGGTCGCGATGGCGTCGCATATCGCGATTGACATGCTGAACCATAAGCGCGTGAAGCTTTTTTATCCGCTGCCCGGCGGCATCCGCCTCGGTTTGTGTAGCGCGAACGGCATCGTGAACGACTGGTTGTTCAAAATCGGCGGTCTGGTGGTCATCATAGAAATGGTCCTGCTGATCGGCAGAATGGGATTGGCCTTTTTTTCATAGCAAAAAGCGCAAGTATCCTGGCACAATGCCAGGATGTTTGTGCTTTTTTAGTCGTCCTGTCAGGAATGCGCCCCGTCAGGCTGTTCTCCGGTGAGCGTATTCTTGGCCGGAGATGAGTCTACATTTGATTCGCTCAACTCCGGGGAAGCGGCCTTAGCCGGAGTTGAGCCCCATCCGGCTGCTCTGATCTCCGATGAGAGCGGCCTTCACCGGAGCTGCGCTCCGAGAAACGGTGATTGCGCCATTATCCGGTAGGCTAAACGCCTCTTTCGTTCGGATCCCAGATGATTTTGTGGAGCTGCACCTGCATATTGACGCCGTTCAGCTGGTTGTCCTTCATGAAATCGACAATGGTTTCCAGCTCGATTTCCCCGAAAATCGGGCTGATGAAGACGGCTGTTTTTTCTGTCAGCTTGTACCGATCAATCAATTCCCGGGCTTTCTCCAAGTCCTGCAGGCTTCCCGATACAAATTTGACCGTATCCTTTTCCGTCAGCTGATCGAAATTATCCAACGCCATCATCCGCTCCATCCCGCTGGAAGGAAGTTTGTAGTCCATCGTGAAGCTCGGTGGGTTTTCCAGACCCGAAAATCGGCTCAACAACACGCTGCCGTTCGTTTCGATTTCGACATAGAGCTCCGGATCCTGCGACAGCAACTCCAGAAGTCCCCCGATGTCCTGCTGCAGCAGCGGCTCTCCCCCAGTCAGGGTGACGTTCGTGACTTGCGTATCTTTGATGTAGGCGTAGACTTCCTCGGCCGTCATCGGATCGAACGCGACTTTTCTGTCGTTGGCCCAGGCGGTGTCGCAATAGCCGCAGTTCAGATTGCATCCCGCGAACCGGATGAAGGTCGCCAATTGCCCGCACCTGCGGCCTTCGCCGTTGATGCTGACGAACTTTTCAACTACTTGTAATACCATTTATCTTACCTCGCTTTCTTCATAAGCGGCGCTGTTTGTCGGTGTTTCATAGACAGTCGCCCGCTTCACGTCATAGCCCAAGACCTGCATCGTTCTGTAGAAATGCTCTGCGAAATTCTCGGCTGTCGGCCGGGATGGGATTTCGATGACGTTAAATCCGTCCTCCTTGATGCACTGCAGCGTTTGCGCCCGCATGGTACCCTGCTCGATGATCAGCGCGTGGTCAAAGTGATCCACGGCGGCCTTCAGATCCTTTTTCAGATCCCCGAAATCCACTACCATTCCGTCCAGTTGGCCGGATGCGATCAACTCTTCCGCTTGCACTTCGATTTCGACCCGCCATCTGTGGCCATGGATGTTTGCGCATTTGCCTTCATAACCTGCAAGGAAATGCGCGCTGTCGAAGCTGTGTTCTGTTTTTAAAATATACATTTATTTCTCCCCCTAAAGTTGTCCAGCAGCAGACGTCGCTACTCTGCTGGCGTTCTGCCGATCCGTCACTCCAGAACTTTCCTTGTCTTCAATGGCTTCGAAATATGCATATCATTTATATTTTTTGGCACAAAAAAAGGGCACACTATGCCCATCAACAAACGACCGCGTCAAATAATCAGCAGTCTGGTCCTAGTTTTGATTAGAGACAGGATGGTTTCGAACTGTCTTATTCTGTTTTTTTGATACCCATACAGACTACTACAGGGAAAATGGATAGTCAAGTTGTCCCGGAACAAAAAAACGCAGTCAGATTAAATCCGTTCGAATTGTCTGAACCATTTTCTTTTGTACGTCAGCCGCCCGTAATCGCCGATGACATACTTGCGGTATACCCCTCTGCCGACACGGAAAGTGATGCGTTCGCCGCCGTCCGCTTCGAACGTCAACACGTAGGTTGTTGTCGTCACTAAAGAATCACCGTTCATGTGGCTCGCGTTCTCCGTATCTTTCCCGATCAATCTGGCTTTTTCGGTAACCTCAACGGCAGTCAGATTCAAGATCCAATTAAAGACAAGATACCCAAACGCGGCGATAATTCCGATGCTTGCCAACAACATAATCAACTCAAGATTGTCACCCATGCTCCCTCACACTCCTTATAAATAGGATAGCACTTTTTGGTGGAAAATAATAACAAATCACCGCCTAATGGAAGATGCGAAATTGTCGAATATCGGATGAACATTCGACAAGTTCATTCCAGTTTTGGGCGAAATTGTCGAATGCTGTCTTGCATTCGACAATTTGACTCCTCTGCAGCCCGACATTGTTGAATACAGCACGCCTATTCGACAATTCACTACACAAAATCCACCACCACCACCACGAAAAAGCTCTCCCACCAATTGAATTTGTGGAAGAGCTTTTTTGTATTTTTGAATTATAGCTCGCTGCCGTTGGACGCGATCACCGATTTGTACCAGTAGAAGGAATCTTTCTTGATCCGGTCAAAAGTTCCTTTGCCGGCGTCATCGAGATCGACGTAGACAAAGCCGTAGCGTTTCTTCATCTCGCCTGTGCCTGCCGAAACGAGGTCGATGCAGCCCCATGGCATGTAGCCGATCAGCTCGACACCATCAACCGTGACGGCATCGCGCATCGCCGAAATGTGGTCGCGCAGATAAGCGATCCGGTAATCGTCATGGATTTTGCCGTTCTCGATCGTGTCGACATTGCCCATTCCGTTTTCGACGCACATCAATGGTTTCTGGTAGCGGTCATACAATTCGTTCAGGACAAAACGGAAACCTTTCGCGTCAATCGGCCAGCCCCACGGCGTTTTTTCAAGATACGGATTCGCTTGCCCTTGCTGGCCTCCGGTAGTTGTCTTGATGTCGGAATTTCTGTCGTATACCGTTGTGCGGTAGTAACTGAACGCAAGGTAGTCGGAGGGGTGATTTTTCAGGATTTCCTCGTCGCCTTCCTCCATCTTCAATTCAAAATCGTATTCATCAAAAATGCTCTTCGCATAGGCCGGATAATAGCCGCGCATCATCACATCCGAAAACAACAACGCTCTCCGTCTGAACAGATAGGCTCCGAAAACATCGTCCGGGTGGCACGTATTCGGGTAAATGCCGGACAGGGCCAGCATAGTTCCGATTTTGACGTCAGGGATCATCTCATGGGCCAGTTTGTTCGCATAACTGCTTGCCACCATCAGATGGTGCAAAGCCTGGTATTTGCCCGCAGCTTCATCCGGCAAATACTTGGCCGGAAGGATTGGCCCCTTCGTCTCCGTTTTCGCGTTATCTTTTTTATAGGTTCCCAACGTCCAGAACCCGCCCAAAACATTGATTTCGTTGACTGTGATCCAATATTTCACTTTGGCCTTGTATCGGGTGAAGAGCACTTCACTGTAACGGAGATAGAAATCGATCATTTTCCGGTTTGCCCAGCCGCCGTATTTTTTCGCCAGCCCCACCGGCATATCAAAGTGAAGGATGGTGACGATCGGCTCGATGCCATGCTTCAGGCACTCGTCGAACACATCATCATAAAATTGCAGCCCTTCTTCGTTCGGCTCCTCCTCGTCCCCGTTCGGAAAAATTCGTGTCCAGGAAATCGCCAGCCTGTAACTGTTGAACCCCATTTCCGCCATCAGCCCGATGTCTTCTTTGTAATGGTGGTAGAAATCGGTTGCGTTGTGGCTTGGGTAATATTCGCCTTCTTTCAAGATCGGCTCAGCCCCCAGAGGCAGCGATTCGCCTAAAGTAATGTGATCCGTTTTACCATTGGCATCTGTAAAGTAGATTTTTCTGGAAGAAGTATAGCTTCCCGCTGTGATGAGGTCCGAAGCGGCCAATCCTCTCCCACCTTCGGTATAACCGCCTTCGTATTGGTTCGCGGCGGTTGCGCCGCCCCATAAAAATGTTTCCGGAAATGCTTTGTTCACTGTCATTACCACCTTTGTCATTTGTGTCTGAACACTTATATCTGCTTCCATTATTGATTTAGGGTATAATTTGAGCATAAACAGTTACGGAGGTTTTATAAGTGAGGAAAAATATGGAATTTAATATTAACGATTTAAAATGGATAAGAGAACCTAAAAACTATAGTATTACTGAAAATAAAATAGAAATGATTACAGAGCCACATACTGATTTATGGCAAAGAACCTATTATAATTTTAGAAATGATAATGCCCCTGTTTTGCAAATGAATACCGATGAAAAATACTTTTCTTTTATAGTAAAAACTGAATTTGAAAGCAATCATCGTTTTGACCAATGTGGAGTTGTTATGTATTTAGATAGTGAGAATTGGTTTAAATGTTCTATTGAATATGAAAATGAAGATTTTCAACATTTAGGAAGTGTCGTTACGAATAATGGCTATTCTGATTGGGCTACTACAGTTATTGATGCATCTATCAAATCTATGTGGTATAGATTTAGTCGAAGAGAGGATGATTATTGTATAGAATCATCGATCGATGGAATTAATTATAGTCAGATGCGTATATTTCATATGTGGAAAGGAAATGGTACTATTCAATTTGGTATTTATGCTTGTAGTCCAGAAAATTCATCGTTTAAAGCAATATTTACAAATATGGAGACAACAGATTGTAAATGGCTAGCTCATGATGGGCAAGCTTCAGATGGAAATGTATAGGGATAAATTTCAATTTGATAATTAGATTATTTGGGGCAAAATGGGGGTGATATTTCTGAACATAATCAGCACCATGTCAGCCGAACTCCGACGAAGCCTCCGTTCGCCGGAGAAAGAGAATAAATTTGGAACTGAAGAACTATCCCACGGCAAAAAAGCAACCGGAACACTCTCCGATTGCTTTTTTTCATTTCACATTATGATTCGATAGTTTTATTCAGCGTGAAAGCTTCACCAGCAGCCAATACATGGATGCGTTCCGGATTGTCGACAACGCCCATCAAGTCCTCGGGATTGCCGTTGAAGACGTCCAAGGTCGGCGCATCGACCGTGCCCCAATGCTGCAGAATCAGGGCTGCCTTCGGATACGTATTGGCCAGCTTGACGGCATTGTCGAAGCCGATGTGCCAGCTATTGTCCGAAAAATCGAAAAAGATGACATCCGGTTGCGGCATCTCGAGTTGCTCCGGCAACAGTCTTGAATCCCCCGGAATCCAGATGGTGCCGTCTTCCGTTTCGATCCAAAAACCGCAAAAATCTTCGAATTTGAAGATGCGGTTATATTTTTTTCGCTCGTTCTGCCAAGCGTGGTCCGCAGGCGTCACTGTGACTTTTACTTTGCCGATGTTGAACGAGTCGTGGATATCATGCCCGACCGCCGGGATCCCCTCTTCCTCCAAAAGCTCCGCCACATAATGCGGCCCGTGGTAAGAAGCGCAGACGTCCGCCACTTTCTTCAGCGTGATCCTGCTGAAATGGTCGTTATCGGCATGTGTGATGAGCATCGCATCCAGATGCGGAACCTCCTCCGGTTTGATCGGCATGTCGATCAATAAAGGCATATCGAAGCCCTCCAGTACCGGATCGACCATGATCTGTGTCCCTCTGGTGTTGATGAACAAGCCAGAATTACCCAGCCAGCGTAAAGTTGTCCCCTCCGCTGCTCCGAAAGCCTCCGGTCCAAAACTGCGTGTTGCCGGCGGTGTTGCTTGAAATTGTTTTTCAGTCATCGCTAATCCCTCCAATTAGATAGTTTCAAAGCAGTCTTACAATTAGCCCAACTCCGAAAAATCATGTTCGATGATGCGCTCGAGAACAAATTTTTTATTTTCATACGTGTATTGGAAGATGCAACAGTTAGGGAATGACACCCGCAAGTCATCCTGATTCCCCTGCCAAAAAGATTGCAAAAAGTAAAAACAGGCCCCGTTATGTGAGACTGCCAACACATGCTGATGCTGATCCCTTTCCATGATAGCGGTCAGTCCGGACACCATTCTTTCCCGGACTTGCCAAGCGGCTTCGCCCCCATAATTTGCATAAAAACTCTCGAAATATTCAGGACCTTTCGGCTGCAAACGAGCATTTTCACCTTCAAAATGACCAAAATCCATTTCCTTCAGAGCCTTCAGCCGCTCATACGGCATTTCATTTCCGATAACAAACTCCAATGTATCGCATGCACGCTCTTGCGTAGAAGCATACGCATGGTCTATAACGATTTGCTGGTCAAGGAAATACTGGCCGGCGATTTTGGCCTGTTCGATTCCTCGAGGTGTCAGCGGTGAATCGCACGATCCTTGGACCTTCCCCAACACATTGAAGCGCGTCTCCCCATGGCGCATCAAATAAAGCGTTTTCTTCAATCGTTCCAGCCTCCTCGTGAAAATCGGATGATGTGGACGAACCCGTCTCCAAACATACCTTGTTTATAGATTAATCATACCACCAGCGTATTTGAAAGACCAATACTTGCACAGAATGCTGAAAAATGCCTTAAAAGCATGGTAAGAACAAACGACCTTCCCTGGTAACGCAAGCACGCCCATCCATGTGCTTTATCTGAGTGTTATTCCTTTATTCCAAAAAATCTCAGAATAGTGCATTATACCCGGTGAAGAGATTTTCATCGGGTATTTTTCTATATTTTATCATGTATTTCCCGGTGAAACTAAGTTCACCGGGAAATAGACTATTTTCTACTAGCTGCCTCCCGGTGAACGGACCCTCACCGGGAATTCCAGTCCAATTGTTTCGAATAAATCGGTGAGCCGAACGTGATCGTGGATTTTCATTTCTTTCCTTGTTGAACACCGTTTTACAATGAAAGCTACATACTAAAAACTTTAATTGAAATCGCCCCTTACAAAAACCGTCAAAATTTGGTATAATATATGTACAACGTGTTGTTTTGACAAAAGTAAGTCCTGTTGTCGAAATGTACACGCTTTTTGTTTGCAGCTTTTGGAAAAGATATGGAGGAAAAAATGTACAAAGTGAATGATTTGATAGTTTATGGTAACGAAGGGGTCTGCCGAGTCGAAGGGATCGAAGTTATGAATGTCACGGCTGTCGCAAATGATCGTCTATATTATGTTTTGAAGCCACTCTATCGGAACGGGACAGTATTCACACCCGTTGATACGAAAGTATTCATGCGCCCCGTCATTTCGGCTGATGATGCCCAAGAAATAATTGAACAGATTCCATCCATTGGAACGGATGTCCTATACAGCAGTGCGAATCTGCTTTCCGAACATTATGATAAAGCCATGGAACGACATGATTGCAAATACCTGATCCAAGTGATCAAAACGGTCTATCTGAAGAATCAGATCGCCGCCACCAAAAACAAAAAAGTCTCCGAAACAGACAGACGCTACATGAAAAAAGCCGAAGAAATGCTTTACGGTGAATTTGCGGTCGTGTTGGAGATGCCAAAAAATGATGTAAAAGCCTACGTTGAAGAAAAAGTTGCGGCAATTGAATCAAGCAAATAGACTTACATACAAACACAAAAACAGAAATCCTATTCATGCGGATTTCTGTTTTTGTGTTCCCATATTCAGGATTATTTCGTACTTTTATTGCTTATCGTAAATCTGAAGGGAATCTCGCTCGGCAATCGATTTTTATTTGTGCGCAACCAGCTCTTCATCCGCATTCAGCAACAACTGATACAGTGCACCCAACAGGTTCGCATCATTCAGGAAACGGCAACTGTCGATTTCGACTTCAGTCAATGTCGCAGCCAGGAAAGGCAGACTGGAGCGGATTGCACGGTATTGTTTCCGGATTTCTTCGGTGACGATTGCCTGGGCGCTGATGCCGCCGCCGATGACGATCTTCTCAAGATCGAGGATGGCTTGGACATTGCAGATCATATAGGCGATTTCTTTGGCATAGGATTCGAAAATCGGATAGATGCTCGGGTCCTTCTGGTTGATTGCTTCGAAGGCAGCTGCGCCGTCCTTGAGGTCCTCTGTGCCCAATACCCGATTCACATTTTTAATCAGCCCTACCGCCGAGCCAGTCTTACCGTACATATCATCGAAGGAAGTTTTGTCCGACTGCTTCACCATGAAACTCAGTTCCCCTGCTTGGAACTGCTTGCCTTGGTACAGCTTGCCGTCCAAAATCAAGCCACCACCGATGCCGGTACCCAGCACGATCGCCAACCCGTTGTCGATGCCAATCAGATTGCCGAGCCACAATTCGGATAAAGCCGCAGCTTTGCCGTCGTTGATGGTGGAAACAGGAACCTGGAATTTGGACTCGAATACCTCTTTGAAGGAGATGCCATTCAGGAACGGCAAAGCACCGCCGAAGGAAATCCTGCCCGTTTCCGTATCCACTTTTCCGGGGCAACAGAAGGAAATGCCGCGGATTTCGTCCTTCACCAACCTTATTTCCTCTTCAAGCGCCGCAAGGAAGGCCTCTAATTCATGCGGCGTGCGCACCTGTTTTTTGGACCGAATCTGCCCGGAATGGTCGATTATGGCCAGCTTGATGTTGGTGCCGCCGATATCGATGCTTAAATAGTTTTTCTTCATGGATGTACCGCCTTCAGCTATTGTTTGTAAATCAGATAAAATCGGTCAAGTGCGACAATCAGCGTGCGTTCACCCCAAAGCTGGTATCGCTCTCGATTTTTCGATTCGTTGATAATTTTATCACATTCTCTATCCACAATATACCGGAATCGGAAAACATTAGATTATTTGTTCAGGACATAACTCACTGTTCATTTTGGCGAGTAATCCCTTGTTATCGGACATTGATGAGCAAAAAAATTGAAAGTTGTCCGATTCATCAGATTAATCGGACAAGTATGTGCCATTAACTGTTGCGGTTTTTTAATACTATAGATTTATCGGACATTGGCGGCCCGTAATCACACTCGGTTGTCCGATATTTGATTCTTGTCGGACATTGATGAGCGAAAAATCTGATAGTTGTCCGATTCATCAGTTATATCGGACATCCGCAGCCTGAATTCACGCTGCGTGTCCGATTCTTGCTGTTTATCGGACAACCGGACTCCGTTAGCCCACGCAGTTGTCCGATAACCGCATGTTTTCGGACAATAAAAACGCGAAAAGGACCTGTCAGCCAAATCTTTGGCTGACAGGTCCTTTTCGTTGCAGTAGCTGGTATCTTTCCTTTTGGATGATACTAGTCACTCACAGTATTTTTGTCATGATGTGATCTATTTGCTTGTCGGCGCCCATATAGAAGGCGTGTTCACCTGTCCTTTCGAAACCCATCGTCTTGTAAAATGCGCGTGCAGGTGCATTATGTTCCCAGACGCCCAACCAGATGTTGCGTTTGCCCGCTTGTTGCGCCAGCCCGATTGCATGCTCGAGCAGATAACGACCGATGCCTTTCCTTTTGAAGCCGGGCCGGACATAGATCCGCTCGATTTCTAAGCTGTCCGTCCCGTTGTCTTCGGTCAGGGCCTCATCCGTGTTCACTTTCATGTAGCCGGCCAGATGCTCGTCCGCATAGACGAAAAAAAAGGTCGAACCATCCGTCACGAGCTCTTTCTCCATTTGCGGAAAAGCATAAGCCTTGTCCAGATAAGCCTGCAGATCCTCCGGCGTGTTCTGATCGGCGAAAGTATCGCTGAACGTTTCGATGCCGATTGTCTGCAGCAACGGAATATCGTCATGTGTGCATTTTCTGATTTCTAGTGTCATGATCTATCTCTCCTTGCTTGATTCAGTACGGGCGCTTGTGGCCTTTTTTCACCATTTCCCAATTGGTCTCGACATTTTCCCTGAGCTTGCGGATGAGCTGGAGCATCAAGGCAACCTCTTCTTCGGAAAGGCCGTTAAGCGCGACTGTGTTCGAATGTTCATTCTCCCTTTGTAGGAAAGGATAGATTGCCTTAACAGCCGGCGTCGGAAAAATATTTCTGTTCTTTTTATTGTGCGCATCGCTTGCCCGGTGAACGAAACCATGCTCCTCCAGCTTTTTGACGGCCCGCGCCACCGTCGTGCGGTCGACCAAGACGATTTCCGCCAACTTCTCCTAGATGATCCCCGGATACTCGCAGATGCGCATCAGATACAGGTATTGACCTTTCGTCAGGTTGTGCTCCCTGAATTCGATGTTGCTGATGGAATCCAAAGCCCGCGCAATCATTCCGATTTCCCTCAAAAATTCCATGGCGAAAACATGCCTCCTACTTGGTTTGTGAATCTAGGGTTCTTATCATACTCCATTTTGTTGCAAATGCAACATTATTTTCGTGCGTAATTTCTGTTGATCATTACCAAATATAAAAAAACTGTCCCGGTATGAGACAGCTTTGCAGACTAAATGTTCCATAAAATCAAAGAAAGAGAAACTTGCGGGGAAAACCCACCATCACAAATTTAGTTCAGCGCGGGAATAAAGCACCGCATGGCCGCTGAGCGTGGTGCGCGTGCCTTTGTATTCGCAATAAAGCGTTCCGCCGCGTTTCGACGCTTGGTAGGCCACGATCTCATTTTTGCCAAGTTTTTCGCTCCAGAGCGGGACGATGTTCTCCGGTGGGGGCTTGCGCCCACCGGAGACAAAGCTTGATGGTCATTTTCCCGAATGCTCTTCCTGCATTCGGGAAAACTGCCTTGAGCTTAGACAATTTCTCCGAATGGTCTTCTTGGATTCGGGGAAATCACTTTGAGTTGGCTTTGTATTCCCGAATGGTCTTTCTATATTCGGGAATACAAGCTCCCAAATGAAGTCAAATTACCGAGTAACACATCATAGAGAACTCCAAAATAAATCACGCAATCAGCCAATGGAATAATGCAGGCTAATTGCGCGATTTTTATGCATAATGACTGCTTGCGGGGCTTCGTCAAGAAAACATAGGCTGTCAATGATAATAGCGGCCGCTGTTCTTTCCTGTGGCTGTATATTCTTCCTTAAGAACCCGATAAACGCGATCCTTGTCTCCAGACCCGCACCATTCCATCATGCGGCTGGTAGTCATTTTTTCTTCCGGGAACAAAATGCGGAATTCCTCAATACTCGCTTTGATGCATCTTTTGACATTCATTCTCTGTCCACAGTTCAAGCAGGTTTGATGATGCCCTTTGAACGTACCCTCAAGCATACCGCAATTTGGGCAAGGTATTCCTTTGCGCAATTGGTCATAATGGTATTCTGGTATTTTACAAGGATAGTTGGGATCGTGGAGATTCACGAGTGCGCTTGCCAGCTTTTCTTGTTCGACTGTAAGTTTCGTCAATTTTTTCCGCAAGTTTCGAAGAAAGCCTGGTATCTGACTAGGAAGGATGTATCCCTCATCTTTTGGAGCGCCCAACAAGGTGAATTCTGGATTGATGAAAATCACGAAAGCTTCGACCTTCATTTGGCAGCCCAGTGTTGCAAGTAGGAACTCCAACCGTGTTTGTGTTTTTTTCACTTGCATTGATGGATTCTCCAAAGCGAGTCCAGACTGCTTCGTTAATTTCCGTTCTCCCCATTGATGGACGCCTTCATAGTTTTTTGTCTCAAGAAGGACAATCACATCAGAGCTGATCAGAAGCGTATCAATTTGAAAGGGAGCCAGTCTGAATTCCAATTGCAGATCATTCAGAACAAGCCAGTCAGGGCCGAGTTGCTCGGTTTGTTCATCCAGTCCGCATTCCCCTTCGAATCCTTTATCAAAATTAATATAGTAATTATAGTCCCTGTTTCCCAGATGCATACGCTTATGCAATATTTCGTAAATGCGCAACAGTTTAGGCTTTGTTCGTTCCTTGAATGCCATCGTAATCACCTCATAATAGTCGTCGTATAGAGTATTCGCAACTTCCTCTCGATTACGCGCTGCCTGATGAAAATAATCTGAGCCTGGCCGTCATTTGAAATGATATCTGTCATCCCGGTGAACCGGGACTTCAATTGGGGTCTATCGGTAATATCTGAATTCTCGAATAGGTGGCATGATTTCGAGAATTTCGCGTGGAGCTGGAGGCCGCATTCCCGAATGTTCATCTTGCATTCAGGTATATTCCTCTTAGTAATGGGATAGTTCCCGAATGCAGTAAAACATTCGGGAACTTCGCCCTGCGCTGGGACATAATCCCCCAATAATGACCACCTATTCGGGAATCTCCCCCCCTTCCACCCATGATTTAAAATAAATGCACCCGCAACACAAAAAGGCCAGGATTTCTCCTGGCCCCACATTTATGCTGTTATGCGTTTTCCGCGATGTACAATACCAATTCTTCGGTATCTGCCCAGCCCAAGCAAGGGTCGGTGATCGATTGTCCGAATACGGTTCCGTCATCTTCTTGACGGCCGCCTTCCAGGTAGCTTTCGATCATGAAGCCGCGCGCCAACTTCTTGATATCAGCATTCCAAGAACGGTTGAACATCGTTTCTTTGACGATGCGGATCTGTTCCATGTGTTTTTTGCCTGAGTTGTCGTGGTTCGTGTCGATCATGATGAACGGGTTTTTGTAGTCCCCGCATTCGTAGGCTTTCACTACTTTGACAAGGTCTTCGTAGTGGTAGTTCGGGATATTGTCGCCATACTCGTTCAAGCCGCCGCGCAATACGACGTGCGCCAAAGGATTGGAGCTGGATTCGACTTCGATGCCGTTGTGGATGAATTTTTGTTTTTGTTGGGCCGCGTAAACGGAATTGAACATGACTTTCAGGTTGCCGCTGGTCGGGTTTTTCATTCCGGCAGGGTTATCGATTCCGCTGGCTACGAAACGGTGCTGTTGGTCTTCAACCGAACGCGCGCCGACCGCATGGTAGCTGACAAGGTCATCGACGAAATCCAAGTTTTCCGGGTACAGCATTTCGTCCGCTGTCGTCAAGCCTGTTTCCGTGATGACGCGGTTGTGCAGGCTGCGCACAGCAGCGATTCCTTGGATCAGGTTGCTCTTGCCGGTAGGATCTTGTTTATGCAACAAGCCTTTGTAGCCGTCGCCGGTCGTACGCGGTTTGTTTGTGTAGATGCGAGGAACCATGAACACCTTGTCTTTGACTTTTTCCTGCAATTTCGCCAAGCGACGCACGTATTCCATTACTGCTTCTTCGTCATGGGCGGAACAAGGTCCGATGACCAAAAGGATGCGATCGTCCTTGCCTTCGATGATGTCGTGCAACTCTTTGTCGCGGGCTGCCTTCATCGCTGCCTGCTCAGGCGTCAGTTTGGATAATTCTTTGACCTCTTCGAAATTGATTTTTTCACTCAATGCTTTGAATCCCATATTTATCCCTCCATTTTCTTCAACAAAAAAAGCTTCGTCCATTCCAATTTTCATTGGAAAGGACGAAGCCATTATAGACTCGTGTTACCACCTTTGTTCGCAGACCACTCGCGCAAGTCTACCTCGACAGGTACATTATAATACCCTAGCGAAATAACGAACGCTATCACCCGTCGCAGCCTACTTGATTCAGTGCGAAGTTCAAAGATGAATTCGGCTATCTCGCATGTGTGCCTTGCATCGACCGGCACCTTTCTGGTCAGCTCAATAACTTACTACTTCTTATCATCACTTTTTATGTTGTTTCTCAGAATATACTCATTTTCCAAGGAAATGTCAAATGGTTTTTTGAAAAAAAGTGAATGATAGGGTTTTCTTAGCAAATTAGTCTATGCTTTTTGCGATTTCGTCTTTGACAGTTACGCCTTCCGCTTCCAAGCGTGCAATCGTTTCAGCGAATTGCGGCAAGTGTTTTTTGTGCGCGATGAACAATTCATCCATGATGCGTTTCGCAGTGTTGCCTGAACGGATCAATGGGTTGACTGTGAATGCTTGCAAAGCTGTACCATAGTCGCCTGTTACAGCCGCTTCGATAGTCAACAATTCCATCGCTTTCATCACTTGCAACCAGCCTCTTTCAGCAGTCGGTAATTCACCGAAAGCCACGTTGCGAGCGCCTTGTGCGCCGACGTAAGCTGTCACTTCGACTACGCAGTCAGCCGGCAGATCCGGAACAGCGCCATTGTTTTTAGTCGATACAACGATTTGCGTGTCTTTGTTAGCGTAGATGGCAGCGATCGTTTCGCAGGCAGCGTCTGAGTAGTAGGCTCCACCACGTTTTTGCAATTGTTCCGGCTTGTGATCCAAGTTAGGGTCTTTGTACAATTCGAACAATTCAGCTTCTGTCTGTTTCACTTGCTGTGCACGCGTGCCTATGCCGTTGTACTCTTCCAGACCGTGTTCCAGCATTTCTTCTTCACGGTAGTAGTAACGGTGGTAGCCGCATGGGATCATGCCCATTTGTTCCAATTGTTCTCTGTAGAAAGGAATGTCATGGATATTTTTCGGTAAGCCAGCATCTTTGTCGAACATGGCGTCGATCACTTTAGAAGTGACATCGTTGCCTTTGTCATCAGCGACTTTATGCCAGTGGAAGTGGTTCAAGCCGGCAAATTTGTAGATCAGGTCTTCTTTTTCAACGCCTAAAGCTTTCGGCTCAGTCATGGTTGCCATGACCGGTACGTTGCACAAGCCCATTACTCTGTCCCATTTGCCGTAGCGGACGACTGCTTCCGTCACCATGCCGCTTGGATTCGTGAAGTTGACCAACCATGCATTCGGGCACAATTCTTTCATGTCTTCAACGATCTGTAAAACGATAGGAATCGTCCGGAAAGCTTTAAACATCCCGCCGGCACCGTTTGTTTCTTGCCCAAGCATGCCATACGAGAACGGGATCCGCTCATCTTTGATACGTGCGTTCAGCAAACCGACACGGAATTGCGTCGTTACGAAATCAGCATCTTTCAACGCTTCTCTGCGATCCAAAGTCAAATGGATTTTCACATCATACGGGGATGCATCCCACATGCGTTGCGCCATTGCGCCAACGATTTCCAATTTTTCTTTCCCTGCTTCGATATCCACTAACCAGATTTCACGGATCGGCAGTTCATCATAACGTTTGATGAAACCTTCCATTAATTCAGGGGTGTAGCTGCTTCCTCCACCGATTGTTACAATTTTAACGCCTTTAGTCATTTGTATATTCCTCCTCGTTTCGTTTACAAGGTTATTATCCATCATGTAAATATCGATAACAAGGGTTCGGGGTACACTTAAAATCCTTTTTACAAAATTCAAGCAAATTCTGGCTAAAAATTCAAAAACTTTTCGCTTTTCGGCCTATTTTGAGCAAAATATCGTTTACATATCATTTACATTAAACTATAATTTTTGTAAATAGAAAGAAATGCTGAACGGGTTTGTTCAGCCTCAAATTCGAGAAAGCGAGGCATCCAAATAATGTTGATACGCGAAAAAATGGAAACCATCAAATTCTCTCCGGCCGAGAAGGAAGTCGTGGACTATCTGTTACGCTATCCGGAAGTGCTGGACGAAAGGACGATGCAGGAGATCGCGACAGAAACCTATACGCAGCCTTCCACGCTGATCCGCATTGCCAAGAAACTGGGCTTCGCCGGTTGGGTCGAATGCAAAAAGGCCTACCAGGAAGAGTACGACTATCTGACCCGCAATTTCGTCAATATCGATGCCAATCTACCTTTCGAAGCGAATGATTCCATCATGACGATCAGCAATAAGATGGCCTCGCTCGGCCAATCAACGATTGAAGATACACTCTCGCTCATCCACCACGATACGCTGCAGCAAGCGAAACAGATGCTACTGAGGGCTAAGCATATCCAAATCTTCGCCACCAACGCTAATATGCTCATCCCGCAGGACTTTGCCCTGAAGATGAACCGGATCAAACATCACACCGCTGTCTCCACCATTAAAGGTGAAGACGTCTACACAGCCTATACCTGTCCCGAAGGCACCTGCGCCATCTTGATTTCCTATACCGGCGAAAGCAACCCGATGATGCAAATCGCGAATATTTTGAAAGCTGAAGACATCCCCACGATCGGAATCACGAGTATCGGCGACAACTACCTTTCACGTGCGGTAGACTGCTATCTGCCGATTACGACACGCGAAAAGCTGTACTCCAAAATCGGCAATTTTACAGTCAATCTCTCTATTATCTATCTGCTCGACGTCCTCTACTCGGTCGTATTTGCCGAAAATTACGAGGAAAACCTGTCCCATATCATCCGCATAGGCAAGATCGCCGACAAACGCAAAACCAGCTCGGATATCATGCAGGAGGATACTGGCGGGGAAAAGGCATAGCATGGAGTGCCCTCTTAGGACGAACCTGCAGTGATAGCAATCCACTCACAAAATGAATTGAAATGAATGCTAATTACTTTAAAGGGAACAATTGAAGCAGCTTGGTTTCAATTGTTTTTTATTTTTCCGATAAATCATTTTGACGCTCTCTCCCGTCGATCACTAAAGCAATATCCAAAGCCCTGGATATTTTTAATAGTGTATCAGTTCGTGGGCTTGTCAACCCAGCCTCTATTCTTCCGATAGTTGATTTAGGCACTTCAATCAATTTTGCCAAATCAGCTTGCGACATCTTTTTTTCTTTGCGCCTGCTTTTGATTTGACCGATGAGTTCCCCTTCCCGCAAAATGTCGCTGACTTTGTCCTGTCCCACTATTTGAGTATATTTCTCAAAAAAATTTGCCATATTCAATGCCCCCTTCAGTCTTTTCGTTATATTATGTTAACAATAAAGATAGCATAAATGCCATCGAATTGAAAGGTGCACAGAAGCAACTACATGATTATTCAGATATAGTATCGCCCGTTGTCGCTCCCCATGGGTTGGTAGTATTCCTTCAGCACTCGATAAACCCGATCCGGATCTGCTAATCCGCACCATTCTGTTATGCGTTTGCTGGTGATTTTTTCTTCCGGGAACAAAAAGCGGAACTCTTCAATGCTGTTTATGATGGCTTTTCTAACCGAAGTTTTATTTCCGCATTTATCGCATATTTGATGATGACCCTTGATTGTTTTCGCGAGCGTGCCGCAGGATACACACGACATCCCTTTTTCTAATTGTCCGTAGTTGTAGGCCGATAGTTTTGTCGGATAGTTGGGATCGTGGAGATCGGTGAGTTGTTTCGCTAATTTACGTTGCTGCTCGTTAGTCGGCTCAGTCATCTGCAGAGTCCGAAAATGACCGGGAATCTCTGTGGGCAGTATGAAATTCCCGTCAGTCGGCGCTCCCAACAAAGTGAATTCCGGATTGATGAAGACGACATAAGCTTCCACTTGCATTTGGTATCCCAAACTCTGAAGAAGCAGCTCCAACCGAACTTTCGTTTTGCTCAGCTGCATGGACGGATTTTCCAAAGCCGCTCCGGAAGGCTTCGTAAACTTTTCTTTGCCCCATATATGCACGCCTTCATAATTTTTGATTTCGTACAGCAAAATTCTGTCAAAGCAAATGAGCAGCGCGTCAACCTGAAAAGGTGCGCGTTTGATCTCCAACTGCAGATCGTTCAAAATAAGACAATACTTTTCGAATTGTTCGGTATATTCGTCAAATCGGCATTCGCCATTGAAACCCTTCTTCAGATTGAGATAATAGTAGTAATCACCGATTTCCAGTTTCATGCGCGCGTTCAATATTTCGAGGATGCGCAGATGCCGTGGTTTCGTCCGTTCTTTGTACGCGATAGAAATCCCTCCCGTTGTGTTCTCAATATTAAGAATACGCGGTGGCTTCCATAATGCTTTTAGAACAAACAAAAAAATGCTATCCTGGGATTTGGATTTTTATGCTTGCGTTGCCGTCGGGATTTTGCGCGTTTTCTGTGTCCGAAATACCGACATATCGGGCTGCCGTCGGGATTTGAACTGTTTTCTCTGTCCGAAATCCCGACGCATCGGGCTGCTGTCGGGATTTGAACTGTCTTCTCTATCCGAAATCCCGACACATCGGGCTGCCGTCGGGATTTGAACTGTTTTCTCTGTCCGAAATCCCGACACATCGGACTGCCGTCGGGATTTGAACTGTCTTCTCTGTCCGAAATCCCGACGCATCGGGCTACCGTCGGGATTTGAACTGTCTTCTCTATCCGAAATCCCGACGCATCGGGCTACCGTCGGGATTTTGATAAACTATTCTTTCCAAAATTCCGAAGGCTTGGTCCGCATCCATCAAATTGCCACATTCCACAAATATAACAACACAAAAAGCTGCCTCAAAAGGCAGCTCCTGGTCCTGCATATATTAGTTTTTTCTGCATCTCATCAGTTCCGCTTGGTTGCTTCGGGTCAATGCCCGAGAATCAGCAATTGTGTGATCAGCTACAGAAATTTCAGCTGACCGGTAACTATTGAATCGAATCACAACCGCACAGGCTTTCCATTTTTTCTGTCATTTCTTCCGACATTACGTTGCTGACGAACGCACCGTAATAATTTTTCTTCATTTCCATTTCAACTTTCAAATGTTCACATTCTTGTAACGTCATATCATTCATATTTGTATAATTTTTCATATTGAGTTCCTCCTTGTTGGAAACTTATGTAATGTAACGGGCTGATTGGCCGAAGCAGCATCAACAGACAGACTGCTGATGAGATGTACTCAATTTATACCTTGATATGGACTCTAAGTCAAGAATACTGCTCAGCCAATATTGTTCCAACAACCTCTTTTTGGGCCATATAATACAAAAAACAGGAAGACAGCCCTATATCTGATAGGATTGTCTTCCTGCTGTTTCAGTTGTTTTTTTTGTGCATTTTCGAGCAAACTTAAGCTATTCAGACTCCGCTTCGGCCAAAAGGGCTTCAGTCGATGACTTCCAAAATTTCGTCCAATGACTGTCGCTTCTTCGGAGTGATCGGTTCGTTCCGGTATCCCAAGCCAAGCATATAGGAAACGCCGAACTTGTCCAGATCGACCAAGCCTTTCTCGGACAGATAAGCTTCGACCTTCGCCTTGTTGAAGCCTTCGATCGGGCAGCTGTCGATGCCCAGCAGCGCGGCGGTGGTCATCATGTTGGCCATCGCGATGTAGGTCTGCTTCGAGGCCCAATCGTACAGGGCCCGGTCATCCGTCAATTGTTGGCTGTGCTTTTGGAAGTTGTCGAAGTAAAGGCTGCGCGGTGAATCAACCGCAAACTCCGCCCCGAGGACATCCTCCACGATATGCCGGACATAATCGCTTTTGATCGTCACATTTTTCCTGGCCAAAGCGATGACAAAGTGGCTGGCGCCATTGATGCTGTTGATGGCACCACCGGCAAACTCCTTCAGCCCTTCCTTGATTTCTTCATTGTTGACCAATAGGAATTTCCAGGGCTCGTAGCCGAACGAACTCGGCGACAGGCGCGCCGATTCGATAATCGTCAGCCAATCCTCCTCAGCGATCTTTTTGGTCGGATCGAATGCTTTGGTGGCGTAACGGCTCGTGTGGGCTTGCATGATTTGTTCTCTCAATTCCGATTTTAACATTATGATAGCACCTCGCTTACAATTTTTGATTCAGAAATGTTGTACTGTAAAAAATATATCATATTGTTGGATGACATGTAAATTTTCATTAACAAAGCTATGGCAGCCTTGTAATGATCAACGCTCTTCTCTGTTAGGCCTAAAAAACGGTTCCCAATGCTTCCTCGGCATCGTTAGATTCGCCAAGAGCCACCAAGAATCGCAGGGCACCCGATTTTTGGTGGCTCTTAAAATTAATCTGCAGCAACAATTTCCACTGCTTCCGCAGGTTCTGCTACAGTTCCGTTAGTGTTTTTTCTTTCGTTGATGGCTTTTTGAATGGTTTCCATTGTTTCCTTATCCAGACTGTAAAAGCGCATCATGCCCAATACACAAGCAAGTACCGCTACCGGTATCAAGACAAATCCAATCAAGGTCCCTTTGAACAATTCAGAATTGAAAGTGTCTGTTGCTGCTGGGTAAGCATTATTGTAGCCTATGGTGATTGCAATCCACCCCACAATAATAGGTGTCAGTGAAGACGAAAGCGAGTCAATGAACGAGAAAATTGTTCCGATCAATCCTGAGACATAGCGGCCTGATTTTGCTGTTTCGTAATCGGAAACGTCCGCAGCCATCGTCAAGACCTGTGAATTCGGGAAACCCGTGAAAATTTTAATGGAAATGAATAAACCAATGATCGCCATCGATTTCCATCCGCCGGCAGTAAAGATTTCCGTCGGATTGTCGGCAGTCAACAAGACTGCTCCAAAAGCAAGATAGCTGCGTACTGGAACAAATGATTATCTTCTAGTTTCCCACTTTTCGCACCATACATTTTCATTAAAGTGAGTTCCTTTGAATTCAGCTTCTCCCATGATTTTTTGTATTGTTTGACGGATTACCTCTCTTGTATCCTTATAAGCATTGATATAAGTTTTAACCATAGGGACATCCGTTAAGTGAGTAGTGAAGTTTAAAGATACAAAGACAGTTGGTATTTCATAAACAAACCAAGGGACATCTGTCGATTGGGCACATTTCCATCTTATACGGTAGTTATTCTCTGCAGCATAACCCACGATATCCGCAAATATGAATACAGCATCAAAATCATTCTCCAGATCTGCTACTTTGCCTTTATTTCTTGTGGTACCGTCATTTATAGTGACTTCAAATCCAGCTTTTTCAAGTTCTTCAATAATTATTTTTTCCGACTCGTTGGTTGCACCCATAAGCCCGCCGATTTCACCATACAATGTATGCAGTCTGATCCGCTTATGTGTGTTCGGCTTTATAGGTAGCTGGTTCAAAGTATCTTTAACTAATGAAATCCCCCTATCCGCAGCTTCTGCAGCCATATCCAAATGTTCTTCACAACCCACAATTTTGAGACCTTCTTTCGATGGTATCAGAGTACCTTCTTGTTGCTTTTCATGCAGTTTTAGAGCAGCTTTTAATCCCAATATTCTTCGCAAAGCATCTTGAAGGCGCTCTTCTGTGATGACTCCATTTTCATACCCTTCTAACATGTAGGTAAAATCTTCTTCCTGATCATTAAAGAATAAGAACATATCACATCCGGAAGCAATCGTTCTTGGTACAGCATCTTTTCTTCTCATAGCTGCCGCTATCCCTGTCATATGAGAGGCATCGGTTACGACTAATCCATTGAACCCCAACTTTTCTTTTAATAATCCATTAATTAATTCCGGGGATAATGTTGCCGGTAAAATATCTTCATATTTTAGATTCGGATTTAATTTATATTGGTATTCTGGTAATGCAATATGTCCAGCCATTATGGTAGGGACACCTTCATCAATCAGATGCTTGTATACCCTCCCAAAAGTGGCATCCCATTCTTCGCAGCTCGACTCATTCACGCCTAACACTAAGTGCTGGTCGCGTTCCTCAGTACCATCACCCGGGAAGTGTTTAGCACACGCTGCGATATTGCTTTGATTCAGTCCGTCTATATAAGCACTCGTGTATTTGATTACGTTTTCTGGATTGGTACCATATGCCCTTGTGTTAACGATTGTATTTCTCCAGTTGTATAAAATATCTGCTATGGGATTGAACGTCCAGTTGCATCCTATTGCACTGGCTTCCCTTCCGCTTACATATCCCGCATTATAAGCTAACTTTTCGTCACCGGACGCTTCACATTGTGCAGCTGTAGCGATGTAGGTGCCATCCTTCATAGCGCCATCAGCACCATTGTCACAGTTTGCTGCTATGAGCAATGGAATCTTGCTATTTTTTTGTAAACCCGACAAAAGATTGTAAACTTTATCCGAATCGGCACTTATGTATCTGGCTCCGCCAAGATGATATTTTTCAATGATTTTTTTTCCATTGTCTGGGTTCAGATCATGAAATAAATTTATGAATAACTGACCTATTTTTTCTTTTGTTGTCATCTCTGCAATAGTATTTTCTACCCAGGCTATATCCTTCTCGTTTAAATAATAAGGTTTTGATTTTAAATCTACTGATTTCATATTTGAATTCCTCCATGTCTACGTTTCAAATGCATATTATCGCTAGGCTAGTATTTTCCCTTCAGGAAAGGCTTTCCTGAATACAAAACGGATAATTGGGCCTGCTGCGATTAATTGTAATGGCATCGCAAAAAGTAAATTTGCAATAATATTATTTAACCAAATCACCAACAAATTATTCCATTCCCCTGATCTCAGAGCTAATTCGACCGCTCCAAACATGGACATAAGAATTGCCATCGGGATTACCATGCAGCAAGAAATTGTGATGACTTTTCTCATCTCAGAACTATTCGGTGTAAGTAAATAGTGAAATGCAAACTTTTTAGCCAGACCTGAGACTATAAACCAGTCACAAATAAAACCAACCAAATAAGCAATAGGCATCCCTATCCATGCAATTTTTACTGATTCCAAAGATATAGCGCCCATTTCACGACTAACATTATAGATACTCATCCAAATTATCATAAAAAAACACATTAACACTGTATAAATCAGACTCTCTCTTCGATTCTGTGGCATTGAAAAACTCCTTTTATTTTTGATTAACTTATCACCCTGAGTAATTGAAACTGTTCCAATTCCAGACCAAATTACCTTTTGCAGAGGTATGAATTATTCAGGTATAACTATACTTTACATATTTCAGCCAGAAGCTTCTCCTCCTATCTTGCTGTTATGTATAATATATTGCGTTAAATGTGCAATTCTGCTATTATAAGAAAAAATATGAACTAAATGCTGGGAGGTGTTCTTATGTATCCAAAAGATAAAAAAATAAATAAAAATCATTTTGATATTTGTTCTTCCATTCATAATTTGGCAAAGTTGAATGTTGAATATTTTGAAAACAACCAACAGTCGTCCTTTCAATTATTTAATTCTCCTATCCCCTTACTCGGTCAAACCTCTAAATATGCAACAAATCAATATCTGACTGAATTATTGAGAGATACCTCCCAAAACACTTACATCCTTCATACTGATAATTTCCAATTCAGTTATTTAGGAGTTGGTTTGTGGGAAAAGGAAAGCTATATTGGTGCAATAATTGTTGGCCCTTTTCTATCTAATCTTCCAGATGAAACATTCATTTCATATGTTATGGATAAAAATAATTTATCCCTAGGCAAAAAACACCAGCTTGACCACTATTATAAAAGTCTTAAGGTACTCAGTTCACCTGAATATTCAAGTTTGGGTTCTTTAATTGTTACTTTAGCTGCAAATCCTTTCATTAATGCAAATTCATTATCTTCTGTGAACACCAATGTCATTATTAATGACAATAGAACAACCGAATTAGATAACGAACAAGTCTATTCAAAAATAGAGTTAAGATATTCACTGGAGAGGAAACTTATGAATGCTGTTGAGAAGGGGCTAGAGGAAGAATCTTTTAATATTTTAAAAAGCTATCCTATAGGCATCTATGAAGGCTCTTCTCGTAATAGTCTAAGATCAAGAAAAAATATTGCATTTGGTTTGAATACCGTGCTCAAATTATCAGCGGAACGTGGAGGTGTATCTCCTATTTATATACACAATGTATTTGACAAATTCTCAATATTAATTGAAAAACTGGCGACAGTAAATGCGATTGATGCGCTTCAAAAAACAATGATTTCTGAATATTGCGATTTGGTCAGAAAACTATCCAGCGATGGCCATAGTCCTACTATTCGTAAGGCAATTGATTACATAAATTTAAACTTCTCCACCGAACTGGCATTGAATACCATAGCTGATAAAATTCAGATAAGTCCTTTTTACCTTTCAAGACAGTTTAAAAAAGAAACGAATCTTTCCATTGTGGAATACATTAATAGAAAACGGATAGAAGAATCTAAATTTTTGATTAAACAAAATAATCATTCGATCACGGATATCGCATTGATGGTGGGATTCCAAAACCATAATTATTTTTGCAAGGTTTTCAAGAAAATGACCACCTTAACTCCTAAAGAATATTTGAATCATAAATAATTTGAACTTAATGGCAAATACCCCCGAAATTCGGATTTATGATCCGAATTTCGGGGGTATTCTGTGTCGTATGGATTTTGTTGTTACAACCCGGAAAGCGAAAGCTGATACCAGAATCAGAAATGCGTTTCATCGATATCAAGCGCATCCAAAGCAGCATTGATCTCCTGCAATTCCTGCTTACTCAACTCGATCGCAGCGCCTCCCAAATTCTCCTCCAGACGATGCAGTTTCGTCGTACCGGGGATCGGAACAACCCATGGTCTTTGCGCAAGTTCCCAAGCCAACACGATCTGGGCGCTCGTCGCATTCTTGCTGTCGGCGATTTCCTTCAGCAGATCCAGCAGCGCTTGATTTTTCTGCATGACCTCTGGGCTAAAACGGCCCATTTTGTTGCGGAAATCCCCTTCCGGATACTGCGTGTCCGCATCATATTTCCCGCTCAGGAAACCATTTCCGAGCGGCGAATAGGCGACGAAGCCGATGCCCAACTCTTCACATACCTGAAAGATTTCCTTTTCCGGTTCCCTGAAAACCATCGAATATTGATTCTCGATGCACGTCACCGGGCAAACGGCGTGGGCTCTCCGCAAGTAATCCAAGGGCGCATTCGATAAGCCCCAATGCTTGATCTTGCCTTCCGCCATCAGCTCCTTCATCACGCTGGCAACAACCTCCGGCTCAACCTCCGGGTCCACACGGTGCTGATAATACAGATCGATGTAGTCGACACCCAGCCGATTCAAGGATCCTTCCAGTTGTTCCCTGATGGAATCCGGTTTGCTGTTCAGCAGATTCTCAGGCTTGCCATCGACCAGCACCTGACCGTAGATGCCGAATTTGGTGGCGATGATGACGTCTTCCCGGTTGAAGACTTCCAGCGCTTTGCCCAACAACACTTCATTCGCCTCGCCGTAAACAACCGCAGTATCAAAGAAATTGCAGCCCAATTCGACTGCACGCCGGATCAGCTTGACCATTTCTTCCCTGTCGGCCGGAGCCCCGTAGGCATGATCCATCCCCATGCAGCCAAGCCCGATTGCCGATACTTCCAAATCTTGTCCCAACACTCTTGTTTTCATTTCGCTTCCCCCTTTTTCACTTTACCTCTCCAGTATAAAGAAAAAGAGACTCTTCAGAAGTCTCTGTTGGCTCATGAGTTGCAACCCAAACGTTAGGACTGCATCGCGTAAATGTTGCCGATGATCTCCAAAAATTCTTCGACATCAGCGGACGGCTTGTCCGAGTGCAGAATCCCCATCGGAATCGTATGCCCCCAGCTGATCGGAATGATTTTCAGCAAAGGATGGACATTTTTCCATTCGTCCACCGCAATCAGAACCGCATTGTCGTTTTCACATTTGTTGAAGACGTTCACATCGAAAAATGAAAAATCTTCAATCTGGATCCGCGGATAGTTTTCTGCCAGATCATTTCTCACTTCGTCAAAAGCACGCATATAGCCTCGTTGAATCAGCATGACTTTTTCATCGAACAGATCCGCTAGCGTTATTTCATCGTTTGCTGCCAGGCGATGCTGGAGCGAAACCGCGGCGCACAAAGGGGTGTCGTACAGTTTCAATGCCGCGCAATGGCGCTCGCTCAACATGTTCTCGCTGTAGATGCCGGCGACCAGATCAATATTCCTCCCGAAATGATTCATGATTTCCCGCGCATTCTCGGGGGTATTCTCAAAAGAAACCAGCTCAAATTTCAGATCCGGATTGTGCTGCCGGATCTGCGGCCAGAGACTCACCAGGAATTGCACAGGTGTCGTCAACGAGGTGCCGATCCGCAAGACATGCTTCGGTTCCGCCACCATCTTCTCGGCTCGAACGATGGAATCCTTGGCATACTGAATGAGATACTTCGCATCACGGTAGAAGGATTCGCCGGCCGGAGTCAAACGGACGCCCCGATGCGTTCGGACGAACAACTCAAATCCGAGACTACTTTCCAGCAGATTGATCTGCTTCATGACAGCATTCGGCGAAACGTACAGCTCTTCCGAGGCTTTGTTGAAACTGCCCGAATCGGCAACCATTATGAATGTATTCAACTGATGATTGTACAAGTGATCACACCTCCCGACTGTATCCTATCAAAATACTACAGACCAAATCGCTGCTCGGTCGTGCTCAAAAATTTCTCCAGCGCTTCCTCGCCATCGATGTCCATCCGATCCGCCAACACCATAAGCCACCACATGCATTCGCCGATTTTATGCTCCAAACCGGCATCCTCCGATTCCCCGACCGGCCAACGCCCCTGCTGCGCCATGGTCAAACGCCCCACCAGACCCGCATCCGTCAGAAACGCCAACGCATCCTCTTCCACCGACCATTCACTGCCATGATGCTTCCTTTCCAACGAGTGGTAGTGATCGCGGATTTTATTGGATCTTTCTGCTGCTTGTTTGATAGTCAATTCGCTCATTAAGCGCCTCCTAAGTAGATAATCTAAATCTTCTGTGTGCTTATTCCAGTGGTGTTATTGTGTAGGGAGACGTAACTATTATCACCTGTCTATCTTCACAGCTCAGTATATTTCCCCTTGTTCCCTCTGCTCTTGTCGACCGGGTACTTGAGCGCGTTCTTCTTCAACTTGTCCGCGATGATTTCATCTATGTCCAGTCCCAGATTGCTCGCCATCATATGGGAATAGATCAAAACGTCGGCAAGTTCTTCCTTGATTCGTTCCAGACCGTTCGCTGTTGCTTCCTCCGGCGTCTTCCATTGGAACAGTTCCAGCAGTTCGGCGGCCTCCAGTGAAATCGAGATCGCCAAATCCTTTTCGTTATGGAATTGGCGCCAGTCGCGTTCATCGCGGAATTTGTTGATTTTGTCCATTGTATCCATCAGTCGTTCCTCCTTTTCCGGCGGCCAACAATGCCTGTTGTAGTTCTTCGTCCACCGCGTATATGTACAAACCGTTGACGCCTCTTGTCAAAAGGACGTTCAGCTCGTTCTTGAGAAGGGTATCCGAAAAGTACTCCTTGCTTCCGTCCTTCAGGCTTCGCTTTTGTGTAGCCTTTTTGTTTCTGCTTGCATCCCGATCAAAAATTATTTTGCCGTTCCGGTATTTTACGGATGGCCCGATGATGACGCCGGCATAGTTCAGATCGAAGCCTTGGACCGTAAAAGTAGAGCCGACTTCATCGATGGTCTGCTCCTGTTCCGCCCAAGACAACTGCCGGTTCTTGACCTGCTGCTCCTTCGAAGCGACCGGCAACTGCAGATTCCATGGCAATTTCCAGTTCCCGATTTTCACGCACCAGTAGTCTTCTTTTTCGGGTTTGCGTTTGTCGACATATTCCCAATCGAATGTCGCGGTGAGCCTTGAGATGCCCGAAGACTGATTCTGAGCCTTTTCCTTGATGGCGGCATGCAGCTCATCCGGACTTTCGAAAACGCGGATATCGTAGCCTTTGGAATCGGCAGGGATTGGCTTGATTTCCTGCTCATCAATCAGCGAACGAATCCAGTCCACCGTTTGCTTGTCAGAGTGGATGCGCATCTGATTCGACAGATACAGCATGTTCCCTTCCAAAGCCACTTCGTGCTGGAGCTTCATCAATTCCTCGTATTCCCAGTATTGCTGGGTTGTCAGCATCTGGTTCTGGTCGAAGACCGCCACCACAACTTTGGCGCGTTCCAACAAATCGTACAGTTGGTTCTTCCCTCTGTAGGACTGCTTCCCCTGCGTCCAGAGCAAATGCGCCTCATCGACAATCACAACGTCAACTTTTTCGTCCACTCCGCGGTTGTTGATGAACGGGGTCGGCTTGGAAACTGAATCAGTCTTATTTTTTGAATAAATCCCCAACTTCGCAGCAATCTGTTGGTACACCTTTAATTGCTGTTCATGGTTCACCAAGAGATAACTTTTCATATCCTTGAAGATCGGGTTTTCCGGGTCTTCCTTGGACAATTGGTTCATTTCATAAAATAGGCTGCTCATCAAGACAGTCTTGCCCGAACCTGCTTCCCCCGTCACAAGGATAAGCTGGCCGGTCTTCCCTCTGGTCAGAGCTTCCATGATCCGGAGCTGGATGAAGTCCTTGGTGCGGATCTGCTCATCGGTAAGTTTGTGGAAAGGGGATGCCTTGAATACGGCGGAATCCCGGATGATCTGCTCGAGGGGGAACAGGTCCTTGTTTTTCTTCCGCAGTCCCCGCCAGACCAGCGAAAAGATCGTATCCAGTTCATGCGAAGTATAATATTCATTTTGTTGGTTCGCCCGGCGGTTATAGATCGTTTCCACATTTCCGATGCTCGACATATAGAGCATCAAACGGTTCTCAATATCCAAGGTCAACGATTTGTTGAAATGGTCATGACCGATCACGTACATCTTCGAGGAATCCGAATTCCCCAAACTTTCCCAGTCGGCCCTTGATTTCGGATCGACCATCAGATGCTGCAAGGTCCTTTTCTTGATGTCGGACGTTTCCCCGATATAGACCGAATACTGCTTCGCCTTATTCTCATCGTTCACTATGTAAACGGTAGGATAATGCAATAAATATTTCGCATCCTTGCCGACTGTTTCCTGCACTTTATTTTCTAAGTGCCCGATCGCCTCACTGCTGTAATCCATTTCATAAATAATCGGTGCCGAAATCTCTGCCAATACCCTCACCTCCTAGATGTTGTGCTCTTACAACAATCATACAGTTAAGATGATATCTTTACTAGATATTTTTATAGGAGGAATAAAACCATTAGTAAGATATGATTGCTCCTGAATAATTCAAAAAAGTATTCGTTATAGAAGGAGCACTTGCCTTCTATAACGAATACCTGATATTTCTATAAAAATTAAATCTTAACATAGAAGAGGTTCTTAAAGTCATCACTTTCTATGAAACAATCAACTGGAATGTTTTCTCTCTGATTCTTCAAAACTTCTTATCATAGCAATTTGCCCTTTATCTTGTCTGATACAGCTCAAACAACTCATTTTGTCTTATTTCAATCCCAATGGTGTACAACTGTGATTGAAATTTCTTGTAAAGCTGATCAATCAAGCGCTCCCGTTCAATATTCACACCGTAATGAATACAACTATGGCAGACGGGGCAAAGACACGCTATATTCTCAACTTCATCAATTCCATGTTCAAAGAGCCCTTGATAAGCAATCGGAATTAAATGATGTGCCTCAACGTAGTTTTTGTTAGTTCTTCTGGAAAGAAAAAATTTATGGACAGAGTCAACCTGGCATTCGTAATTAGCTAATGCAATTGATTCAGCTCCTACTTTTGCATCTCGCGCATAACGGACTGTACTTCCTTCTATTAGTTTTGCACGTGGCCGAGGAGCACCATTATATTCAGTTTTTTTATGAGGATGTAAACTAGCAAGAGTTTCCTCTACCCTAAATTCATAACGTTTATCTTCTATCGTATTTGTTAAATCTGCCGATTCAGATTTATATTTAATGTAGTTACTGACAGCAGCTGAATACATTCTTCTAGGATCCTTTTCCATCAATTTTTCCAGCTCGCGAACATCTTTTAATAACTGGCTCAATGCTTCTAAAGAGTCAAGTTCATAAAAACTGATACCCAAATCCTTAAGAATCCGATTGTGGGATTGATTAGCATACTTACTTAATGAGCTTGGAGAAAGTCCACGTTTCCGAAGCCAGTGTTGGAATCCATCATGATTATCGTTATATATCATCTGTGCCACCTCTTCATTTCAGAATAGCAGCTTTAAATAAATATGCAAGCACAATACATAGCTATTATTTTGCAATGATTTACGGAGCCGCAGGAGTAAGCACAATGTTCGTCAATCGGGATAAGCGCTTATAATGCAGAGGTTTGTTGAATAGATAAAAAATCAGCACAAACGTTTTGGGCGTTTGTGCTGGTTTTTGATAAATTATCTTAACATGAATGTCAGAGCGTTATAAAACCCATTCTCATCATTCGTATCCGTTACATAATCTGCCGCTTGTTTCACTTCATCCGGAGCGTTGCCCATTGCGATTCCTTTACCTGCATGTTTTATCATCGGCATATCGTTGAAATTGTCACCGATTGCTAAAGTATTCTCCAATGCAATGCCGTATTTTTCGCATAAAAAGTCAAGGGCTCCTAGTTTTGAAACTTGGTTATTTACAATTTCCATATAGGTGTCTTTTGATCGATAGTAGGAAATGCTTGCAAGGTTTGCAGCTTCCAACTCATCCTCCAGTTTTTGGATATCATCCGGATTTCCCATGCACAGTATTTTGTGGACAGGGAACTGCTCGTTCAGGAAACCGTCCATCGAGATGGATTCCGGCTCCATTTTGGTGATTGCCGCTTCCTGCTTTACCCACGCATCTTCGTGTTCGACGTACCAGCGATCGCCGGAATAGATGTTGAAGCTTATTTCCGGAAATTTTGTTGATACGGTTTGGTAGATCTGTACAGTGTCCGGTCGCTCCAAAGTCAGGCTATACAGATCATCGAATGATCCGTCTCTATATTGCGTGATCAACGCGCCGTTGAAGCAAACCAGCGGGGAGGATAATTGAACTTCATCGGCAATGGAGATCATTGCGCCTGGCGGTCTGGCGGAGGCGAGAATGATTTTCGTGTCTTGCTTAACCAGGTCCTGAATGATTTGGATTGCTTCGGGTGAAACCTGATGCTTCGAATTCAACAAGGTGCCATCTATATCGCTGAATACCAACGCAATTTTTGTCATATCGATTCCTCCTCAAAGATGATTTCGGTTTGATCTTCGAAATAAGCCTGCTGCTTTGCGGTCAAAACTTTATCGGTGATGAAGCAATCGATGTCCTGGTAATCAGCACCTTTGAACTGCGCTTCTTTGCTGAATTTCTGGTTTTCAGCAACCAATACTACTCGCCGGCTTTGCTTTACAACTTTTTGCTTGATCAAGGCATTGTTCGCTTCCTTAAAGAGGATGCCCTCTTCCTCCAAACTCGCCGCTCCGATGAAACAAACGTCAAATTTTATCGCATCCAGTTCCTCCAAACTGCGGACCGAAAAGAAAAACCTGTCTTCGTGGTTCAACTCCCCACCCAAAAGCTGCACCTTGATTTTGGGATTCATTCCTAGGGCGAAGGCGTTGTCCAGCGAATGCGTATAAACCGTACATTTTTTGTTTAATTTTTGTGCTACCAATAACAGCGTAGTCGATACATCCAAAAATAACGTGCTGTTTTCTGCAGTTTCTTCTAAAACGGCGGCTGCCATCCGTTCTTTTTCAGGCTTTAATAGGCCTGCCCGCTCCCCAAAAGTTAGGATCCTCGAGCTGTCTTCAGACAGCATAATGCCGCCATGCGTACGGACAGCCATCCCGATTTTCAAGAATTCCAGAATATCCCGACGCGCAGTGTCAGACGAAATCTGGAAGGATGCCATTATTTCTTTTTTGGAAAGTCTTTTTTTCTGTTCCAACAGCTTTTGCATCTGTTGAATACGCTCTTCTTGGTACATCAGCCCACCACCTTTTCGTTTTTATTATATAAGCACTTAAAAGCATTTGCAAGTATTTATAAGTTATAATTGAAAAGTAGGGAAAAAATAAGCACAAACGATTCTAGGCGTTTGTGCTGGTTTCTCGTTTAATCATAATTCATTTTATGCTGTTCTTTATTTGTCTAGCCCAACTTGTTTCCGTTGCCTTCTGTTAGACTCATCCGCGACATACTTCAATACTGTGTGAAATTCCTTACGCGTTGCTTTTTCAGAAAAGGTAGCATAGTCTCGGTCATATTTATCAAGAATTTTTTGGGCCGTTTCTTTATCAATCATTCCTTCACCCACTCAGTCAATTGTTTGCACTTTACATAGTAGTATACCTTATTCGCAAGACAAAAATAAGCACAAACGTTTTTGGCGTTTGTGCTGGTTTATTCTTAGATATTCAGATTAGGGATTTTATTTTTGAACGAAGCGTTACTTTTCAAAATGACTTTTTCTTCGAGTCCGCGGATGAGTCTGCCTTCACTGTCATAGACATGGGCTCGGGCTTTATTGATGTCGGCCATCGCAAGGATGAGCCTGTCGCGGATCGGTTCGGGTAATTCGTCGAACAAGAACGATTCTTTATTGAGATTGTATTTCCCACGTAGTGATTCCACTTCTCCGGCTTTCTTCAGTCGGTACGTTCGTTTGGGCAAGGCACCTTCGATTGTGCGTTTCTCGATCCGATAGACATAGTTTTTGTCGTCGTAAACGATTTCGAGGGCTCCGCTGTTGGTGCGGTTATACTGCACATGCTTGTGATTTTCCTTATGCAGTTCCCACCAGGCTTTGATTCCCGCAATCGCCTCTTCCTCAGTTTTATAGCTGCCGTGTTCCTTCCGAATGTTGCCGATGCGATTCTGCCAATAGTTGGTATACACTGTTTGACTCATACAATCCGCCCTTTCGTTAATGGTGTAATCGCTATCATTGTATGACTAATCCGGCAATTTTGCAAGGGAAGGCTCTCGAAAAAAACAGTCCGTCGCTCTGCACACACTAAATCAGCCAGTTATCCTCAATTCGCCCACTTCTCCAGCGCGTAGGCAACTCCGTCCTCGTCGTTGGATTTTGTGACGAAATCAGCTGTCGCTTTCGCTTTTTCGGAACCATTCCCCATCGCGACGCTGACGCCTGCATAAGCAAGCATGGACACGTCATTGTCGTTGTCGCCGATCGCCATGACCTCTTCCGGAAGAATTCCGAGTCTATTCGCGACCACATTCAATGCGGTCCCTTTATTCGCCCGCTTGTCCAAGAATTCAAAAAAGCAATCCAGACTTTTCATCAGATTATATTTCCTGCGGAAGTAATCGGGCACCTCAGCAATTTTTTGCTCCAACTTAGCTGGTTCTGAGACAAACAGCACTTTGTTGATGGAAGTGCTGTGCAGATCCTCAAGCTTCCTCACATTAATGCGCGATTTGTTCAGCCAGCTGTCGAAGGCGGTATGCACATTGATGTCGTGTTTTGTGGTGAAGATGCCGGCTGTGCTCTGGATGTGGTAATCCACGCCAATCTTCTGGCTAAGCCGGTCTATTTCCAACAAATCCTGAAAAGGCAGTGGCCGGTTGTGGACGATTTCGTTGCTGGCCAAATCATGGATCACCGAGCCGTTGAAACTGATGGCATAGCCCTGTCCTTCCAACCCCAACGTTTCGATGATGGCTGTGATGCCGATAAACGGTCTGCCGGTGCAAAGCACGAATCTGCAGCCGCGTTTCTTGTAGGTACGTATCATTTGTTTGTTCGCTTCCGATATCCCATGGTCCGAATCCAGGAGCGTGCCATCCAGGTCCAATGCGATCAATTTTATCATGCCGTTCACCTGATCCTTCTTAACGCTCGTTTGGATGCTGTTGTGCCGTCAAGTACGCATACACAGCGCCATAAATGCCGGCATCGTTGCCGAGTTCCGCCTTTTTCACAGCGTAATTGCCCCTGATTTCCGGAAACACATGCCGATCGATGACCGCCTTCAATGGTTCCAACAATAAGTCGCCCGCTTCGGAAAGCCCGCCGCCGACAACAATCTCTTCCACATCGATGGTGTTCATGATTCCTGCCAAGGCAAAGCCCAAATGCGTGACTGTTTTTTGGACAGCCTGTTCAGCCAATGCATTGCCTTCTTTGAGCCAGTCGAAAATATCGATGGTCGTGAAGCCATCCTTCGTCAGCTGCTTCTTTTCATCGAGCAGGCTCATCGTCTTCAGCAGTCCGGTTGCGGATGAATAGGTCTCCAGGCAGTTGATGTTGCCGCATCCGCAAACCCGCTGTTCTTCCGATTGGACAGGGATATGCCCGATTTCCCCGCCGGATGAATGGGTTCCGTTCAGGACCTCGCCGTTCAGGATGATGCCGCCTCCGACTCCGGTTCCCAAAGTCACAAACACCAGATTCGCTTTTCCTCTGGCCGCCCCCTTCCACATTTCACCCAAAGCCGCCGCATTGGCATCGTTGAGCAGAATGACCGGCAGCTGCAGTTCCTTCTCGATCACCAATTTCAATGGCATGTCCGACCATCCCAGATTGACGGCCTTCACGACCAATTCCCCGTTCTGAGAAATCGGACCCGGAACGCCGATGCCGATCCCGATGATGTCTTCCGTGCCGTCCGCTCCGTTCAAAATCTCTTCGTTGATGGCACGGATGATGGCATTCGGGATATGGTTGCCGTTGTCAGCCGCATCCGTTTTGATTTTCCATTTTTTTGAAATGTTTCCGTACACATCGATCAGGGCGAACTTGATTTCCGTTCCGCCGATGTCGATCCCGATCATTTTTTTTGCCATTTTATGTTCTCCTTTTAAAAAAAGGATGCGAAATACCCCCTGAATCCGAGTATTCCACATCACCTTTTTATTTTATTGGTTGTTCAGGGTTTCAAATCAAGCAAACAGGCTTACTGGACAAAATTCCTCAAATAGTGCGCGCTTTGTCGGACGGATGTCTTCACTGCGGCATAATCCTTCTCGAATGCCTTATCCTCGACTTCGATGCAGGTGTAGCCGGCATAGCCGATGTCCGTCAGAGCAGAGACATACTTGCCCCAATCGACGTCACCCAAGCCAGGCAATTTCGGGCTCATGTACTGCAAAGGGGTCGCCATGATGCCGACATCCGCCAATTTTTCCGGATAAACCTTGATGTCCTTGTAGTGGACATGGAATAATTTGTCCTTGAATTCGTAGAGCGGTTTGATGTAATCCATCTGCTGCCATACAAAGTGGGAAGGATCGAAGTTCAAGCCGATATGATCGCTTTCAAGCAGCTCGAATACTTTCCGGAACAATGCTGGAGTCGTCATGAGATTCTGTCCGCCCGGCCACTCGTCTTCCGTGAACAGCATCGGGCAATTCTCGATCGCAATTTTGACGTTCTTTTGCTCCGCATACTTCACGATCGGTGTCCAGACTTTTGCGACTTCCGCCAAGTTTTCGCTGACGGTCTTTGAAGGCATGCGCCCGATGAAGGTCGTGACCATGTTGACTTCCAGCAACGCAGCCGCATCGATGACCGAATAGAGATGATCGATGGTCTGTTGCCTTTTTTCGGGATTTTCGTCCAATGGGTTCGGATAGTAGGCCAAAGCAGAAATTTCCACACCTTTGCTGGAAGCATAAGCGTTCAATTCATCGGCCTTTTCTTGGGTGAGGCTTTCGGTATCGATATGGGATACCCCGGCATAGCGGCGCTCCGCTTTGCCTGCGGGCCAGCAAGCGACTTCTACGCAATCCAGCCCGTTTTCAGCAACAATATCGATCATTTCCTTGAAATCACTTTGATCAAGGATCGAGGTAACCAGTCCTAGTTTCATACTTTTTCCTTCTTTCGACGATTTATCAATGTTTATTCGAATGATACGGATCTGTGCTCTTTCGCGGATACGCGGATGGCATCAAGCAGGCTCATCAAGCGCAGAATCTGCGCCGGTTGCACAACCAATGCTTCTTCACCGTTCACATATTTGTTGTAGTGCTCGAAAAACATGTCATGATTGACAGTGACTTCCGGAAGCGGCTCCGAAACCAATCTGCCTTCCGGTGCGGGACCGAACGAACGTGTCGGGCCGGCAGCGGTCATCGTGATTTTTCCGGGAACGTTCTTCAGCAACTCTGATGTCCGGACGATTTTGCCTTCCGGATGGAATCCATCGACATAAGCGCTGCCTTTGTTGCCTCCGACAAACCAGTGGCGTTCGAACCAAGTTTCCTTATCGGTCAGGTAATAAGTTCCCAGCTCGACTTGTCCGCTGATGCCGCTGTCAAAATGCAGCTGGATATTGAAGTAATCATCGACTTCTTTGTTGATCACATTGCGGACATCCGCATATACAGTCGTCAACTTGCCGGGAATCATCCAGAGCATCTGATCCAGCAGATGTACGCCCCAATCATAGAGCATGCCGCCACCGAACTCCGGATAAATATGCCAATCGTGCATATTGCCGTTGAAGCCGTACAAAGCATTCTTGATCGTGTAGACATCTCCGAGCGTACCGCTGTCGACCACTTCCTTGATCAGGCGATAGTCTTTGTCCCAGCGGCGCTGATGATGGACCGTGAAACGCACTTTGGCGGCTTCCGTTACGGCAATCATTTCCTTGAATTCTTCCGCATTCATCGCGGCCGGTTTCTCCACGATGATGTCTTTTCCTGCTTGCGCAGCTTTTTTGACCATTTCCAGGTGCAGATGGTTCGGGACCGCGATGATGACTGTGTTGATTTCGTCATTCGCCAACAGCTCATCCGCCATCAGGTGCGTTTCCACACCTTCCGCTGCATGTCCGAGTTGATCCTTGTTGATGTCGCAGACTGCGATCAATTCCGCGAAATCAAATTTATTGATGGTTTCGGCATGGGTTTGACCCATGAACCCGAAACCGATGATGCCAAATTTCAACATATCTATTTCCCCTATCTTTCATGATCGTCATCGATCCTGTATTTTGCTTATATCGTGACTGTGCGCTCTTTCATTCCGACCAACGGCACCGGGATATAGGCCGTTCTTGTGGCGATCGTCAGAGCCACATCATGGTTGCCTTTCGCCAATCCGCCCTCTTTCATCACGCGGATATACAAGGGTTCGCCGTATTCCCATTTATAGGAAGAGACTGTCGCAGCTTCCTTCAGAGTGAACCAATCTTCCTCATCGATCGAAATCTGGATTGCAGTTGGTTCTTCCTCTACGCCATCGACAGCGACTTTCACGAATTCCACCATCGACAAAGGAATTCCACGGTAGTAAGTGATCAGCGTCTGCAGTTCGTACCCTATAACTGTCCCGTTTTCTTCGATATTTTTGCAGGTATCTTTTTTGAATACATTATTATCAAACATCTCTTCTTCCCCCTACTCTTGGATTTCTTTCAAGCAAGCTTGCAGATATTGCTGATTGGCGATGACTTGCTGGATTTCCTGCATCGGCTCACCCGGCAAGATGAAACGGTTGCCTTCGTATTCAGTCGCTACATAGCCATCGTACTGGTGCTCATGGAGATACTCCAATAAGCCTTTGTAATCCATCGAGTATTCAGGTCCCTCAGGAGTCATTTCAAACATTTTGATATGGAAATGCTTGATGTACGGCATGTATTCATCCATCACTGAGAATGGATAGTTTTCATAACCATCGCACAGCGGCGCAAACATGTGGTCCTCTTTCGTTTTGATGACTTGTTTGAATTCATCCGGACGAGTGCCGCCATTCTCTTTGACAACGCGGTGCAGATCCGTACCCTTTTCGAACAAGCTATCAAGGTAATCGAACATTTCCGGGCTGGCACCATTGTTGACCTCGTAGGCTCGGACAACGCGTGGGAATTTGTTGCAGAAGATACCGGTATCGATGACCAGTCCGATGTAAGGAGAGTCCAAACGTTTCATTTCCTCGATGAACGCAAGCGTTTCTGGGCCATCGAAAGCCATCCCTGCATGGATTTCCAGGGCAATGGCAACGTCGTACTCTTTGCAGTAAGGCAGCAATGGTTCGCAGACCCAGTAAGGGACCATCGAAACCAAGCGGATCATTTTCATGCCCAAGCGGTTTGCCTGCTTGATTTCTTGAATCAGCAAATCGATGCATTCTTTTTTCGTCAGCATGCGGTTGTTGTAGAGGTTGGAGTTCAAGAAGACATCGGCTATGACCGGTTTCACACCGGTTTGGTCTAGCAGCGCGTGCCAGTGATCAACTTCCTCCTGGGATGGATGAGGCGCATTTTTGATCATCTGATCCGGCAACATTTCCACGCCTTCGACGCCATGATCTTTCAGTAAGGTCATCAGGTCTTCCAAGTTCATTCTTTTGTTCAGATATTCGTCCTGCAGGCTGTACAGACTGACAGCAGTTTTGATTCTTGCCATTGTTGTTTCCTCCTAGATGTTAGTGGTTAGTGGTTAATGGTTACAGGCTTGCTGTTTGCGGCAAGCTAAAATCAAACGGATCATTACGAAACTAACAGCAATTTCCTTTTATGATTCCCATAACTCAGTACTTCGTCCATATTAGGGGGCATATATGACGAACTGAATCTGTGATCGATTTCAATATCGTGATATCCTGTTGTTAAGCCGCCTAAGACATTTACATGGATGGAAGCTGGCTCCAAAACATTCCATTGGATATCCCCAATTTCCTTCAATTCATCTTGTTTGTATAGCTTTCCGTTTATTTCCCAGGAAATGTCCTCTAATCGGACTGCTTCTCCGTCAACCTTTATATGGATGGGTCTAAGCTGGGATAGCCATAATCCTCTATAATACATCAGGCGAATATCAAAATGAAAACCAATCACTTCCTGATCCACTACCGTATTTTTAAACCCTCTGGATTGAATGCATTCTTTTTCCAGCATATGCTATCCCTCACTTCCCTAATAAGTTTTTCAACATGATTTGATGCCGTTTAACCTGATCAGACGCATGCCCTGTCACTTCTGCTTTTGCACCTTCATACTCACTGATCAAGTAGCCTTCCCAGTTATGCTTAATGAGTGTTTGTATGATCTCTTCATATGGAATAACAACCTCACGAAAATTCTCATCCATCCTTAGAAATTTTGCATGACAGCAATACACATACTTCAAAAGCGGTACCAGCTCTTCAACTTTGCTGTGTTCGCATGGAGGGCCCACAAAATCATTTTCACCGAATCCTACTAAAGCATTATCTCCTGTCTGAAAAATACCGAAGTCAATATTCAATCCAAAAAATTCAGTATTCTCTTTTTCGATGAATTCCACATAATCGTGAATCATTCTCGAATCTAAAATAGTTGGACTATGGATTTCAGGACACATGCGGACATCATATTTTTCTGCCAATCCCAGTGCACCTTTGATGAATTCACGCCAGTTGGATACAGGGGTAAGGGTATCATCAATAACGCCTAATTTTGTTCTTAAAACCTTAAATCCTAGCTTGTTTGCAATTTTGAAATCTCGCTCAAGCATAGCGATGCTTTCTTTAGTAGTGAGTTCCCTGCCTTTATATAACCTGGATTCAACCCAGTGACCATATTCCGCTGGTTCCAATTTAAAGTGATTCAATTTTTGGTGCCAGTCATCAATCCAAGCATCAGTAACATCAGGATATTTGACGATATGAGAATTTGCCAAGATCTCAATTCCAGTAGCTCCCGTGTCGCAGATGTCTTGCATAATGTCGTCAAGATCCATTGAGACTCCGAACACTTTGTTATAGCTATATGCAGAAACGCCACGCTTAATGTTATGCTCCATTACTGTTCCTCCCAAGCTTAATCAAATTCAACGACTTGTCCTGTCTCAGCTGATTTGTAGATGGCTTCCAGGATTTGGGTCACGACGATTGCCTGTTCAGGCATCACCATTGGGTCCGTGTCATTCAGGATTGCGTCCACCCACTGTTTCGCTTCAGCGTCGCGCTGTTCCAAGGTAGCACCTTCGAATCCGAACACACCGCCGGCATCGGATGGTTGCGTCTGCTCCAATTGGTTATGGGCTGCTTTATTGAAAACGACATAGCCCTGATCAATGAAAGCTTTTCCGAACATCTCTGCTCCGCCTTCGGTTCCGCAAAGCGTAACCTGGGCTTCTTTCGGGTTGATCATGTTGAGCGCCCAAGCAGCCTCCAGGAAGATGGTCGCGCCGTTTTCCATTTTGATCAGTCCGAATGCGGAGTCTTCCGTTTCGAAAGTATCCGGATTCCAAGGGCCGAACATGTTCGCCATCGGATTGTCCTTCAGTTTTTGATAAGTTGATCCTAGTACTGTTTTTGGTTTATAGTTGTTCATGTACCAAAGCGTCAAGTCCAAGGCATGCGTGCCGATATCGATCAACGGGCCACCGCCTTGTTTTGATTTGTCCGGGAAGACTCCCCAGGTAGGAACACCTTTGCGGCGGATGGCATGCGCTTTTGCGAAATAAATATCGCCCAATTCGCCTTTGCTGCAGGCATCGTAAGTAGCTAAGGAATCGGCACGGAAGCGGTTCTGGTAGCCGATCGTCAATTTTTTACCGGTGCGTTTAGCAGCATCCAGCATTTCTTTTGCCTCTGCATAGTTGATTGCCATCGGTTTTTCGCACATGACGTGTTTTCCCGACTCCAAGGCATCAACCGTGATGTATGAATGGGAAACATTTGGCGTCAATACATGGATGACATCAATGTCTTCCCTAGCCAGTAGTGCTTTGTAATCTTCCGTCACTAAAGCATCCGCTGTACCATATTCCTTGGCCGCTTTTTCAGCCCGTTCAATGACCGTGTCACAGAAAGCCACGATTTCCACTTTATCTGATAATTTAGCCAATGCCGGGAAATGCTTCCCGTTGGCGATTCCTCCGCAGCCGATGATGCCGAATTTTAATTTATTCATGTTATTTCCTCCTTTTGGTTATCGCTTACAAGATTATTCTATTATGAATTGCGCTTTTGCTCTCAACTTTATGAATAAAACTAAAACACACAATTTTATCACAAAAAGGATTAAGTTGGCATCTGATTAAATATGAATCACACAAATTTAATCCAAGGTGCAAAAAAAAAGATCCCACTGCAGTTGCAATGAAATCTTACAGGTAAACATCCCCTTGCCTTCTTTTCTTTGACTAATTACTAGTGGATAGGATTATAGGAAAACCAATCGAATAAGACTTGCTTATTCTTCGGCTCGCTCACCCCGCTGCCAAACATGCCAATATAAGCTCCAACGAATCCACCGGCCGTCTCTGACCCCAAGAAACTACCATCGATATTTTCTGAAACTGTCGCCATGTTTTTTTCATCAGCTCCCGCATAGAAGCTGTATTTTGTTTCATCCGACACTATTTTCAAGAACAATACATTGTCCAGGGAATTGTTAATTTCGATCGCATTGTGGCTGCTTTCTCTATAATAGAGTTTCTTATTCTCAACATAGGAATCAGCAGTGATGCATCTAACACAAGTATTCCCGGCATTATTTTGAAAAACTTCCAGTCGCAGCTGATGGGCATTGTTTTGTAGCATAACCAATCCCGCTGTTTCTTCCTGCTCGGGTTTGAATATCATTTTAGTGATTGCTTCAAACTTCAAATGCTGTTGTCTTTTGCCGATGAAACTGACACAGTCCTTTGTCTTACCGCTCTTTTGATATCGTTCCATCATATCAGCGCTGAGGCCCTGAAGCTCCCACGGCGTGACTTGCTTTTGTAAAAGTTTCAATCTTAAGTGCCCATCTTTGATGTCAGCAAAATCTTCGTATGGCGTTCCCAGATAATTCCATTGTAATCCGATTTTTTCATCATTGAAGTCATCAAAGAATTCCTCAGTCTTTTTTGGTCCGACAGGGAGATCGGTGGGGTTCGGATAGGTAAATTCGACCTTACCGGTTCCGTAGCTCACAATCGGCCAGCCATCTTCCCATATGACCGGAGTAATAAACGTTTCCCGGCCCAATATTTTATGGTAACCACCCATCAGTCTTGAGCCCAGCATGACCATATACCAAGATCCATTTGCTAATTCCACAAGATCACCGTGTCCAACATTGCATATCGGATAATTTTTGCCAAGGTGCCTGTGGGTTAAGATAGGATTGCCTTTGTACCCCTCATATTCCCCCATGACCTCCTTGCTCCTACTGATTGTGATTGCATGAAAGTGTTCTGTTCCTCCTTCAGAGATCATAAGATAATACCAACCGTCTTTTTTATACAGGTGGGGGCCTTCGGGAGAAGCGGCATTCTTCAAAGCACCGCTCCACAACAATTTTCTTTCCCCAACAAGTTTCATGGTTTCTAAATCAATTTCGCTGCACCATATTCTGGGTTCTTCTCCGAAACCGGTAGTACCCGTATAATATGCCTTGCCGTCATCATCAAAAAATAATGAGGGGTCTATTCCGTCAGCCCCATGGATCACATTAATTTCAGACCAAGGCCCTTTTGGGTCCTTAGCCGTAACGATGAAGTTATTTCCTTGCATCGTTACGTTGGTGGTAATGACGTAGAAGATTCCATCGTGGTAACGGATAGTGGGTGCAAAAATCCCCCCGGAAATCATTTCATAGGTCAAAGGAAGTTGACTTTTACGGTCCAGAACATTGCCGATTTGTTCCCAGTTGACGAGATTTTTACTGTGAAAAATAGGAATACCTGGAAAAAAACTGAAGCTGGATGAAATTAAATAAAAATCATCTTTCACACGCACTATTGATGGATCCGGATAACATCCCGGAAGTATAGGATTTTCAATCATATTTCCCACTCATTTCTTAGTATTGGTTCTCATGGTTCATGTTTCTGAAGCAGATTTCCTTACCAAATGCCTTGCTTCAATTAATCAATTTTCTTCTAGTTCTCGGATTTCCAATTCAACTGCGATTTGATCCATTTGTTTTTTATCAAGTTTGTACCAATACAAGGGAAGAATGCTGAGTACCATTAAAATCGCAGGGACTAAGTTTACTACCACATTTATTCCTGTGATAGAGGCTTGTGACTGTACTGCTCCTGGTACATAACCGGTTGCTGAAAGCATCAGTACTCCCCCGGCTCCGGCTATCGCTGATGCAAGTTTTACACCAAATCCTAAGAACGAGAATGTCAATCCTTCATCTCGCACTCTATATTTCCAATCTCCATATTCCACACAATCAGATAACATTCCTGTGGAAACACTGCCAGCTGAGTTCGCAAGTCCAATAAATGCAGCAGTCGTCAGCAAGAAGGCGGTGTTACCGGACGGGAAAAGATAAAGAACGAATATAGATATAATACTGATTAGACTTAGTATCAGCAACCAATTTTTCTTACCAAATTTCTTTGTAGCCACTGGCAACAACATACTACCTATCAATTGAAAAACAGTCATACTTGTAAAAATTGGTGCAATCATTGTATAAGATCCGACTACATAAATTACATAGTATGCAAGTAAGGTCATTCTTCCAATAACGGCCATTGCCCCTAAGAAAACACTCCAAACTGTGATCAACAGCATCTTGTTTTTAAATAGCGCTTTCAAAGATGTCGTAACAGAAATTTTTTGTTTCTCTCTATTCCTTGAATCCGTTCTCGCTGTTTCCTTACAATGATATGCTGTTAGCCAAAAAGCTGGAATCATGATTAGGGAACAAATAACAGTGACCCAAAAGAAGCCTCGAGAATTAGCGACATCACTGTTACTGAAAAATAAGATGGCTGGCATTACTGCCATGGACAAAACCATCTGAATGACACTGCCACCAACTGCTCTTGCTGACGTGTAATTCATTCGAACTTGTGAGTCTTTTGCAATTCGGTTCACTAGACTGGCATACCCAACCGAAAGTGCAGTATAAGACATTCCTGCGCCAATATATAAAACTAAGCAAAGAATTACTTTCGTTACACCTTCTACAGGGAATACAGTAAACGTAAGAATATTAAATATAGCTAGGAATGGTGGAGCGAAAATGAGATATGGCCGGAATTTTCCCCATCTAGTTTGTGTTCTATCAGCTATGATGCCCATCATAGGATCGTTCACAGCATCCCAGATACGAGCAACAAGCATGATCATTGAAATCGCAGCAGCAGAAAGCCCAATAATATCAGTGTAAAAAATCATCAGATAGGTATTGATCATATACCAACTCAATTGACTTCCAACTTCACCGAAGCTGTAAAAAACAGCTATCTTTTTACTTGTTTTTTCTTGAATTTGCACTTTTTGACTAGTTACCTCAAAATTCATATCCACCTGTTTTTCCATTTGTCTTCCTCCTAATAGTGAATTATAAGACTATTTGTAATCGATTACATACATAGTTTATACCGGGACGGAAGTTTCCTCTACTTTGGTAGCGTTTAAATTCATGGTACTTCCATGACGAGAAAACGCTACCTTTTATTGTTGTATAAATTTGTGTGGTACATCATTAACTAATCAGACACTTTTTGGATGTCAAAGAGGCAAATATCATACGGGGACAGATGGATTTCCAGTACTAATTTATCATCGCTGATGATCTGTGTCTGTATTTCGATCTTCGGAACGCATTTTTGCTTCAGATATTGGATCATTTCTTTATCAAAATGATCGATTTGGCTGATCGCATTGACCTCTTCCAAAAAATTGCCGTTGTTCTTCCCGATGCTGTACTTGGTGATCCGGTATTTACCGGCTGCTTCAAAGCCATTCAGTTCAATTGTCCAATCGATCGGCTGTTCATTGTCAAAAATGGCGTAGGCATTGTTTTTGTGGAAGCCTCCGATGGTGTCGTAGTAATAGGTCGCATTCAAATGGCTGTAGTGGTAGCACAGCAACTGATATTGCTTTTCTTTTCTGGTCACGATCAGATTTTCGGAAGCGAAGATTCTTTTCGGACCCAATTTCTTCAGAAATTTGAAAGCATAGTAACCGATTTTGGGGACTCCGTTTTTGGATAGGATACCGGCTCCGCCAAAGATTTCTTTTTTTGCTGTATCAAAACTAGTCACCGTCAAATCCGACAATTGCCAATACCCGATCAGATCGCAATAGGACAGGATCGACAGGATATTCTTCAGGATATAGGCGCCTTTGAAGGCCGTATCATTGACGATTTCCCTGTTCAGGATGGTCACGTTGAACTCCGTCACGTACAACTTCGTACCCAAATCCAATTCATCCAACAAGGTGCGGATGTCCTTGATTTTATTCAGCATATAATCTTCATCATGGGAAATCGGATTCGCACGCTTCTCTACAACATAGCCATGTTTGATTTCATCGATCGGATAGATGCCGATGCTGATGAAGTCCGGTTTGACTTTTTCCTGTTTCCATTTGCGCAGAAAATTCCGCATGTCTCCCCGTTCGATGTCCAAACTCAGTCCACAGCCACCTACTTGAATTTCCGGTACGATACGCTTGATCGATTCGCTGATTTGGCTGAAGTAACGGATATAGTGCGGATACTGCGAAATATCCACCTGTCCATCATTCATCTCGATCAGGGATAGTTGTTCTTGATCCGTGTTTTTAAGGACGAATGCATTCGGTTTCCATATTTCGATGATCCATTTCGAGACTTCCTCATCGCCGTACTTATCGATGCAATGGTTGAGAAAGGTTGTGAATCTGAGCAAAATTCCGTCCATTCTGTTGGTCTTCAGCTCAAACGGTTCTTTCTTAATGATTTTTGTGTGGGTTTCATGTATCAGTTTGCCTTTGAATCCAAGTTCCAAAAACGGAATCATCCCGGCATCGAGAACCGTCTGCAGAATTTCATCAACTTTTGTGAAGTCGAATTCATCGCCAACTTGTTCAAACAAAACATTGTTGAACAAGCCCCAAATCCGGCCGTAGCGAAAAGCATTCTGCTCTTGTGTGTATCGGATCTGTTGGGAGAATGACGTGTGGAGCAGGTCCCCGGCGTAACCGAGATTGATCAGATATTTGTCGTAATCGAAATCTTCCGACTCTGAGACATCGATTTTCAGCTTGTCGGCACTATTGCCTTCCTCCTCTTCCACAAAGTATTTCTGCAGATCCGTCAATTCTTCATTCGGTATCGCAAAAGGGGATGATTGGATTTCGATGCCCTTTTTCGATTCTCTGCGGTACTCGCTGGGAGTCAATCCTTGATATTTTTTGAACAGCCGGTTGAAGGAATTAATGTTGGAAAATCCGGCTGAAAACGCAATGTTGGTCACGGATTTTTCTGTTTCGAACAAATCTTTCCGCACTTTTTCCAGACGTTTTCTGATCAGATACTCGCTCAGTGACAAGCCGATTTCGTTCGAGAACAGTTTGGAAAGGTATTGTTCCGACACGAACAGTTTCCCCGCCAAATCAGATAAGCGGATCTCTTTATCAAAGTTATTATCGATGTAAAATTTGACTTCCTCGACTTTTTGCTTGATGCTCCTGTCCGACTCAAGTTGCACTTTCACAAAATACTTCTTTTCCAACGTATTGATGAGGTTGAAGTACACCTCAAAGATTTCCGATATCCGTTTCTGTTCCTTAAAAATGTACAGTTCCACCAATTGGTTCAACAGATAGGTTACCTGCATATCAGAGCTGTGGGTATTTTTGACTGAATCGCCGGTAAAATAGTAGCTGTACGGGTCGGACTCATCCTCTTCGGAATAAAAATACTGCAGCGACAACTGAAAAACTTTCGAATCGCCCGTATGGCATGTATACGATTTGGATTTATGCAGAATGAAAAAATCGTCCTTTTGCAAAGTCAAATAACTGCCTTCGGATTCTACCGACAGTTCCCCGACCAACACATACAGCAGATGGATATCATCATCAAAATTTTGGATGACTTCCTTGTTTCCGATTTTTTTGATCTTGATGTTTTCCCATGGATTGATGAGTTTCATCCAATCACCTCTTTCAGGTATTACTATATGCTATTCAGGCAGCTCCTCACAAGAGCATACAGCATAAAAACAGTGCTGCACTTAAAATAACAAACTGGATTTTAGGACAATATCAAAAAGTCCTTGATAATGGTTTGTCAGAATACTCATCCAAGACCACTAAAAAGGACTGAAGCATAATCAATTCTAGTTCAATTCGAATGCTACCTTAATATTTAAACAATTCAATGATGTAGCAACTTGGCATTGCATCAAAACTAACCGACATTTTTTCATCACCGTTCAGAACTCTACCGGCTATAAATTTCCCATCTTTTAAATCGCCTTCTTCAAATTTGATCACTTCTACTTTATAATTTTCACCTGGCTTAGCCCGGAAGCTAAGCTTGCTCATCATTCCTACAAGTAAGAACTTGTTTTCTTCAAGTTCAAAAATCGCCCCTGAAGCAACAGGTTTTTTGTCCATTCTCGGTGCATAAGAAACAACTAGATCATAATTAGTCAGGTTGATGAAAGCCCCAAAATCGGTTTCGTGTTTTTTAACATAACTATGCACTCTACCCGTTCCTCGGTACTCCATCAAGAGTGGTTTTATGTTTTCGATTATTGAGTATGTTTTGGCCAAATAGTTCTTACTGCCTTCGATATCAAAAGCGGATGGATCTATATTGAGAGCCAGCATCACATCCATTGGAGGCTTATTGATACTTTCTGGAGGGAGCACCAATTCTTCAATCCCAAATGGAGAATACCCAATCGCATTATGCTTCGTAAACGCATACAAACAGTAGGAAGAAGTGACTGCATCTTTTCTGACTTCCGGAACCAATAGCGGATTTCCTTCATACGCATACTCATCCAATACTTGTGGCACGTAAGGAACGTAGATGTCTGGGGCCAAAGTAAATAAAGAGGGTGCAATGGCTTTCCAAATTTTATGAACTTCTTTTACAGGGCCGCCGCTAGGATACGAACCAGGATACCATGGATACTGTTTTAGCCAAGCGTTTGTGAAATATGGAATTGGATATTCGTATTTTCCGGCTGAGGTAATTTTTTCAACCGCGCTTGCGTAGTGATAGGCCATAAAGCTTTCATTAGCATCTTTCCCGAAAGCCTCGTCCCATGTGCCAACTAAGTTTAGATTATCCGCTAAGTCTTTGGGGATCTCTTTGCTGATGAGTTCATTTGCTAGGGGACTATAGTCTCTGTCCGTTCCTAATAAACCGATTTCATTTTCGACCTGAACCATGATAACAGTTGAATGTTCTTGGTCTGTCTCTTTAATGTGCTTCATAACTTTGGAAAAAGCGTAGGCATCTTTCTCGACAGCCAGTTCACATAAAGGCGAAATGGAATGCAGCTTCTCTCCTTTAGCAGTTTGCACTCTGCTGTATTTACTGGAATCCTGTTTCATCCACTTGGGCGTATACATGCTTTCCGCATTTTTCCAAAGTCCAAACCAGATCAAGATGAGGTGCATCTTTTGCTCTCTAGCTTGGTTGATGAGTCCATCCAACAAAGTGAAATCAAACTCCCCTTCTACAGGTTCTATCAACTCCCAATAGATTGGCGCAACTACAGAATTCATATTAAGCGGTTTCAAATTCGGCCACACGTTTTCCTCCATGTATTTTAGATCGCTGGTACTCGAATTATGAAGTTCACCGGCTAATGAAAAAAATGGTTCTCCCTTTACGTAAAGTGTTGGAAATCCATTTTCGTTTCTGATTTCAGGTATTTTTGTCATTGAAATTCCTCCTTTTCTATCTACGCTTAGTATAGTGCCTATTGACAATCAGCGTCCATCTTAATATATTTATAATCATAGTAAAATATTAAGACGAGGAGGAAAACACATGATCATCACCATAAATAATCTGGATTATCGTTCCACGAACATTCCGATGATGGTATTGACCCTAGGATTCAAACATAATCAAGAATCCATTAACCGGATAGAAGGCGTCTCCCATTTCCAATGGTTTTTTTGTGAAAAAGGCCAAGGAGAAGTAATCATTGATGAGAAAAAAATGATCATCAATGAGGGGCAAGGTTTCCTGATTTATCCAAACACTGCTCACGAGTACCATGCACTATCCGATGAATGGCTGCTTGATTTTGTAGGATTTAATGGAGATATTTGTCTTGAACTCTTAACAAATCTGGACATGACACAATCAGGCGCTTACCACTTATCCGATACGCAGATTTTTTCAACCTCTGTTCTTGAAATGATAAACACTTATAAGACTAGTGCGAATTTTAAAATTGAACTTTCAACCTATTGTTATAAACTTCTATTAAATTTGGCCAATGCAGTAAGGTTGATTATTGGAGAAAATCAATTTGGAACAAACAGAACCGTTAACAGTATCATTTCGTTTATCGAAGAGAATTATCACCAGCCTATCAATCTTGATGATATCGCTTCATCATGCGGAATGACAAAGGAACATATTTGTGGGGTTTTCAAAAAAAATATGAACCAAACAATCAATCACTTTCTGACGAATGTAAGAATTATCCACGCCAGAGTGGAATTGTTGCAGTTCCCAGAAAAGAAAATCCACCAAATTGCAGACTCTTGCGGGTTCCGGGACTCGAGTTATTTCTGTAAAGTTTTCAAAAAGCATGTCGGGTATTCTCCAGAGCAGTTCAGAAAGGTAAGATATTAATGCTGCTCCCCTCGGTAAATCCAGCATCATAGACAATAGGGCAAGGACGTGGATGTCCAAAAATCCATGTCCTTGCCCTATTATTGTCCGAAGTGTCGCCAGCGGATCAATCAAATATTATGGTGATTTTCTCTTCTAAGTATTCCTGAGAGTTTTTGCCCAAACAAATCAAAAATTCCCCGTCTTCAAATTTGAAGTCACCTTTATTGTCATAGAATCCCAATTTTTGCTTCGGAAGGTCAAAACTGACCGTCCGCACTTCTCCTGGGAGCAGCGTTACTTTTTGGTAATCTTTCATTTCAAGCACAGGACGAACAATAGATCCAACGATATCGCGGACATATAATTGAACAATCTCTGTTCCTTGTCTCTGACCTGTATTTTGGATATCAGCGGACACACGGATGCTGTCAGTGAACCTTTCCAAAATAAGGTTGCTGTATGTATATTCGGTGTAAGATAGACCGAATCCGAATGGATACAACGGTCCGTTTTCTATATCCATGTATTTCGACGTAAACTTACTCTTTCCACCGGGCCTTCCTGTATTCGGATGATTGTAATAGATTGGGCATTGTCCAGTCACTCTTGGGAACGATACTGATAATTTGCCGCTCGGATTGGCGGCGCCAAAAATGACATTCGCAACGGCAGTCCCCATCTGAACCCCCAAGTGCCACGTTTCCAGGATAGCATCAACATTTTGGTGCTCCCATTCCAATGCCAGTGGACGGCCATTCATCAAAACGGCAACGACAGGCTTTCCTGCTTCTTTGACCTTCTCAAGCATCCGTTGCTGAGATCCTGGTAAAGTAATCGTCGCACGTGAGGCTGCTTCTCCGGACATCGACACGGTTTCACCCACCACAGCGACGATAACATCACCGTATGCGAGGGCTTCTTTCAACTTATTCTCATCCAACGGAGACGTCAGACCACCTGTGGCAAAGTATTTGACCCGCTCCCCTTGTGCCGACAGGCCGGACAGCACCGATACACAATCTTCCGCTTTCCAACTTATCGACCAAGCACCAACAACTTCAGCGGCCATATCAGCGAGCTCGCCGATGACACTGATTTTAGCAGTTCTGTCCAAAGGCAATAGGTTATTCTCGTTCTTCAACAAAACAATGGCTTTCTCGGCTGCTTCCAAAGCTAACTGGGTATTGTTCTGGGGAACTTCAGCCTCTTCCTCGATTTCCACATAAGGCTCAGCGAATAAGCCCAACCACATTTTTATTGTTAGAATGCGGGTTACAGCCTCATCCAGGAGACTTTCGTCCACTAGTTTTTCCTCAATCAGCGTTTTCAGATGCGCACTGTACAAGCCTGTCCCCATATCCATGTCCAAGCCAGCTGTTGCTGCCTGCCTTGCTGCAGCTTTTTCATCCTCAGCAATTCCGTGAGTGACACATTCCCTGATGCCATTCGCATCACTGACGACAAAACCTTCGAAGCCATAATCCTCTTTCAGCACCGCTCGCAGCATGTCTTGGTTCACTGTACAGGGGACGCCGTTCAAATCGTTGAAGGCAGCCATAACCGTGGCCGCACCTTCTTCAATTGCAGCTTTAAAAGGCGCCAGGTATACATTATGCAGCAAGGAATCCGCCATTGAAGTCGTGTTGTAGTCCTTGCCCCCTTCCGCTGCGCCGTAAGCAACGAAATGCTTCAGGCAGGCGGCAACATAATTCTCTGTGCTGCTCTGATCTCCCTGCAGTCCTTGGATTTTTGCTTTTGCAAATTGAGACACTAAATACGGGTCTTCTCCCGGGCCTTCAGATACTCTGCCCCATCTAGCGTCCCTCGATACATCAATCATCGGTGCAAAATGCCAGTTCACCCCTTGCTTGCGGGATTCTTTTGCCGCCATTCTTGCGGTTCTTACGAATAGTTCGTCTTCAAAGGAGCAAGCTTCGGCCAATGCAATCGGAAACACGGTGCGGAAGCCATGAATCACATCCAAACCGATAATCAAGGGAATCCCTAACCTGCTTTCTTCGACTGCAATTTTCTGCAGCTCATTCGCCTTTTTTGCATCCTGCAACATCAAGGAACCGACTTTTCCTGCTCGGATTTCATCTTCGTGATAGTCCTGCTCTGCTGTTGACATGATTTTCTCAAATTCGGTATGGCTGATACGGCCATCCGTAAGCATTTCAATCAATTCCTCAAAAGGTACTTCAAAACCTCCGACTATAGATACAGCGGCCTGATTCATCTGGCCGATTTTTTCATCAATGGTCATCGATTGGATCAACTGGGAAATGTGGTTCTTTTGTTCTTCTGTAATTGCTATGATGGGGATCACTTCATTTCTGTATAGATTTTTTTCTTATGGTTTCATTATCACAGATGGGCCATCCGTCAACATTTCAACAAGCTCTTCAATATGTTTAAGTTAAATATAAAAATCCTCCAATTTATTATAGTAGCTGCTCAAAATTAAATATAGGTGTTTTCTCTACCAAATCTAAAGGGAATCGATTATTCAACCAAGTTTCTGCAAGTCCAATCCAATTATCTACTTCATGAATAATATCTTCCTTAGATTTAGCGGTAGCCTGTGTGGATAGCGAGAGACCATGATGTCCTTTTTCATATACATGAGCCTCAAAAGGAATCCCCTTCATCGCAAGAGCGTGAGCCATTCCTGTCGTTTGAGTAACGCTGACAACATTATCTTCACGTGTGGCCCAAAGAAACATTGGTGGTGTATCTTTGTCTACTAATTTAGCTGGGCTGCTGGATAATATTAGATCATCAGTCACCTTTGTTTTTCCAAAATACGCAAAGTTGAAGGCATCATTCAACTTTACTTGCCATTCATCCGCACTTTCAGTCTTAAAATCTTTCTGTAATTCAAAATCATAAACACCGTAACCTAGAATTGCGGCTGCTGGTTTAAGTCCCTCTTGAGGACTATTAAAATAGTCCGTTATGACTGGTTTATTCCAATTTACGCAGTAGAGGGCACAATTATGCGCCCCGGCAGAATAACCAGAGAGAACGATCTGATCACTGCGAACTTTCCATTCTTCAGCATGTTCATTGATGATAAGGAGTGCTTTCCCGATTTCTCTGATAGGATTAGGGTACGTGCTATTCATATATATATCATCTTTTTTGGGATCAGGAAAAGCAAGGCCACTGTTACTGAATACCGAGTACCTTAAGACGAATGCATGATAGCCCATAGAAGCAAACCGTAAAGCGAGTGGCTCTGCTTCTCGATCAGAGGTAAACATATATCCACCGCCAGGACAGATTAAAACTGCGGGTCTGCTCTTTCCGATCAACATTTCTTCTGAGTCATCCAATAAATAAGTTGTTAATGTAACATTCGTATCATCTTCATTTAAATTAATTTTTTCGATTTTCATAATAGCTTTATTTCCTTTCTTCATCTTTCTTAATTGAGCTGAAAGCCAAGATAGTTATTTTCCGTATCAACTGATCAGATAAATTCTGACATTATCCCGCAGCTTCTTCGCTATTTGTAGTTTCATTTCCAAATTCAAGATTCCTCTATTTTCCATTTGTCTTTCTACTGATTGTAAATTATAAGACCTCTTGTAATCGGTTACACAAATAGTTTAAACCTGGACGGACGTTTCCTCTACTTTTTTAGCGTTTAAATTCATGGCACTTCCATAACGAGAGAACGCTATCTTTTATTTTTGCATAAATTTGTATGGTACATTCTTAACTAATCTGACACTTTTTGGATATCGAACAAGCAAATATCATACGGAGACAGATCAATTTTCAGTACAAATTGTTGACGCCGGACTGTGGCCAAGCGAATACGGCGAAGGCAAGACGGCAAAATGCTGGAGCGTCTGCAGACGGACACTTGCGGAACAAGAAGAAGCGCTGAGCCAATTTGTGTGGTTGACTAAGAAAAATAATTAATTGAACCCCCTCTTAAAATGCCCTTATATGGGCATTTTAAGAGGGGATTCACTTTTTTTGCTTAATTCGGCTGTTAGAAAGATTTAGTATTTGATTGTGTTATCATCCAATCTTACAAATTAAGCCTACGTGATCATTGATGAAAATTCAAAAAATTTTTTTTACGTTTTATTGCGTATCTATACTTTGATGAGCAGTCTATTTTTGGTATTGAACACCAGCATCGCAGTTCCCCCCATTCCATGAACAGTAAACAATCAAGAATCACCACAACGTGAATCAATAAAAACCCCATTTGACAAATGCGCATTATGTACGCATAATATATACAGAGAGGATTAAGTACAATGCCAATGACACCAAGACAAATGGTAAAACTCCTACAAAGAAATGGGTTTGCGCGAATAACTCAAAATGGTAGTCACCTGAAATTATTCAATAAAATTACTCAAAAAACTGTAATTGTTCCACTTCACAATAAGGATTTGGGAATCGGCTTAGAACAGAGCATTCTCAAACAGGCTGGGCTTAAATGATACCCAATTAAATATTGGAACTCCAGTAAAAAATATTCCAACGATGATAAGGAGCGGATGAAAATGAAGTTAGTCTATCCAGCTACATTCGAAAAAGATGGCAAGTATATCCTAGTTCAGTTCCCTGATATACCGGAAGCTATCACGCAAGGTGCTACAATCGAGGAAGCTTATGAGATGGCCGAAGAAGTATTAGGTCTCGCATTAGAGGATAAAAAAAATTTCCCTGTTGCTACACCCGTGGACATCATTCAAAAAAAATATCCAAGCAAAACTGTCGCTCTGATTGGAATTGATCTTGCTGCATACAGACGGAAGTATCATTCCAAAACAATCAGAAAGAATGTGACGATCCCTGAATGGTTGGCTGATCTGGCATCCGAGGAGAACATCAATTTTTCACAGACTCTGACGGATGCTTTGAAGGAAAAACTGCGGGTATGATTCCGCCCTGCTCTTCTCCGGTTAGGCTGTTTTCGTCGAAGTTGGGGTTCGTTTTCCTTGCCCACCTCCGATTAGCCAGCCCTAACCGGAGGTGAACAACATTCTGATCGCCCGATCTCCGGTGAAACGCCCCTCGCCGGAGATCGGAGATAGCAAACGGTAAAACACAAAAACCTATCATCCTCTTGTTTGTGGGGTGATAGGTTTATTTTTACTGATTTCGATAAATAACTGATACCTACTAAAGAACAGCAGCGAAGGTTTCCTTCAACAGCTTGATTTCTTTGGCGGATGTGCAGCAACAGCCACCGATCCATTTGCATCCCGCTTCGTGCCACTGTAGGGCTTGCTGGGAGAACACGTCATCCACCGCATGACTGTGTGTCCATACTTTTGTGGTGGGATCATAGGTCGCTCCCGAATTTGGATAGGCAACCAATGGTTTGGTCGCATTTTGTTTCAGATACTCCAGTGCCGGCAGTACCAGATCAGGCTGCACGCAATTGACGCCGTAGGCAATGAGCTGCTCGGATGACTCCGCCAATTGTTGGAATACACGCAGATCGGTACCGTCGCATAAATGGTGTGCGTCCTTCAAGGTTACCGTCAGCCAGGCTGAAGCCTTAGGATGTTGGGACAATAATTCAATCAGTGCCTGAATTTCCGTTATGTCCGGAATGGTTTCGATGGCCAGCAGATCAGCCCCTGCTTCCAGCAGCAACTCTAGCCTTTCGCGGTGGAAATCAACCAATTCGGTTTGCGACAGACCGTAATTGCCCCGATACTCAGAGCCGTCCGCCAAATAGGCACCGTATGGCCCGATTGAAGCCGCCACCCATTTTTCTTGGATGCCTTGGCTTTTCGCTTGTGCCTGTTTCGCAAGTTCAACTGTTTTTTTGATCAAAGTACGGCTTTCTTCGGTCGTGTGGCCCAAACGCTCAAAACCGGCTACTGTTGCCTGGTAGCTGCTGGTGATGGCGATGTTTGCCCCTGCATCGTAATAGTTCTGATGGACTTTTTCGATTTTATCCGGTTCGTTCACCAAGGCTTTTGCGGTCCATAACGCATCGTTCAGGTCCAAGCCCTGTTCCTCAAGCCCCAGGGACATCGAGCCATCAATGAGGATCACTTTTTGATTTTGTTGCCACTCCTTAAAATTCATCGGAAAGCTCCCCCACTTCCTGATTTCCGATTGTTGCGGATGCTTTTTTGCTGAATACTAATTGATAATAGAAGAAACACAGGATCGTGAACGGGATGCCAATGATTAAGGCAATCCGCTGGTTCGGATCAAAAGCGATGCCGATGATCGACACAGAGCAGAGGATGATTACGAGCCACGGCACGATTGGATAGAATGGCGTTTTGTAATCCAACGCATCGAGCTTATGTCCAGATTTCAGGTACTGTTTCCGGAAATTTAGTTGCGCCCAAGCGATGCTCAACCACACCGCCACGACCGCAAATGCCGAGATCGAAACCAACGCCAGGTAAACGGTGTCCGCGGAATAGATGCTGGAAAACAGGGAAAGCAGTCCGCCCAGAATGGTCAGCAGCAACCCGTAGATAGGCAATCCGCGCTTAGATAATTTGGCGAAGCGTTTCGGCAGCGTGCCTGCATTTGCTAATGACCAGAGCATTCTCGATGCTGCGTAAACACCGGAATTGGCGCCGGAAAGGACCACAGTGATCAGGACAATGTTCATGATATCAGCGGCGTATGGGATGCCCATCAAATTCAGGATGACGGTCACCGGACTTTCATCCAAATTCGCGGCAGTATCCGGAAGCAACGCACCTATCACAACAATCGTCCCAATGAAAAGGACCACCAGAATGACGATCGTCTGCAGGATCGCTTTCGGGATGTTTTTCTTGGGATTTGTCGTTTCGCCAGCGGCTACGCCGATCAATTCCGCACCTGAAAAAGCGAAGTTAGCCGACAGTATCGCCAAGAAAACAGAGCCTGCACCTTTCGGGAACCAACCATTTTCCGTCAGATGATTAAAAAGTGGTGCTGATTCATTTCCCTGAATCGGTATAAATCCAAAAATGCCGCCCATACCCAGGATCAGGAAAATCGCCAGTGCGAGCACTTTGATCAGCGACATCCAAAATTCGCTGACGGAGAACCAACGCACATCGATGATATTTGAAAGTAAAATAATGCCGATAAAAAAGATGCACCAAATCCATGTGGGAATGCCAGGAAACCAGCGTTGCGATAAAATCGCCAAAGTGATGAATTGCGAACCCAATGCCACCGTCCAAGTCAGCCAATAAAGCCACGCCACCACGAAACCTGCTCCGGGATGGATATATTTTGAAGCGTAGTTGTGGAACGAGCTCGTGCTGGGCTCATGGACCGACAATTCGCCCAAACACATCATGACCAACGTCACCAAAAATGCCCCGACCAAATACGCGATGATGGTTCCGATCGAACCCGTCGTTTGAATCAAATACCCTGAACTCAAAAAGATTCCCGTTCCTATAACTCCACCCAATGAGAGCATAACTAAATGCTTTGATGTCATTTCCCTTACAAATGATTGCTCCATATTATTCCCTCCAAAAATGTTTTAAAAATATATAAAAAAAGCATCCTCCCTCGTAAAAGGGCGAATGCTCGCGTTACCACCTTAATTCATAATCGCAATGATTATCTCTGCAAGGGACTATCATCCCTCAACGCTCTAACGGGCGTACCCGTCACTTGCTAAGTTTCCCTCACAAGCGATCACTCAAAGACCATTTTCGCTAATGCCGGAACATCTGCTTTCACCATGCGCAGACTCTCTGTGGTTCCTTTCAAAGCTACTTATCTCATCAAAGTTTCATCTATTTCTAATTAATATACAAGAATGCTGTGACCTTGTCAATTAATTTGTGAAATATTTTCCGCTTACTTTCATTCTTGTTGTTTTGGGGTGGTTTGGCCGGAGGAAATGGTGCTTTGATGGGGTTGTTATCCGGTGAAGCAGCCTTCGCCGGAGATGCGATACCGGTCACGTCGCTCTGCTCCGGTGAGGAGACTTTCGCCGGAGATCAGATTCGTTCACGTTGTTCTCCTCCGGCCAAACATTCCTTCACCGGAGGAAAATTCCTCCGGTAACATTCAGAAAAAGAAAGCCCGCTGCACCGAAATGAACCGGTGCAGCGGGCTTTGATTTATTGTTATCACCAAGGTTGGATTGTCGGTCCGATCGTAAATTCGTTTACGTTTGTATCCTCAGGCTGGTCAATCGCGAATGCGACCACATTGGCTACGCGATCCGGGCTGATGCCGTATTGCTTGTAGATGATCCCCATATCCTTGGCGATCTTATCATCGCTGATGGTTTCCAGCAATTCCGTGTTGATCGCGGCCGGATAGATCGTGGCCGTTCTGATGTTGGTTCCTTCCATCGCGGATTCCATTCTTAGCACTTCCATCAGGTCGCGCACAGCCCATTTTGTCGCGCCATATACCGCTCCGCCTGGATATGCCTTGAGGCCCGCAACGGATGAGGTGGTGATGACATGACCGGATTTTTGTTTCACAAATTCTGGCAGGACCGCTTCGATCCCGTTCAGTACGCCTTTGATGTTGACGTCAACCATCAGATGCCAATCCTTCGTTTTCAACTTCGATAAAGGCGAATTCGGCATCACGCCGGCATTCAGGAAAATGACATCCACTCTACCGAATTTTTCTTTTGCCAGATCAACCAGTTTTTGATTGTCTTCGATTTTGGTGACATCCGTTACGCGGTAAACAGCTTCCCCGCCATCCTGAACGATTTCGTCAACCAATTTCTGTAATTTTTCTTCTCTGCGCGCGCCGAGAACCAATTTGGCTCCTTTGCTCGCCAACAGTCGGGCTGACGCCTCGCCGATCCCTGAAGAAGCTCCCGTGATGATCACTACTTTGTCTTTGATTGCCATTATCTTCATCCTTTCCATTCTGACCCGGAGTATCAATAAAGAATCGAAAAACAGTTTTCTGCATCTGAGTACTGCTTGTCCATTTTTATTATACCACCGAGTACCTGTTATAGGCTTACTTGAACCTTACTCCTTAACCTCAAGGTGAAGTCAAGGAATGGCAATTGGAAATTCAACAAAAATTGGCTATCTACAGAACGGTATTCGCCGGTGAAACAATTCTCGGCGGGAGTTCGGCTCCATATTTGAAACTATCCCTACCGCAAACCGCAAAAAGGAGTGCTCAGCTGGTTAGTGAGCACTCCTCTGTTATTTGGTTAAACGCCACTGGCCGGAGATCCGGCCTTGTTTGCTTCGCTGTTCTCCGGTGAAGCGGCTTTGGTCGGAGATAAGCTTCCGCTCGTTATGCTGTTCTCCGGTCAACCGGTCCACACCGGAGAACAGTCCCGGTATCTCGACTCTCCTCCGGCCAGGCAGCCTTTCACCGGACGAGAGCAAGCCCGGTCACAATAAACACGTGCTCAACACCGGTTTTATCCCTTCAACAACCCACGCTCACGGTACCATCCATCCGGTCTCCAGGCCCACTGGTGGTTTTCTTTTTCCAACAGATCAAATGCTTCTTTTGGTCCCATTGTCCTTGCCGCATACTTCGGAATCTCGGTATCTTCGCTGTCCCACGTTTCGCGGATTGCATCGACGATTCTCCAGGATTGTGCAACTTCTTCCCAGCGCGCAAAGTTGGTTGCATCCCCCAAAATCACATCATAGGTCAGACGTTCATACGCTTCCGGCGTATTCTCCATCATTTCGCTGTCATGGCGGTACTCCAATTTGATCGGCTGCGTATTGAATCCCTGTCCGATTTCTTTACGGTTCATTGTCAAAGCAAAGCCTTCTGTCGGCTGGATATAAATGGTCAGATCATTTGCTGGGACTTCTTTTTCAGCATCAAATGGGTTAACGGGAACTTTTTTGAAAACGATATTGACGCGCGTTCCTTTTTCGGTCAGGCGTTTTCCGGTTCGCACATAGAAAGGCACCCCGTTCCAGCGCGGATTATCCACCATGAATTTCCCGGCTACAAAGGTTTCCGTCTTCGAATCGCTTGCGACATTCGGCTCTTCCTGGTACCCAACAAATCCCTGATCACCCAAACGACCTGCCGCATACTGCGCTCTGACGAAGTTTTCGCGTACTTCTTCAGGGGAATAGACGCGCACATCATTCAGTGCTTTGATCTTGGCTGTTTGGATATTTGCATCCGATACGGAAGCTAAAGGTTCCATCGCCAGCAAGGACAACACTTGCAGAATATGATTTTGGACCATGTCCTTCAAGGCCCCGCTATGGTCGTAGTAGCCGCCGCGCTCTTCCACGCCCAATTCTTCGGAAAAAGTGATCTGAACATTTTCGATGTACTCACGATTCCACGAGGGTTCAAGGAACGGATTCGTCAAACGCACGGCCAAAATATTTTGGATCATTTCTTTGCCCAAATAATGGTCGATCCTGAAAATATCCTCTTCCGGGAACACTTGCGTGATTTGATCATTCAATTTTTCGGCTGATGCATAATCCATTCCGAATGGCTTTTCGATGACGACGCGGTTGAATCCTTTATCCGTCACGATCTGCTGACCTTTCAGATGCGTCACGATCGGTCCGAAAAATTGCGGTGCCATCGCCAGATAGTACATCCGGTTCTGGTCCAAATCATATCGGGCATCCAATTCGTCAGCCAGTTCTTTGAGACGAACGTAATGTGCCACATCGGAAACATCATGGGCACGATAGTAAAAGTGGCTTAAAAAAGCAGCTTTTTCCGCTTCTGTCGGTTGGAATGATTGAATCGATTCCGAAACCACATCCCGAAAATGCTCGTCGCTCCACTCTCTTCTTGCCGTCCCGATAACTGCGAAACGTTCTGCCAACGCACCGCTTCGAAACAATCGGAAAAATGAAGGATATAACTTTCTTTGGGCTAAATCACCTGTTGCACCGAATAAAACAATCAATACTGGATTTGTCTTTACCACTCTATCGCCTCCTGCTTAACTTAGTATCTTTATCATACCATGAGTTCCGGAAAGTTCCTTAACGATTTTTGCGTATACGCCCCAAAATAATCGCATTGTTCTTGGTTAACGTTTTGCTTGTTTTTTAAGTTTGTTATCCGGTGAGGCCGACTTCGCCGGAGCTTCACTATTTCAGGAAAAAAAATAAAGTATCGCGGAGCTTTACTTGTTCCGCGATACTTTTTATTTGTAATCAGTCATTCTTCGGCGAAAGATCGCCGTACAAGTATTGTTATGCTAATGTTTTAAGGATATCTTCGACAATGAGTTCAGGCGTCAGGTGGTAGCGTTCATAAAGATCCGCGGTGGAGACGTTGTCGGTGAATTCCTTGTGGGCGCCGAAATTCAGCACCTTCATGTTGGAACCGCCGTAATAGCGCGCGATCTTTTCGCCGAAACCGCCCTCGATGCTGCCGTCCTCAAGGGTGATGACCAGGTCGTGATTGGCCTTCAGATTTTCCAGCATTTCTTCATCATAGTTCGTGATGAAACGCGGATTGATCAACGTAGCATTTATGTCTTTTGCAGCCAGTGCTTCTTGCACGCTGCCGCCCAGCCCGATAAATCCGCCGAGCGCCAAGATGGCGACCTTGCTGCCTTCAATCAGTTGTTCAAAGGTCGGTTTTGCATAATCGATTGTTTCCGTCGGGCGATGGATCACGCCATGTGCCGACAAGCGGACCGCGACGGGACCTTCTTTTTGGGTCAGTGCCCAATCCATCATCGCCACCAGTTCTTCCGCCGAAGTCGGCGCCAAATATTTGATGTTCGGGATGCTGCTGAGCAACGGAATATCAAACAAACCTTGATGAGTCGCAGCATTTTTTGTGATCGTTCCGCCTCCGATCACGATCACAGCCGGATTTTCATTCAATGCCAAATCGTGCGTCAATTGATCATAGGCGCGCTGCAGGAATGTGCTCGAATGGAACACGACCGGGCGCGCACCGCCTGCGGATAAGGCGGATGCGAAAGTGACGGAATGCGCCTCAGCGATGCCGACATCGACATACCGGTGCGGATGCCGCTCCTGGAATTGGCTCAGCCCGAACATACCCGGAATCGCCGCATTGATCGCCACGATCGGTGCATCTTCATTATCGACCTTCTCAATCAGATAGTCCATCAGGATGCCGTTATAGCTCTCGCCAGGTTGGCCGGCAGGAGCCTCCCCTGACGCCAGATCGAATGGGGTGCGCCAGTGGTAACGCATTTTTTCTTCGGTCGCCTTTTGATAGCCGTGCCCTTTTTCCGTATGCACGTGCAGGACAATCGGATGGTCGCTGTCCTTCACTTTTTCGAAGGCGGCAATCATCGTCTCCATATCGTTGCCGTCTTCCACGTACAAATAATCGAAACCGAATGCCTTGAAAAGGTTGTTTGCGGCTTCGCCGTTCGAAGCGCGCAGCTCCGCCAGGTTGCGGTAGATGCCGCCGTAGTTCTTGTCGATCGACATATCATTGTCGTTCACGACCACGATCAAATTGGAATCCAAGTCGGCACCATTGTTGAAGCCTTCATAGGCCAAACCGCCGCTCAAGGAACCGTCCCCGATGACGGCGACCACGTTTCCTTTTTCATTTTTAAGATCGCGCGCCTTCGCCAGCCCGACCGCCAAACTCACTGATGTGGACGTATGCCCGACGTTGAAATAATCGTGCGGGCTTTCATTCGGGTTGGTATAGCCGGTGACCGAATCGAAGCTGCCTTCCTCGAAGCCGGCTTTGCGGCCGGTCAAAATCTTATGCGGATAGGATTGGTGGGAAACGTCCCAGACGATCTTGTCCACCGGCGATTCGAATACATAGTGGAATGCCAGCGTCATCTCCACCACCCCTAAATTGGGTCCGAAGTGTCCGCCGACCTTGCTGACTTTATTCATGACCAGCTCGCGGATCTCCTGAGCCGCAGTCTCCATTTCACCGATCGTCATATTTTTCAGATCCATCGGTTCCGTTATGCGGTCCAGGATGGGTGTTTGTTTTGTCGTTGTGGCCATATGATCTACACTCCTTTTCGATTGTCCGTTACGGACGATAAACCCATCATAAACCTTAAACTGAACTCTAAGTCAAGGGGTGAAATGACTTTTTTGTCACTTTGCTTTCTTGAAGCGGCAATTTGATCAACGGTTGTCCGATTCTTTCGGATTATCGGACAAGTTAGCCGGCGACGGTGTTCCGCTATGCCCGGCCAGCCGTGCCTCGCTGTCGACCTGCGGGCTTGCCAGCTCCGGTGAGGCGCCGTTCACCGGAAAACCGATTACAGCATCAGGCGCTTGCATACAATACCAAACCCCAAAAAAGCACCCCTGCCATACCGGCCTGGGTGCCCACATATATGCTCTTAAGGTTGTTTGCCGATGTAAGCCAAGATGCCGCCGTCGACATACAGCACATGTCCGTTCACAAAGTCGGATGCGCTGGATGCCAGGAAGATCGATGGGCCAGCCAAATCAACTGCTTCGCCCCAACGTTCGGCCGGCGTGCGGCCGACGATGAATTGGTCGAACGGGTGGCGTTCACCGTTTTCCTGCAGTTCTCTTAAAGGTGCAGTCTGCGGTGTCGCGATGTAGCCGGGTCCGATGCCGTTGCACTGGATATTGAATTGGCCGTATTCGGAAGCGATGTTTCTTGTCAGCATCTTCAATCCGCCTTTAGCGGCTGCATAGGCGCTGACGGTTTCACGGCCAAGCTCACTCATCATTGAACAGATGTTGATGATCTTGCCGCTTCTTTTTTCGATCATGTCCGGAAGCACGGCTTTGGCCATGATGAAGGGTGCAGTCAGATCGATATCGATGACTTGGCGGAAGTCCGCCACGGCCATTTCGATCATCGGTGTACGTTTGATGATGCCGGCGTTGTTGACCAGAATATCCACGGATCCGACATCCTCTTTGATCTGTTTGATCATTGCTTGCACGCCTGGCTCGTCTGTCACGTCGCAGACATAGCCGCGCGCTTCGATGCCAACCGCTTTGTAGTTGGCGATCCCGTCATCCACCGATTTTTGGTCCAAATTATTGAAAACGATCGTCGCGCCGGCGGTAGCCAACGATTTCGCGATTTCGAAGCCGATCCCATATACCGCACCTGTGATGAGTGCCACTTTTCCGTCCAAACGGAACATATCCATTGTAAAATCCATACGTATCCCTCTTTCTTTTTCGTTTATTTTAATTGGTCCATCGGAACCATATCCATGTCAGTGTACGTGATGTTTTCGCCGCACATCGCCCAGATGAACGAGTAGTTGCTGGTCCCTACGCCGGAGTGGATGGACCAGCTTGGTGAAATCGCAGCCTGTTCATTTCCCATGACCAAGTGTTTCGTTTCATCCGGTTTGCCCATCATGTGGAAAATGCGTGTGTCTTTTTGCATGTCAAAATAGACGTAGGCTTCCATTCGGCGTTCGTGCGTGTGGGTCGGCATCGTGTTCCACGAGCTGCCCGGCTCCAAAATCGTGTAGCCCATCTGCAGTTGGCAGCTTTCGCAGACATTCGGGTGGATGTACTGGTAAATTTTGCGCTTGTTCAGCGTCAATGGTTCGCCGGTTTCCATCGGCGTGATGGTGTCGATGCTGATTTTTACGTTCGGATGTTTGTGGTGCGCCGGCACGGAGCTGATGTAGAATTTGGCCGGGTTCGCTGCATCCTCGGACGTGAAGACGACTTGGCGCGTTTCTTTTCCGATGTAATAGCCGTCCTGCTTCTTCATTGCTTCTTTTGCGCCGTCGATTTCGATGTGGCCCGGTCCGCCGATGTTGATGACGCCCATCTCGCGGCGCTCGAGGAAGTAATCGACGCCCAATTCTTTGTCCAGGACGATTTCTAATGCTTTATCGGTTGGAGTGACGCCGCCGAAGATCATGCGGTCATTGTGGGTATACGTCAGGCTGATTGCGCCCGGTACGAATACTTTCTCGACCAGAAATTCCTTGCGCAGTTGTTCTGTCGAATAGTGACGGATATCCTCCGGACTGTGTGTATAACGTGTTTCCATGTTTTGCATGTGATGATCCCCTTTGTTTTGTATTTCGTGTTGTTTCATATATAATCTTGCAGACTTTCCTTTGACCTTTTACTTCCCTTTGATCTCCGCGAACTTATCCGCATACTGTCTGGCCACTTCGGTCACCTTAGCGAAGTCACCGGTCGCGGCTGGTGCCAGCAAGTTGCCGCCGACACCGACCGCGATGACGCCGGCATCGAACCATTCCTGCATGTTCGCAAGACTGACGCCGCCAGTCGGCATCAGGTTCAGGTGCGGCATCGGCGCTTTGAAGCTGGAAATGATGCTCGGACCGTAGGCGCTGCCCGGGAACAACTTGATGATGTCGGCACCACTTTTCAGCGCCTCCTTCATTTCCGTGATGGTCATGCAACCCGGCAGATACGGAATCTGGTACAGATTGCATAATTCAGCCGTCTCTTTATCGAAGTTCGGGCTGACGATGAACTCGGCTCCGGCCAGTATCGCCAGGCGGGCGGTGATGGCATCCAGCACCGTCCCCGCTCCGACCACGACTTCCGACTGATCCTTGTAGAACGCCGCCAGTTCGCGGATGACTTCATCCGCGTTCGGGACCGTGAATGTCAATTCGATGCCGTTCAGACCGCCCGCGACGATTGCGTGGCTGGCCTTCAGTGCTTCTTCCTTCGTGGCGCCGCGGACGACTGCCACGACCCCTGTTTTTTCCAAACGATTCAAAATGGATACGCGTTTCATCCGACTCCCACTTTCTATTTTTCTATTACAACTCAAACACTTGCACTAGTTCTTTTGACACCGGCGATTCGTCCGGATTGGTCTCCATGATGTCCGCCATGTAGTGCCACCATTTTTGGTTGATGGCAGTGGCGGCGGTTTCCGCCCAGCGCTCTTCGTCTTCGATCTCGAGGTAGCCGAATAATTCGCTCGACTCCGGATTAAGGAAGATCGAATACTGTTTAGCGCCGTGCGCCTTCAGCATCTCGCGCATTTCCGGCCAGAGCTCGTCATGGCGCTTCTGGTATTCCTCGTGCTGATCGGGATAGATTTTCATAGCGAAAGCTTTTTTGATCATGCCTTTCCTCCTCTCCCTAACCTAAGTTCAGGCTTCAAAATGCTCATAATGGATTTTCTGGTTCTCTTTATTCTTCGCCAAAAACTCTTTCGGCGTCATGCTGAATTCCTTTTTGAAGGCCTTCAGGAAATGCGGATACGAAGCGAAGCCGCATTGATTGTAGACGACATTCGAACTTTGGTAGGTCTTCAGCAACTGCTTCGCGTAAAGCAGCTTTTTCTTCATCACAAACTGATGGAACGTGAAGCCCGTATGCTTCTTGAACTCGCGCGTGATGTAGTATTTCGACACAAAGAAATTCTTTTCCATCTCCTCCAGCGTCAACGGATTGCTCAAGTTCGCGGAAATATAGTCGATCATCTTCTCGATCCGCTCGTTCTGCACAATAACTTTCGGCTCCTCTTCGTTCTCCTCCGACTGCACCAACTGATTCAAAAATACCAGGTACTCGATTAGGTTCTGTTCGTACTTGATGTCCGATCCGTAGATCGAAGCATCCGGCTGATGGTCGATGAAAGAAAGCTTTTGCCGCAACAAATCGGCATCAATCTTGAGGACCTTGCTGCGGCGTTCGCCGCCCCCACTGAAACATTCCTCCAGATTCGTCCATTTCGTGGAACTGCCCTGCAGAAATTCCGGCGTCAAAAAGATGTAGACGCGCTCACAAAGGTCCGTATTCTGCTTGACGATCCGGTGCAGGTCATTGTAATGGATGAGGAGAATCGTCCCTGCTTCGATATCGAACTGTTTGCCGTCCAAATAGAACGTGGCTTCCCCTTCCAAAGTCGCATGCACTTCATAATAATCATGATAGTGGTAGAGCGTCTTCTCCTGGCTGATGACGTCCTTCACGTGATAGACTTCGTACTGATCGGAAGCCATCGTATTCACGTTGGAGGATTTTTTTAGTTGCTTATCGGTGTTCATGGCTATTCTCCTCACCTTTTCTTGCGTGCGTTTCTTCTATATATAAATGAAATTATGGTTTGGCTTCGCTTGCTTCCAACAGCTGCAGCGCCTTTACGATATGGTCATCCTTGGTTTCTTCGAGGACGACGTAGGAAAGTGGCTTGTGCTTGGCAATGATTGCCGTTATGGCTGCGTAATCGATCAGGCCTTCCCCAAGGTTGACTGGGATGATTTGGTTTTCTTCTATTGTATAATCCTTCAGGTGCACAGCTACGATTTTGTCTCCGAACCGTTCGAAGGCCTTCTCGACCAAGGCAACCTGCTCCTGATAATCTTCGCTCGTAATCAGATTCGTGGGATCCAAAATGATCCCCAGATAATCCGATTCCACCGCATCCAGCAGTTGCTCCACCCGCTCCAATGAATAGAGCGGATGATTCAAGCCGGGCTCGATGCCCACCAGCATGCCTGCTTCTTCGCCAGACTTCACGAGCCGGCGGATGACGCCGACCATGTCGGCGAAAGCTGCATCACTGAAGTTGTCTTGGGTATAGCGGATTTCCGGCAGCACGCAGCCGGTCTCGGAGGCGACCATCGCCGCCCCGAAATAGCGGGCATGGCGCAGGTAGCTTTCGAATTTTTGCAACAGCCCTTCGCGGATTTCCGCATCAGGATGGATCATATTGACGTAGCAGCTCAAGATTCCGACCTGTACATCCGCTTGGGCCAGTTCGCGTCTGATTGCCGCCCCCATGCCCGGGTTGAGGTTGCCGGCTCCGGAAGGCAGGTCCGGAAAGGACATGCCCAGCGCCAACTGCAGATTGTGGATACCTTGTTTTTTCGTTTGCTTGGCCAGCTCCTGCACGGTTTCCACACCGGACAGGTCATGGCCGCGGATCGTAAAATTCAGCATAGTGTCTTACCCCGCCATGTTCGGCAGCCACATCACCAAGCCAGGGAAATACGTGATGAGGAACAGCACAGCCAGGATCGCCAAGTAGAACGGCACCAACGGCTTGAGCATCTGCTCGGCTTTGACGCCGCCGACGCTGGCCCCGACGTACAATCCGGTTCCGACCGGTGGTGTGATCGAGCCTACGCACAAGTTCATGATTGCGAACAATCCGAAGTGGACCGGATCGACGCCGATGCTGGTCATGACCGGCAGGAAGATCGGTGTGAAGATCAGGATTGCCGGACCGACGTCCATGAACATGCCGACAATCAGCAGGGCAATGTTCACCAGCAACAGAATCAGGAATTTATTGGTCGTCAAGCCCAAGATTGCCGCGCTGATCGCTTGCGGGATGCCGGTGAAGGCCATCGCGAAGGACATCATCGAAGAAGTCGCCAACAGGAACGTGATCGCTCCGGTCGTCAGCACCGCTTCCTTCAGCATCGGATAAAAATCCTTGACTGTTACCGTTTTATAGAAGAACATCGCAATCAATAAAGAATAGGCTACAGCGATGGCGGAAGCTTCGATGGCCGTGAAAATACCGGTCAGGATCCCGCCGATGATGATCACGATCAGCATCACGCTCGGGATCGCTTCCTTCAGGACCTTGAAGGCTTCTTTTCTGTTGACGCCGCTGATGGTCTTATAATTATGTTTTTTAGCGTGGAAATAGGCAACGAGCATGATAGCCAGACTCCACAGCGCCCCTACGAGATATCCGCCCAAGAACAGCGAAGATATGGAAGCTCCACCTGCTACCAATGAAAACATGATGAATGCCGTGCTCGGCGGAATGACCATCCCGGTAGGAGCGGACGCGATGTTCACGGCTGTCGCGAATTTCCGATCATAACCCGCTTTGATTTGTTGCGGGATCAATACCCCACCGATAGCGGTAGAAGCCGCAATTGCGGAGCTGGACATGGAACCGAACAAAGCATTCCCCAGCACGTTTGTATGCGCCAAGCCGCCTGGGATGCGCCCAACGAACAGCATCGCGAAGTTGACTAGCTTCTCGGCGATTCCACCATTATTCATGATGATGCCCGAGAGCACAAAGAACGGAATGGCGACGAGCGAGAAACTGTTCAGACTGGAGACCATTTTCTGAGCGGAAGTGAAGACGGCAATATCAAAGGGAACAACCAAAAGCAATGTAGCGATTGAGGAGACCGCGATGCTGATCGCAATCGGCATCCCGACAATCAGCAAGATCACAAAAACGACGAATAATATCAAACCTGCCTGTAAAGCCATAATTACATTTCCCCGCTTTCTTCTGCATTCTCAACCGAATCCTTGCCTTGCAACAGATTCAACAAGCTATAGATGAACATGAAGACACCTGCAATCGGAACAGCCAGATACACATAACCCATCGGAATGGAGAGTGACGGTGAAATCTGACCCATCGTGACAGACATGGCTTTCCAACCTCCGTAGACCATGATGAGTGCAGCGAAAATCAAAAACAATACTTGAACAACAATTTCCAATTTTCGCTTATTTGCTTCATTCAGGTTATCGCTCAATAAGGTCACCGACATATGACTTCTCTTGCCGACGACATAGGCCAGCGCCAGCATCGATAGCCAAACCAATCCAAAGCGGACAAATTCCTCTGTCATTGTGTTCGGATTGTTCAAAACCGTTCTTGTAAAGATTTGATAAAGTACCGTAGCAATCATGACCACGAAAATGGCGGAACAGACCAACTCCAGCAGTTTATCAAGCGTCATTCTGATTTTTTCCATGTCGGTTTCCTCACTCTTCTTCTGCGTGCGCGCGAATCAGCTGATACAATTCGCTGTACGTTTCATTGTTTTTGAATGTCTCGTGCAATGGTTGGACCGCTGCCTGGAAAGGTGCGATGTCAACTTCATTGAAAATGATGCCGTATTCTGCCACTGCTGTTTCTTTTTCTTTCTCGACCGCTTCCTTGAATACGCTCTTCTCGTACACCGTCGACTCTTCAGCCGCTTCCAGAACTGCTTCATACTGTTCGTCGTTTAAGCGTTCTTTCACGGAATCGTTCATGATCACGACATCGGGAACACGCGTATGGGCATCATAGGAATAGTACTTCGCGACACCTCCGTGCCCGGCTGTAAACAAAACGAATTCATTGTTTTCGGCACCGTCGATCAGGTTCGACTGGAGCGACGTGTAGACTTCACCGCTTCCCATCGGAACAGGGGACCCGCCGAGCAGCTCGACCATTTTGATCGCCGTTTCACTCTGCATGACGCGGATCTTTTTGCCTTTCAAATCGTCCGGCGTATTGATTGGGCCGTCCGTCATATAGAAGCTGCGCTGTCCGGAATCGTAATAGGTCAAACCAACAAAACCAAGCTCGGCTGTCGAATTATAGATGCCATCCATGATTTCCGGATCTTCCATGACTGAGTAGAAATGCTCCTCGCTGTCGAAAATGTAGGGCACCCCGAAAATGGAATAATCTTTCGAGAAACTTTCCAAAGCGGATCCGCTGACTTTCGTGAAGTCGATCCCGCCGGTTTGCGTCAACTCGATCAGTTCGGTTTCACCGCCGAGCTGGCCGTCCGGGAAATACTCAACAACCACTTCGCCATCGGTCTTTTCTTCGATCAGACGACCGAATTCCTTCATCGAATCGATAACCGGTTGGCTATTGCTGGCATAGGCATAGCGCAGCACGATCGCATCATCGGCGGATGATTCTGTGTTTCCGCAACCTACCAACAAGCCGCTGCCAAGTACGGACATCAAAACAACTGATAATAAATGTTTCTTCTTCATGATCTTTCTCCCTTGTCTGTATGATCAGCAGTATGAAACGAGAAGTTCCGTCAAGCACAATACTGTCAATGATTGTCCGTACGGCATCGCCGTTTTGTCGATGTTCTTGTAGAATTCCAAGCAATCGCCCATGCCGGTTCCGACCGACACGTTCTGCACTTCGCCGTTTTCGTCGATCTGTTCCAACAGACCGCTGATGGCTTTGTAGGCGACTTCTTTGTATTCCTGCGGCAAGTAACGTTTATGTACCGCTTTCAACAAGCCGTAAGCAAAACCAGCTGTCGCGGATGATTCGATATAGGAAGTCGGATCGTCCAATAGCGTGTGCCATAAACCGCATTCATTCTGAAGTTCCGCAATCGCTTTTGCCTGCGCTTCCAATGTTTGGATCAAGAATTCACGGAATGCATCGCCTTCGCGCAAGTCCAAAATCTCGATGATTTCCGGAATCGCGATTGTCAACCAGCAATTCCCTCGCGCCCAGAATGCTTCGGCATAATTGTGATTTTCTTCAAAAGTCCAGCCATGGTACCAAAGCCCCGTCTTTTTGTCCATCAGGAATTTGATGTGCAGCAGGAACTGGTAACGCGCCTCCTCCAGGTATTCGGGACGGTCCAACAAAACGCCGATTTTCGCCAGCGGCAATACGGTCATCATCAAGGTGTCATCCCACAGCTGGTTCGTGTTCGACGGTCCGTAAGTTTCGTGCTGCAGTCCGTTTTCGTTCGTCCGCGGCATATCCTTCATGACCCATTCCGCCCATTGTTCCAGGTAAGGCAAGTAGCGCGAGTCTTTTGTGTCTTCGTACAGATACGCCATCGTCAGCAGCGGCGCCATCGTGTTCACGTTCTTCGGCGGCGCTCCTTCGGCCATCCGCGCTTCGAACCATTCTTCTACGACCGCCAACGAGCGCGGATTTTTTGTGTTGCGATAATTTTTATAGATGCCGTACAAGCCGACCCCTTGCGGCCAATTCCAGATCGTCCAGCTTTTGTCGTCGACTTTCAGTCCGTCGAAGTCCAACAGGAACTCTCCGCTGTTATCTTTGATGGTCGTCAGATTCTCGATCAACAAATCGATTTTTGACTCGACCAATTCCTTCGTCACAAATAATTGTTCAGTTATCACCATTACTTTACCACCTTTTCGAAATTATGAATCGCTTTCATTTGATGAGTTAATAATAACAAGCAATCCAAACGAAAAATATGGCGGTTATTGAACAAAAACTGTCTAAAGTTGCACACCCATTGTATGCGGATGCACGTTAGGATGCAACAAATAATTGTATTAGAGTGCTTTTGGATATGTCTAGGCTTAGTTTGGTCGGCAGCTCCGATGAGAAGCGGCTTCGTCGGAGCTGGCGCGTCTTTGGGGCGCTGTCCTCCTGCGAGCCAACCCTCGCCGGAGATGGTGCATCACTTCCCAGCATTACCTCCGGGGACGCACGGCTTCGCCGGAGGTACGGTGCCCTTTGCGGCCGGATCCTCCGGCCAAACATTTACCTTGAATCACCACCGCTCCTAAAATTCAACAAATCTCATTTCCCGGGATTAATGACATTTGTTTGAAAACGAAAGAACCCCGCTGAACAGGCTGGATCGGTATGATCAGCTGCTCAGCGGGGCTCTTTACTCTGTTAATTTTCTGTTGTGGATTTCGTTACTAGTTTCGAATTTATTTGTTCTCCGGTGAACACTGCCTTCATCGGAGGTGGCGCTTCTTTTCTGCCGCGTTCTCCGGTGAAGCAACCCTCGCCGAAGTTGATGCATCATTTGCCAGCATTACCTCCGGGGACGCACGGCTTCGCCGGAGGTAGACTGCTCTTTAAGGCCGGATGCTCCGGCCAGCCCTAAATTTTATGCTTGTGCTTCATCCAGTACCGCATCTGCCTCGACTGCCTGGTGTTCATACCTGTTGGCCAAAGCGTTCTTGCCAAAATTGATGACGAGCAGGCCGAAGCCGATCACGAAGCAGCAGATCGCTCCGAAAAGGACGGCGCTCGGACCCGAGGCAACGCCCAATCCGGCCAGCACGATTGGGGAAATGATGCCACCCAGTCCGTTCAGGAATTGGAAGATGGACATTGCGATCGCGATTTGGAACGGTTTTGCGATGATGGAAACGTAGAACGGGATGGTCGAGTAGATCATGGCCATCGCGATACCGGACAGGCCGGCACCCAATACTATCATCACGATATTTTGTGCGTAACAGACCAAAAGATAGGATACGGCAATCAAAATGAAGCCGATTGCGATCGATTTGTCTTTCAGGACGCGGTTGATGCGGCTGATCGTAAAGCCGGCGATTAGGCCACCGACCGTGCCGAGCGCATTAACGAGCCCGGTAATGGCGGTTCCGCCGAAATTCTTTTGCGCGATGACAAGCGACAAGTTGCTCGGATAGATCGTATAAAGGAATGAAATTGCAAACGCCAATAAAGATACCCACAGCACATACTTGTTCATGTCCTTGAATACGGACAGGAGCGACGGTTTGCCCTGCGGACCATGCGCGTGGCCTGCGTTACCGTTTTGCGTTTCCACTTTATCCAACGGCAGGAACAGCATCACCACGAAGAAAATCAGCAAAGCAAGCAGGAAAACCAGATAGGTGTTTTCCCAATTTTGTGCCCCGAGCGTGCTACCGACAATCATCATGACCATCAGGCCGATCGAGTTGATGGCCGTCCCGACGCCCATCAAGGAGGCGCGCTCTTCCCCGTCAAAATACATGGAAATCAGCATCGGATTGATCGTGCCGATGAAGCCCAAGCCGATTCCCATGATCAGTGCGCACACGAGTAAAGCGTTTACAGTTGAGTGAAAAGCAAGCGGCAGCAACCCGCCCAAAGCGACGCAGAGGATACCGATAAGCGCCAAGAATTTCTTGGGGATGCGCATCGCCAAAACCCCTACCACCAACGTGATCAGCATAGAACCCAACCCAGGGATTGTGCCGATCATCTGGATTTTCGAAATCGGTTCACCCGGAAACGATGCCATGATTGCTCCGAAAGCGCTCGTGATTACCAAGGCGCTCAGGTTCAACAAAGTCATGCTCAAAATGCCAACCTTCAATTTTGTCTTTTTCATTACATCTCTTCCCTTTCGTTTTTCAAATTGGATTCCGCTCTGGGGCGACAACCCGCCCCTGATGCGGAAATGGTTTTGTTGCTGGATGACTAGTGTTTTTGTTTCGGGTTGGTCAGCCGATCGTAGGGACCGCTACGGGCTCTTGCAGGTCGAAAGTATAGCTGCCGCCAATCAATTCTCTTTCGCCAGCCGGTAGCTTGACGAAGGCGCGTGTCTGCTCCGGTACGCGTACCGTCAGCTGGTTTTCCTGCAGAACGATTTCGATCGAGCCGTAAGCCGTTTCGTACGCCAACTCGAAGGCTTCGATGCCTAAGCGCGTGTTCGGGGTGACGTAGAACTGCTTGAATCCCGGTTCCTTCACCTGCAGCCCGGCAATCTTGCGGACCATCCAGTCGCCCACGCAGCCGAAAGCGTAGTGGTTGAAGGAATGGTCGCCCACTCTGCCGTCGGGCTGGATACCTGCCCACGATTCCCAGATGGTCGTCGCGCCATTGTTCACTTCATACAGCCAGGACGGACATTCTTCCTGCAGGAACACGCGGCGGGCTGCCTCCTCTTCTCCGTTATCTACCAAGACATCCAGCAAATACGGAACCGACAAGAAGCCGGTATCCAAACGGTTGCCGTTGGCCGCCACCAATTCGACCAAGCGCTTCACCGCCGACTGCTTGGCGGATCCGCTCAGCATATCGAACGCGACCGCAATCACATAGCAGCCCTGCAGATCGACCTGCAGGAGGCCGTTCTGCCAGTAGGCCTCCTCGAACGCGGCCTTGACCTTTTCCGCATAAGCGCGGTATTCCGCAGCCGCTTCATCCTGGCCGAGGACTTCGGCGATGTCGCCCAGCAACGCGCTGGAATGGGCCAAAAAGGCTGTGCCGAAAATTTCCTTCGTCGCTTCCGAAGTCGCAATCGGCCCTTTGAAATCCGGACCGATCATGTAGCTCGGGAACATCCAGTCGCCGAAATGGAACTTGGTATCCCAGAGATAACGTGCATTCCCCGCTTTGTCTCCGGCCGCGCTTGCTTTGCTGAACGCATGCCATTTGAGCATTGCCGCATAGTTCTCGGCCAGGATTCCCTTATTTCCATAGCGCTGATAGAGCGTCCACGGAACCAGGATGATCGCATCGCCCCAACCTGCCGACGAATGGGTGCCGGTCAGGGACGGCAGGTTGAAATAATCGCTCGGCGCCGGGGAGTAATCGACCACTTCGCCGTTTTCCAGCTGATCTGCCCTGACGCTGTCCAGCCAGCGACCGATGAAGTCGTAGACATCCATGAAGAAAGTCGCTGTCGGGGCGAACACCTGCATGTCGCCGGTCCAGCCAACCCGTTCGCGCTGCGGGCAATCGGTCGGAATCGACAGCATGTTGCCCTTCTGGCTCCACTCGATGTTGTGCAGCAGCTGGTTGACTTTTTCATTATCCGTCCGGAAGCTGCCGGTCTTCTGCATATCTGTATGCAGTACGATCGCCTTCAGCATTGATTTATCCAGAACACCGTCGTATCCGTTCAAACGGACGTAACGGAAGCCGTGGAATGTGAAATCCGGCTCCAACTTTTCTTGTTGCCCCCGCCCGATGTAGACGTCGCGCTGATCCTTGTTGCGGCCGACGATGTTGTTGAAGAACAGCCCCGCTTCGTTCAACGCTTCGCTATGCTCCAGCACGATTTCCTGCCCTTTTGCCAAATCGATTTCCAAGCGCACGCGTCCCGCGATCACCTGGCCGAAGTCGATGATCTGAGCAACGCCCTCTTTCCATATCGCGATTGGCTCGAGCTTTTCCTGGGCTTTGACGTAGGCGCCTTTTTGCGGGACCAGGTTGTCGAAAGGATAGTCCGATTCCTGAACGTTTTCCAAGCCTGCCACATCGACGCTCGTCTCCCAATCAGCCGATACTAAGCTCAGATCCTGTTTTTCGCCGATGAATATGTCGCTGTATATATACTTTCCGGTAGTGGATACGAATTGTTCGTCGGTTCCTATGCATTCGGTCGTGCCGTCAGTATAGGAGATTTCGATTTCCCCCAATATCCCCAGCTTGTTCCCGAATTGCGCGCTGCCGCCGTTGACGCTTACGCGACCGCCGTACCAACCGTCAGCCAAAGCGACGGTCCAAACATTCTCTTCTGACAAGTGGTCGGTCACATCATACTCCTGATACTGCAAATATTTGTCGTAAGCGGTATTATCAGGCGTGAACAAGGCAGCCGTCACTTTCCGCCCATTTATCTTGGCCGTGTAAATCCCGTGCGCCGTCAGCGTCAGCGTCGCCTTTGCGACTTGTTTCCCCTGCGCTGTGGTGAAGATCTTCTTCAACAATTGCACAGGATGCAGCCGTTCCTCTACCGGCGCTTGCGGCAGGATTTTTCCGGAAAACATTTCCTGCAGCGTAAAAACCGGCTCTTCCATGATCGTCGCTTGGACCGGTTCGATCCATTTCCCTTTCCATTCCTTCACTTCTTTATTCATTTGATTTTGCAACACAGCATTTCCTCCTTGTAGTCGGCTTCAAAAACTGTTATCATCGAGTCAAAATATCGCATCGGTCGGTGATAACCTTTACATGCACAACTTTAACACCGCTATGTATGCGGTATCAATAGCATCTCTTGTCCTCATCATGCGTTTTTTTGTCCTAAGGAGGTTTTTTGATTGAACAACGTACTTTTTCAACATTACGATAAAATTCTGATGGATGATTTCATGCCATCGGTCGATTTCGAGGGGGTGTGGGCCGACAACAAAATCACGACCGACAAACAGCTGAAGGGCATCGAGGCCGCCGAGCAGCAGGATATTTTCCTGATCGGCCACCGGATGTCGCAGGAAACACCGCACCACAGCCACAATTTTTACGAAATCATCTGCATCCTGAACGGCGTCATCGAAAATTGCATGGGCTCCAAATCATTCTACATGAGCAGCGGCGACATCTGCATCATGAACCTGGCCAGCGCCCACTCGCTCAAAGTCGTCGATCCCGACGCGATCATCTTCAACATCTGCATCAAGGCCGACGAGATGCAGCATGGCACTTTCCGGAATCTTTTCAACTCCGATAATTTCATCGGCACGTTTTTGCGGGAAAATGATAATCTCGACTATCTCTATTTCCCGAACAACCACAAACGCAATTTGGCCGGACTGCTACAGGTCATCTTGACGACCTACGCCCGAGAGAGCGCCGCCAAGCCCTTTTTGCTGGCCAGCGAGGTTTTGCAGCTGTTCGCCGAATTGCTCGAGTTCAATGAATACAGCTATTACGGAATTGACGACAAAGTCCTGGCACTGTTGAGCTACATTGAAGCCAATTACCAGACGACATCCCTGGCCGATGTCGCCGAACGCTTCAACTACAGCGAAAGCTACCTGTCGCGTTACATCAAAAAACACACCGGCAAACAGATCACCAAAATCATCACCGAAAAAAAGATGGAAAACGCCGGCCTGCTGCTGCAAAATACCGACCTATCCATCCAAAATATTGCTGCCGAAGTAGGTTACCAAAGCTACAGCCATTTCCATAAGATATTCAAATATTGGTATAACCAGACCCCGGTGACATACCGCACACAGTATGAGATGCGGTTGCCGCAGAATAAATAGCAGCGTGCTCGCTTCCGCTGTTGCGCTGACCGGCGGTTTGGTCGATATCAAGTGGCCGCAGAAGGTGTTGCTGTATTTGGTGTCCTGTTCTCCGGCGAAGCGCTCCCCGCCGGAGGACAGTCTCCATTTTTCCCGCTCATCTCCGGTGACACGGGCTTTATCGGAGTTGAGATTCGGTCTTTGGTGCTGATCTCCGGCTAACGGGTCGTTCCCCGGAGATCCGGACCGATTGAATCTCTTTACTCGCCGAACCCCGTCTTGGGGCTGGCCTGAAACGCAACAAAAAAGCCGCAAATGTCAAATTAGTGACGTTTGCGGCTTTTTATCAACATTAAAGATCCTCAGTCGTATATTCTGTGTATCCCTCATAATAATAACTGACATCAATGCCCTTCATGTATACTTCCCGATCATCAATCGATGCGGTCAAAGCATTGCTTATCAGATATCTGATTTCCAGATCGTTGACAGGACTGCGTTCCATGGCTGACTGATAAGCATCTTTGTCGATCAGGTTCCAGTCCACCACTTTCTTCAGTTCTTTCTTCAGAATCAGATCCAACCAAATGCGTGTGCTGCGTCCATTTCCTTCACGGAAAGGATGGGCAATGTTCATCTCTACATATTTTGCAACAATTTCCTCGATTGTGGATTGTGGCATTTTATCAATTTGATTTAGTGAAACTTCCAAGTACATGACAGGTGCAAATCTGGAATTCCCCTTCGAGACATTCACAGTCCGGGTCTTGCCCGCAAAATCATAAATAGCTTCAAACAAATATCTGTGGATATCAGCCAAGCCTTTAAATGTACCGATTTCCAATTTTTCAATATCACCTGAATCGAATAGTCGTTTCGCATTCGCTTTACTGACTCGCTCTTCCGCCTTAGCCAACTCAACTTGACTGGTGATACCCAGTTTATTTTCCAGCACTCCGGCGCCCCCTCTGTTTCGGTTTAATCCCTGTTGGTATAATTGTATCAGATGACCCCTCGATTTCAAATAAGTAAACAGAATCGCACATCCTTATTGTGTGCTTGCTGACGGGAAGATAGCGACTGACACGAGCGTCAGCTCCGGCGAGACGACCGCCCACCGGAGATCACCGGTAATGATCAGCCGCAGCTCCGACGAAGCCGCGCTTATCGGAGATCGCATCATGAATGTTGGCTCAACTCCGGCGAAGCCTCCGTTCACCGGAGAAGAGCGAGAAAAACGCGAATAATAAGCAAGAACGCCGAAACTGGCTCTCGGCGTCTTTGCTTATTCGTTTATTTGGATTTGCAGGCCGCGTGGACCGACATTTGTTGAAAAGACGATATGCGTCTTGGTATCGCCAAAGCGCTGCAGGTCAGTAATAAATTCATCAAGTTCGATCGTGTTGGTAAAGTAGACCTTCAACAACATCGAGAAATCCCCGGTAATGCAGTCGCATTCCACGACATTGGGGATTTCTTCGACGTAACGGTAAAAATCTTGCTTATCTTTTGCATTGACTGCACAATTCACATAGGCCTTGATCAAAAAGCCCAATTTCTGATGGTCAAGAACAGCTTGATACGTACGAATGTATCCCATACCTTCCAAATTCTGCAAACGCACGGATACAGAAGGAGACGAAATGAAACACTCTTCAGCAATCTGTTTGACAGTGATTCGACTATTTTTTTGCATAATATTTAAAATTTTCCGATCTAATACATCCATAAAGGCCCCTCCGTTCTCATCATTTTCTTAATTTTAGTAAGAAATGATAAGAGTTGCAAGGTTGGGCTCACAAGATGTGTCATTCTTTATGACATTTGCTTTTTCTTGCCATTAAACAGAAGGTAAGTAAATAGAGCTGCTAGTCCAAATCCTCCGCAAAACAGGTACATGACTTGAAACCCATACAAACTGGCGATTACGCCCCAAAGCATTGCGCCACCACCGTAGGCTACATCCAGAGCAGCCGAGAAAATCGCTATCGCGCGTCCGCGTTCATGATCGGAAATACTCTGCAAAACAATTGTGTTCATGACCGGCAGCAAACTGGCAAAACCAATTCCATATAGGACAGCCGCTAAAAGAAGCTGGACAAGATCATCGGCATAAGCAAGTATGCCAAACGCTGCACTGATACTCAATATACTGCCGCAAATCAAAAACGTTTGATTGACGCGATTCATCATATATGGGAAGAGAAAACGAATCAGAACCGTGACAACCGTCATAACGGTGAAGTAGTAGCCTGCTCCGTTTATTTTCTTTTCGATAGCAAACTGCGCAATAAATGCGATCACACCGGAATTCGCAAAACAGATCAAAAACATGATCAGGCTAGGGAACGTGACGCCTCTATTCTTCATGACGGACAACGCTTTCGTCGCTCCGCCCTTCGTCTTTGGCTTTTCTCCGAAAAAAAGCGTTCTTGGCGATTCCGCACTTAAAAAAAAGCTTAAAACAAACGCGACGCTCGTCAACAAAAGCGCCACTCGAAACAACGCCTCAAATCCGTATGTTTCCACCACCGCCAACCCCAGCAGAGGCCCGATTGCGCCTGGGACTGCTTGGGCGATGCTGAAATAGCCTAAGCCGACGGATAACTGTTCCTTTGGGATCAAATCCGCCGCCATCGTCGCAGCACTTGTTGCTTGGATGCTGTTGCCTATTCCTTGGATCAAACGTAAACAAAACAGCATCAAGAGCGTTTGTAGCACATTCAATAAGGCGAAATCAAGGAAAAGAATCCCTAAACCAATCGTGAGCAGCAATCTGCGACCGTATCGGTCCAACAATATTCCGATCGGCAAGCGGAAAAATAAAGCCGAGATGCCTAAAATGCCTACGATACTTCCGGCAACCGCTTTTGACCCACCCAGTGCAGTCACATAGAGAGGCAACGTTCCCATTTGGGTCGTGATTGCCGTCATTGCCAAAAAGGTGATGCTGTTAACCAAGAGGAAATCTTTGGTCCAAAGCTTGCTTTTTACTTCCGTATATTCCACGTGTCATCCCTCTCAGACTGCTGTTTTGAAACGAACTTGCATTAAGAATTGTTTTGTCCGCTCTTCTTTAGGATCATCAAAGACTTCTGAAGGTGTTCCGGATTCAACGACAACCCCATCCGCCATAAAAACAACTTTATCCGCCACCTCTTGGGCAAATTGCATCTCATGGGTAACGATGATCATCGTTTGACCACTGTCGGCCAATTGCCTCATCACATTCAACACATCCCCGACAAGTTCCGGATCAAGCGCCGATGTGGGCTCATCGAACAAAAGGAGCTCCGGTGATAACGCCATCGCCCGGGCAATGCCGACCCGTTGCTGTTGTCCTCCCGATAGTTGGATAGGATACATCCCTGCTTTGTCCGCCATGCCAACTTTTTGCAAGACGGATTTGGCAACTTCTTCTGCCAGTTTTTTGGGGACTTTCCGAGGTGTAACCAAGCCTTCCATCACATTTTGCAAAACCGTCATATGGCTGAATAATTCATAGGATTGAAACACCATCGCTGTTTTTCGGGCAATTTCCCGGCTCTGATGCGTACCGATACGACTGAGATCATAGCGGAGGTCGCCGAGTTCATACATGCCTGCATCCGGCTGTTCCAAGAGATTCAAACAACGTAAGAAGGTGGTTTTGCCAGAGCCACTTGGTCCGATGATGCAGACAACTTCGCCTTTATTGATGGTCAAACCTACGTTTTTCAATATTTCGTTCTTACCGAAACTTTTTTTCAGTCCGATTATTTGCGCCTGGATCATCGTCATCTTCTCCTTCTTTTGGGTTCTCAAAGTGAAATCGTATTCCGGCAATTTCCTGCGATTATGATATCCCGCGCATTGGTCAAAGAGGTCTCAACAATTTCTTGCACAGCCAATTCTGTATGGTAGGCAATATGCGGTGTGATCATCACATTCTCGAAGGACATCAAACGGGAATAGTATGGGTTCTTTTCCCAACCGACGGAAAAATATTTTTCCTCATCTTCCAACGCATCCAATGCTGCACCAGCCAGTTTTCCGGTTGCCAGAGCCTGGATCAGCGCTTCGGTATCGACAATTTTCCCGCGCGCTGTATTCACAAGACAACTGCCGGATTTCATTTTTGCAAATGTTTCTTCAGAAAAAAGATGCGAGGACTTTTCGGATAAGGGAATGTGGATGGACAAAACATCCGATTCCTTCAACAGTTCTTCAAAAGAAACATAGCTGACTTTCCCTTTCAGACGCGGATTTTCTTGTGAGCTTGAGGCGATCACGCGTCCGCCCAAAGCATGGATCCCTTCTGCGACGACAGAGCCGATCCGGCCTGTTCCCAAGATTCCGACCGTCACATCCTGCAATTCTCTGCCGATTGTTGTTTTTCGGGATGATTTTGTCTGCAGGACGGTCGGAATATTCCGCAGTACCATCAAAATCGACATGATTGCAAAATGACCGACCGAAGTGGGACTGTAGGAAGGAACATTCGTCACTGTCAAGCCATATTTTTGGGCCCATTCGAAGTTGATCCCATCCACACCGGTTGATTTGACCGACAATTGATGAATCCCTTGTTCCCGCAACTTGCGGTAAAGCAGCTCGCTTTGGCGCATTTCCGGACTCGGATACAGGCAAATCCCATCATGGGGGCCGGCGAAATGGACATTTTCGCTGGATATGCCTTCGTTAATGATGGTCACGGGTATTTTGTTGCTGAAACTCCAGCGCTTGATGAATTTTTCTTCGTCTTCGCTGACCCCATAATATATCAATCTCATCTTTCCAGATCCCTCCCTAAATCACTTGTTTGTATGATGCAGGTGTCGCTTGTTTCAAAGCTTCACCGATTACTTTTACCCCGTCCACGATTTCCGAAAGTGTAGGTTTTGTGAAATTCAAACGGAAATAACTTTCATACCCTTCTTGCGCCACGCTCATCACATTTCCAGGGATAACGGCGACCTTGGCTTCATCCAATGCCGTATAGAATATTTCCGGATCCAATTCATCCGCCATCTTGCAGCAGATAAAATAGCCGCCAGTCGGTTTGATGAACTGAATTTTGTCTTCAGGCAATGCTTCAAGGCCTGCAACCATTGTTTCGAACTTTTCTTTATAATACAGTTTCAACGCCGAGACATGTTCTTCAAATTGATGATTCTGCATGAATTCCGCCAGCATCACTTGCCAATAAAAATTGGTGTGGGAGTCAGAAACCTGCTTGGCTAAAGCCAGTTTTTCCATGATTTCATCCGGCGCCATAATGAAGCCTAACCGCGCGCTAGGTGCCAAAATTTTGGAGAACGAACCCGCATACATGACACGCCCGTCCGTATCCATCTCCTTCAGCTTCATGATCGGTTCCCCGTAGTACAGGAGATCTCCATAAGGATCATCTTCGAAAATCAGCACATCATATTTTTGGGCCAAGCTGTAAATCGCTTGGCGTTTTTCCAGAGGAATCGATGTCCCCAATGGATTTTGAAAGGTGGGAATGAGATAGATAAACTTGATGCGTTGGTCAAATCGCAACAGTTCTTCAAGTGCTTCCACATCGACGGATTCTTCTGCGACATTCATCGGAATCGGTACGGGAATTGCTCCGTAGCCTTTGATCGCATTCACCGCGCCTGAGAAGGTTTGTTCTTCGCACAGCACGACGTCGCCCTCATCACAAAAGACTTTCACGGCAATATCCATAGCTTGGGTGGAACCCGATGTTATCAGTACCTGTTCCTCATTGTGAAGATTGGCGGTTGCCGCCAGCCTTTCTTTGACCAGCTTGCGCAGCAAGGGATAGCCTTCGGAAGCACCGTATTGCAAAAACGTTTCCGGATCGACTTCCGTGTATAATTTTTGCGAAATTTTTTGGAGGGTCTCCATTGGAAAGGCTTCAACCGGCGGAAAGCCGTAAGCAAATGAGATCACATCTTTGAGTTCCATGTTTTTACTTGCATTTTCCCGTAAAGGAGATGTTTTCAACCCCTTGATACGATTTGCGAAACGATATGCCATCTGATTTCCTCCTCTATCTAGCCATTTGAGTTGTGAAACGGGCCAAAAATGCTTTGGTCCGCTCTTCTTTTGTTTGCTCGAACACTTCCTTGGGTGATCCTTGTTCCACCACCAGGCCGTTTTCCATAAAGACGATTTTGTCCGACACTTCATAAGCGAATTTCATCTCATGCGTCACCAACACCATGGTTGCGCCTGTTTCGGCGATGTCCCGCAGGAGCGTCAGCGTTTGCCCAACCAGTTCCGGATCCAAAGCCGAAGTCGGTTCATCGAACAAGATCACTTTGGGATCCAACGCCAGCGCCCGCGCAATGCCGATGCGTTGCTGCTGGCCGCCTGACAGTTGGCTGGGATAAAAATCTTTGCGGTCGGACAAGCCCACTTGTTCCAACAAAGCATCCGCTACTTCATACGCTTCCTGCTTTGTCTTTTTTTTCGTCAGCAGTAGCGGCATCACAATATTTTCGCGCGCTGTCTTGTTGTGGAACAACGCATAATTCTGGAAGACCATCGCAGTCTGGCGTTGGTGCGCCAAAATCTCTTTTGGATTGGCTGTATTCACGATCGTTTCGGTCTCTCCCAGGAGAATGCTGCCTTCATCCGCCCGTTCCAAAAAGTTCAGACAGCGGAGAAAGGTTGTTTTGCCGGAACCGCTTGGCCCCAGAAGGGTGACCACTTCTCCTTTGGCGACATCCATATCGATGCCTTTGAGGACTTCTTGCTTGCCGAAGCGCTTGTGGATATTGCGTACTTCCATCATAAAATCGCCCTCCTCAATTTACGGGTCATGCGCTCTTCCAGGAGTTGCGCACCCTTTTCGATCACCAGGCTGATTCCCCAATAGATGACCGCAACCGCCACATAGGCTTCGAGGAACCGGTAGTTTTGCTGAGCTGTTATCTTCGCAGCTGCAAAGACATCGACGACACTGACCATCGAGGCTAAGGAAGACGCCTTAACCAAGCCGATCAATAAATTACTGAACATCGGCAAAGAGATAGGAATGGCTTGCGGCAACAGAACCCGGCGAATCGTCTGAAGGTTGGTCATGCCCATCGATTTGGCTGCATCGAACTGGCCTTTTTTGACAGCTGCAAATGCCCCGCGAAAAATCTCGCTGCTGTTGATCGTAGCCAATAGCGTCAATGCGGAAATGGCGATCCATACCATGTCGAAATCCCGGAAGCGAAGCGACCAATTCATGGATTCCGACCAAATGTCAAACTGTTTGGAAGCAACCAAGTACAGAGCGAGAATGATCAGCACCATCGGAATGCCTTTCAACAAAGTGACGACCACTTGAAAAAACTGGCTCAGTCCTTTGATGCGATAAAGCCGGATCAACGCTATGCCTAAGCCTAAAATAACGCCGATGACTATCGCTGTTACGGCCATGAATAATGTTGTGCCAATGTATTGGCTTGCTACTTGCAATGATTGGATCATCACCTCAAATTTGAAACTCATGGCCCTCATCCTTTCTTATTCTGGCACGTAATCACCATCTAAATATTCTTCGGAAAGCTCTTTAATGGTTCCATCCGCTTTTAATTCCTCTAACGCTGTATTCACGGCATCGATGAAGGCTTGATCAGTCTTTTTGTTGAACAGCAGGTAGGCATCCGAATTATGGACTGGCTCACTGCCGATTGCTAAGTTTTCATCAAAGGAACGGTTCCAGTTGTCGACTTGATATTTTGGTGCCAAAGATGCATCCACTGCTCCGGACGTGATCGCTTGAACGATCTGTTCGTTGTTGTATTCGCCGTAAACCAATTCAAAAGCACCGGGATTTTCTTCTAAATAAGTTTCAGCCATTGCTGCCTGGTTCGTTGCTGTTGTGGCGTAGACTTTTTTGCCGGCAAGATCGTCATAGGACTCATAAACGGTTCCTGCATCCGGATCCGATACAATGTACGTATCCCATACCACGTAGCCGACATCCCCGTATACAAATTTTTCTTGGCGCTCTGCATTTACTTCAAGTTCAAAGGCTGCCATCTGAACCTTATCGCTCTCCAGGTTAGACAAGGTTGTAGGGAAGTCCGCTCCTTCAAAAGTGAACGTGTAATCCGTCAGTTTTTCATCAATGGCTTTCACTACAGCGACATCATAACCATCATATTCGCCATTTTCATCCAAATAAGCATACGGCAGAGCTGCATTCCCAGTACCGACTTTGATTTCTGTCGCGCCGCTATCTGCAGCACTCTCGGTTTCAGCAGACCCGCTGCCGCACCCAGCCAATAGTACCCCTGATAACAATAAACTTGCTCCAAATCCCACTGTTGACTTTTTCATAAATAATTCCTCCTTCAATTTATCTCGATTTTTTGAACCTCTTTAATTTGAACATTTTTATTTTTAATGAGTAATATTTTTGGCAGTTGGAACGATGATTTTTTTGCTTCTGTGAAATTCATCCGTTTTTCCAACACGTCAAAGATTCGTTCAAGAATAATGCTCAAGGTAATGAACAGCACTGCCGCGCCTACGTAGCCTTCCAGCGTGTGGAAGGTCACAGCACCAATGGCACGCGCTTTCCCAACCACATCCACTATGCCGATCGTAAACGCCAGTGAGGTATCCTGCAGCAAAGCGACGGTGGTGGTACCAAACGACGGTAATGCCACGAGTACAACTTGCGGAAGAATAACACGCAGGTACATTTGCGACTTCGTCAGTCCACAAGCGATGCTGGCTTCTTTCTGCGTGATCGGTACACTCAAGATTGCGGCCCGAATGGTTTCCGATTGAAACGCTGCGGTATTCAATCCGTACGTAATGTAGATGAAAATAATTTTGTCCCATGATGACACATCAATTTGGATCGCCTGTAAGAGGCTGGGTACACCGTAATAAACGATGTATAACTGGACAAGAATCGGCGTTCCGCGAATAAAGGAAACAAATACTGCGGCTATTTGATTCAATATCGGTATTTTTTCCACTCGTATGAACGCAATAAAACTTCCTAACACCAAGCCTACAAGAGTCGCAATGCCTACAATCAACAAGGTCACGGGCAACGCACTGAGAATTTTTGGAAAAAATTCCCATACTATATCCCAACTAAAGAAACTTGACATTTTATTCCCTCCTCTCACATTTCGTTCAATTCATTCCTTTCTGAATTTCCAATAGAATACCTCACTGCCCCGTCCTTCCACAATATGTAGTGGCTTCTTGATACTTTAATTCGTAAATATCGCGCTTTTGATTATGAAAGTAAAAAATGAAGCGTTACCATGGTTAGATTATTTTGTGGGGGAAAGCGGGGCGGATTGCTTCCGTCGTGGGCAACCGGAGGAGCGGGCTCGGAGTTTTGCTTTTCTCCGGTTGCCGGGTCCTCGCCGGAGATCAGATCCTTCTTTGGTCACCTCCTCCGGTGGAGCGATCCTCGTCGGAGGTGAAAATACATTTCATTGCTGACCTCCGACGAGAGGGTCTTGGCCGGAGGTGCGGTCCTATTTAAGGTCAAGTCGCTATTCTCCGGAACCCCAGCCAACTCGGCCACCACGCAAAAAAAACAGCAAACGTCATACATTCAACGTTTGCTGCTTTTTATTTGTATTAACTACGCTGCCTTCCATATAATTTCAATAAAGACATTCGGAAAAGAAAGAGTTGTACGAAAAGCTATTAATTTCAATATTTTAATTATCATCAATTCATTTATTTTTATATTTCAGCGCTTATCATATTTTCAGCATCGTATTTTATTGGATTTTTTTCTAATTCTTTGATATCTAAGACACAAACCTCAGGTAAAGCTACTTTAAGATTATCTGATATTAAATGTTTAAAAGGTGTGAACCATATTAAATAGTCAATCTCACTTCCTCTTATAACTTCTAGGAACATATCATCCATCCAATGTAAATGTGGTCTTCCCTTCAAGATATCCCCCAAGGAAAGTTGCCCTTCCGAGGGAAAAACTACACTTTGAAAGTATGCGGATGACTCATCCATAACAAAAAATATAACCTTAAATTCAGGGTGATTTTGCCTATAACTCTTTATTTTATTGATATGATTACTGATAATATTCTTAAAATTTTTCTGATAATAAATATAATTATGGTCTTCTATAGTAGGCAGCCCTGTGTCTGGAATAACAAAAACATGTGGAACCTTGTGCAAGATTTCAGAATTCTTCAACTCATCCTCTAGTTGGCTTTCTCTAGCGTAAGTTGGATTTACAATTTTACCTTTCTTATTTTTAAAACCATGATCATCTATCCTCATAACATCCATCATCAACCCAAACTCTCCGCTAAAGTAATCTGGTGGCAAATCAGCTTTTCCAGAACTATCTTTCCAGTTGCTCCAATTCTTTTCATTGTGAATTAAAGAAAAAATTTTCTTTTCAGGTTCACTAGAACAATAACACTCGCTAATAGGTACACTTCTAAATTTTTCTAATATATTCTTCTCGTCATTGAAATATTTCAACTAACTATCACTCCTATTATTGAATTAGATTCGTACCTCTTTTTTTACCTTAGCACAATCCAATATTCGATTCTAGTTTAAATAAGATGGATTGAAAATATATATATCTATCAATTTTAGCGTCAATATAAAATTTGTCAGTTAACTTTGATTTCTGTGATAACCATAGAATTCAAATCATCAATGACATCTGTGTCTGTAAAGCTCCTCCAATAGTTTATGTTTTGTAAGTCGGTATCTGTCTAACCAAAGTACGTGGTTCATCAAACTCAACGGAAAACGTTGGTTTTGAAAGCTCTTCCCCATATTTTATACATTTTCTATTACATCCTAATTTTAGAACATAAAAAAGCCAAGAGCGCTGATAAATCAACATTCTTGACTAAAATCTATTTATTATCCCACTGATCCTTCCATTTCATACGCAATCAGTCTGTTCAACTCGACTGCATACTCCATCGGAAGTTCTTTGGTGAATGGCTCAACAAAGCCCATGACGATCATTTCGGTCGCTTGGGATTCGCTGAGGCCGCGGCTCATCAGGTAGTACAGTTGCTCTTCGGAGATTTTGGAAACTTTGGCTTCGTGCTCCAGGGAGACTCTGCCGTTGTGGATTTCGTTGAACGGGATTGTGTCGGAAGTGGAGATGTCGTCCATGATGATCGTATCGCATTCGATATGCGAGATCGATCCTTCCGATTTCTTGCCGAACTTCACTTGTCCGCGGTAGTTTACTGCTCCGCCGTCTTTGGCGATCGACTTGGAGACGATCGAGCTGGACGTGTACGGTGCGTTGTGGATCATTTTTGCGCCGGTATCCTGCAGTTGGCCTTTGCCGGCGAAAGCTACGGAAAGCATCGTTCCTTTGGCGCCTCGGCCATTCAGGAAAACACTCGGGTATTTCATGGTCACTTTGGCACCCAAGTTGCCGTCGATCCATTCCATTGTTGCATTTTCCAGGGCTACGGCACGTTTCGTAACCAAGTTGTAGACATTTGCTGACCAGTTTTGGATGGTCGTGTAGCGGCAGTAAGCATCCTTCTTCACGACGATCTCAACGACTGCGGCATGCAGGCTGTCGGCCGAATAAGTCGGTGCGGTACAGCCTTCAACGTAGTGGACGCTGGCGCCTTCGTCGACGACGATCAGCGTGCGTTCGAACTGGCCGGAGCCTTCGTTGTTGATACGGAAGTAAGTCTGTAATGGCACATCACATTTGACGCCTTTAGGCACATAGATGAACGTGCCACCGGACCAAACGGCCGAATTCAAGGCTGCTTCGAAGTTGTCCGTCGGCGGTACAACAGTGGCGAAGTGCTCCTTGAAGATTTCCGGATATTCCTTCAGGGCTGTATCCGTATCGGTGAAGATGATGCCCAGTTTTTCGAACTCTTCCTTCATGTTGTGGTAGACGGCTTCCGACTCGTACTGGACCGTTACGCCGGCCAGGTATGCGCGTTCGGCTTCAGGAATCCCGATCTTTTCGAAGGTTTCCTTGATTTCGTCAGGCACATCTTCCCAGGTCCGGGCTACTTTATCAGTGGCCTTCTGGAAATAGGTGATTTCGTCGAATTTGAGAGTGGATAGATCCGGTCCCCATTTCGGCAACCCTGCTTTTCTGTATGCTTCCAATGATTTCAGACGGAAATCCAACATCCATTGCGGTTCATCCTTTGATGCGGATACTTCTCTGACGATTTCTTCCGTCAGTCCTTTACCGGTGGAATAGATGATTTTTGCGTCGTCATGAAAGCCAAATTTATAATCGTCAACTACTGGTACTTCGCTCATAAGATCTCTCCTTCATGCGGGGATTCCGCTTGTTCTTCCCCTTTTTCTTTTTTGTCTTGGAGAATCGCTCTTTCCAAAGCCTTCCAAGCCAAAGTGGCGCATTTGATGCGGGCCGGGAATTTTGCGACGCCGTTCAAGACGATCGCTTCGCCGAGATGTTGCTCATTCGGCTCGATTTTGTCCTGGACCAGCAGGAAAAATTCTTCCGCCAAGGCCAATGCTTCTGCCTTCGTTTTGCCGATGACCACGTCCGTCATCATGCTGGCGCTGGCTGTGCTGATGCTGCAGCCGTGGCCGGAGAATTTGGCGGCCGTGATTGTGTCGCCGTCCATCGCCAATTGCAGCGTGATGACGTCGCCGCAGGTCGGGTTGTTCAGCTCGATCTGTTCATCGGCGTTTTCCAAGGTGCCGTAATTGTGCGGGTGACTGGAGTGGTCAAGAATGACATGGCGGTATAGGTTTTCTAGTTTAGATAAAGCCATCTTTGAAAAACTCCTTTATTTTATACAAGGAGGCGATGAATTGATCGGCCTCTTCGAATGTGTTGTAGAAATAGAAACTCGCTCTGGCTGTCGAAGATACATCCAAATAACGCATCAACGGCTGGGCGCAATGGTGGCCGGCGCGGACAGCGATGCCTTCCATGTCGAAAGCCGTAGCCAAGTCATGCGGATGGACCCCTTCCAGGTTGAAAGTGATGACGCCCGTATGCTTTTCCGGATCGGCAGGACCGTAGACAGTGATGCCTTCAATCGCCTGCAGTTTCGGCAGCACATAACGCACCATTTCCTTCTCGTAGGCTTCGATGGCATCCATGCCGATCGCTTCCAGATAGTCGACGGCAGCGCCAAGGCCGATTCCGCCGGCGATGTTCGGTGTGCCCGCTTCGAATTTCCAAGGCAGGACACTCCAAGTGCTTTCCTGGTCATAGACGAAATCGATCATTTCGCCGCCGAATTCGACTGGCTCCATTTTCTCAAGCAAAGCTTCCTTGCCGTAAAGAACGCCGGAACCGGTAGGCCCGAGCATCTTGTGGCCGCTGAAAGCATAGAAGTCGGCATCCAGTGCCTGCACATCGACTTTCATGTGCGGCGTCGATTGGGCGCCGTCCACGACGATGTAGCCGTTGTGTTGGTGGATCAATGCGGCAAGTTCCTTGATCGGGTTGGTGATTCCCAACACGTTCGAGGAATGGCAGACCGAGAGGATTTTGCCTTTTGCAGTGATGACTTCGGCCGATTTTTCGACATCGACGAAGCCGTCTGCAGTCAACGGCAAGTAGACCAATTTGGCCTTCTTGCGTTTCGCCAACTGTTGCCAAGGAACCACATTGGAGTGGTGCTCCATCGGCGTGATGTAGATTTCGTCGCCCTCTTCGACGATCAGATCGCCGAAGCCGACTGCGACCCAGTTCAGGCCGGTCGTCGTGCCGCGGGTGAAGAGAACTTCCTTCGTCGAAGCGGCATTGATGAAGCGGCGCAATTTTTCGCGGGCGGCTTCATAGGCTGAAGTCGCGCGTTCCGCCAGAGTGTGGACGCCGCGGTGGATATTGGCGTTGTCGAACGCATAATAGTGTTGGATGGCTTCCAGCACCTGTTTCGGTTTTTGTGAAGTGGCCGCGTTGTCCAGATAGATCAGCGGCTCATCGTTCACTGTCTGGAAAAGGATCGGGAAGTCTTGTTTGATTTTTTTAGCATCGATCAAAGCTTCATCAACTTCCTTTCGATCATCTCCACCAAACCGTCACGGATTTCTTTGACCGGGATGGCCGCGATGACCGTACCCAGGAATCCGCGGATGACCAGACGTTCGGCTTCCGCCTTAGGGATACCGCGGGAAAGGAGATAGAACATTTCTTCAGGGTCGACGCGTCCGACGCTGGCGGCATGGCCGGCTGTAACGTCGTTCTCGTCGATCAACAGGATCGGGTTCGCATCCCCTCTGGCGTTATCGGACAGCATCAGGACGCGGCTTTCTTGCTGCGCATCAGCGCCCTTCGCGCCTTTGATGATGTGGCCGATGCCGTTGAAGGTCAACGTCGAACGGTCCATGATGACCCCGTGCTGCAGGATATGGCCGATCGAATGTTTGCCGTAGTTCGTGACGCGGGTATCGATGCCCTGCACTTGTCTGCCTGTGGAAACGGCCACGACTTTGATTTCACTGTGGGAACCGTCGCCGATCAGATCGGAGTCGAAATCAGAGATGACATTGCCGTCGTTCATGACGCCGATTGCCCACTCGATGGAAGAATCCTTCAAGAGATGGCCGCGGCGGTTGATGTAAACGGATGTGTTTTCGCCCATGGTGTCGACTGCAGAAAATTTGACTTGCGCGCCCGTTTTCGTGATGACTTCAACGATGATGTTGGCGCTGTTCTTTTCGTTGCCTTCGGTTTCGTAGCGCTCCACGTATTTGACGGAGCTGTTCACGTCAGCGACCAAAAGCACGTGTTTGACAAAGCTTTCCTTCACGTGGGAATTCTGGATGAACAGAGCTTCCAACGGTTCTTCGATGACGACGTTCTTCGGCACGTAAAGGAAGACGCCGCTGTTCATGAAGGCTGTGTGGAAAGCGGTGAAACGGTCTTCTTCCGGCTTCACGGCTGTCGTCATGTAGTATTCTTGGACCAATTCAGCATAATCCTGAGCGGCTGTATATAAGTCGGTAAAAATGACGCCTTGATCGATCAAATGCTGTGGCAATTGCTCCATCAGCGTCACATTTCCGTATTGCACGATTTTCGGTGTGTCGCCCAAGTCGTATTGGAGACCTTGGCTGTTCACCAATTCCTCGCCGTATGCACCGGCAGAGATGGTTGTGTCAAGGAGCGGCCAACGGTGGTAGCTGATGCGTTCCATCAATGGGAAAGCCTGCTCTTCGTATTTTTCCAGCCATTCCAATCGTTTCGTGCGCATCCATTCCGGCTCTTCCTTTTCAATGGAAAACAGGCGAACCGCATCCAACAAGGACGTTTTTTCTTCGTTCAGCATGTGACGTCCTCCTATTCTTCATCCAAATGGATATCTAGACCTAATTCGTCGCGGATGCCGCGGTAGCCTTCCGCTTCCAGACGTTTCGCCAAGCTGGCGTCGCCGGATTTCACGATGCGGCCGTCCATCATGACATGGACGAATGTAGGGTGTACATAATTCAAGAGACGTTGGTAATGGGTGATGATCAGGACGCCGAAGTCAGGACCGGCCATCAGGTTCACGCCTTTGGAAACGACTTTCAGAGCATCGATATCCAGACCGGAGTCGATTTCGTCAAGGATGGCGAATTTCGGTTCGATCATCATCAACTGCAGGATTTCGTTGCGTTTCTTTTCTCCGCCTGAAAAGCCTTCGTTCAAATAGCGTTCAGCCATTTCTTCCGGCATGTTGAGGATTTCCATTTTTTCGTCCAATTTCTTGATGAAGTTCATGACCGAAATTTTGTCGTCTTCCGGGCGGCGGGCGTTGATGGCTGCGCGCATGAATTCAGCGTTTGTGATGCCGGCGATTTCGCTCGGATATTGCATCGCCAAGAACAGGCCTGCGCGTGCGCGTTCGTCGACTTCCATTTCCGTCACATCTTGGCCGTCCAAAAGAACTTGGCCTTGTGTGATTGTGTAGCTCGGATGACCCATGATTGCTTGTGACAAAGTCGATTTACCCGTTCCGTTCGGCCCCATGATGGCATGGATTTCACCGGTGTTCATCACCAGGTTGACACCCTTCAAAATTTGTTTATCCTCAATGGAGACATGCAGATCTATTATTTCTAAAGTAGACATAAATTAACTCCTCACAATCTATATATTTTAATCGAACCTTCATAATTAACACTACGACTATTTTAACCCAATTGAAAACCTTTCGCAATGGAATCATTATGAAAACCCCATTCATCAACGATAATTTTTTTCAATTTATAATCATTATAAACTATCGGCCAGTTTTGTCCACTTATAAGAACGATTCTTTCCCATATTCTCAATTATGATGTAAAATGGTAAAAATCAGCCAAAAGCGAAAGGAAGACAACATATATGAGACCATTGATCGGCATCACCGGCAACCAATTACTGGAGGCGGTCCCTGCTTTCTCAGGGATTTCCGTCGCCTATACTCCCATCGGATTCGTGAAAGGAGTCCAGGCCGCAGGAGGCAATCCGCTGATCATTCCGATCGGTGCGCCCAAAACGGCAGCGGACTATATCGCCAAAATCGACGGGCTGTTGTTGACGGGCGGACAGGATGTTTCCCCGAACTTTTACGGCGAAGAACCGAGCCTGCATATCGGCGCGACCTTCCCTTTGCGCGATGACTTCGAAATGGCGCTTGTAGAGGAAGCCCTGAAACAGAAGAAGCCGATTTTGGCGGTCTGCCGCGGCTTGCAGATTTTGAACGTCCAGATGGGCGGCAGCCTGTACCAGGACCTTGCCCATGAATATCCGGAAATGCGCATCCAGCATAATCAAAAAACAAGTTTCGCCTATGCCACCCACTCCGTCGTTGCGATAGAAGGCAGCCACCTCCACGAACTGGTCGGCGAAAAGCTTTCGGTAAATTCCTTCCACCACCAAGCATTGAAGGTCGTCGCCAAAGGTTTGCAGCCGGTAGGCTACAGCCCGGACGGTCTTGTTGAAGCCGTCGAAGCAACGGATCCGGAACAAAGCATTCTCGCCATCCAATGGCACCCGGAGACGATGATACCGGAAGCGAAAAACATGCGCCTGTTCTTTGAGGATCTGGTGGCGCGGTCAGCGCACTGAGTGTGTTTTGACTGGATGGGGGTCGCCTGCTCCGGTTAGGGGGCGTCGGCCGGAATTGCGGACGAATATGTCAGCTGTTCTCCGGTGAGGGAACCCTCGCCGGAGGAAAACATAGGATAATCAAGCTCTCCTCCGGCCAAGATCCTCTCCCCGGAGGACAGAGCCATACGACGCCGGCTCCTCCGGCCAACCCGGCCTTCGCCGGAGAAAAATCAAAACAACAAAAAAGGCAAGCACTCGGACTCGACGTCCGGCTGCTTGCCTTTTTAGCTTTTCACATTCTTCTAAAGTCCGGATTCGTTCTGCAAAGCTTCGAAAGCTTCATCCGAGACGTCCGTCAGAGCGACGATCCAGTTCACTGTTGCATCGGTGCTGTTCAGGTTCTCCGGATTGTTTTCCAGCGCTTCATTGACGGCTGTGATCGTGCCGGCCAAAGGTGAAGTCAAATCAGTCATTGCTTTGGCGGCTTCGACGCCGATCAGGGTATCGGTCGTTTTGATTGCGCCCGTTTCAGGAAGATCGATGAAACTGACTTCGCCCAGGTCATCCTGGCCTTTTTCGGATAGGCCGATGATGTACTTGTCCGCTTCCTTCTTGATCCAGAAGCCGTTCTCGCTGTATTTCACTGTATTTTCAGTCATGTTGTTTTCCTCCTTCGCTTATTTCCAGGTAGTGGTTAATTTCTCTTCGTCATGGCCGACCGTAATCTGCGTGCCGTCTGTGACGAAAGGCCGACGGATCAACATACCGTCCGATTCCAGCAGGTCCAGCGCTTCATCCAGCTCCATGCTGTCGAGTTTGTCCTTCAATTGCATTTCCTTGTACAAGTTGCCGCTCGTATTGAACATGCGGCGTAGCGTCAGATTGCCTGATGTGATCGCTTGGCGGATGCTTTCCCGGTCCGGGCGCTCTTCGCGGATGTCCTTCAATTCGTAGGCGATGCCTTCTTCGTCGAACCAAGCGCGCGTCTTTTTGCAGGTCGAGCATTGGGGATGTTGGTAAATGGTAATCATACGTTTGCCTCCTGGCGTTAGGGTTTAGGGTCAGATTCCGAAATGTTCGTCCTCTTCCGAGAACATGTAGCTGCGGTAATGGTACCGCATCGACATGACCAGTCCGATCCCGAGCATATTGCCGAGGAGCGCCGAGCCCCCTTGCGAAATGAACGGCAACGGGATACCGGTGATCGGCAACAGCCCGATCGTCATGCCGATATTTTCCAACACGTGGAACAGGATCATCATGATGACGCCCGTCGCCATGTAGGCATAAAATTCATTTTTCGTATCGAAACAGATGCGGATCATCTGATAGATCAGCAGGAAATAGATGAAAATGAGAAAACACCCGCCGATGAAGCCAAAATTCTCGCCGATCGTTGAGAAGATCATATCGGAAACGCGCACCGGCACGTAGACTTCGGAAACACCGAGGCCTTTGCCGAACAGTTTGCCTGATCCGATCGCTTTCATGCTTTGCGCCAGTTGATAGGCATCCCCGGTGCTGTCCCCAAACGGGTCGAGCCAGGAATCGATCCGGGCGAATTGATAATTCTGGAAGCCGAAATTCAGGAGCACATCGCGGTTATAGACAACCAGGTAGATGAGCAGCGATCCAAGGGCACCGATCGTCCCGAATACGGGCAGCAGGATTTTCCAGGATACACCGGAAAGGAACGTCATGCCGATGATGATAGCCAGGAACACGAGTGTCGTCCCGAGGTCATTCTGCAGGATGACCAGCAAAAGCGGCGCTGCCGACCACATGGCGATCTTCAGAAGCAGATTCATGTCCGTCTTTTCGGTCCGGTCATCGATATGCATATTGTGCTCGGTGATGACGCGTGCCAGCATGATGATGAGCGCGACCTTCACGACCTCCGAAGGCTGGAAAGTGACGCCACCGAAGCGGAACCAACTCTTCGCCCCTTGCAGCGCATAAGTGTTGCGGTCGTAGAAGATCAGTACCAGGAACAGAAGCAGAACACCCGCTCCATATGCAATCGGCGCTACTTTCCAGAGTTGTTCGGAATCAAAATGCATAACGATGGCCGCGGCGATGATGCCGATGCCGTACCAGACGAGTTGCATGATGGTCGTTTCGATCCCTCCGTCCGTCTGCAGGACAGTGGTTGAATAAATCGTCAGGATGCTGATGATGGCCAGAAGGAACACGGACAGGATAATGCCGTAATCGATCTTCGAAACATCCGCATTCTGCGTAGTTTGTTGATTTCGCATGATTAAATCCTTTCTTTCTAAAACAATAGGCTTACTATCTTTTCATTATATAGAAACTTCGCCCAAAAAAAAAGGCGAGGAGGTTTAAAAAAAAACTAAACCTCTCTGCCCTGTTTTTCAGGATTCAATCATACGTCTGCTTGTTTGTTCCCTTGGATGCGCAGTTTTTTGCGGATCAGACGCCTTTTCAGCGATTGTTCGTTGACGGTCAACGCCAATGCGTTCTTCGAATAACGGATCGCATAGCGGCTCTCTTCCTTCAGGACAATCGGCAACGGCCGGAAATAATGGTACAGCATCACGTTGAGGAAGCCTCCCAGTATCAACACTGTCCCCATCAAATACAGCCACAACATCAGCGTGATCACGACCCCGATTGCACCGTTCCCGATGGCCTGTCTGCCAGCGATTCCGACGTAAAAGGAGAACAGTTGCGAAATCAACAGAAAGCCGATCGTGGCGAACGCCGCACCAGGCACCGAAAATTTGAATGACCAGCGCACATTCGGCACCACGTAATAAATGACCGTCATAATGATGGCGATGATCAGGAAGGCACCGATCCACCGGACATTTTCGAAGGCTGTGATGAAGTCCAACTGGATGGACAAAAATTCTTCAAAAAAATGCTGGATGTATCGGCCGAACATGAACAGAAAGGCGACCAGCGCAATCATGGCGACCAACAGAAAGGCGATCACAAACGAAAAAATCCTGTGGACGATGAAATTCTTGCGCATCTTCGTGTTGTACACTTGATTCAGAACATTCTGAAAGACATTGAATGCTTTCGAAGCCGTCCAGATCGACAGCACCAGCCCGAATGAAACGACCTCACCGCTGCCGCTGTTCAAGTATTGTTCAAGTATCGGCGTAAGCGTGTTACTGACTTCAAGCGGCAAGGCCATCTCCACGTAGGCCAGCACCTGCTCCCGCGGTAACGGCAACAACGGAATGACGTTTCCCAGCAACAACATTGTCGGAAGCAGTGCCAGCAGCACATAGTAGGCCATCTCAGCCGACTGCCGCCCGATCTCCATCCGGCCCCAATGTTGTTGAAACAAGCCGATGATTTGGCGCATTTTTGGATTTTTGATGTATTTCCCTAGTACGTTCATTATTTTTTCCTCCCGCCAAACTCTATAGCTTAATCATAGCCAAAAGCGGCTGCGATTGCTACAGATATCCCTTCAGATTGTGGCCTTCATCGGCGCTGCTCGCCGATGCGGACGGACTCTGTGATCCGGTTAAGGGGTCGTTCGCCGGAGCTGGAGATACAAAAAGAATATTACCTCCGATCAGCACGGCTTCGCCGGCGTTCGGCTGCTGGAAAATGAATCAGCTCCGGCCAGCATTCCCTTGCCGGAGTTGGTCGACGGCGCAGACGCTGTTCTCCGGGCAGCGCACCTCTCACCGGAGCTGGCGATTTTCTCCGGTTAAGGGGTTGTTCGCCGGAGATGGAGATCCGAAAAGAATATTACCTCCGATCAGCACGGCTTCGCCGGCGTTCGGCTGCCGGAAGATGAATCAACTCCGGCCAGCATTCGCTCGCCGGAGTTGGTCACCGGCGCGGATGCTGTTCTCCGGTCAACACATCTCTCACCGGAGCTGACTCTGTGCTCCGGTAAGGGGTCGTTCGCCGGAGATGGAGATCCGAAAAGAATATTACCTCCGATCAGCACGGCTTCGCCGGCGTTCGGCTGCCGGAAAATGCATCAGCTCCGGCCAACATTCGCTCGCCGGAGTTGATTACCGGCGCGGATGCTGTTCTCCGGGCAGCGCACCTCTCACCGGAGCTGACTCTGTGCTCCGATGAAGGGGTGGTTCGCCGGAGAAGGAGATCCAAAAAGCGTATCACCTCCGATCAGCACGGCTTCGCCGGCGTTCGGCTGCTGGAAAATGAATCAGCTCCGGCCAGCATTCGCTCGGCGGAGTTGGTCACCGGCGCGCACGCTGTTCTCCGGTCAACGCATCTCTCACCGGAGCTGACGATTTCCCCCGGTTAAGGGGTGGTTCGCCGGAGAAGGAGATCCAAAAAGAATATTACCTCCGATCAGCACGGCTTCGCCGGCGTTCGGCTGCTGGAAAATGAATCAGCTCCGGCCAGCATTCCCTTGCCGGAGTTGGTCACCGGCGCGGATGCTGTTCTCCGGGCAGCGGATCTCTCACCGGAGCTGACGATTTTCTCCGGTTAAGGGGTCGTTCGCCGGAGAAGGAAATCCAAAAAGCGGATTACCTCCGATCAGCACGGCTTCGCCGGCGTTCGGCTGCCGGAAAATGCATCAGCTCCGGCCAACATTCCCTCACCGGAGTTGGTCACCGGCGCGGACGATTTTCTCCGGGCAATGCACCTCTCACCGGAGCTGGCATCCAGAACCGCAAAACCTAAAAAGGCACAAAACTGAAAAGGAGCAACACTCCTGCAGCACAGCGGCTGCAGGAGTGTTGCTCCTCAAACAAAGGTTCTATAATAAATGGTGTTGATGAAGTAAATTTCATCAACACCTTTTTTGTGAAAAGTGCAAAAAAAAGGACAAATGAAATACTCTGTTAAAATAAAGGTGACTAAGCCAGATATTTTAAGGAGTGATTTCATTTGTC
>NZ_QAOM01000011.1 GCF_003051085.1 Trichococcus patagoniensis | reverse complement strand
TCGATCGCTGTTTACCCGCCGCAAAACCTTTCGCCTGAATTGATCCAGACGATCGAAGACTACACGATCCGCGTGGCGCAAGGGTTGAACACCATAGGTTTGGTGAACATCCAGTTCGTCATCAGCGAAGGCGTCGTCTACATCATCGAAGTGAATCCGCGTGCGAGCCGGACGATTCCGTTCCTGAGCAAAGTGACCGGCATCCCGATGGCGAACTTGGCGATGCAAGGCATCCTTGGCATCAAACTGAAAGATCAAGGCTATCGAACCGGTCTGGTTCCGTCGAAATCCGGCGTATACGTGAAGATGCCGGTCTTCAGTTTCAACAAACTGAAGAAAGTCGACACCGTTCTGGGTCCGGAAATGAAGTCCACAGGGGAGATCATCGGCAAGGATGTCGTCCTTTCCAAAGCCTTGTACAAAGCATTCCGCGCCGCCAATATCGAGATTCCCGAGTACGGCACGGCTCTGTTGACGATTGCGGACAAGGACAAGCAGGAGATGTTACCGCTGGCCAAACGCTTGGTTGCAGTCGGCTACCGGTTGCTTGCGACAACGGGTACCGGACAAGCTTTGTTGGAGGCCCAAGTGCCGGTCACAATCCTCCAAAATGGCGAAGCCAAACGGGAAAATATCCTGAGAAGCATCCATGACGGAGAGATCCAGTTCGTCATCAACACGATGACCGAAGGCAAGACCGATGAGACGGATGGCTACTTCATCCGTCGAGAAGCCGCGGACAATAACCTGCCTTGCCTGACATCCCTCGATACGACCGAAGCTCTGCTGCAGGCTATGGAGATGATGCATTTCCAACTGCAGGCAGTCGGGACCGAACCGATGTTTTAAATAGATCCATTTCAGGAAAATAAAGGGCTAACTCACTTAGAGGAGGGCCCTTTGTTGTCGTTATCCGGTAACTTTTTGTGCGCGCACACGCTGATGCCGAAAGTCGCACTCTTCTTCTCCGGCGAACGGAGGCTTCGCCGGAGTTCAGGATGCATTCCGTTTACGTCCTCCGATGAAGGTGGCTTCACCGGAGCTGGGGATGGATTACCCGCACTCTCCGATCAGCGGGCGCAAAGAAGAGGCCATCTCATTAGGAGACAGCCTCTTGGGTGTTTTCTATCGGAAAGTATTCACCAGTGTCCCGATGCCTGCGATCGTGGATTCGATGACATCGCCTGGCTTCAGCCAAACTTGTTCGTCTTCCGGGTAACCGAGGATGACCCCATCCGGCGTACCGGTGAAGATGATGTCGCCGGGCTCCAGCGCAAAGTGTTGGGAGATGTAGGAAACGATTGTCGGGATGCCGAAAATCAAGTGTTTGGTGTTGCTGTTCTGGCGGACTTCGCCATTCAGCTTCAAGGAAATATCCAGATTTGTCGGATCGAGCTCGTCGGCAGTCACGTAGACGGGGCCGAGCGGCGCAAATTTATCCGGTGATTTGCCCAACAGCCACTGCGGAGAGCCTTTTTGCCAGTCGCGCGCGGTCACATCGTTGCCGATTGTGTAGCCCGCGACATGGTCAAGCGCTTTTTCCGGGGATACGCAATAAGCTTTTTTGCCGATGACCGCCACCAGTTCGACTTCGTAATCGACTTTGTCGGTGCCGGCCGGGATCGGGATGGCTTCCTTATGGGCAGCCAAAGCGCTCGTGAATTTGCTGAAGACAAGCGGTTTTTTCGGTTGCTCGCTTTTTGTTTCCGCGACGTGGGCGGCGTAATTTTTGCCGATGCAGAGGATTTTTCCGGGACAGGAGAGAACGGGCAGGAACGTGATTTCGTCGTCCAAAGATACATAGTAGGATGGATCTATCAGTGTGTCCGCTTGGGCCAGTATGGCATCCAGTTGGGCAGCCTGTTCCGGATCTTTCAATACGTCGTCTATATAGGAAGGAAAAGGCAGAGATAAAGCTGCAGCCGCTTTGGCTACATTCAGGAAACCGCGCTCCGTCTTGATGCCGATGCGGCTTTGGCCAGCTTCTGAGAAATGAATCAATTGCATTGGAAACCCCCCTTGAGATTGGATTAAAATTTGCTTATATCCAGTGTAGCAATTATTCCCAAAAAGCGATAGATTGAATGCGAATTCTGAAACAATTTTCCTGTTTCGGAAAAAAACACAAAAAGATTCCGATTGACCATGAAAAAAGGCGGAAAACGATACTTGGATGTGGAGAGTGTCGACGAAGAAACCGGGGAAATCAAGAAGCTCACGCCCCATATCTCCATCGATGAGAAACAGATTGCGTTTGACGAGCAGTTTGACGGAATCAATGTCCTGATCACCAGCGAGACGGAAATGAGTGATGAAGAAATGATGGCTAGCTACGGTTCGTTGAGCCGCATTGAAGATTGTTTCAAGGTCATGAAAACTAACTTTGACGCGCGTCCAATCTATGTCTGGACCCAATCACATATCGAGGCGCACTTTCTGAGCTGCTTCATCTCCTTAACAATCATGCGGCTATTGGAACACAAACTGGATAGGCAACTTAGCCCTGAAAGAATCCAGGGTGCCCTTCTCAGCGCGCAATGCCGTCCGTTGGACAAAGGTTATTGGGAAGTCTTCGGTAACGATGATTTCTTGACAATTAATGAACTCCTTGGAAAAAAATGGCTTCATCAATTTGTGCCACTAGAGGTCCTTCGGAAATACGGGAAGTAGCGTGTGTGTACAACAATTTCAAAATGCGAAAAAGCAGCTAAAAACCGTAATATAACGGTGTTTACAGCTGCTTTTTCTTTTGTAAACTGTCAAAGTCGGGATTATATAATTCTGTTTTAATCTGTGCTTTCTTTGGGAGTCCTTTACAACCTGTCGAAATGTGAAAGCAGATTTTAATTTATAAAAAATAGGATAGTTTTATAGTCCATTCTTGTTTACTTATTTACAAAGAATCAGGTAATATCAATATCAAATTCTTCATACGTCTCTTCTGGAATGGCGTGGATATCCACCGGTTTCTTCAAGAGGACTTGCAGGGTCACGGAAACCGCGACACCTACCAGGATTGCCAGCAGGAAAATGGGGAGGTTACTCGCCATCGGCATGCCGAACACACCAGATACGCCGGAGGTGGATACCCCGAATCCCATCATGATTGCTCCCCCAATGGCGGCTCCAATCATATTGGCCGGGATGATACGGAAGGGGTCCTGAATGGCGTATGGGATTGCCGTCTCGGTAATACCCACAAACCCGGATAGGATAGAGGCAGGCGCCATCTTCTGCTCGGCCAGCGTATATTTGGAGCGGGCGATGAGGGCAGCGATTCCGACCGATAGGGCCGGGACCATGATGCCCGGGAACACAGCTGCATTCGCGATAAATCCAATGCCGCTTGGCTCATTCCAGACCGCGAAGACGAAGGTGATAGCGATCTTCCCGATGGGGCCCCCCATGTCGAAGGCACACATCGCGCTCAGGAGAGCTCCCAGCAAGAAGGCATACTGCGGCATCTGGGACAGTTGGATGAGGCCTTTGATGATCCATTCATTTAATACTCCGACGCTCATTGCTACCGGATAGGCCATCAGGAAGTAGAGAGCTAGGCCAGCGATGACAGGGATGAAGAGGGTCTTCTTGATTGGCTCAATAAAATCGGGCCAACGGAATTTTTTGATGGCCAAGACCAAATAACCGGCCACCAACCCAGCAATCATCCCACCGAGGAAGCCGCTGCTGGCGGTCCCTTCCACCGGTGGCATCGAAGCAATGTATCCACCAATAAACCCAGGAGCCAGCCCTGGCTTATCCGCGATGGCATAGGAGACATAGGCAGCGAATATAGCCGGAATCAGGTTCATCATGGTCCAAGCGAATCCATTCAAAGCGAGAATAGTGGCATTATCTGCTTGGATATATTGCGAATACATTCCTGTCAGAGCAATCGTCATCCCTGAAAAAACAATGAACGGCAGCATGTAGGAAACTCCGGTCATTAAAGCGCGTCTGATTTTCATTATAATAACTCTCCTTCCATCCGAAACTATTCGTTTAGTTTCGCTTCAATTTTCTTCAGCAAGGCTTCAGGACTCTTTAGGACGGTAATGATGGGTACTTCTACCTTCTTCATATCCTTGAAGCGGTCGCGTTTCGAAATTTCAATATCGATAGCGAGGATCAAGATATCGGCATCAGAAATGTCTCTGGGTGTCAGCTCGTCCTCGATTCCTCCTGCCCCTTGTGTTTCGACTTTGATCTCATGTCCGAGCTTCTTGGCGGCATCCTCCAGCTTTTTCTTGGCCATGAAAGTATGGGCAACTCCCGCGGCACATGCAGTTACGGCAATGATTTTCATTTAGATTCTCCTTTCTTAATAAAGTTAGTGAATGGACCGCTGCATCATTTCTTCAATCACCTGCATCATTTCCTCGGCATCGCGCGTCTCATGGATTTTCTGTTGGTACACTTCATCGGCGAGATGATAGGCTAATTTGGAGAGCAACTTAAGGTGAACATTTGTGGTATCGGCAGCGGGGATCATAAGGAAGAAGCATTCGTTAACCGGTTGGTCATCCAGTGCTTCCCACTCCACCGGCTGTTCCAGACGCATGAAGATTACATGGGGTATGTCGAGGCCGGCCACTTTCCCGTGGGGGATGGCCATCCGGTCCCCAAAGCCGGTCGTGCTCAAGCGCTCGCGTTCCTCCAGAGCCAACACGATGGTTGGGGCGGAGATATGCAACAGGCCACTTAGAGCAACAGCCGCTTCCTGGAAAAAAGCTGATTTGCTAGTTGCTTGATTATCAAAGCGGATGATGACCTCGCTTTTGACATGGCTAAATTCCGATTCAATACGCATAGTTATCCTCCTAGTGATTTGTTAGTTTAATCATACTTAATGATTGACGCATTGGCAAATATAAGCGCATACATAAAATAGCCACACTCCTGAATAGCTTCCTCTATCGTGAACCGAAAGAAGTTAAAGGACAGAGATAGGATGTTTTTTTGAAATGATAGTTTATTTAAACGTGTTGACCAATGTACCCAAGCCTTCGATCGTCACTTCCGTCGAATCGCCGGCTTTCAACCAAACCTTTTCTTCTTTTGGATAGCCCAGGATGACGCCATCCGGTGTGCCGGTGAAGATGATATCACCGGCCGTTGTGAAGATGGGACCGATCGGCGCAAATTTGTCCGCGGTTTTCCCCAGTAGCCATTGGCTGGAAAGGTGTTGCCAATCGCGTGCGGAGACGTCATTTCCGATCGTATAGCCTGCCACATAATTCAGGGCATCTTCGGGTTTCACGTGAGAAATGGTGCCACCGATTACGACAACAAGCTCCGCTTCGTAATCGACATGTGATGCATTGGCTGGGATTGGGATAGGTTCATTGTGCGCGGCCAACGCATTCCTGAATTTGCTGAAAACAAACGGTTCTTTGGGTATTTCCGAATTTATTTCGGCTACATGGGCTCTGTAATTCTTGCCGATACAAATAATTTTTCCGGGATAGGACAATATGGGCAGGAAGGTAAGTGTATCTTCAGAAACGTAAAGTGCTGCGTCCGTCAGTTCATCGGACTTTGCCAGTATTGCAGCCAGTTGCGCTGCCTTTACTTTGTCCTTCAAAACATCATCGATGGTGGCAGGGAAAGGCAGGGATAAGGTTTTTGCTGCCTTTTCCAAGTGCAGCATACCACGTTGTGTTTTAACGCCGATACGGCTATTTCCATCTTCTAAAAAATGAATCAGTTGCATATGAGAACCCCCTTAATGTTTGATTGAAAAATTGCATACATCCAGTGTTCAATTATTTTCAAAAAACGATAGATTTATAGCATTAACGGCATTAATTTTCGTTTTTATTAGAAAAAACAACTGATTTATCAAAATATAACGGTTACGCTTTCCGTTTTTCCACAAAAAATAGTAGTCATTCTTTTATAATATGATAGAATAGGAAACATAAATTTCTAATATGATTTTCATATTCAAAAAAGATGGTATAATTGACACGAAAAAAGACTAGAGAATTAGGGGCGAAAAAAGATGAGAGCAATCATGACCGTAACAGGTAAAGACCATACCGGAATCGTAGCGAGCGTATCAGTGGAATTGGCGCGTCTGGGCGTAAATATCTTGGATATCTCACAGACCATCATGGATGAATACTTCACCATGATTTTGATGGTCGAATTGAATGAAGCAAATAATTCAGTCAAAGAAGTAAAAACAGCGATGAAAAAAGTTGAAGAAGAACAAGGCTTGGTCATCCGTTTACAGGCAGAAGACACATTCCATGCAATGCATCGGATCTAGGGGGACATTTGAATGTTAAGAACTGACAATATCTTAGACACCATCCGAATGTTCGAAGAGGACAATCTGGATATCCGCACCATCACCATGGGGATTTCTTTATTGGACTGTATCGACAGCGATGGCGAAAAAGCTCGTGAAAGAATATACAAAAAAATCACCACAAAAGCGAAGAACCTGGTCAGCGTAGCGCAGGAAATCGAAGATACGTACGGCGTTCCGATCACGAACAAACGGATTTCAGTGACGCCGATCGCCTTGATCGCCGGCGCAAGCGATGACACGGATTATGTCGCGTACGCAAAAACCTTGGATGCTGCGGCGAAGGAAGTCGGTGTCGACTTCATCGGCGGATTCTCTGCATTGGTTGAAAAAGGCTACAACAAAGGCGACAAAATCCTGATCGATTCGATTCCGGAAGCTTTGGCAGTGACGGATAAGGTCTGCAGCAGCGTGAACATCGGCTCCACTAAAGCCGGCATCAACATGGACGCTGTGAAATTGATGGGCGAAATTGTCCTTGCCACAGCCGAAAAAACGGCCGACAGAAACGGCTTCGGCTGCGCAAAATTGGTTGTTTTCGCAAACTCAGTAGGCGACAATCCATTCATGGCGGGAGCTTATCATGGCGTTGAGGAAGCGGATTGCGAAATCCACGTCGGCATTTCCGGACCGGGTGTTGTGAAGCGCGCATTGGAAAAAGTCAAAGGCGAACCAATGGATATCGTTGCCGACACAATCAAAAAAGCGGCTTTCCAGATCACCCGTATGGGGCAACTGGTCGGAAACATCGCATCGCAAAAATTGGACGTGCCATTCGGCATCGTCGATTTGGCTTTGGCTCCGACACCTGCAGTCGGCGACTCGGTCGGTGAAATCCTTGAAGAATTTGGCTTGGGTGTAGTCGGTACGCACGGAACAGTCGCTGCTCTAGCTGTATTGAATGATGCAGTCAAAAAGGGTGGGGTAATGGCATGCAGCCATGTCGGCGGACTTTCGGGATCGTTCATTCCCGTATCGGAAGACCACCGCATGATTGATGCTGCGGCAGCAAACCAAATCAGTTTGGACATGTTGCTGGCGATGACTGCCATCTGTTCTGTTGGTTTGGATATGATCGCCATCCCTGGCAATACGCCGGCGACGACGATTGCAGCGATGATCGCGGATGAAGCGGCTATCGGGGTCCAAAACAACAAAACGACAGCTGTCCGCGTGATTCCGGCAATCGGCTGTGAAGTAGGCGACTTCGTTGAATTTGGGGGATTACTGGGACGCGCTCCTGTAATGCCGGTCCACAAAGAAAGCTCTGCTGACTTCATCAACCGCGGCGGACGCAGCCCGGCACCAATCCATTCATTCAAAAACTAATTATAATGCGAAGAGAGGCAGGGACAAAAGTCCAAGCCTCTCTTTTATTTCCTGACATTTAATCATAAAAATGTTCCAAAGAGCAGACCCAAATCACTTTTTGTCTCACTCTCTCTTTGTTCTCGAAATGATTACCAACAGAATCTTTAGTCGGTCAATAAAAGTCCGCGGGTCAATCCTGTCATTGCCAACCGGAACGCTTTTTGGTAGTTCTTCCGCTCTTCGAGAACCTGAAGGAGTGGCAAATAGGTCAGGTAGATGCAGTTTGCCACTTGCGTGAGTTCCTCATCTGATCGGCTGCTGCATTCCGGAATGCGTTCCATCAATTTTTTGAACATAAAAATGAAGCTATCCTTGATTACGGAGAGATTTGGGTAGTCTTCCGGACTCACTTGATAGAGTACCATGGCGTGATAATCCTCTTGTTCCCACAGTTCTAGGCAATAGTCCCATATGTGATCGAGAGTGAGCGCTTGTTCCTGATCAAAGCGGTTAAGGTAGGCCCGTGCATGGTTGCAGAGGGGTGTGAACAATTCGTTAATGAGCGCTTCTTTATTTTCAAAATGATTGTATATCGTTTTTCGAGCAACATCCGCCTGCGATGAGATTTCCTCCAGACTGACGCTAAGCGATCCTTTTGCACTGATGAGTTCAGCCGCAACAGTGAGGATATCATGGTGGGTCTTATCGCGTTTTTTCATTGTCCGTGATTTTGTAGGATTTTCCATCACAATCACCTTTCGTTATACTTGCTTTTATTTCTATTTAGTTTACAATAAAAAATAACAAAAATAAAGTACACACCACTGTGTACTGATACACGCATTCGTGTCAGGAGCTGATTTTATGAAAAATGATAAAGCGAACCCCATTCTGCCCATATTTTTTACTGTTTTTATTGATCTTTTAGGCCTGGGCATCATCATCCCGATTTTGCCGGCGCTCATTCTCAACCCTATGGCGGGCTTGCTGCCGATGGATTATGACTTCTCGCTGCGCACCATCATCTACGGCTTCCTGATTGCTTCTTATCCGCTCATGCAGTTTTTTGGAGCACCCATGCTGGGTGCTTTCGCTGACCGTATGGGGCGCAGAAAGATTCTCCTCGCTTCCTTGTTAGGGACGTTAGGGGGCTATCTGTTGATTGCAATCGGGATTCTGACGCAAAACATCTGGCTGCTGTTCATCGGCCGCGCAATCGATGGCTTCACGGGCGGGAATATTTCGATTGCTCAGTCTGCCATTGCAGACATCAGCGATGATTCCAACAGAGCCAAAAATTTTGGCCTGATCGGTATGGCATTTGGCTTGGGCTTTGTCATCGGACCCTACCTAGGCGGGAAATTATCTGACCCATCCATTTTAAGTTGGTTCGACTTTGCAACACCGTTTTGGTTTGCCGCATTGCTGACCGTACTCAATATCCTGATGGTCCTTAAACGGTTCCCAGAGACACTGAAAAATAAAAAGACCGGGCGCATTGATCCGCTGGCAGGAGTCAAGAATATCCGCAAAGCTTTTGAAATCAAAAAAATGCGAACCATATTCGCAGTCATATTTTTGTTGAGTGTTGGCTTCAATTTCTTCACTCAGTTTTTCCAAGTCTTTCTGGTAGGAAAATTCCAGTTCAATCAATCTCAAATCGGCGATTTATTCGCTTATATGGGCATTTGGATTGCAGTGGCACAGGGTGCTTTTTTACGGCCGTTGTCAAAAAGATTTTCACCGATAAAAATCCTGTCGGTTTCAAGTATCCTGCTGGCGGCGACCTTCCCCTTCCTGCTGCTCCCTGATCAAGCCGGCTGGATTTACGCAATAATTCCCTTCATTGCGGTTTTCCAGGGATTGACGCAACCGAACAGCACGGCGATTGTATCCAGTATGTCTGACCGTTCATCGCAAGGCGAAATTCTCGGCATCAATCAGTCCATCGTCAGTCTGGCGCAGGCGCTGCCTCCCATTTTGGCGGCCTTTTTAACCACCATCAATATCAATCTTCCGACCTTGTTTGCAGCCGGCTCGACGTTTGCTGCATGGATCGTTTTTGTTTTCGTATTTAAACGTTCGACGGTTGTTTCGGAGACGGCACAGCAGAGCGAATAGAGATTTGCATAGATAGGAAAAATACCCCGGTTTATCAGAAGGAAATTCTGATAAACCGGGGTATTTTCATTAAGCTGTTACTTTTTTCTCGTAATATTTATAGCCGATGAAGCAAACCACGAAGCAGAACAGGATGAAAATCGGTACATAAGTCGGATTGGACACGATGCCGCCGATCAGAATGATGGCAGAGCCCATGATCGCGAATACCGGGGTGATCGAACCGAAGAAAGAACTGGTGATGACACCTTCTTTTTTCATGTTGATGACTTTCAGGTAAAGGATGACATAAGTCATATAACTGAAGACAATCGCGATTTCGCTGACATCTCCGCCACCCAGAATCCCAGATTTTTGGCTTAAATAGTGCAATAACATCCACAAAAGGGATACCACAAAGGCAATTTGTGCGGCTGCCGGGGACAGTTGGCTCTTTGGATCGATCCGTTTTACCTTAGAGCTGTTCGGCAGCATGTTTTTTTCTGCCAATGCTTGCGGCAAACGCAGGATACCCATGATTACACCATTCGTTACGCCCAAGATAGCGATTAATACAAAGGAAAGAATGATGCTGCCGCCGCGTTCGCCCAGCAAGGAAATGCCGATTGTTGTGGTGGCCTCATCGCCCACCGCCAAGATGTACTCTGGGCCGGCGATGGAGACCAAGCCGCTGAAATAGGTCAAATAGATGGCCAGCACTACCAATGGTCCGATGGTCAACGCTAAAGGCATTGTCCGTTTGGGGTTCTTTACTTCATGCGTGATGTTTGTCGCGATTGTCCAACCATCGTAGGAAAAGGCCATTGGCGCCAGTGCAGCCAACCAGCCCCAGCCGACATTTGTGACCGGAACAGCCAATTCAGGAGGAACGATCGGAGCCGGTTCTTTCCAGAAAATGCCGACAATAGCGACGGCAATCAGCGGAATCAGTTTCATGATGGTGGCGAGATTTTGGAAATAGCCGCCCAGTCTGAGCGAAAAATAATTCAATAAGAAGAAGAAGGCCATGTAGCCCGTCCCAATCAGTGTTTGTGTTTCCAATGTGTTCGGCAAGCCCAATAACATGCAGGTGTAAATGCCGGATACCCAGCTCACTACGACGATGATCGTCGGCAGGTAAACGAACAATTGGAACCAGCCGAATGCGCTCGCTGCTTTATCGGAGATGAACTCCTCGAAATAAGCGACGACGCCGCCGGTTTTTTCGGTCCGGTTAGCCAGCTGCGTCAATGTGATGCTTCCGAAAATGATGCTGAATGCGCCGATACAGAAAACCAAAATCCCTAGTGCTACGTTTCCTCCGGTCGCTCCCAAAATGTCATCGGCTTTGAAAAAGATCCCTGATCCGACGCAGATGCCGACGATCATGGATACTGCAGTGAATAAGCCGTAATGTTTCTCTTCTTTCATAAATCCTCCCAATAGATGTATTTTTTCCCAAAAAAAAAGACGGACAGATCTTGATGACAGCTGCGTCCGCCAAAATAATCTGTATAAATCCGTCTGCTATTATACCATCAAAATGACGTCAGGCCTATAAAACTTGTAACATCAATGCGTTAGGGGTTCTACGTGGACATCTGTTTCGAAAACATTGAATGCCGTGCGCAAGCGCTCCTCGACTTCTTCCGTGATTTCATGGCTGCGCAGCACTGTCAGCTCCGCATCCAGCAGAATGGTCACATCAACATAGACATTTGCTCCATAGCTGCGTGCGGCGATGGTCGTCACCTGTTGGACATCAGGAATTTCGAGGATGGCCTGTCGGTATTCCGCCAAATAATTCGTTTCGAAACCGTCGGACAGGGAGAAGGCACTCTCTCGGAAGATATCGATCGCAGTCTTGATGATGACGATGCCTACGATGACAGCCATGACGCCGTCCAACCAATACAGCCCGAAGATGGAGCCAAAAATGGCGATCGCAGCCGCAAAACTGGTCAGTGCATCGCTCAGGTTGTCTTTTGCGGAAGCGGCCAATCCAATGCTGTTGATGCGGTTTGCAAGGCGGTTGTTGAATATGTAGACCCCTATCATGATAAACCCTGCAATCAAGGCGGTAACGCCGGATATGACATCAGGTGTGGTGAACTCTCCGCCGGTCAGTTTCGAAAAACTTGAGAACAGCACCTGCAGGCCGACCAACAGCATGATGAAGGAAGTGGATAGGCTCGCTATCGTCTCAGCTTTCCAATGGCCATAAGGGTGATCCTCATCAGCCGGTCGGCGGGCGATCCGCAAGCCGATTATGACAGCGATCGTGGAGATGACATCGGTGAAATTGTTCAGCCCATCGGCACTTAGAGAGGCCGATCCGAAGGCATTCCCGATGAAGAGTTTTGCGAAAGAGAGAGTGACATAGGCAACCATGCTGAGCCGTGCACCCTGTTCCGCCAATTGTAAGTCCTTATATCTTTCGTTCATCGTGTCCTGCTCCATTTCCTATGAATTATCATCTAATTAATCCGTCTGTTTTTGTACACTTCCCAAAATTGGTACAATAGAAGGATTCTACTATATTTCAGTTTGGTTGTCATTAAAAACGATTGGAAAATACTGTCGGCAGCTTGGCGAATAGTCAAGGTATCAGGAATGGGAAGGCAAAGCAAGCGGCAAACCGTTGCCTTTTTTTGGCGAGCAACCTACAATGGAAGAAAATATGAAACAGAGAAGGAGGCTTTCTATGGATCGCCAGAAAGACGCCCTGTACTACACCGGACTTTTAAAAACGAAGAAGGTATCCCCCGAAGAATTGATTGTGGATGCCTTCAAAAAGATAGAGGGAAAAAATCCCCTCTGCAATGCCGTCGTGCATACACGGATGGAAAAAGCGCTGCATGAAGCCAGGACACGGGATTTCGGGAACACCTTATTCGGCGGCGTGCCGATACTGATTAAGGATCTGGGTCAGGACCTTGCTGGGGAGCCGTCGACATCAGGTTCGCGGTTGCTGAAGGATTATGTCGCTCCCCGCACCAGTCATTTTGTTGAAGCAATCGAGAAGGCCGGCTTCATCGTCATCGGCCAGACGAGTACACCCGAATTTGGGTTCAAGAACATCACGGATGCCGTCATCCATGGTCCGGCCAGAAATCCCTTCAATCGGGACCATTCTCCGGGAGGTTCCAGCGGCGGTGCGGCAGCGGCTGTCGCGGCGGATATGGTGGCCATCGCCACCGCCAGTGATGGGGGCGGCTCGATCCGGATACCGGCCTCTTTCACAGGCTTGGTGGGATTGAAACCAACAAGAGGAAGAACACCTGTAGGCCCGGGATCTTACCGCGGCTGGCAAGGCGCATCAATCAGCTTTGCCTTGACGAAGTCTGTAAGGGATACAGCGATGATGCTGGATGCTTTACAGACTGTCCAGGCGGCAGCGCCGTTCCAGACGCCCTTATTTCCTGGGAGCCATTTCCAGGAACATCAATCCGGAAAGTGGCGCAAGTTCAGGGTCGCCTATTCATTGGAATCGCCGGTGAAATCTGTAGTCAGCGCGGACGCAAAGCGGGCTGTACTCCAAACAGTGGCAGCGCTGAAAGAGTTGGGCTACGAGGTGGAAGAAAAAACGCCCGACATTGACGGCATCCGTTTGATGGAGGCCTACTATGCAATGAATGGAGCCGAAACGGAGGCCATGTTGAGAGGCTTTTCCGCGAAACTGGGGCGCCCATTAACGGCCGATGACATGGAATTGGTTTCTTGGTCCCTCTATCAGTACGGCCAGACAATCTCCGGAGGCGACTACTCCTTGGCGTTGGGCCTTTGGGACCAAGCTGCGGCCACGATGGATCAGTTCCACGAAAACTATGATCTGTTGTTGCAGCCGACTACGGCAGCGAGCGCTCCTTTGATCGATCATTCTTTCCAAAGCGAAGAATTGAAGGAGCGGATGCGCAGGTCGGATCTTCTGTCGGCAGCGGACAGGAAAGAGATAGTTTGGACCATGTTTGAAGAGAGTCTGGGCGTGACCCCGTTTACGCAGCAAGCGAATTTGACAGGGCTGCCTGCCATCAGCCTGCCGGTTTACCGAACGGCTACCGGATTGCCTTTGGGGGTGCAGTTCACGGCCCCGAAAGGGAAAGAAGAGTGGTTGTTGGACGTTGCGGCGGTATTGGAGATGGCCGGGCTTTTCACGTGAGCTGAGGCACCGCTAAGAACTGCAAGCCTCCATCTTCATTCGCTGCACGACTCACATTTTTTTTTAATATTTTTTTCATTAATGGCCTCTTTTTTTATTATCATGCGAGGAAATTGGCCTATCAAGGTGAGATGAAATGCCTTTCAAATGTTATTCTGACAAGGGTTTATAGACATGTTAGAAAATGTGACAAATGATGTTAAGGTAGCGTTGACTTGTATGAGAATTTGGAGTATTCTTGTTGTATTAAATCACTCAATTAATTGTTAGCAAATACGATTAATTGCTGAAAAGAATTACCTTTTTCTCAACAGGTGCTAACTCCTGAAGAAAAAGTATACATCTGTGGTTCACTCAACTCAGAAGCTTCGATGGAGGGGTTGGTATGAAAGAAAAAGAGCTACGACGTTCGATGGCTGTTTTTACCATCGGAACGGTCATGCAGCTGACGGATCTGACAGCAAGACAGATCCGCTATTACGAAGAGCAAGACCTCGTTCATCCTAAGCGGACAGACACCAATCGCCGGATGTTTTCATTAAACGACGTCGATCGTTTGCTGGAAGTCAAAGACTATTTGGCTGAAGGGTTGAACATCACTGCAATCAAACGGATGTACAGTACCGAAAGACTGAAGAAGCAGCAAGAAGAGGAGCTTGAGAACAAGCACAAAAATTTGACAGACGAAGATGTCCGTCGCATCCTCTACAAAGAAATACTCAACGCAAGTGGATTTAACCCTGGGGATTCAAGCAAACCTTGGGGAAGATTATAAAAAAAAAAACAAACAAAGCATAGTCAAGGAGAGGGAATACAAATGCCAAAATTTACTAGAGAACAAATCATCGCATCAGCAAAGAAGGATAACGTCCGTTACCTACGCTTAATGTTCACTGACATCTTAGGAACAATCAAAAACGTGGAAGTTCCTATCAGCCAGTTAGAAAAAGTATTAGACAACAAAATGATGTTCGACGGTTCTTCCATCGAAGGTTTCGTGCGTATCGAAGAGAGCGATATGTACTTGTACCCAGATTTTGATACATGGTTAGTATTCCCATGGGGCACTGAACAAGGCAAAGTAGCTCGTTTGATTTGTGATATCTACATGCCTGATGGCACACCATTTGCAGGAGATCCACGTAACAACTTGAAACGCGCACTTAAAGAAATGGAAGACTTGGGCTTCACTGAGTTCAACTTAGGACCTGAACCTGAATTTTTCCTATTCAAATTGGATGAAAAAGGTCAACCTACATTGAAATTGAACGATCAAGGCGGATACTTCGACTTGGCTCCTACTGACTTAGGCGAAAACTGCCGTCGTGATATCGTATTGGAATTGGAAGCTTTGGGCTTTGAAATTGAAGCAAGCCATCACGAAGTTGCACCAGGACAACACGAAATCGACTGGAAGTACGCAAACGCTGTTGAAGCTTGCGACAACATCCAAACGTTCAAATTGATTGTTAAGACTGTAGCCCGCAAACATGGCTTGCATGCAACATTCATGCCTAAACCAGTATTCGGCATCAATGGTTCCGGTATGCACTTCAACATGTCATTGTTCAACGAAAACGGCAATGCTTTCTACGACAAAGAAGATGAACGTCAATTAAGCGAAACAGCTTATCAATTCATCGCTGGTCTGATCAAACATGCGCGCGGATACACAGCTGTCTGCAATCCGATCGTTAACTCATACAAACGTTTGGTGCCTGGCTACGAAGCACCAGTGTACATCGCATGGAGCGGAAAAAACCGTTCACCGCTGATCCGTATCCCAGAATCACGCGGCATGTCCACTCGTGTTGAATTGCGTAGCGTTGACCCGGCTGCTAACCCATACTTGGCATTGGCTGCGTTATTGGCTGCAGGTCTGGATGGCGTGAAGAACAAATTGGAAGCTCCAGCTCCAATCAACCGCAACATCTACCAAATGTCAGCTGAAGACCGTTACGAAAACGGAATTTTGGATTTGCCTACATCGTTGCATGAAGCTCTTGGAGAGTTCTCTAAAGACCAATTGTTGGTTGACGCATTAGGCGACCACATCAGCAACAACTTCATCGAATCAAAAGAAATCGAAGTAATGTCTTACATCCAACAAGTAACAGAGTGGGAAAGAGAACAATACTTGAACATGTACTAAGAGTGTGAGAAAAATCGTTTAGCTCCCCGTACGTTGGAGCACCCCGCTTAGTGAACCTCTTTTGTTCACTAAGCGGGGTGTGAAACGTTAGCGGGAGCTGATTTTTCGAACACGTTTAGAGAGAGTGCGATGAATCCCGTTTAGGAATTGAGCACTTTTGAAAAAAGGGGGCTGTCTCATTGCGAGGCGGTCCCTTTTTGCGCGTGAGCATGGATAATTGGTCGATATTCATCTTTTTCCTCACCCCAGCACCCGAAAAGATGAACACTCGGTCTTTTGTTTCGTTCAAGAAGAAAAACGTGCTGATGCTGTAAACTTCAGCCGAGAAAACGTATAATGGATATATGTAAAGTTCTTCAGAGGAGGGGTCACGGTGGAAGCAATCGAAATGGAAGGTTTGACAAAAATTTACCGCAAGCGTGCAGCTTTGGACAACATCCACCTTACAGTGGAACAAGGTGAACGGTTCGGGTTCATCGGACCGAACGGAGCCGGGAAGTCCACAACCATCAAGCTGTTGCTTGATTTCATAAAGCCGAGTAAGGGAAGTGCCAGGATTTTCGGATTGGATGCCCAGAAAGATTCCGAGAGCCTGAAACGCATCATCGGGTACGTTCCGAGTGATGTGCATTATTACAGCAATCTGACTGTAGAAGAAATTCTGATGATGACGGGGAAATTCCATCATATCCGGAACATAAAGGAAATGATGGCGTATTATGTGGAACGTTTCGCATTGGAGCCAAAAAAGAAAATGAAGGACCTCTCTTTGGGGAATCGGAAAAAAGTCGCAATCGTGAACAGTCTGATCTTCAATCCGGAGCTTTTGATTTTGGATGAGCCTACGAACGGCCTGGATCCTTTGATGCAGCATCGTTTGTTTGAAGAGTTGAACCACCAAAACAAGGAAGGGGCGACCATCTTCATTTCTACGCATAACCTACCGGAGGTGGAAGCATTTTGTACGCGTACGGCCTTTATCCGTGAAGGTAAAATCATTTCCGTGGAAGATATGGCATCTGGTTATCAACCAGGCAAAGTGGTGACCCTGACTGGTTCAGCCATCGGAACGGAGGATTTCGAATCCAAAGGGTACCGTGTCCTTTCCAGGACAGACCGGGTCGTTTCGTTGTTGTACAAGGACAATGTGAAACAGATCCTGGCCGATATGGCGCCTCTGGATTTGGAGGATATCGAAATCCGCAATCAGAATCTGGAGGAAAAATTCATGACCCTATACGGTGGAGGTGAACCCCATGAATAGCATCCGATTGGAGTGGAAACAAGAACGAGGCGGGTTATTCGTATGGCTTTTCTTTATGGTCCTGATTATGGGGATGATGATGGCCATGTTTCCCGTCATGGCGAATCAAGGGATGGAGGATATCTTGACGACCAAGCTCGATGCGATGCCTCCGGAGATGCTGGAAGCCTTCTCGCTCACGAACGGAGCAAGCCTGCTGCAAGCTACCGGATTCTTTGCCTACATCTTTCAGTACCTCTTTTTGGCCGCCTGCATTTTTGCAACAATGAAAGGGGCCCAAGCGCTGATCAAGGAAGAGACGAACGGCACGATTGAGTATCTGTATGCCCAGCCGATCAGCAGAAAAGCCATTGTCACGAGCAAGTATATCGCCAATTTGGTGCTGCTGATGATCTTTTGGATCGTCCTGTACGGCGCAGCTTTGCTGTTCATCTATCTGTTCAAGGAGGATGGGGCCGATTTTGTTGAAATCGTAAAAGATATCACGCTGATTTTCGGCGCGGAGTCGTTGGTATTGTTGTTCTTTTATTCAATCGGCTTCTTGTTCTCGACATTTATTGCGAGCAGCCGCTCCACCAGTGGGGTCGCGTTGCTGTTGGTGTTCGGCACGTACATGATCGGGCTGGTCTCCAAGATGGTCGAAGACTATGAATTCCTGCGGATTTTTTCACCGGTCGAATACGCGCATCCTGCGGTCATACTGGAAGAGGGCATTTCTTGGGAATACATGGTCATCTGCATCATCGGAAGTTTGCTGGTATTGGGTTTGAGCTATCTGATCTACGGCCGAAAAGATCTGCGGATCCAAGTGTAGTGCAGGCGATTCACGGATGGACAGAAAAATGATGATAGGGGCTGCCTCGTTTTCGAGGTGGCCCCTATCATCATTTTTTGCGCTTTTCTCACACTCTATCCGAAGGTCATGAACATTACTGCGGCGACAATCAGTGCGTAGGATAATTTCTCCAGATTTTTCTTTGTGATCGGGTTCAGGCCCTTATCGTAGCGCGTCTGATACATGATCCAAACGTTGATTGCGATGCTGATGATGCCTAGTATGCTGGCTGTAAGGTATTTATTCAAAGTGTTCCTCCTGTTGGTTTATGTTTTCCGTTTGGTTATTATGCGTAGCGATGTTCATGTCTATGTGCGGGATATCATCTTCCAGATAGATGTCCGATACGGGCCGGAATCCGAAAGAGGCGTAAAAATCCTGCAGATAGGCTTGTGCCTGAGCCTGAACCGGAAGGCCAGGGAAATGCATCTTTGCATAATCCAACACGACCTGCATCAATTCTTGGCCGTAGCCATGCGTGCGGTGGCCTTGGGGGACAAGAACGCGTCCGATGCGTACATGATCCGACTCGGGTATCAGTCGGGCATAGGTCAGCAATTGATCCTCTTCCTGCTTATAGAAGTGGATGCTGATGAGGTCGGTGTCGTCCACCTCTTGATAGGGGCAATGTTGTTCCACAACGAAAACGGCGGTCCGTTCTTTATAGATTAGGTGCAACTCCCTCGCCGTCAGTTCTTCGAAAGGTTTTATGAACCACATATTTGTTCCTCCTAATCTTTTTGGTGGATGCCCACCTTCACAGTCCTATTATAGCAAAGCGCAAGCAAACAAAAAACCTGGAAATACTTTACTGTAAAGAAATGAAGCCAAGGAGCGCATCTCACAAAGAGACGGTTCCTTGGCTTCATTTGATATTCGTCATTCGGTTTAATAATATTTCAAAGCTGCTGGACCTGAATCGCTATTACTGATACGGAAGGCATCGGCAACAGGGGAAACGAAGACTTTACCGTCACCGACATGCCCAGTGTATAAAGCGCGGCGGGCAGCGCGGATGACTTCTTCGACAGGAACTTCGCTGATGATCGTTTCGATACGGACTTTCGGCAACAGATTGCCCTCAGCCTTCGCACCACGATAGAAGGTTTGTTGGCCTTTTTGGAGCCCATAACCATGCACGGATGTGACTGTCATGCCGGTTACGCCGATAGCGTTCAATTCCGCTTTCAGTCGCTCCAGCTTATCAGGATTGGCAATAATTTCCACTTTATTCATCGTAAAGCCAGAATCAGCCAGTTTGAAGCCTCCGACTTTGCTGAGATCCACTTCTTGGACAGCAGGGACTTCAGTAGGTTTGTTGTTGTCAGTCAGATAATCTTCGAATGCAGTCGTTGCGACAAAGTCATGGTAGCTTGAAGTCAAGCCATGCTCAGCGACGTCCATACCGACGATTTCTTCTTCAGCGGTAGCACGGATACCCATTGTTTTTTGGATGACTTTGAAGACTACGTACATGGCACCGGCTGTGTAGGCAGCTACAGAAGCGACGCCTAACGTTTGTATGCCCAGCAGGTTGAACCCACCGCCGTACAATAATCCGCCATCTGTTGCGAAAATGCCGACTAATATTGTCCCTAAAGCACCATTCACACCGTGTACACTGAAAGCTCCGACTGGATCATCGATCTTTATTTTTTGATCGACGAATTCGACTGCAAGTACGATGGCAAACCCGGCGATGAATCCGATGGCGATAGCGCCGAAAGGAGATACGACGGCACAGCCTGCCGTGATGGCGACAAGTCCAGCCAGTGAACCGTTCAATGTCATGGATACGTCTGGTTTACCGTACTTTTTCCAAGTGAATAAGAGTGTGACCAGAGTAGCTGTAACAGCAGATAGATTGGTATTCAAGAAGATCGTACCGATCAAGGCAAGTGTTTCGTCACCAGTTGCTGCCACTGTGGAAGCACCATTGAATCCGAACCAAGCGAACCAAAGAATGAATACACCAAGAGCGCCGATTGTCAGGTTGTGTCCAGGGATGACTTGTGCTTTACCGTCTTTATATTTTCCGATACGTGGACCGACGACGGCAGCTCCGACAAGAGCAGCGACGCCACCGACCATATGCACGGCTGTGGAGCCAGCAAAGTCGATGAAGCCCATTTGAGCTAACCAACCACCGCCCCAAATCCAGTGTCCTGAGATAGGGTAGATCAACATGGAAATGATGAAGGAGTACACGAGATAAGAGCTGAATTTTGTCCGTTCTGCAACAGCTCCGGATACGATAGTGGCTGCAGTGGCTGCGAATACGTTTTGGAACATGAAATGAACAGTTCCAGGAATGGTGGAATCAAGTCCTTCCATAAATAAAGCAGGAGTTCCGATGATGCCGGCGATATCATCACCGAACATGATGCTGTAACCGATAAGGAAGAATCCCAACGATCCGAGCACGAAGTCCATAAGATTTTTCATGATGATGTTCGCTGCGTTCTTGGCGCGAGTGAATCCTGTCTCAACCATCGCGAATCCGGCTTGCATAAAGAATACCAATACCGTTCCCAGCAAGGTCCATAATGTATCTACTGATGAAAACATAAATTATTCCTCCTTTTGTTTTAGCATAGTCTTAGTGTATAGAAATAATTTTATTGGTGCTATATACTGCTTACGCTCCATGTTAGAATATATGACATAGTTGTTAAATCAATGTTTGTAAGCGTTAAAATGTCAATTTGATGAGATTTTTAATGTGAAATCTCATCAAATTGCAGTAATGTTGGATGTGGTTGTGATTTTTTGGTCAATATGATTAAAAAAAATCTGACATGGGAGAGTAGGGAATATGACGGATGTCAGAATCGCTGACAAGAAAGAGGTCACATTGGCAGGGATATCCGGCGAAAAGTGAAATTTCACAACAAAAAGCCGTAAAGGGAACATGATCACATGCGCCCCTTACGGCTTTTTGTATTTTTGGTATCTTCTAAAAGTTGATGATCCAGTCCATTTCCGATAATTCAATCAATGGCAACTCGATCGCTTCCTCTTTTAGTGCCTTCTCGAACCTTTCTATGGAAAAAGGGCCTTTTACAGATTCAATTCTTCTATCGACAATAAAATATTCGAATGCTTCATTATGTTCTTTTTCAAGAATGATAAATTCATCGGTCCAATTCAATCGTGTAATGTAGCCCTGGATGCTTCCAGTCGGGTAGCGATAAGATGAAGGCAGATGGAAAAGGTTTTGCCAAGAAGCGCACTGTCTCAAAAATAGGTCTTCTCCGACCGGTATTCTAAATTTAGCAATTTTGGATATTTCAGGCAACATTCTATTTTTCCACACTAGCATTTCCCCCCTTTTTCTCTGCTCATTCTTTTGACATCCCTGCGGCATAAAACCGGATAATGGATCCGAAAAAAAGAATGAATCGCTTACATTTGTGACAAGTCATAGTATAACCGCTTTTATTTCCAAAGTACAGCAGATTCTATTGATTTTATGTACTTTATATGTTTTTTAACATTTTTTTTAATATTAGGGGCATTGTTCGGAAATCAAAACGGATCAACTGACTTTTTTTGACGATTGTTTCTGTTCTGCTTATGTATGTGGGGGTCTGATAAGAAAACAACAAGCATTCCATTTTCAGGGCATTTTCTTATTGACCAAAGGGCCAAAATGTGTCTTCTTAGTCTATGTGTATTTTGGTTTGAAACACTATATATTGTGGTGGAAATTTATGTGTGGATGATATATAGTATATACAGTGAATCGAAACAGAGACTACTTTAAGTGGAGGCATCCAACTTGAGAAGCGCGTCCCGCAAGGAAAGCTTGCTCATTTTGTAACGACCTCTTACTTTTTATTAGCTTTTTTTGCATGTTCGGTTAATTTTTAACTAAGGAGTGGGAAAAAATATGGCTTCATTACCAACGGATTTCTTGAATGAAAGCACGAATCTTCAAGTCGATGACGCAGCGGTGAATATCCAAGTGTTGAAGGCGGATGGACGGGTGGTTCCTTTTCATGCCAAGAAAATATACAAAGCGATCAAGAAAGCAGAACGTTTCTTGTCTGAACAGAACGAAGCGGCTGCAGATTACGATGTGGATGCTGTAGTGGCATTGGTCGTAGACAAACTGATTGCGTCAGAAACGGAAAGTGTTTCGACGGATGACATCCATGATCAAGTGGAAGCGACACTTGCCGAAATGGGGAATCTGCCGTTGGCGGAAGCCTACAATACCTACAAATTGACGAAGAAAGTCAAAAAACTCCAACAACAGGACATCGAATTGCGTATCCAAAGCCTGATGAATGCCGATCAGAGCATCGTCAACGAAAATGCCAACAAGGACAGCCGCGTCTTCAATACGATCCGTGACTTGACGGCAGGGGTGGCGGCGAAAGCAATCGGACTGAGAATGCTGCCGAAGCATGTTTCAAACGCCCATATGAAAGGCGACATCCATTATCACGATCTGGATTATCAACCTTATTCACCGATGACGAACTGCGTCCTGATCGATTTCCAGAATATGCTCCGCGAAGGCTTCAAAATCGGCAATGCAGAAGTGGACAGCCCGCGTTCAGTCAACACAGCGACTGCCCAAATGGCGCAGATTTTTGCGAATGTCGCTTCCAGCCAATACGGCGGCTGCAGTGCAGACCGGGTCGATGAAGTTCTTGCTCCTTATGCCCGTCTGAACTACGAAAAGCATCTGAAAACGGCTAAGGATTGGGTGGAAGGCGAAGCGAAACAAATCGCTTATGCCGAAGAAAAGACCCGCAAAGACATCTATGATGCGATGCAAAGCCTGGAGTACGAAATCAACACACTCTACACTTCAAATGGACAAACACCGTTCACCACACTCGGCTTCGGGTTGGGGACGGATTGGTTTGCGCGCGAGATCCAAAAAGCCGTCCTGCAAGTGCGCATCAAAGGATTGGGCAAGGAAAGACGCACAGCGATCTTCCCGAAATTGATCTTCGCTTTGAAAAAAGGCACGAACTTGGAGACGCAAGATCCCAACTATGACATCAAACAATTGGCCATCACTTGCGCCACGAAACGGATGTATCCGGATGTGCTGATGTACGATAAAATCGTTGAATTGACAGGCAGTTTCAAGACACCGATGGGTTGCCGTTCCTTCCTGCAGGGATGGAAAGACGAAAACGGAAACGAAGTCAATTCCGGTCGGATGAATCTTGGGGTCGTGACGTTGAACATCCCGAGAATCGCCTTGGAGTCGGAAGGGAATCCGGAAGCTTTCTGGAACATCTTCGAGGAGCGCCTGGCCATCTGTAAGGATGCACTAGTCTACCGTGTGGAGCGCACCAAAGAAGCGACGCCTACGAACGCACCGATACTCTACCAGCACGGAGCCTTCGGGAAACGTCTGGGTGAAACGGATAAAGTGGATGAATTGTTCAAAAACAAACGCGCTACAGTCTCTTTAGGCTACATCGGACTGTATGAAGCGGCAACCGTCTTCTACGGTGGAGATTGGGAAACGAATCCGGAAGCGAAAGCTTTCACTTTGGACATCGTCAAGAAGATGAAGGAAAAAACGGATGCTTGGGGCAACCAATACGGCTATCATTTCAGCGTCTACTCGACTCCGAGCGAAAGTTTGACAGATCGCTTCTGCAGCATGGACACAGAGAAATTCGGCATCATTTCCGACATCACGGACAAGGAATACTACACGAACAGCTTCCACTATGATGTCCGCAAAAATCCGAATCCTTTCGAGAAAATCGCCTTCGAAATGGAATATCCGCAATATTGCTCAGGCGGCTTTATCCATTATTGCGAATATCCAAACCTGCAACAAAATCCGAAAGCGCTGGAAACAGTCTGGGATTTCGCCTACGACAAGGTCGGCTATCTGGGAACGAACACACCGATCGACCACTGCTTGGAGTGCGGTTTCGAAGGGGACTTCAATCCGACCGAGCGCGGGTTCCAATGCCCGGAATGCGGCAATACCGATCCGCAGACATGCGACGTCGTAAAACGGACATGCGGCTATCTCGGCAATCCGCAGATCCGTCCGATGGTGAAAGGTCGCCATAAAGAAATTTCCGCCCGCGTCAAACATCTGCATGCGGATTGCAAGTCAGAACAGTAATCAAAACAGTACTCAGAACAGTAGGGTGATGTGAAGTGAAGAATCCGCAACCGCAAGAATGGTTGTCAGAAACATACAGCAAGGACAAAGTGGCAGACTACAAGCCGTTCAACTTTGTCGATGGCGAAGGCGTGCGCTGCAGCATCTATCTGAGCGGCTGCCTGTTCGCCTGCGAAGGCTGTTACAACAAAATCGTTCAAAATTTCGACTACGGCATCGCCTACACCGAGGAGTTGGAGGAACAGATCATGGCCGATTTGCGCCAGCCTTATGTGCAAGGCTTGACGCTTTTGGGCGGCGAGCCGTTCCTCAACACGAAAGTCGCGCTGCAGTTGGCGCGACGCATCCGCGCGGAGTTTGGTCGATCGAAGGACATCTGGGGCTGGACCGGCTACTACTGGGACGAACTGACAGTCGAATCCGAAGACAAGCAGGAATTACTGCGCTTGATGGATGTGCTGGTTGATGGGCGCTTCGAACTGTCCAAACGGGATCTGACATTGAAGTTCCGCGGCAGCTCCAACCAGACCATCATCGATGTGCAGAAATCGTTGGAAGCCGGAGAAAAAGTCCTCTGGGCCAATGGTTACGCTTGAATGTTAAAACATATAGTGCTGCCTCACTTCGAGGCAGCACTTGTTTTTTGTGCGTAAAACTTTGTCCGGAGTGGCAGTCGCAGTCATGGAGTGGCAGAAAAGATGGATATATGCGAGTTATCCATCTTTTTAGAGCAGTCGGGGCCGGAAAGGGGTGGCGAATTCCCGGTGAGGCGGTCCTCGCCGGGAAACAGCGCCCCGCGGCCGACCAAATTCCCGGTGAAGCGGTTCTCACCGGGAAAAAACGGCTCGTGGCCGACCAAATTCCCGGCGAGCCGGCCCTCACCGGGAATTTTTCTCCAATGAATCTTTCAATCCAGCTATCTTGACCCAGGAATAATCAAAGATAGAAATAAATCTTCTCCGGTAGTGCAATTGTCCAAAATCTGCGTATGTTTATGGTAGTAAATACATATAATGAGGTGAGCGCTATCGCATACAAGGAACGCACGAAACCAAAGCTTCTCCGCATCTACGAGGTACTGTCCAATCGCATGATCCTAAGCAGTGATGACCATTTTTACCATATTCATCTAGATAAAGGTTTCGATGGGGAATACGGATTAGATGGACTCACGGAACCATTATCTTCGCATTGCTTGGTGTTGAATGATTTACAGCTGGAATTCAGACAATCCTCTTTTCAAGTCGATACACTTTTGATTTGTACTGACAAAATACTACTGTACGAAGTTAAGAACTATGAGGGAGTTCATACATGGGCGGATGATAAATTAATTAAATCAACCGGTGTATATCTGGAAAACCCATGGGTACAATTGCAGCGAACCAAAGTGAAATTGGAACTCCTGCTTCGGTCCCTGTCATGCCAAATGAAGGTGGAGGCTTATGTGGTCTATATCAATCCTGAATTCACTTTGTTGGAGGCGAAAGGTGATGAAAATTATCTTTTGCTTAGTCAACTTCCACTTCATTTTCGAAGTATGCAAATGAGAGAGGCACCGACCTTAGAGCAGCGAAGGTTGGCGGATCGATTGCTGCAGCTGCATGATCCGGATTATCCTCCGCACAAGAAACCGGTATATTGTTATGAGGATCTGCGCAAAGGACTCGGTTGTCCAGCATGCGGTACGGTTGCGGAAGCTTTTCAGGGACATTTCATAAAGTGCCAAACATGTGGTGAAAGAATGAATGTCAAAAAAACAATCAAACAAAATATTGAGGACTTTCGTCTCTTGTTCCCTGATGAAAAAGTGACTACCAACCGCATGCTGGATTGGTGCGGTTCCGGCGACAAAGACCGCATATATCGGATTCTCAGGGAAAGCTATCAGCCTAAGGGAAATGCGCATGGCCGGTATTATGTCTGAATTTCTGGCTAGTGGGGGTCTCGCCGGGAAAAAGCGCCTAGCGGATCTAACGAATTCCCGGTGAGGCGGTCCTCGCCGGGAAACAGCGCCCCGCGGCCGACCAAATTCCCGGTGAAGCGGTTCTCACCGGGAAAAAGCTCCTCACGGCCGACCGGATTCCCGGCGAGCCGGCCCTCACCGGGAATTTCAAATCACTTGGGCATCTTGGCAGCTTTCTCTGATGCGCTTCAGTTCACGAATGGCCATCAAAAATGCTATACTGTTTTTATTGAAACGTTTTCAAAAAAACCAAAATGAAAGCTGGTATGACAATTGAAAAAAATTAATCTCGGTAATTCAGGCCTGTTCGCATCAGAAATCTCGCTCGGCATCATGCGCATGAACGCTTTGACGCATGAAGAGGCAACAGCGGTCATCCGCACGGCAGTGGACAACGGCATCGATTACTTCGATCACGCGGATATTTACGGCAGAGGCACTTCGGAGGAAATCTTCGGCAAAGCCTTCAAGGATCTTGGCATTGCGAGGGACAGTGTGATGCTGCAGACGAAATGCGGCATCGTACCAGGTGTCATGTTCGATTTCTCCAAGGAACACATCATCGCATCGGTGGAGGGTAGCCTGAAACGTCTGCAGACCGACTATGTGGATGCCTTGCTCTTGCATCGTCCGGATACGTTGATGGAACCTGAGGAAGTCGCGGAAGCCTTCGATGAACTGCAAAAATCAGGCAAAGTGCGCCACTTCGGGGTCAGCAACCAAAATCCGATGCAAGTCGAATTGTTGAAAAAAGCCGTCACACAGCCATTATTGATCAACCAATTGCAGCTCAGCATGACGCATGCGCCGATGATCGATGCAGGCTTCAATGTGAACATGGTGAACACGCCATCGTTCATGCATGACGGATCCGTATTGGAATACAGCCGCATCTCGGACATGACGATCCAACCTTGGTCGCCGTTCCAAGCCGGAAACGGGAAGAAAGGGCTGTTCTTCGACCATCCCGATTATCCGGAGCTGAATGGGAAAATCGAAGCGATGGCCGAAGACAAGGGCGTATCCCGCGAAGCGATCGCGATTGCGTGGTTGCTGCGCCATCCGGCCAAAATGCAGCCGATTGTCGGCAGCATGAATCCGGAGCGCATCGCGGCCATCTGTAAAGCTTCCGATATCGAACTGAGCCGCACCGAGTGGTATGACCTCTACAAAGCTGCCGGCAAAAAGTTGCCTTAAAGAAAGGCAGCATCAGTTAAAGCGAAAGAAAAAGAACAAGATTCCAATTGGAGTCTTGTTCTTTTTGGATTAGGGTTCGTAAATGATCCTATCAAAATAGAGCATATCGATTTTTTTTGTATCGGAGAACGAGGCGTTGATTTCCCCGCTGTAGAGCATTTCCCCAGCCTGAAGTTCGAAAACAGCCAGTTTAGAAGCCCGGTCAGGCTCCGGATAATTTTCCGTCAGTATGATGCGGTTGTCGGAAACGAGGATTTGCCAATTCATATCAGCGGTCTGTTTCCAATCAGCAGTGTTCTGGAGAATGATTTTATCGCGCACTTGATCCTGCATCAGATCAAGTGGTTGGATTGACCATTCCTGATCCGTATGCTGCAATTGATAGAAAATGCCATCCTTAATTGCGTAAGGTAAATCATCCACCAACGCTTCAGCAGCCAGTGTTGACCATTCCTTAGTTGTCCAATCATAGCGCTTGAAGGAGAGTGAAACAACCGGTGCAACGTATTCTGTAGCTTCCCGATCAGTTTCTTCGAGCCGCTCCATGCGGAAGATTGCTTTTTGATCGCCTTGTGTCAACACGGATGTAGTAACACTCTGATAACCCATGAAATCCGCAGGTATATCGAAAGCAAAATGTTCCTCCTGCATACCACTGACCAGATCATAAATCAGGATGTCCGTGCCACGATCATTTGAATACTCATCATAACGGCTGTACGAGATAATCAGCTTACCGTCCAGGAAGTCCGTGCGATTGACGTTATAATAGGTCTTTTCTCTTTTTTCCGGATAAGCGAGGAGCGTTTCCGCAACGGTTCCGTCAGCCTTGTCCAGGGTCGCTATCAGGAAGCCGTTATCCTCCGCCGCTGTATAGTACAAGTTTCCTTCGGTTTCGGCATAATTCCCTTCAAAAGGCCGCTTCCCCCGCATAAACGCTTTATACTCATCGCGCCAAACCTGAACAGTACTTTCTGCGTAATCTTGGAAGAATGCGTCCTGACGTTTCGTTTCGGAATGGCGCAAGCCGGAGCGGTCGAAGCTTAGGGTAGTCGTTTCCCATTGAGAGTGTGCTGTTCCGTAGTAGGTCAAGCCTTCCAATGCTGAATCGTCACCGGAAGTTGTCTCGATTCCGATGCGTAATGGCTCTTCTTTTGCCAACAGCGGCTGGGTGTAGAATCCTCCGAGAACGACAAGCAAAAGGAGACTCAGCAATAAAATCGTTTGTTTTCTCATTTTTGTCCTCCTTCTATACGCTGATGCGTTTTTCAAGCAACCGATAATTGGCCCATGTCCCGGACAGGAAGAGAACTAGGCTCACGGCAATCGTCATCCAGTACTTTTCTTCCGCATACAAGCGCGTCGTGATGCCGGTACGCAGGAAGAGAAGCATCGCGGCAAAGAGGACGATTGCGAGAGTAGCTGCCAAGAATACCCCTTTCCAACGTCCGCTCAAGTGCATCAGGATGAATGTGTAGCCTAAAGTGAGCGCTGTGTAGCCAATAGTGTAGTAGAGCAGATAATTGGAAAAGAGACTTGGTAAAGCCAAGCCTAATGGAGAAGTGTTAGTCGCTGCGATCTGCAAAGGAATTTCCCGATAGATGTCCGCCGGAATGAGCCCGGAAAAGACCAGTTCCTCAAGATACAAAAGTCCGATTTGCCAAACTTGCAACCCCGTAATCAGGAGCCAAATGGTTGCGAATTTTGCTGCATACACAGCGAAACGGTTACCCGGCAGACTGAGCAAACGGAAAGAGAAGCGGTTTTTTCCAGACCAATCCTGATACCAGATAAAGACAGCATAGAAGAGCAATACGAAAATGGCTGTCAGGATCGAAAAAACGAAGAACGAGTTGTTTGTCACAGCCTCCAACGTAAGATGCCCATAGTCCTGCAGATATTGTTCGGGCAGTGCAGCATAGCCCTGTTGCCGGTAGTTCTCATACCCGTCTTTCCATAAATGGTATTCTTGGAAGACTGCATAAACCTGTAAAGCCGTCACAAAAGCCAACAGGAAGCCATAGAACCGTTTCGCGCGATTCCATTCAAATGTCCATAATTCCATAAATTTTTTCATGGTTGATAAACCTCCCGCATCACATCAATGATTGCCTTTCCTTCGTTTTGGCGGATGTCTTCTGCGTAAAAATCTTTGACGACCCGGCCACCACGCAGCATGACGATCCGGTCCAACAACATTTCGACTTCATCCATATGATGCGTGGCGATGAGGACGCCCTTGTCCGTTACGAATTTGCTCGTGAAAACTTCCAGAATATCCTCGCGGGCAAAGACATCGATGCCGGAAAACGGCTCATCCATCAAATAGTAATCTGCATCCAGGGAAAGTCCCAGCAAGAAACTCACCTTTGCGCTATTCCCTTTGGAGAGATTTTTCAGCTGCATATCCGATTCGAGACGGAAGAACGAAAGTAATTCATCCGCTTTGGCGGTATTCCAATTCGGGTAGTAGGTATCCATGAACTGCATCGCTTCTGCGATCGTCATCCAACGCGGCATGGTGAGCGAGTCAGGGATATAAGAGATCCGCTCGTATAACTGATGCTGAAAGTCCTCCCCGTCGATCGTGATCGAGCCGTTGTTGCGTGGAACTAAGCCCATAATGCAGTTCATGAGGGTCGTTTTGCCTGTACCGTTCATTCCGGTCAGACAAGTGACTTCATTTTTTTTGATGGTAAAACTGACATCTTCCAGAATCGTTCGTTTTCCATATTTTTTTTCCAAGTTCATAATTTCAATCATTTGGGTTGCACCTCCTTCAAGCGTGTTTCGACCAATTGCAGGACTGCTTCATCTTCCATGCCGACGGTACGCACCGTATCGATGAATGACAGTAGGGCATCTTCCAGGATGCCTTGCCGCAGCGACTGAATCTTTGCCTGATTCTCGGTTATTCTGCTGAGCGAATTTCCATCTGTAAAGATCAAATCAAGTCCCTCCATTTCCTTATAGGCACGTTGTACAGTATTCGGATTTACCTTCAATTGCGTCGCTAACTCCCGACGCGAGGGGATTTCCTGTCCCGGTTGAAAGTCCCCGCTGACGATTTTCTGTTTGTACATTTCGATGATCTGTTCATAGACCGGACTTCTTTTGTCAAAAATCACTGTTCCCACCTTCTTCCTTCGGTGGAGTGTATTAAACGATTAATACACTCGAGGCAAAAAAATAATAAAAATCAATACAAGTGTATTATATGGATAATACACTTGTAAGTCAACCCACGCCAGTAAGAGGGGTGTCGGTTGACTTACAAGTGTAGTTTTTTTCAAAACGAAGAATCCGCCGTCTCGGCCACGGACTCGGCTGAATCGAAATCAGGAACGGTCTTCAGCTTTTTGGCTTGATTGTACAGGTCGAACGCGCCTGTCAATTCCGTCGTGATGACCGATTTCTGATCGGCTTGGGTGACCGTGGAGCGATAGGATACTGCGGTCAGATAGAAGGTTTTTGCGTCCAGATGGATTTGGATGTCGTAATCGGTCTGCTCGGAGGGGAAAGTTTGGAACAGATAGTTGATTTCTTTATTCAGCGCATCATCGCTGCCGGAAAAGCTGAGCAAATATTCGTCCCCTTCCAGTTCGAGTGTAGCGTAGGCTTCAATGATCTGGGTCAGTTCGATGAACGTCTCGAGCGGATAGACCTGCAGACTCGCCAGCGGGACATCGGGTGTGGCATAAGCAGTCCAGTCGGCATTGTCGGTCCGGCTGTAACCCACTTCCGGGGTCACATAGAATTCGGATTTCGTTGCAGGATAATTGCTGTCTTTGTCGATCCGTTTGCCGTAGCCGGTCTTTTCTTTCGGAAACAGCGTCGCATCGGCAGTTGTGTACTGCTCGCTCACGACAGTTGCTCCCGTCAGATCCTCTTTGGTGGTCGTTGTCGTCAAAGCGACGAACTGGTGGTAGCTTTCGAGGTCCGCGGAACGGTTGACCAGGTTCTGCATGACTTCTTCCCCAGGCAGGGCGGTGGTGCAGGCGGAAAGCAGGAAGAGCGGCAGAAGCAACGCGGAAAGGATGATTTTTTTCAAGGATGGCGCCTCCAAATCTATAGTAAAGGTTATGGGATTAGTCAGTTTGTTTGGGATCTGCCCGATACGCGGGCAATCTTTTCTCATTGTACAAGAGAATCTGTGATTGCGAAAGGGCGGAGTTTCATGTGGGAGGAGAGTTGCGGATAAAAGTGCGGGTTTGCTATAGCAAGGAGAGCATTCTATAATGAGGGGCAGCGGCTACAACAGAAATAAAGACTGAGGTGATGGAAATGGATGAAGATTTTTTTAAGGAAGAAATCTATTACAAGGATCTTTACTACACAACCAAAGGCAAAGAGCAGTGCGCTCCCAACCACAGTTTCGGGCCGACAGTCCGGGAATATTTTTTGATCCATATCATCATGAAGGGAAAGGGATATTTCGAGATCGGCAACAGCCGCTTCAACCTGAAAGAAGGACAGTTCTTCATCATCTATCCGAATGTGATGACCTATTATCAAGCAGATGAAGAGGATCCTTGGGAATATTACTGGATCGGAATGAAGGGCGAGCATCTGGAAGCATTGCTGACGGATATTGGGTTCCAGATTTCGCATCCGGTAGGGAACGTGAAGAACTTTGGGCAGGTGAAGGCGATGCTGCAGGAAATTATGGCTGCAAATCCGTTTGATACGTTATCCCGGCTACGTCTGCAAGGGCAGTTGTACCTCTTTTTGAGCATGCTCGCACATGATTTGGATGGCACCGAAATCAAACAGATTGAGAAAATCAATAGAGGCGTCGAGTACACGAAAAGAGCAATCGAGATCATCAAAGACAGGTATCAGGACAGTGACTTTCTGATCGGCGACATCAGCCGGGAGTTGTCTCTGAATGACTCTTATTTGACCGCCGTTTTCCATAAAACGACAAACCGGACACCGCATGAGTACTTGATTGATTTCCGCATTCAGAAAAGTCGGGAATACCTAGAAACAACGGACCTCAGTATCTCTGATATCGCTGAAAAGGTCGGCTACCAGAACCCATTGAGTTTCACGCGCATTTTCAAGAGCAAAATGCAGCTATCACCGAGGGCCTACGTAAAGAAAGTAAAAACAAAATAAGCGAACCAATCAGGTTGGACGACAAAGGTCGCGCTACTTGACAACAACTCAGCGCCGCTTGGCATCGGAGATGAGTTGTTGCCGAGTTGGTGCGATCTTTTTTCGAATCAACAAAAAGGTATGTTTTTGTACGGCTGAATATCTATCAGCCCTCTCCTGTATTTGGTATTATTATGACATCAAAACAAGTAAACGTTTGCAAAGCGATTGATTTTGAATGGTTCAGGTGCAATTTCTCTATGGTCCAATAGTTTCTTGGTTTTCGAGTATACAATTTTATAGATAATAGAAAAGGTGGAGAAGAGATGTTAAAGAATTGGAAGAAAGTATCATTGGCTACAGTGTTGTTATCAGGACTTGTTTTAGGTGCATGCGGAAACGGTTCCGATGGAGAAGGCGGTTCCGGTGATGTGACCATCACTTACAGCATCTGGGACAAAATCCAACAACCGGGAATGGAAGCAATCGCAGAAGCTTTCGAAGCAGAGAATCCAGGCATCGATGTAAAAGTGGAAGTGACACCTTGGGATCAATATTGGACTAAATTGGAAGCGGGAGCAAAAGGCGACAGCATGCCGGACGTATTCTGGATGCATTCCAACGAAATCGCGAAATACGCAACGGGCGGCGTTCTGATGGATCTGTCTGAAACCTACGCAAACAGCGAAGTGACTTCATTGGAACATTTCCCGGAAGAATTGGTCGAATTGTATTCTGCTGACGATGCAGTCTATGCCATCCCGAAAGATTACGACACAATAGCACTATGGTACAACAAAACATTGTTCGATGCAGCAGGAGTTGCCTATCCGAATGAAACCTGGACGTGGGACACAATGTTGGAAGCCGCTCAAAAGCTGAACGATCCCGACAACGGCGTATATGGTATCCTGGCTCCTTTGAACAGACAAGAAGGCTACCACAACTTCATCTTCCAGAACGGCGGCTACGTATTGTCCGATGACAAGACCCAATCTGGATTCCGTCTGGACGAAACGATCGAAGCCGTGCAATGGTATGCGGATCTGAGCTTGAAATATGGTGTATCGCCGACACAAAGCCAATTTGCTGAGAACACAAATCTTTCCTTCTTCCAATCAGGACGCGGCGCAATGGCCTTCTTTGGATCTTGGATGACAGGGGAAATGGCAAACAACGAGTATACGGCTGCCAATGCTGATGTCGCAGCACTGCCAAAAGGCAAACAAGCGGCAACACTGTTCAATGGTTTGGCGAACGCCGTTGCGGCTTCAACTGACAATGAAGAAGCGGCTTTGAAATTCGTTGAATTCTTGGGAACAGAAGAAGCGATGCGTCTGCAAGGCGAGAATGGCTCAGCAATTCCGGCTTATAAAGGAACAGAAGAGACATTCGTAAAAGCATACAGCCAATTCAATATGCAGGTCTATGTGGACCAAATGGAAAATGCATACATCAAGCCTTACTCAGCAGAAACAACCCGTTGGGAAGATGTCGAAAACACTGCCTTGATGCCAGTATTCGACGGTACAGCGACAGTTAAAGAAGTCGCTGCGGATATCGTCGCGGGTGTTGAAGAAGTTTTGGCTAACGAAAAATAATAAAATAGAAGGCCGCTTATGGGAAACACTCCCATAAGTGGCTTTCAATATATAGAGGTGAACTATGATGAAATCGGATATAGCAATTCCTAAAGAAAAAACGGTAGGTACGGTGACACCGAAGGAACGCAAAAGGAAAATGGCGCTTTGGGGCTGGTTTTTTATCGCTCCGACATTGATCGGGCTGTTGATCCTGAACGTGATCCCGTTATTCCAGTCGCTGTACATGAGCTTCCAGAGCGTGAGTACATTCGGCACCTCAACCTTTGTAGGACTGGACAACTACCTGCAGATGCTGAAAGACCCTGAATTCTGGCAATCGTTGAAGAATACCTTTTTCTACGCCGGGATCCAAGTACCTATAACAATCATCCTGTCGCTGTTCTTTGCGGTATTGATGAATACAAAGATAAAAGCGGTCGGACTGTACCGGACGATCTTCTTCTTGCCGATGATTGCAGCTCCTGCTGCCGTGGCCATGGTTTGGCGCTGGCTGTTCAATTCGGAATACGGCTTGCTGAATGCGGTGCTGGATAAACTCGGTTATTCCGGGAACATCTTATGGATTACCGATCCGGAAGTGGCGATCTGGTCGATCATCATCGTCGGCATCTGGACGAATGTCGGCTACAATATGATCCTGCTGTTGGCAGGTCTGAAGGAAATACCCAAAGAATACTATGAAGCAGCTGTTGTGGATGGCGCCGGACCGCTGAAGCAATTCTTCTCAATCACACTGCCTTTGCTTTCACCGCAACTGTTTTTCGTTTCCGTAACGAGTGTCATCAGTGCTCTGCAAGTCTTCGATGTCATCTTCATGATGTTCGATCGCACCAACTTAGCGGTAAAGAGTACGCAGTCGCTCGTGTACATGTTCTTCAATGAATCATTCGTGCTCAATGACAAAGGCTACGGCTCGGCTGTCGCCATCTCATTGGTTCTTATCATCATGGCGATCACCGGCATTCAGCTGTTGGCGCAGAAAAAATGGGTCACCTACGATTAGGAGTGAATAAAATATGAAGATAAAAATGAATAAAATGACAGTATTGATCCACATCGTGCTGATCATCGGCTCCTTGCTGATGGTCATGCCGTTCTTGTGGATGGTACTGACCTCAGGGAAAACAATCAGCGAATCCACACAGATACCGCCGCAAATTTTCCCGGAAGCATTCCAAATCGAGAACTATCAAGCGGTATGGAACTCCTTACCGTTCGTCAACTTCTACATCAATACTGGCTTGATGATCGCCCTCAGGGTATTGACTTCAACGCTTTTCAGCGCGATGGCAGCCTTTGCGGTTGCTAAGCTGGACTTTCCAGGCAAAAATCTGTTTTTTGCCATTGTATTGACACAGATGATGATTCCTTCGCAAATCTATCTGACACCGCAATATTTGTTGGTCCAAAATCTGGGGCTGTTGAACACAATCTCCGCTTTGGTCATCCCAGGCATCGTCTCCGCTTTCGGGACCTTCCTGCTGCGCCAATTTTTCATAAAATTGCCTGATGAACTGATGGAAGCCGCGATAATCGATGGTGCGACAACCTGGCAAGTATTCTACCGCATCTATATGCCGTTGGCGCGTTCCGGCTTGGTGGCTTTGGGGATCTTCACATCGCTCTTTGCCTTCAAAGACTTGATGTGGCCGTTGGTCGTCAACATGTCGCAGGACAAAATGACGCTCTCGGCCGGATTGGCCAGCCTGCAAGGGCAATTCACGACCAATTATCCGCAACTGATGGCCGGATCGGTTATCGCAATCATCCCGATGATCATTCTGTACATCATATTCCAAAAACAATTCATCGAAGGCATCGCCACAACCGGCGGAAAATAAGAAAAGCGGAACGGGTTCGTTCAGCCCAGAAAGAAATTTAGGAAATCTGGCCTCGCAACGTTCCCTATGGTCACCTTGTACTGGGACTCTAAAGGATGAATCCTAAGAGTCCCATGCAAATGAGCATCGCAGAGCGCAATGGGTCAGATTTATCTAATTTCCGAAGGGCTAACCCGTGAAGCTAGCCATCATTATTGGATGCATGGAAAGCTTTGCAAACCTGTAAAAAACCAAAGGTGATGCACTTTTGACATCAAAAAAATGATTATTTGCTAAAAGCTGAACGTAACTTAACGATATTTTAGAATGAGGTAACTGATAATGAAGATAAAAAATGAAGCAATGCTGATCACCTATCCGGACAGTCTGGGCAATAACCTGAAGGATCTGGAACACGTACTGGACACACATCTGAAAGGGGTTGTCGGCGGCGTACATATCCTGCCGTTCTTTCCGTCATCCGGCGACCGCGGCTTTTCGCCGATGGACTACACGAAAGTGGATGAGCGGTTCGGCGGCTGGGATGACATCAAACGCATCAGCGAAAAATACTACATGATGTATGAGTTCATGCTGAACCACATTTCCGCGCAATCGCCCTACTATTTGGACTTTCTTGAGAAAAAAGAAGAGTCGGACTACAAGGACTACTTCATCCGCTACAACGACTATTGGCCGGAGCACCGACCGACGGAAGCGGACATCGATCTGATCTACAAACGCAAACCCAAAGCGCCTTTCGTGGACGCTCACTTTAAAGACGGCACATCGGAAAAAGTCTGGTGCACATTCTCGGAAGAGCAGATCGACCTGAACGTGAAGACCGAAGCAACGCGCCAGTTCATCAAGGATACGCTTAGTTTCTTGGCGGATAAAGGGGCTTCGATCATCCGCCTGGATGCATTCGCTTATGCCATCAAGGAATTGGATACGAACTGCTTCTTCGTAGAACCTGAAATTTGGGAGATGCTGGAATACGCAGTGGAAATACTGAAGCCGTACGATGTGACGGTGCTGCCGGAGATCCACGAGCACTATACGATCCAGCAAAAAATCGCGGAAAAAGGCTTTCCGGTCTACGATTTTGCTTTGCCGATGCTGGTGCTGCACGCCCTTTACAGCGGGAAAGCCGAAAAACTGCTGCACTGGTTGGAAATCTGCCCGCGCGACCAGTTCACGACCTTGGACACGCATGACGGCATCGGTGTCGTCGATGTGAAGGATCTGCTTACCCAGGAAGAAGTGGATTTCGCGGTCGAAGCCCTTTATGAAAAAGGCGCCAACCTGAAGCGGATTTACAGCTCGGAAGCCTACAATAACCTGGACATCTACCAGATCAACTGCACATACTATTCGGCTTTGGGCAACAACGATGCCGCCTATCTGTTGGCGCGGGCGATCCAATGCTTCACACCGGGGATTCCTCAGATCTATTATGTCGGCTTGCTGGCCGGCGAAAATGATCTGGAGCTGCTGGAGAACAGCAAAGAAGGCCGCAACATCAACCGTCATTACTACAGCCTGGATGAAATCAATCAAGAAATCGAGCGTCCGGTCGTAAAAGACCTGTTCCGTCTGCTGACGTTCCGCAATACAGCCAAAGCGTTCGACGGCGACTTGGAGATAACGATGATCGACGAAGGGGCCTTCATTTTGACGTGGGCCACTGCCGATGAATCGGCCAGTCTGACGGTCGACTTGCCGACAAATACTTTCTCTATCCTGCACCGAACTGGGGCAGGAGAAGAACAAATATTCTAGAAAAATGAAGAGAGCCAAGGAGTGATGACTGTGACGATAACATTTGATGAAACAAAAAAATATTTTCATTTACAGAACGAATCAGTGAGCTATGTGATCGCACTGGAAGAAGAAAAATATGTATCCCATCAGTACTGGGGGAAACGGCTCAACAGCTTTTCGCAAGTGGCTGATTATCCGCGCCAAGACAATGCTTTTGCGCCCAATCCGTTCGAGGTGCCTGGCCGTGTGTTTTCGCTTGCGACCTTGCCACAGGAATTTCCGGGGAATGGCAGCGGTGATTTCCGCGAATCAGCATTCGAGTGCCTGTATCCGGATCAAACGACTGTCAGCCTGCTGACTTATAAGAGCCATGAAATCGTGACTGGCAAACAGCCATTGCAAGGCTTGCCGCAGACTTACGAAACAAAAGAAGAGCCGGCGGAAACCTTGCTGCTGACGATGGAAGATACCGTCACAAAAGTCGAAGTCGTTCTGAGCTACACCTTGTTCCGCGACTATCCGGTACTGACACGTTCAGCAAGTTTCCGCAACAATGGAGCTGAAGACATCCATCTGAACAAAGCGTTGAGTATGTCCATCGATTTCCCGGATGCTGATTTTGACATGATCCAGTTGCCTGGTGCTTGGGGAAGGGAACGCCAAATCGTGCGCACGCCACTTGTCCGCGGCATCCACACACTTGACAGTAAGCGCGGAACCACGAGCCATGCCTATCAGCCGTTCGTGGCTTTGGCCGAAAAAACGGCGACGGAAGACCAAGGAGCGGTCTACGGTTTCCATTTTGTCTACAGCGGCGAATTCCGAGCCAATGTCGAAGTTGATACTTACGCGCAGACACGCGTCCAGATGGGCATCAATCCAACCCATTTTCAATGGCACTTACCTGTTGGAGAGGCGTTCCAGACACCGGAAGTCGTATTGGTATACAGCGAAAACGGGTTGAATGGCCTATCGCAGACGCTGCATCCTTTCTACCAGAAACATCTTGTGCGGGGAGAGCATCAATTTGCGGAGCGCCCGGTCCTGATCAACAATTGGGAAGGCACCTACTTCGATTTCACAGCCGAAAAGATCGAGGCGATGGCCGATGAAGCAGCTGCTTTGGGAGTCGAACTATTCGTACTTGATGATGGATGGTTCGGGAAACGAGACGATGACTATTCCTCATTAGGCGATTGGCACATCCACACTGCCAAATTGCCAGATGGATTGAAGCAACTCGCAGAGAACATCAAGGCGAAGGGCATGCTGTTCGGCTTATGGTTCGAACCGGAAATGATCTCCGAAGACAGCGAGCTTTACCGCGCCCATCCGGACTGGTGCATCCATACGCCCGGAAGAGAAAAATCACTTAGCCGTAGCCAGTATGTGATTGATTTCAGCCGCAAGGAAGTGCGTGACAATATTCTGGCGCAGATGATGGAAGTTTTGGATGAAGTGCCGGTCGACTACATCAAATGGGATTATAACCGCAACATGACCGAAATCGGAACCGCCGCTCCAGGCGCGCTGCCGGGGGAAGTGCTGCACAAGTACATGCTAGGTCTTTATGAAGTGATGGAGGCGCTGGTGACGAAATATCCGCATATCCTCTTTGAAAGCTGCTCGGGCGGCGGCGGACGCTTCGACCCGGGTATCCTCTACTATATGCCGCAGACTTGGACTAGCGATAACACAGATGCGGTGGCGCGTCTGGAGATCCAGTACGGCACCAGCCTCGTCATGCCGATTTCGAGCATGGGTTCGCACGTATCGGCTGTTCCGAACCACCAAGTGCACCGCATGACTTCGATGAAGATGCGCGGAGATGTGGCGATGGCCGGCAATCTGGGCTACGAACTGGACGTCACGACGCTTTCCGAAGCAGAGAAACAGGAGATGAAGGAGCAGATCAGCTTCTACAAAGAACACCGCGGACTCGTCCAATACGGTGTGTTCCACCGGATCCTCAGTCCGTTCGAAACGCAGAATGAGGCCGCTTGGATCTTCGTGAGCCCCGAGCAGGACGAGGCGCTCTATTTCTACTACCAGGTTCTCGACCGGGCCAATCTGAAGAAGAAAAAAGTGCTGTTCAAAGGTTTGGATGCCGCTAAATTCTACACTGTCAGCGGGTATGAAGGGGCAATCGGCGGGGATGAGCTGATGAACCGCGGGCTCTATCTGAAGGATGCCCTGCAAGGGGATTACCAAAGCGTCTGTTTGGTGCTGAAGGAAGCCCGTCTGTGAAACGCTAAAGCAAAATAAGAAGAGAGGCCATTTCCTAATGAGATGGCCTCTCTTCTTATTTTGCTCCCGCTGACAGGAGGAGTGTGTGTAATACGTCCCCATCTCCGGTGAACGGTCTGCTCACCGGAGCACACCGGTAACAATCGGACTGAACTCCGATGAAGCCACTTTCATCGGAGAACGCAAACGGAATGCATCCTGAACTCCGGCGAAGCCTCCGTTCGCCGGAGAAGGACGGTTCATTTGATTTTATCATCGATCCGATTCCTGCTTTTTGGTCAGTCCAAATATTCTTTTTCAAAAGTCTTCGTGCTGCGCACGGTATCGAATTGGCGGACCAATCCTTCAATCTCTTCGCGGTTGTTGCGGAATTTAGGAGGTAAAGCCAATCGTTCGCCCAATGTTTCGTAAGGCTCTTCGTCATCTATGAAGCCAGGGCCATCCGTTGCGAATTCCAAGAGGATGCCTTGGGCGATGTTGGCGTAAAGCGATTCGAAATAGAAACGGTCGACGTAGCCGGAGGTCGGGAAGCGGTACGAACCCATATGTTCGATCCATTCTTCCAATTCTTTGCGGTCCTTGACGCGGAAGGCCATGTGGTGAACGCTGCCGAAGCCTTGCTGGGCTTGCCCCAGCGAAGCGTTGTGTTCCACAATCATGCGGCCACCGTTGCCGCCTTCACCGACTTCGAAGAGATGCACATCACCCTCGGAAGCGACAGCTCGGAAGCCCAATACGGTCTCCAATACTTGCTTGTAGAAGTTGAAATCAGCGATGCGGACGAAAATCGGTCCCAATCCGCGGATGCCGTATTCATTCGGAACCGGCCCTTTTTGCCACGGTATCCCGGGAGCCACGCCGCTGTCCGACTCATCGGAAACCAACTGGTAGAGTTGTTCGTCAAAGTCCTGGAAGTCGAGCACCCGGCGGCCGAACTGCTCATAAATGCCGGAATGCGTGATGTCGTATTTATCGAAACGTTTCACCCAGTAAGCCAGCGCTTCATCTGAAGGGACGCGCAGGCCGGTCTTGAAGATTTCGTTGGTACCTCTGACGGCTTTCGGGATTCCCGGGAAATCGAAGAAAGTCATGTCCGTACCGGCACTGCCGCGGTCATCGGCGAAGAAAAGGTGATAAGTCTGGATATCGTCCTGGTTGACGGTTTTTTTGACCAAGCGCATGCTAAGGATGTTCGTGAAGAAGGCGTAATTCTTTTCGGCGCTGCTTGTGATGGCGGTGACGTGGTGGATTCCTCTTAATGTGTTCATGGATCGGTTCCTCATTTCATAATGCATTCCGTTTCGTATATTCCTAATTCGAGATATATAACCAAAAAAGAAATCAGCAATCAGCTAACTTAACGTCAGTATACCGGCGTCCGATTCAAGATGCAAGCATTTTGCCCCACCAAGAAGAAACGGCGCTCGGGAGGCGTCCCAAAGAGCAAACGGAAGGGAAGCATGTATAATGAGATTATCAAAAAGCAATTTGTGGACTACAACAAAACTAGAATGAACGAAAGGCAGTGAGCGCATGGCAGGAAATGGATTGATGATGCAATATTTTGAATGGTATCTGGATGATGATGGTCAATTATGGAATCGCCTGAAGGAGGATGCAACGCATCTGAAGGAACTGGGCATCACGGCTGTCTGGACTCCCCCGGCCTACAAAGCGACAGGTACGAATGATGCAGGCTACGGCGTCTACGATCTCTATGATTTGGGTGAATTCGACCAAAAAGGTGCCGTCCGCACAAAATACGGGACAAAAGCAGAATACTTGGCTGCGATCGAAGCGTTGCATGCGGAAGGGATCGCCGTCTATGCTGACGTTGTCCTGAACCACAAAGCCGGAGCGGACGAGACGGAACGCTTCCGTGCCTATGAAGTGAATCCGGAAAACCGTCAGGAAAAGCGGACAGATTCATATGAAATCGAAGGTTGGACGAAATTCACATTCCCCGGCCGCGGCGACAAATATTCCGACTTCAAATGGTCCTGGGAACATTTCACCGGGACGGATTTCAATAATGAGAACGGCAGAAAAGCTATTTACATGTTCAAAGGTTTCGATAAAGGTTGGGCGGAAGACGAAAGCGTCGACAATGAGCACGGCAATTATGATTATCTGATGTATACGGATATCGATTATAGCCACCCAGCGGTAGTCAAGGAGATCAAGAAGTGGGCGGACTGGTACATCAAGGAAACCGGCGTGGACGGCTTCCGCTTGGATGCCATCAAGCACATCCATGACCATTTCGTTCAGGATTTTGTTGAGACGATCCGCGCGCAGCATGGCGATGATTTTTATGTGGTCGGCGAATACTGGAAGTACCGTTACGGGACAATGAGGGAATACTTAGAAGCGACCGACTTCACATTCGACCTTTTTGACGTAGCCCTTCACCAAAATTTCCACGCCGCTTCCCAGCAAGGCAAGGAATACGATCTTAGGAATCTGTTCGAGCAGTCACTGGTCGCCAAAAATCCGACCCACGCGGTCACGTTTGTCGACAACCACGATTCGCAGCCAAGCCAAGCGTTGCAGTCCTATGTCGAGCCTTGGTTCACTCCGCTGGCATACGGCGTCATCCTGCTGCGCGAACAAGGCTTCCCGTGCTTGTTCTACGGGGACTACTACGGCATCAAAGGGCCGAATCCGGTTGAAGGACAGCAGGCGTTCCTGGATAAACTGCTCTATCTGCGTGCCAACCATGCTTACGGCGAACAACGCGACTACTTCGACCACGGCAATTGCGTTGGCTGGACGCGTCTGGGCAATGAAGATCATCCGTACGGCTTGGCTACGGTCATTTCCAACAGCGATGAAGGGTTCAAGGATATGTACGTCGGCGAACAGTATGCCGGACAGACTTTCGCGGATTATACGGGCAACCGCGAAGAAAAAGTCGAAATCAGCGAGGCCGGCAATGGCCGTTTCCCGGTCAATGCCGGTTCGATTTCGGTCTGGGTCAAGGATGCCATCACCCAGGAGCAAGCATTTGACGCGGATGCGGTAGAAGAATAACTTTTTACCGAACGCGTGGAAGCGAATAGATTGAAGCGAAAACAATAGCTGCACAATGAAGGAGGTGTCTCATGGAGGCACCTCCTTCATTGTTGGCCGAGAGCGCTCTTCTCCCGTGAACGGAGGCTTCGCCGGAGTTCGCCCCACATTCTGCTTGTGTTCTCCGATGAAGACGGCTTCGTCGTAGTTGAATGCGATTATTGCTGGCGTTCTCCGGTTGGGAGGTCCTTCGCCGGAGCTGCGCTCGTATTCCGTTACCCTCTTCAGAATCAGGTAGGTATATATGCATAAGAAAAAGGCGAACCGTTATCGGCAATGTCATTAACTTAAGCGACTTGACAACTGAAAAAAGCGAGAATGCATTCAATTGTGCATTCTCACTTTTTTTTTATGATGGGAGGAGGTTTTTTTTTCTCATCTTCGGGTTTCCCGTTATACTTAATGTAGGAAGGATGGTCTGTATATTAAAAGGAGGGCTTAAAAATGACGGTCGAAATGATGGAATTCCAAGAATTTATCGAAGAAGCCCAAACTATTTATCTGGAAGATATCCGCGAAGGGAACCCGAAAGCCTTTACCCGAAAAAGGAAAACGACCCCTCTCGGATTGATGCTTCAAATGTTTGCGCAAAAGGGGAACTCCCAATTTTGCGAACTCCTAAATTTTTACGAGAACCAAGGGAAACCTCTGGACATTTCGACCGTCGCTTTTTATAATGCCCGAATGAACTACAACCCCAAAGCCATCCGGTTGATGATGACTGACTATATGTCCATGGTTTATGAAGAAAATGATGACCAATTGGTCAAGCTGAATGGGTACATTGTGACCGCGATAGACGGCTCTGACATCATCCTGCCCTCCACGGAGGAAAACGCCAAGAAATATGGTGTGGTCCATAACCTAAAGGCATCCGCCAATCCGGTGATGGCATCTGTCTCCACGCTCTATGATTGTATCAATAAAATGGTGATTGACACGTTTATCGGTCCGTACAAGAGCAGCGAGCGCGCCTCGGCTTCCCAACACCTCCACGTGCTGAAAGAAACGCTCCGGCAGCCGACCATCACCGTGTTTGATCGCGGCTATTTCTCGATGCGGCTAGTCCACCAACTGTTTCAGGATGGGCAGAAATTTGTGATGCGGATGGATCACCAGAACTTAAAGCGCTATTCCAGCCAGTTATCTGTGGGGCAAGACCAAACTTTTGAAGTCACCTTTGACAGGTCACAGACAAACGACTACAGGAATGATCGGATTTTCCGAGCTACCTTGATGAGCACGGTTTATCCGATGCGGTTTGTAAAAATCCCACTTCGCAAGCAGGACAACGGGGAGATAGAGGACGAAGTCCTTTTGACGAATTTAACACCATCTGACTTTTCAGCCGATGACTTGAGTGAAGTATACAGGTTGAGGTGGGGAATCGAAACCGCCTATAACGTACTGAAAAACCGCATGAAGTTAGAGGAGTTCAGTGGCAACCGGGAACGGCTGATCCTTCAGGATATTTATTGCACTGTCTGGCTATACAACCTGACGATGCTTCACCTGATTGAAGTGAGCGAAACAAGAGCGATTCCCCAGGAACGCTATAAATATGAAATGAAGCGAAATATCAGCATCGCTATCGGAATCATGAAAACCTATTTCATCCGATCATTCATGAGTGAAACATACGAACAACGGAGAGAAAGTTTCGAGCAAATGAGTGCACTACTTATCAAACACCTTGTCCCCGTCCGCCCGCATAGGGCGGTCAAAAGGAAGAGTCCAGTGAACAAATCCAGACGATCTTATCGTTACACATATTAGGGCAACTTTCGATCCTATCGTTACACGTGTTAGGGCAACTTTCTCCTAGGAGCTGCCTGGCTTCGTTGTGTCTTCGATTGTCAGAAATGAAAGAGACAGGAGGAAATGGGAGAATACAGTTCCCATTTCCTCCTGTCTCTTATTTGTCAATGCCCTTAAGTTAATGACATTGCCGTTATCGGATCGCCTTTTTCTATGGGGGGAGGGTAGGTTAGAACTGGTAAGTGTGTTTCAGGTGATCCAAGCCGTCCGCTGGTTATGGGATGGCGATCACATCTTGGGATTGCTTGTCGAAGAAGTGGGACTTGTTCATGTTGAAAGCCAAATCAATGACTTCGCCTGGCGAATGGAAATCGCGCGCGTCCACACGGCAAATGAATTCTGTTTCGCCGACTTTACTGTAAAGCATGGTTTCAGCACCTAATAATTCGGATACAACCACTTCCGCTTTGACAGCCCAAGTCGGGTTGGTATCAAGTGCAATCTGCTCACTTTGGATATCTTCCGGACGGATGCCGAAAGTCAATTCTTTGCCGTTGTAGCCTTTATCTTCCAGGACTCTGCGTTTTCCGGCCGGTAAAGTCAATTTAAGCCCTTCGCCGTTCGTGATGACGCCATCCTGCAGCGTTACGTTGAAGAAGTTCATGGCAGGCGATCCGATAAATCCGGCTACGAATACATTCACTGGCGTATCGTAGACTTCTTTCGGGCTGCCGATCTGTTGCACAAAACCGTCCTTCATGATGACGATCCGATCCGCCATGGTCATCGCTTCGGTTTGGTCATGGGTTACGTAGATGGTTGTCGTGTTCAGGCGACGGTGCAATTTCGCGATTTCAGCACGCATGGCCACACGCAATTTTGCATCCAAGTTGGATAACGGCTCATCCATCAGGAAGACTTTTGCATCACGGACGATGGCGCGACCCAAGGCGACACGCTGTCTTTGACCACCGGACAGAGCTGCCGGTTTGCGGTCCAAATATTCCGTCAAGCCCAGGATGTCGGCTGCGTTATCAACACGCTTCTTGATTTCGTCTTTGCTGTACTTTCTCAATTTCAGACCGAAAGCCATATTGTCAAATACGGTCATATGCGGGTATAGTGCATAGTTCTGGAATACCATCGCGATATCGCGGTCTTTCGGCGCAACATCGTTCATGAGGGTGTCGCCGATGACCAATTCGCCTTCGGAGATATCTTCCAGACCGGCGATCATGCGCAGCGTCGTCGACTTTCCGCAACCGGATGGACCGACAAAGACGATGAATTCACGATCTTTAATCTGCAAGTTGAAATCTGTGACGGAATAAGTAGGGGAATTATCATATTTTTTATGGATGCTGTTCAACTGGATCTCTACCATTTATTTGTACCTGCCTTTTGATTTTTTTTGGCTTTTCTTTTATGTCCTTATCTTATTTGAAAGCGGATTCCATGACCACGGGAAACTGCCCAAAAAAAGCGCTGGTTTTTTGTGCACTTTGCCGAAGGCGCTTTCTTGCCGCGGGAAGCTTTTAGAACAACCTCAGGATTTGGTCATGAAAAAGTCTCAATTCGTTGCTATAGTGTGCATAGCGCTCGCTCCGGCATTGTTAAGAAAAGGCAAGCACACAACTAAACCGTGAAAAACCGCCGTCGTTTTGGTAAAATGGTTCTTTGATGCATGTAAGATCGATGCAGCGATACTAGAGAGAAAAAGGGGTTATCAGCCATGAACAAAAGAGGGTTTGAAGTGATCAGCGGTTACGCCGACAAAAATATCCAATTACCCAAGCGTGCTACGAAACACGCAGCGGGATACGATTTTGAAGCAGCCGAAGAAATTGTCTTGCCGGCGATCTGGAAAACGGTCGTGCAAAGTGTGGGAACGCATCTTGCGGAACTGTTCGGCAACGACAAAGATACAGATGAAGCGCTCGAAGAGAAAGAGCAACTGTTGCGTCCGCTTTTGGTGCCTACCGGAATCAAAGCCTACATGCAGGAAGATGAATACCTGCAATTGACGAACCGCTCCAGCAATCCGCTGAAAAATTTCATCGTGCTGCCGAACGGCGTGGGCATTGTGGATGCGGATTATTACAATAACGAGGGCAACGAAGGGCATATCTACTTCCAGTTCCTGAATTTCGGGTTGCGCGACAAAGTCATCCGTAAGGGCGACCGCATCGGCCAGGGCATCTTCCTGCAGTTCCTGAAAGCCGACCAGGATGAAGCGGAAGGATCGGAACGCACAGGCGGTTTCGGATCGTCAGGACAGGCGTAAAAAGAAAAGCCGAATCCGCGGCTATTTGCGTATTGTTATACGTAGAACAGGCTTTTTGTGATAAAATAAGATAAGTTCGTTCACACTTGAAGGAGAGATTCATTTGGCAAAGAAAAATGCAGTGAAATACGTTTGTCAGGCTTGCGGGTACGAGTCGCCGAAATGGCTGGGACGTTGCCCGAACTGCAACACTTGGAACCAAATGGAGGAAGAACGGGAAGCGACGAAAGCGGTGAAGCAACAGCAGCGTTCCAATTTCAGCGGGAATGTACCTGAAGCAATCGCAATCCAGGACATCAAAACCGAGAATCTGCCGCGCGTCAAGACGCAGATGGAAGAAGTCAACCACGTGTTGGGCGGAGGCATCGTACCCGGTTCGCTGATCCTGATCGGGGGTGACCCCGGCATCGGCAAGTCCACTTTGCTGCTGCAGGTTTCGGCGCAGATCAACCAAGGCGGTCACCGCGTTCTTTATATCTCCGGAGAGGAAAGCGCGAGTCAGATCAAATTGCGGGCGGAACGGCTAGGGGTCAAGGGTACCGACTTCTACATCTACCCGGAAACGGATATCGACGCGATCCGCAACACAATCGAGCGGATCAAGCCGGAATTCGTCATCGTGGACTCGATCCAGACGATGATCCATCCGGACATCACGAGCACGGCCGGCAGCGTAACGCAAGTGCGCGAATGCACCGCCGAATTCATGCGGATCGCAAAGAGCAACGACATCGCGATCTTCCTCGTCGGACACGTGACAAAGGAAGGCGCCATCGCCGGGCCGCGGATGCTGGAGCATATGGTGGATACGGTGCTGTATTTTGAAGGCGACCGGCATCATGCTTTCCGGATTTTGCGCGCTGTCAAAAACCGTTTCGGATCGACCGACGAAATCGGCGTTTTCGAGATGATCGAAGGCGGCTTGCGCGAGGTGAGGAACCCTTCCGAGCTGTTCCTTGAAGAGCGGCTCGCCGGAGCTTCCGGATCGGCAGTCGTTGCCTCGCTTGAGGGCACGCGGCCGATTTTGGCCGAGATCCAGTGTCTGATCACGCCGACGGTCTTCGGGAATGCCCGCCGGACTGCGAGTGGCTTGGACTACAATCGGGTTTCCTTGATCATGGCTGTGCTGGAAAAACGGGCAGGCTTGTTGCTGCAGAACCAGGATGCCTACTTCAAATCGACAGGCGGCGTAAAGCTGGATGAGCCGGCCATCGACCTGGCCGTGGCCGTCAGCATCGCTTCAAGTTATTGGGACAGCGAGACTTCCGCGACAGAGTGCTTTATCGGTGAAATCGGCCTTACCGGGGAAATCCGCCGGGTGAGCCGGATCGAGCAACGCGTCAATGAGGCCCAGAAATTGGGCTTCACCAAGGTGTATTTGCCGAAGAACAATATGGCCGGCTGGAAGCACCCGGACGGAATCCAGATCATTCCTGTCGCAACGCTTCAAGAGACGCTGCGCAAAGTATTTCCGAATAAAAATTGATGACAGAAGGAAAGAGAGAGGGAAGCCTTTGAAACGGAAAATCATTACGGCCGTTTTCCTCTTGGTGGGTGGCAGTGCTGGCGTTACAGCAATGCCTTACCTGTGGGAACTAGCGGGCATACAAAATAATCTTTTCAACAATGTTTTTGTTAATATTGGAATTGGAGCACTTATATTTTTACTATTATCCTTTCTGTTGATGAAATTCATTTTGGATGTCATCCAGAAAATTGAGAACTACTTCAGCACGTTATCGGTCAGCTACATGCTGTTCGGTTCGATCGGAACGATCATCGGGCTGGTTTTGGCTTGGCTGATCGGCATCCCGTTGACATCACTGCGGATTCCGGTCATCAACGATGTGCTGCCGGCGATCCTGTCCTTGATCCTGGCTTATCTGGGCTTCCGCGTGGGGACGACCCGGATCGAAGAATTCCGGAAACTGTTCGCAGCGAAACCGAAAAAGCAGGAAGAAACACAGATGCTTGACCGCAAAGCGGATGATACTTTCCGCAAATACAAGATTTTGGATACGAGCGTCATCATCGACGGCCGCATCTACGACATCGCCAAAACCGGCTTCCTGGAAGGCGTCATCGTCATCCCGAACTTCGTCTTGCGCGAACTGCAATACATCGCCGATTCCTCCGACAGCCTGAAGCGCGTCAGGGGCAGAAGGGGATTGGATATCCTGAACAAACTCCAAAAAGAAGAAGACATCGTCGTGGAAAGCTACGACGGTGAATTCGAAGAGATTCCTGAAGTCGACAGCAAGCTGATCCGATTGGCGAAACTGATCGACGGTATCGTCGTTACGAACGATTACAACCTGAATAAAGTCTGCGAGTTCCAGAATGTGCCAGTGTTGAACATCAATGCCTTGGCAAATGCCGTGAAGCCGGTCGTCATACCCGGTGAATACATGGTCGTCACCGTCATCAAAGTCGGTACGGAACGCAATCAAGGGGTGGCCTATCTGGACGATGGCACGATGATCGTCGTCGAAGAAGGACAGCATTACATGAACGAGACGATTGAAGTCGTCGTCACGAGCGCCTTGCAGACGGCAGCCGGCCGCATGATCTTCGCGAAACCTGCGCATTCACAAAAAGGCATCAAATAGCAAAGCCAGCACGAGATAACCAGCTTCACAGAAAAGGGGATACTTCATATGACAAAGAAAATCCGCGTACGTTATGCACCAAGCCCAACCGGTAACCTGCATATCGGAAACGCCCGTACCGCATTATTCAACTATCTGTTTGCCCGTCATAACGACGGTGAGTTCATCATCCGCACCGAAGATACGGACCAAAAACGCAACCTTGAACACGGCGAAGAAAGCCAGCTGCAAAACTTGGCTTGGTTAGGGATGGACTGGGATGAAGGTCCGGACAAACCAGGCAAATTCGGACCGTACCGTCAATCCGAAAGACAGCATATCTACGATCCGTTGATCGACCAACTGCTTCTGTCCAACCGCGCCTACAAGTGCTACTGCAATGAGGAAGAGTTGGAAACGGAGCGCGAACAGCAAAGAGCACGCGGCGAAATGCCTCATTACGGCGGCAAATGCGCAAACTTGACGCCTTCCCAACAAGCTGAAAAAGAAGCACAAGGCATCACACCGGTCATCCGTTTCCGTGTGCCGATGGAAAACACGTATACATTCGATGACATCGTCAAAGGACCGATCACATTCGAAGCCAGCAGTGTCGGCGGGGACTACATCATCCGCAAACGTGACGGTTTCCCGACCTATAATTTTGCGGTTGCCGTGGACGATCACATGATGGCGATCACCCATATCCTGCGTGGGGATGACCACATCGCCAATACACCGAAACAAATGATGATCTATGAAGCATTCGAGTGGAAAATACCTGTTTTCGGCCATATGACGTTGATCATCAACAGCGAAACGGGCAAAAAATTAAGCAAACGCGATGAAACGATTCTGCAGTTCATCGAGCAATACAAAGACTTGGGCTACCTGCCGGAAGCGATGTTCAACTTCATCACGCTGTTGGGCTGGTCACCGGTCGGAGAAGACGAAATCTTCTCGAAAGAGGATCTGATCAAGATGTTCGATCCGGAACGCCTGAGCAAATCGCCTGCCGCCTTCGACCAAAAGAAACTGGAATGGATCAACAACCAGTACATGAAGAGTGCCGACTTGGATGCAGTCGTGGCTTTGGCTACGCCTCATTTGGTGGCTGCCGGCAAATTGCCGGAAAACCCTACTGAAGCCGACAAAGCATACGCGAAGAAGCTGATCAGCCTTTACCACGAGCAAATGAGCTATGCCGCTGAAATCGTCGCCCTTTCCGAGCTGTTCTTCACGGACGAACTCAACCTGGACGCAGAAGCGCAGGAAATATTGGCTGCCGAAACAGCGCCGACCGTGCTTGCCGCATTCAAAGAACAATTGGTTGCCATCGAGCCGTTCGAAGAAGCCGAAATTCTGGGTGCCATCAAAGCAGTCCAAAAAGAAACGAAGATCAAAGGCAAGAACCTTTACATGGCTATCCGTGTCGCCGTCAGCGGCCAAATGCACGGGCCTGAAATCGGCAAGACCATCGAAGTGCTGGGCAGAGAGAAAAGTTTGGCTCACCTGAACAGTTTTTTGGATAAAATGTAGGACCGACAAAAAAGTCTAGCAAAAATGAGCTTATTCTATATAATAGATGGATAATCCAAAAAGGGGCCTGGAATGACTTGAATAGATTACGTGAAACGATTCAAACCATAAAAGATCATGACCCGGCTGCAAGGAGTACGTTGGAAGTCGTTCTGACGTACCCGGGGTTACACGCCATCCTTGTATATGATATCGCTCATTTTTTTTATAAGCGGAAATGGTACACCTTCAGTCGGGTGATTTCGCATCTCGGGCGTTTCTTGACAGGGATCGAGATCCATCCGGGTGCGACGATCGGTCGTCGTCTGTTCATCGACCACGGCATGGGCATCGTCATTGGGGAAACAGCCGAAGTCGGCGATGATGTCATGATCTACCATGGCGTGACGTTGGGTGGCACCGGGAAAGACACCGGCAAGCGCCATCCCACCATCGGGAATAACGTGCTGTTATCCGCCCATGTGCAAGTATTGGGGCCGATCAAAATCGGCGACAATGCCAAAATCGGGGCATCCGCGGTCGTCGTCAGCGAAATTCCGCCAGATGTCACCGCAGTCGGCATACCGGCAAAAATCGTCCGTTACCATAAGCATAAAGAAGACAAAACAATCGAATGATTAGCAAACGAAAAAGGGCGTCAGCCCTTTTTTCGAAGCTGGAAAGGAGTGCGCAATGTTAAAAATCTACAATACCCTGACGCGCGAAAAAGAAGAATTCCAACCGATCCAAAAGAATAAGGTGGGCATGTACGTCTGCGGTCCGACCGTCTACAACTACATCCACATCGGCAACGCGCGCAGTACCGTGGCTTTCGATACCGTCCGCCGCTACTTGGAATACCGCGGTTATGACGTGAATTTCGTCTCCAACTTCACCGACGTGGACGACAAAATCATCCGTGCCGCAAAAGAGCTGGGCATTTCCGCGAAGGAAGTCGCCGAAAAGTTCATCGCGGCCTTCTATGAAGACACCGCGGCGCTGCAAGTCGAAAAAGCGACTCTGAATCCGCGCGTGATGGAAAACATCCCGGACATCATCGCCTTCATCGGCGAACTGATCGAAAAAGGCTATGCCTATGCGGCTGACGGGGACGTCTATTACCGCACCGGCAAGTTCAAGGACTACGGTAAATTGAGCGATCAATCGATCAAGGACCTGATCATCGGCGCCAGCGAACGCTTGGATGCGGAAGAGAACGTGAAGAAAGAAGATCAGCTTGATTTTGCGCTTTGGAAAGAAGCGAAGCCGGATGAAGTCTCTTGGGAATCACCTTGGGGTCCGGGACGCCCGGGCTGGCACATCGAATGCTCCGTGATGGCGACCAAATACTTGGGCGACACCATCGATATCCACGGCGGCGGCCACGATTTGACCTTCCCGCATCATGAGAACGAAATCGCCCAGAGCGAGGCCAAGACCGGCAAAACTTTCGCAAACTACTGGATGCACAACGGCTTCGTCACGATCGGCGAAGACGCTGAGAAGATGAGCAAGTCGCTCGGAAACTTCGTGACGGTGCATGATATCCTCAAGGAAGTCGATCCGCAGGTGTTGCGTTTCTTCCTCGGAACAGCGCATTACCGCCGTCCTGTCAAGTACAGCGACAAAGCCATCGAAGAAGCCAAAATCAACTTGGATAAGGTCAAGATCGCCTATCAGAACGCCCACTATCGCCTGCAGGATGCCGTTGCGGCACTGCCGGACGATGCGGAAAAACAGGCTTTGTTCCAGAATCTGCAGGCACAGTTCGTCGCCGAAATGGACGACGATTTCCAGGCGGACAACGCCATGACAATCGTTTACCAGTTCGCGAAGGAATTGAACATCTATGCAGAAGGTGAAGCCGTTTCCGAAGCGGTCATCACCGAAGCGCTTGCTTTGTACAAAGCGATGGTCGGCGTCTTCGGCGTCGTGCTGGAGGAAGAGGCTTTGCTGGATGATGCTATCCAAACGCTGATCGATGAACGGACACAAGCCCGAACAGACAAAAATTTCGCCCGCAGTGATGAAATCCGTGATTACCTGAAGGATCAGGGCATCATCCTGGATGACACTTCGCAGGGCACCAGATGGAGAAGAGCATAGTGACAGAACACAATTGGAGCTTATTGAACGGTCTTGCCTTGGCGTATGTCGGCGATGCCGCTTATGAGACTTATATCAGAACACATTTACTAGAAAAAGGACACACCAAACCCAACCAGCTCCACCGTCGGGCGACTTTTTTCGTTTCGGCTAAAGCCCAAGCGAAGCTGATGCACGCGATGCTTGCCAAAGAGGGCTTCCTGAGTGTGGAAGAAATGGACATGTACCGTCGCGGCCGCAACAGCAAGAGCCATACGATCGCCAAAAATGCGGACGTAACGACCTACCGCATCGCGACCGGATTCGAGTCGTTGATGGGCTATCTGCATCTTTCCGGACAAGAGGCACGGCTTGAAGAGTTGATCCGTTGGTGTATCCAAGAAGTCGAGGAAAATAATTATGAAAAATAAACCGAACCGCGCGTTCAAAGACACCCGCAATGCCCCGAAAAAGGGCAGACCGGAACCAAAACGACGCGATGACCGCAATGATAATGAAGAAAAAGAAATACCCGAAAACGAAGACTTTGTGATGGGACGCCACCCTGTACTGGAATTGTTGCGCTCCGATCGCGATGTCAACAAGCTGTTCATCCAAGATGGACTGGGCGGAGAAAAATTGGGCGACATCATCGCATTGGCGAAGGACCGTAAGATCCAGATCCAAGCGGTGCCGAAGTCCAAACTGGATACCCTATCCGACAATGCCGTCCATCAGGGCGTCATCGCCGCTACGGCTGCTTTCCAGTATGCCGTACTCGATGATCTCTTCGAAGCGGCCGCCGCCAAGAATGAGGACCCGTTCTTCATCATTCTGGATGGCGTCGAGGATCCCCATAACCTGGGATCTGTGCTGCGTACGGCCGATGCCTGCGGCGCGCACGGGGTCATCATCCCGAAACGTCGCGCAGTCGGCTTGACCGCCACCGTCGCCAAAGCATCGACAGGCGCTATCGAGCATGTGCCGGTCGTGCGCGTCACGAACCTGCACCGCACCATCGAAGAACTGAAGGAACGCGGCGTTTGGATCTACGCCACCGACATGAAAGGGCAGGACTACCGCCAGTGGGATACAACTTTGCCGTTGGCCATGATCATCGGCAACGAAGGCAAAGGCGTCTCCCGCCTGTTGAAGGAATCCGCGGACGGGTTGTTGACCATTCCGATGGTCGGCCATGTTCAGAGCCTGAATGCCGGCGTCGCCGCCGGACTGATGATGTACGAAGTTTTCCGCAAACGCCACAGTTGATCTGCAGCGTCTGCGTACCAGAAAAAGCGAGGTGAAGGTCATGCTGAAGAAAGAAATCGTGATCGTGGACGGCTACAATATGATCGGCGCCTGGCCGGAACTGGTCAAGCTGAAGAACCAGGACCTCATCGAAGAGGCCAGGGATCAACTGCTGCAGGCGCTGTCCGACTTCCAAAATTATGAAGGCAACGAAGTCTGGTGCGTCTTCGACGCCCAGTTCGTGCCCGGCATCACGAAGGAATATTCCAAATATCGAGTGAAGGTCATCTTCACCGCGCAAGGCGAGACCGCCGACACCTACATCGAAGGCGTCGTCAAAAAATTGCGCAACGTGCTGACCGATGTCTACGTCGCCACCAGCGACCTGGCCGAACAACAGCTCGTCTTCTCGAAAGGCGCCCAGCGCATCTCCGCCATGGAACTCTACAAGGACATCAAACGCTCCAAAAAAGCCTTGGAGGGCGAAACCCGCCGCTTCCGTGACCAACGCCAACGCGGCACCTGGACCGAAGAACAGCTGGCGACGTTGAAGGATATTTATAAGGATATGCTGGAGTGAAGGCAACTGGATAATGCACGAAAAGAAGAGGTCGTCTCGTTTCGAGGCGACCTCTTCTTCGCGTTTATCTATCGATGTGCAGTATAATGTAAGCAAAAGGAAATGACCATCTTTCTATGGAGAGGAAGGCGTTACCCATATGGAATTTATCCGTAGCTATACTGAATCGTACCCCTTATTGGTTAATGGTATCTGGTTTCTTTTGTATTTTATTATTCTTTATGCGTTGCGTCGCTTTATTTTGAATCGTTTATATGGAAGATTAAAAAAATCTGGACGTTGGCATGTCGCTCGAAAACTTGCCAGTTGGCTGAATAACTTTATTTTGTTTATCATATTTATGTATATATTCGGAAGGAACCTTACCGGATTTACGACCGCAATCGGTCTAGCTGGAGCTGGGATTGCATATGCCTTGCGGGAAGTGATTGTCAGTATTGCAGGATGGTTTGCGATCTTATTTGGTGACTTTTTTGAAACAGGCGATCGTGTCCTCCTTGGAGGGATTAAAGGCGACGTAGTGGATATTGGTGCCCTACGAACCACGTTAATGGAAATTGGAGCATGGGTGGATGGTGATCAGTATACGGGGAGAATCGTGCGGGTCGCCAACAGTTATATCTTTAGCTCGCCTGTTTACAACTATACTGCTAATTTTAAATTTCTATGGGATGAAATCATGGTTCCTTTGCGCTTTGAAAGTGATATGAAGTTAGCCAAGACTATTTTATTGGAGGTAGCGGAAAAGCATACGGGACAATATAATAAAGAAGCTGCTATCGCTTGGGAAAATATGGAAAGACGTTACAGACTAGAAAATGCTTCTTTGGAAAATCAAGTTTTTCTTACCTTTAACGATAACTGGGTGGAAATCAGTCTTCGGTATGTAGTCGATTATCGAGAACGGCGTGGCGTAAAAGACAAACTTTTTTCAGAAATTCTCCAACGATTCCAACAAGAAGGAGAGCGTCTGGAAATAGCTTCCGAAACGCTTGAAGTGATTTCTGGAAGCCGAAAAAAAATGGAGTGAAATGAAGCTGTTGAAGGTTTCGTTGCGCATTTTTGACGATCATCCAAATATCCGCAAATGTATACTGTTGCGGATATTTACGGTTTGATGGCATGTTTGAACTTTCCCAATTTATAAAGTTGAGAGCTACAAAAACGTAAAATAGAAATCCAGAAATCCGTCCGCAACTCCGGTGAAAGGGCCACTCACCGGAGTTCTTCGGTAATAATAAGCATAAACTCCGACGAAGCCTCCGTTCATCGAAGACCCTCCTCAAATGTATGGAGGGACCGCTTTGGGTAAGGTATACTGTATAAAGAATGTAAATAATTTTTCGAAGATGCAGAAAGTGCGGTAATGCTGTTGAAAAAACAAACGAAAAAAATGATAGCACCAGTAGTGATTACAGTTTTAGTCATTTCTTATTTTGTATTCTACATGTGGCTAGGACTGGCTGGTTCTGGAGACATCCCTTTGCTGATGAAAATACTGCTGATCGTTGTCCCCAGCGGATTAATTGTGCTAATGGTGTACCTATTAGTTGAAAGAGTGAATGAAATCAAGGAGGATGATGACGATGATCTTAGTAAATACTGATTATATAAGCGGAAAAGAATTTGAAATGTTAGGACTAGTTAAGGGGAGTACGATTCAGTCGAAAAACTTAGGGCGCGATATTTCACAAGGGCTTAAAACACTGATCGGTGGAGAGCTCAAAGCCTATAACGAAATGATGAATGAGGCCAGGGCTATAGCAACAAAGCGGATGGTTGACGAAGCGACTGCATTAGAGGCGGATGCAGTCGTAAACATTCGGTATGCTTCCTCTGCAATCATGCAAGGCGCAGCTGAGGTAATTGTATATGGAACCGCTGTTAAATTTAAATAAAACAGCATAGGAACGTATATTTTTGGTAAACATGCCGAAGGAGTTATCAACTTTCTCTACAGGTTAACCGATCCGAACGGCACCATCAGTATCAAACAGGCGTCCGACGCCAAGAAAGTCTATATCCAGATCACCGACACCGGCTGCGGCATGCCCTGGTGCTGCGGATCGTGAACCTGCTGAAAGGCGCTATAACCGTCGAGAACACCCTCGGCAAAGGCACGAAGATGACGGTGGAGTTGCCGAGAGGATAGAAGCATCAGAACTTTCATAAGAACACAAAGAAGAGATCGTCTCATTTTCGAGACGACCTCTTCTTTGCGCTTTGCGTAGGCTTTTTGGGCGGAAAGTCCGCCATCCGCTCGAAAACAGACTACTTGACAATATCTTTCCGATAGTCGCTAGGCGTGACCCCCCTCTCTTTTTTGAACACCTTCGTGAAGTAATTATAGTCAGGGATGCCGACATAGGCGGCGATATCTTGAATACTCATAGAACTGGAGTCAAGTAATTTTATGGCTTCATTGATGCGCAATTGGTTAATGTATCGAATCACGGTAGTCCCCACTTCTTTTTTGAACTGACTGGAAATGTAGGGAGCGGATAAGTTGAATTTCTCGGAAATACTTTTCAGTGTCAAGGGCAAATTCAGATTGAATTCAATATAGTCCAATATTTTCCTAACGGATAGAGAGTAAGTATTTCTGGATTTATTTTGCACAAGCAAGCAATATTCCCGGATCATTTGTTCATATAATTTATTTAAACCACTGTCTGAGGTGGTAAGTTCAATCACATGCAGAAACTTACTTGATATTTCATGTAAGTATACAGGATGTATTTCATTTCCTTCGACAGCCTTGCGAAATAAAGTGTTTGCTGAAGTCAAATGGGATTTTTTATCCCTAAGTGTATTTTTTAGGCGAGGTTCAATGGGCGAACTCATGAAGCGCTCTGCTTCCACTAATGCTTTTTCCCAATCCCCATTACGAATGTGGCTGAGAAGCTCTTTTTCTATCTTATAGCGATCGAATAAAGCGTCGAAATAAGCTTCAAAATTATCTTTAGGAGTATAAATATAATGATCTTTACTCGAATTCGAAAAATCATGATAGTTGATGGAGAACGGAGTGATGTCCTCTTTATTGATATAGGAGACGATATTTGAAATGATTGAAATAAGATGCAGGTTATTGTCTATCTGAGGAATCCCGAACAAGAATCCTTTTATATTTTGGATATCTGCTGCAGTCAGGTGATTGTTTTCAGTGATTTCATGCCAATAATCATCATTAATCGGATTGTTGAAATAAGGACCTATGGCAACGACATCCTGTTTATCCACAAACGGAAAGAAAAAAATATAGTTGATTGAATAATTATCCGTTACAAAATAGAAAGTGTTTTTTTCCATAGTCAACAGAAAGTCCTGTACTTGTCTGTACAATGTTTCAGAATCTTCGAGACTGTCTCGGAGAGATTGGTCAAAAGCGGATATATTAGGGTATGGAGCTATGAAATAATGAAAATTTAAGTGCAGTGTATCCGAGAGAAGCTTTGTAATAAAATCGATCGTTGATGAATTCATTTTATTTCTCCTTAAAATCAAACTGTAACAGTAGTTTACTCCAGAATAGGGGATAAATAAACAAAAAAAGAAAATCACCTTAAAAACGTGCTAATTGAAACCGTTTTATTCTAATTGTATAGAAAATAACATGCTATAGTATGGGAAATAAATGAATAATAGGTGATTAGATAAATGATAACCAATCTTAAGGGCATGCCGTATGGGTTAGCGGATAAAGACATTGAGTGGGTAGAAGACACAATAAATAAGATGTCGATTGAAGAGAAAATTGGACAACTTTTTATTGTTCTAGGGAAAAGCAGCAATGAGGAATACGTCCGGAATTTGGTGGAGAAATACCACATAGGGGGAGCTCGATATACCGAAAGAGATTCTTTAAAGATTATGCAGCAGAATCGGGCGTACCAGAAGTACAGTAAAACACCAATGTTCATAGCCGCGAATTGCGAGGATGGCGGCAGCAGCCTCTGCCAAAACGGCACGCAAGTTGCGACACAAGCGCAATGTGGAGCGACTGCTACTCCTGAAGCTGCGTATCAAATGGGAAATATCGGTGGCATAGAGGCTACAGCCTTGGGTTGCAATTGGACCTTTTCTCCAATCGTGGATATCCTCTTTAATTGGCGTAACACGATCGTTAATACCCGATCTTTTGGGAATGAAGCGGATCAAGTTTTGGAATTGGCCAAAGCAAATATCAAAGGCTTAAAAAACAGCAATATACTGGCAAGCGCGAAACATTTCCCGGGAGATGGCGTTGAAGAAAGAGATCAACACCTGGTGATGGGAATCAACGATCTGACCTGTGAAGAATGGGATGCCAGTTTTGGCAAGGTGTATCAGTCACTCATAGAAGATGGGTTGGAAACGATTATGATCGGCCACATTGCCCTTCCTGCATACAGCAGAAAGTTACGGCCAGGCATCCTGGATGAAGACATTATGCCAGCCACATTAGCGCCTGAAATTACAACTGATTTATTGAGAAAACAATTAGGTTTCCAAGGGCTAGTGGTAACCGACGCTTCTCATATGGGCGGATTGCTGAGTGCTAAACCAAGAAACGAACAGCTTCCACATGCGATTGCAGCGGGATGCGACATGTTCTTGTTCATGCATGATGAAGAAGAGGATTTCCAATACATGCTGGATGGGTATGAAAAAGGCATCATTTCTGAAGAGCGATTACAGGAAGCCCTTGAACATATCCTAGGGATGAAGGCAAAGCTAGGATTGCACAAAATGAAAGCGGAGTCTCTGGAAGAGGCGACGACGAAATTAACGCAAATCGGCAGTACAGAGCACTTAGCGGCGGCAAAAAAAATTGCGGATGAAAGCATTACGCTTGTCAAGGATACACAAAGCTTGCTGCCGATCGATGTGCGTGAGAAAAAAAGAGCCATGCTGTATTTTCTTGAAAGTGCTCCCGTTTCTTATGCGGATGGGACAGACAAAGCCAAGAAAATCGTGGTTGAAGAACTGGAAAAAGCTGGATTTCAGGTTGACGTGAATGATTCGTTTTATGACCTTGAGCAAAGAGAACGCTCACCATTCAATAAATTTAAAATTATGGCTATGCCAACAGTTGAATCTTTCAAAAAGCAATACGATGTTGTTTTCGTGTTTGTCCATATGAAAGGCTATGCCCAAGAAAATAATGTACGGGTGAAATATTCTGCGCCGCATTCTAATGAATTACCTTGGTGGATCAACGAAGTTCCTACAGTTTGTGTTTCTTTAAGCTATACCAATCATTTATATGATTTACCAATGATGAAAACATTCATAAATGCTTATGGACCAACCAGAGCATGCATCCAAGCGACAGTCGAGAAGATAACGGGACAGTCAGAATTTAAGGGCAAATATAATGAAACCGTTTGGTGCAACAGCTGGGACACCAGATATTGATATAGAAAGGAAGTTGCAGAGATGTCCGAACAAGGAGAAATATTGCTGGAAGTAAAAAATATGTTTAAAAGCTTTGGGCCTACGATTGCCTTAAAAGATGTAAATCTGACTATAAAAAGAGGCCAAATCCATGGTCTGGTCGGCGAAAACGGAAGCGGTAAAAGTACCGTGACCAGTATTGCATCCGGATTGCAGGATTGCGATAGCGGGGAAATGATCTATCTGGGGAAAGCATGGAACCCTGAAAGTATGATTTATGCACGTGAGCAAGGGATGAGTATGATCCTTCAGGAAGCAAATACGATCAGTGATGTAACCGTTGCAGAGAATTTATTTGCAGGAAAAGAAGCGGAATTCACTAACTTGGGTATGGTATCCAAAAAGAAAATGGTTCAAGCAGCTGATGAACTCTTGCAAAATTTTGGGGTCGAACATATCAAGGGCGGTGACAGCATAAACAGATACAGTTTTGAAGACCGAAAACTGATTGAAATATGCCGTGCGGTAACGGATGATACACAGCTGTTAGTTGTTGATGAAACAACTACAGCCTTAAGCCATATCGGGAGAGCGTTAATCTACAAGCTCATCAACAAAATGGCGGCTGAAGGAAAAGCAGTCATATTCATCAGTCACGACATGGATGAAATCATTGAAGTCTGCAATATTTTGACGGTATTGAGGGATGGAAACATCATAGGGACGTTGGAAAAAGGCGAGATGGATCCCAAAAAAATCCGTTATATGATGGTAGGGCGGGAAATTGGAGAAGCTTACTACAGAGACGATTATGATCCATCCCATTCTGGTGAAGTTGTATTGGAATTTAAGAATGCATCCTTTAATGATATAAAAAACTTTAATCTGAAATTGCATAAGGGTCAAATCTTAGGCCTGGGCGGCTTATCCGGCAGCGGCATGCGTGATGTAGGGAGAGCAGCTTTTGGATTGGAACGACTGAAAGAGGGCACAATCGAATGTAAAGGAAACCCTCTCGAAGGCATTATGTCCGCAATCGACAACAATATGGGCTACATCTCAAAAAATCGCGATCGGGAAGCGCTGATTGGAGAAGGCTCAATTCGAGACAACATCATTATGCCAAGTATTCGAGGGCTGTCCGGAAAGATGATGTATTTATCAAAAAAAGCATCCACAAAAGTTGCCCAACACCAAATTGATGCTTTCAGCATAAAATGCAACAACGAGAACCAATACGTTTCAACGTTATCTGGCGGTAACAAGCAAAAGGTTTCCTTCGCAAAATGGATGGCAAAAGACAGTGACATCTTCATCATGGATTGCCCGACTCGCGGAGTGGATATTGGTGTTAAACAATTTATGTATCAATTAATTAGCCAAATGAAAGCGGATAATAAGGCGATATTGATGATCAGTGAAGAATTGCCGGAACTGATCGGAATGTGCGATCAGATCATCATTATGAAAGACAATGAAGTCAGCGCCAACATTACACGGGATAAGGATCTGAAACAGACCGATATCATTGAGTACATCATTTAATGGCGTCTTTTGGGAATAATGAAAGGAGATAATTATGGAAAAACCAGCAAATAAATCGAGTGGAGAAAATCATATCGAATCGACGGATTTTCTTGGTCTGATGAAAAAAATCAAAAAGTGGGATTGGCTAAGTATTGTGCCTTACTTAGGCTTAATATTGATCCTGATCGTTTTTAGCTTTACCTCCAATGGGAACCTATTTGGAGCTTATAACGTCAGCATTGTGGTGCAACAAACGGTGGCTTTGGCTATTGTATGTCTGGGAGGCGTATTTGTATACTCAATGGGAAATTTGGACATCTCGATTGGAGCCACAATCGGTCTCTGCACACTGATTCAAGCGATTGTTTTAAATGCCACAGGAAATCTTTTGCTAGCATTTATGGCTGCCTTACTCTTAGCGCTGTCTTTTGGATTAATCAATGGGGCGGTGAGTTCTTGGTTAGGTCTCCCTTCTGTCATCACTAGTTTGTTCCTGATGTTTATCGGAACAGGCGTTCAAACGATTGTAACGCTGAAAACCAATACAATCAGAACCAGCTTTGATTTTTCATTCTGGAAAAACATGTATGTTCAAATTGGAGCATTGGTAATCATGTTTTCTGTCGTGTATTACTTATTCAATTATACGCGTCTAGGTAAATATACGAGCAGTATTGGTGCAAATTTGGAATTTGCCAAACAAAGTGGTGTGAATGTATTCAGAAACAAAATATATGCGTATCTCATCATGGGAACCTGCGTAGCGACAGCTAGCCTGTTCATTTTAGCACGGTCGGGAAGCTCTTCCCGTGTCACGGGTGCAGGGTATCATATGGATGTTATGGTGGCATTGATCCTCGGCGGAATGCCTTTGTCAGGAGGAATGAAGAGTAAAGTCAGTGCTGCTCTGATTGGTTCATTTTCCTATATTCTTTTGACAAATGGGCTTACGCTATCCGGGGTTGCTGCAAGTAATGTTCCGCTGGTAAAGGCATTGATCTTTGCTGTCATCGTGATCATAACCAGCCGCAAGAAAGGAGTCGTGTTACCTAGATAAGCTGCCGCTATGCAATGTTTGGAATGTTTCATAAAAAATATATCAGGAGATGATCAGGATGAAAAAAATGATAAAATTACTTATGAGTGCAACAATGTTATTAGGCTTGGCAGCGTGTGGTGGAGCAGGTGAACAACAAGGGTCCGACTCGACTGCGGCAGGCAACAGTACAGCTGAGGGAGCGTCATTTGATTATGCGGATGTAAAGATTGGTGTACTCGGTCATATGCAGAGCGGAGAGACGCTCGATGCACTAACCGTCTATATGGACGCTTTGTCGGAGGAAGTCGGTTTCTCATATGAGTATGTCGTAGGAAGCAGCTACGATGAGCAGACCAACATAACAGCCGTGCAGAATTTGATTGCATCTGGAGTGGACGGGATTGTTTTGGCGATAGACAGCGGAACACCGGCAATTTTACAGGAGTGTGAGGCTGCAGGTGTATTCCTATCTGCATTCATCACAGACATGGACAGCAGTTTTGATGAGTTAAAGTCAAGTGACTATTATTTGGGAAATGTGAATGATGGCCTGTACGATACTTCCTCAATTGGAGAAAAAGCTGCCGAGTTAGTAATCAAAGATGGTAATACGAACGTAGGCATCGTAACCTTCCCATTACTATACTTCCCACAAAAAAGTGCGGCAATCCAAGCGTTTACGAAAACAATTGAAAGCCATAATGACACTGCGACCGAACCTATTGAAATCTATGAGACTCAGGAGTTAAGTTTTAGTGCATTGGAAGATACATATTTTAATAATTATCCTGAATTAGACTCTATTTTAAGCTTAGCGAGTGGTTTTGTGCATCCTACGATGGTAAGCGCGGATAAGACAGATGTTGATTTGTATACCACAGGATTTAAAAAGGATGATTTAGACGCATTTGAAAACGGAGAAATGAGAATGATGACGTTATCAAATGTCGAAGCTGTAGCCCTTCCTGTTGCCATGATCCTTAATGCGGTGGCAGAGAAACCATTTGCAGATCAACCTGAAGAAGCAGAGCGTATTGATACTTCAGTGGTTTTTGTAACCAACGAGGAAGAGTTAACAGCTTTGGAGGAAAAATGTTTTTACTTCACCGCAGATATAGACCAAGCTTTCATTTCTCCGGAAGACTTCACGCAATATCTTACTGCATATAATCCAGATGCAAGTTATGAGGAGTTCAAAGAAGTACTTGTGAATATGTCTATGGAAGATTTGATGGCCAAATGAGAATAGTAAGACGATTAGTCACAAGGAAATACTGGGGTGAAATTTATGAATAGTAAAACAATGGTCAGGAATATATTGATAACAATATGCTTGCCCATTCTGATGTTCGTGGTTATGTACACGATCACAAAATCGAATGGGATAGACTATTATGGGCAATCGGCCATGTGGAAAGCTATTTTCAGGAATTTGGGGATGGCTGTCACGATGGGCTGCGGGTTAGCCATGCAATTACGTCATGGTAGATTTGACTTTTCGGGTGGGGCTACGATGGTGTTGGCTGGAATTCTAGGTGTCTATTATACGCAACAGTTTAATGGGGGACCGATGATGCTACTGACACTATGTGTTGTTTTCTCAGTAATCATCAGTATGATTACGGCCACAGTCTATGTCACCTCAAAATTGCCAATCATCATTTGTACCATTATGTTAGCGTTAGTTTATGAAGCATTGACTCTTGTTCTTGCAGGAGGCAATGGTGTAAATATTATGGCGAATGTGGGCTTGAATATTTTTGGGAGAGAACCCTACACAATCTATATTATGGTGTTCGCCATGATTTTGTATCAAATTATTCTATCACTTACACCTTTTGGGTATAGAGCAAAACTATTGAGACATGGTCAGCATGTCTCGGTAAACATTGGAATCAACGAGAGAAAAAATGTTATTACAGCTTATGTTTTTTCTGGTATTTTATTTGGACTCGCGGCAACTATCTTTGTATCTCAAAATAAAGTAGAAACATTATCCAATTTATCCTCTACAGGGATTTTGTTCAGTTACATCGCTTCTGTCTACATAGGGATGTTCCTAGGGAAACTTACCTTGGAAATTGTTGGACTTACCATTGGGGCACTAACTATCCAGTTGATGAATTATGGTTTGGGTGCAATGGGTTATGATAGCGGTGGTTGGAATAACATATTCTTCGGAATATTTATGATGACATTCTGGATCATAACCAGTAAGGCTGGTCAGATTGAGATTTTTCTATCGAGCCTATCCAAGAAGAAAGAAATGGGACAGAAGACTTAATTTTTTAGCATAATACCAATCATAGGCCTGAGCATTACTCATTTTGTAGTATGCAAAGGCCTATAAGTATGTATAAATGAAGCGTATGTGAGTTATAAATTAAAAAGGTTGGAGGTTTACCAATGCGGAACACTTATTCATTAAATGAGGGCTGGATATTTAAAAAAAGAGATTTCAGCTTAGAAAAAACAACACCCAAATCTACATCGGAAGAGCGGATAAATTTACCTCATACATGGAACAATGAGGTCAATAATAACAGAGAAGAGTTTTCCTATCAGAGAACAATCACTATCTCAGAAACGCATAGAGACGATAATCTGTATTTAGAATTTTTAGGTGCGAATAGCGTATGCAAAGTCTATTTGAATGACCTGTTTGTAGGAGAACATCGCGGGGGTTATTCGGCCTTTCGATTTGATCTTACGGAATTGTATGATTGGAGTAAGGAAAATGTAGTGACTGTGTTTGTGGATAATAGTCAAACGAAGGATGTGTCCCCTCTTAATGGAGACTTTACAATATACGGGGGCCTGTACCGACCTGTAAATCTGATTTGCGTGGGCAAAGATCATTTCTCTTTAGATTTTTGGGGAACAGATGGAATCATCATCAGGAGTGAGGTCAAAGAGGACAAATCAGGTGTCGTCAATTTAGAAGTACACACAATCTGCGCATCAGATGCGGTAGTAAACATAAAGATACTGGATGAAGGAGATCGTATCATTCATTCGGAAACGATCCCGTCAGACCAAAAAAATGTTGCCATTGAGCTGGATGAACCCATTCTTTGGGACGGGCAAGAAAGTCCGTATTTATATACTTTAGAAGCAACCTTGCAGAAGAATGGAACGGCTGTCGATCAAATCAAGAAAACATTCGGCTTCAGAAGGTGCAGCTTAACCCCTGACCAAGGCTTCTTTTTGAATGATAAACACTTGCGGATAAATGGCGTTGCCAAACATCAAGATTTTGAAGATGTTGGGAATGCTGTAGAAAATCAGCATATCGAAAAGGATTTTGAGATCATAAGGGAGGTTGGCGCCAATGCAATCCGGCTTTCTCATTATCAGCATAGTCAATCCGTTTATGATTTTTGTGATAAAGAAGGATATGTGGTTTGGGCTGAGATACCGATGATGTCTCTGCCTGATAGGGAAGGCGTATTGGAGAATGCGACTGACCAATTAACCGAGCTGATCCTACAAAACTGTCACCATCCCTCGATTTGTTTTTGGGGCATTCAAAATGAAATTGCCATGGACGGAGAATCCCTTGCGATGTACCAAGCAGTAAATACTTTGAATGACCGTGTGCGTGCATTACTGCCTGCTGCCTTGACAGCCAGTGCAAATATGAATGAAGTCAAAAACAACAGTCCATTAAACTTTATTACTGACATGATGGGGTATAATTTATACTTTGGTTGGTATTATGACAGCATGCAAGACTTGAATACTTGGGTTGAAAATTTCCACACAGAAAATCCGCAAGTTTCGTTGGGTATTTCTGAATATGGTGCCGATTCTAATCTGGCTTTCCATTCTGATGATCCAAAAGTGAAGGATTACAGTGAAGAGTTTCAAGCAATCTACCATGAACAAACCTATCCCATCATCAAGGCAAAGTCCTATATGTGGGGAAGTTTTGTTTGGAACATGTTTGATTTTGGGAGCAGCGTCAGAAACGAAGGTGGCACGAAAGGGAAGAACTGTAAGGGGTTAGTCAGCTTTGATCGTAATACTAAGAAAGATGCCTTTTACTATTATAAAGCCAACTGGTCTCAGGAATCCTTTATTCATATATGCGAAAAACGTTTTGTTAATAGAGACAAAGATGTCGTTGACATTAAAATATATTCGAATCTAAAACAGGTTTCTTTAACAATGAATGGAATAGATATTGGAACAATTGAGGGTGAAACCGTATTTTCATTTGAAAATGTACGTTTACAGCCAGGAGAGAACAAGGTTAGGGCATATTCCGACAGTTACGAAGACGTTGCAATCTTCAACAAGGTTGACGCTCCAGACCAATCTTATATTTTTGTAGATCCGAATCCTGAGATAAATGTCAAAAACTGGTTTACACAAGAACGCGGCGAAGTTGACCTTTTCCCGAGTAATGCTTATTCGGTTCTGGACACATTAGGGACTTTAATGGAAAATGAAGAGGCGTGGAATGTAGTGAAAGAATCAGCACCAGACATCGCAGAACGCTCTGTGCCTGGCGCGCCGGTTACATTGCTATGGGTTGCAAACAAGATGAAAAACTACTTCTCTGAAGAAGCTGTCAAAGAGATCAATAACAAATTGATAAAAATTACGAAAAACTGATAGGCTGCCTTTGCACCTCCGGATGCATGTTCAAAAGTAAACTCCGGCATGTCGGCCGCCAGCAACATCGGCTGCTTCCGTCGCGCAAAGGACCTAGAAGTACAATAATCCAACAAAAAAGGCAGGAACGCACCCGCATGCGGGAAGTTCCTGCCTTTTTCTGCAACCTGTTGACCCTGACCCTTCAGCCAAGCCGCAACAAGTGTTTTCTTAATATTATTCTCCTTCAGACAGGGATTTTTTGGATGCGGATGAAAACTTGGTGCCCAAACAGTCGGGAAGCCTGTTTTCGTGCGCACTTTTTGTTTGCGGACATAGCTGGAATTTGTTCATCTACTCTACTTTAGGTCAGCTCATCTATTAGGCGAATCTGGAGTATTAAATTTTATTATGCAAGTTAGACTTAAATTTAAGGCAAGACTTTTTTGATTTCATAATAAATTCAATCAAGCGATAAGATACGCGACAGTAAACTAAAATTCTCGTAGCACGCGAAATTCAGTCCCGGTGTACTTTTAACTATCAAATTACCTTGACATGGAAAGAAGTGTTATATATGATGGTGTTGTGTCATATGACAAATAAGTTGTCATATGGTATTCGAGCTGTTTTTGAAGAGAATGATGTGTTAAAGCTAATGTCTCAAAAATAATTTGTTGGATTGGTTAAGCAGTCGTCTGCACTATTAAACTAAAACAACTGTCATTAGAAGGAAGGAGTCAAGTTATGATGTCAGCAGTTAAATTTGATTATTCAAAAGCACTAAGTTTTTTCTCTAAACACGAGGTTGAGTATTTGAAGCCAGCTATTGAAACAAGCTTTGAAAATTTATTGAATGGAACGGGTCCGGGAGGCGAGTCTCTTGGTTGGATCAAGCTACCACACAATTATGATAAAGAAGAATTTCAAAGGATAAAAAATGCAGCAGAAAAAATCAAAAATGATTCTGAAGTTCTGATTGTAATTGGTATTGGAGGCTCTTATTTGGGAGCGCGAGCAGCTATCGAATTTCTGAACGGTGCTTTCTACAATACGATTGAATCCTCAAAACGCCAGGGACCGCAAGTCATATTTGCCGGTAATTCATTAAGCTCTACGTATTTGGTTGACTTAATTGAATTGATCGGGGACAGAGATTTTTCAATAAATGTAATCTCAAAGTCAGGCACTACGACTGAACCCGCAATCGCATTTCGTATTTTTAAAGAATTGTTGATCAACAAATACGGAAAAGAAGAAGCCAATAAGCGGATCTATGCAACAACAGACAAGAAAAAAGGTGCGGTAAAAATTGAAGCCGATGATGAGGGGTGGGAAACTTTCGTTATTCCGGATGATGTTGGGGGGCGCTTTTCTGTACTGACAGCGGTAGGATTGTTGCCTATTGCAGTAAGTGGAGCAAATATTGACGAGTTGATGCGAGGCGCTGCCGACGCGAATGTGAAATACTCTTCTAAATATTTTGAGGAAAATGAAGCATGTCAATATGCTGCATTACGGAATATTTTATACAGAAAAGGGAAAACGACTGAAATTTTGGCCAACTATGAACCAAATCTGCAGTATTTCTCTGAATGGTGGAAACAACTTTTCGGTGAATCTGAAGGAAAAGACTGGAAAGGAATCTATCCGTCCAGTGCAAATTTTTCTACGGACCTACATTCGATTGGCCAATATATCCAAGATGGGAGAAGAAATATTTTTGAGACCATCATTGTGGTCGAAGAACCCAAACGGTCTATAAAAGTGCCAGTACAACAGGAGGATCTTGACGGTATTGGCTATCTTCAAGGAAAAGAAGTTGATTTCGTAAACAGAAAAGCATTTGAGGGAACGCTACTGGCCCATACGGATGGCGGGGTTGCGAACTTTATCGTCACTATTTCACGGACGGATGAATACACCCTGGGAATGCTGATTTACTTCTTTGAATTTGCCTGTGCAATTTCAGGGTACATCAACGGGGTTAATCCGTTTGATCAACCTGGAGTAGAGGAGTATAAGAAAAATATGTTTATGCTGTTGGGTAAGCCAGGCTATTAAAGAACGGATTTACAAATAGAGCGGATCATTGACCGTCAAAACTCTGAAAAGACTAGGAAACTGGTGCTTTTCAGAGTTTTTTTATTCGCCATAAAAATAAAACAAAAAACTTTTGCCATTACCGTTGACATATGACAAGGGGTGTGGCAAAATACAAAGTGTAAACAACATATGACACAGACAGTGGCATATGACATTAAGGAGGAAAATGACATGACATTATATGGAAAATTGCTTGAGAGAGAACAACAGAACAATCCGATCAAAGTTGGGGTTATCGGTGCTGGGCAAATGGGATTTGGTATGATTTCACAGATTTCAACAATTCCTGGGATGATTGTAGCGGGGATTAGCGATATCAACTTGGATGCTGCAAAAAGAGCGGCAGATGCATACAATGCAAGCGCAGACAAAAAAGTAGACATTCTCATAAGTACGGACTTCAAAGAAATTATCAATTCCGACCAAGTAGAAGTTATTGTGGATGCTACGGGTGTTCCTGAGGTTGGTGCTCAAATATCTCTAGCAACGTTGATTGCCAAGAAACATATTGTGTTATTGAATGTAGAGATTGATATTACGATCGGACCTTTGATGAAGAAATTATATGATGCGGCAGGATTGATCTATACTGGATCAGATGGTGACGAGCCGGCAGCGACAGTTCAGATGTTTGAATTTGCAAAGAGCATGGGTATGGAAGTGTTGGTAGCTGGTAAAGGGAAAAACAATGCATTGAAAGTAGACGCAAATCCCGCTACTGCACAAGCGGAAGCAGACTCTAAGAATATGAACAGCCACATGCTAGCTGCATTCCAAGATGGAACGAAAACCATGGCAGAAATGAACCTTTTGTCAAATGCAATTGGCTTTGTACCTGATGTCGTGGGGATGCACGGGATTTCAGCAGATCTAGATGGCACTGTTAAGAATTTAGATTTAAAAGAAAATGGTGGCGTTCTCAACAAGTTTGGAGTTGTAGAATATATTGATGGTATTGCACCTGGTATCTTCTGTATTGTTAAAGGCCAAAATGAAGGCGTACAGCACGAGATGAACTATCTGATGAAAAAAGGCGACCGTGATCACCACATCTTGTATCGTCCATACCACTTGTGCAGCCTAGAAACACCATTAACCATTGCACGTGCAGTATTAGAACATGATCATGCAATTGTTCCTATGGGAGCACCAGTCTCTGAGACAGTAGCAGTAGCGAAGAAAGACATTAAAGCAGGAGATCCAATTGACGGAATCGGTGGATTCTGCGTCCGTGGAGTATGTGAAACACACGCTGATATGAGAAAGAACGGCAATGTTCCAATCGGATTGGTTGGGGGTAAATCTGTTGCTAAACGCGACATCAAAAATGGTACTTTCTTGACTCATGACGATATTCAGTTGGATGAATCTACTACTGTATACAAGCTGCGCAAATTGCAGGATGAAACATTCGCATAGAAATTTATAATCCTTCATTGCCTGATTTTAAAAAGATACAGCACATTTAACTGTTTCATCTTGTAACAACTGTTGATTTCTTTTAAAATGGGGTATACTTTCTCTCTTGGCAAAAAACCAAGAGAGAAAAATTGAAGGAGGCATTTGCTTTGGAAAAAATAGCAGTTTTAGCTTCAGTAATTATCTTGTTACAGCTGATTCTTAGTCTGTACCAAGTGAGATACTACAATCGCTTTATTAAGAAACTTACTAAAAAATACGAGGGTAGTCATGGGTATCGGTTAAGAACAGAAGTTGCAAAAAAATATTATTCATCAGTCGTCATTGTAGTTGTCCTAGATGAGCAGCATAGGATTGTGGAATGCTTCTCCTACAGTGGGTTGACTATATTTTCAAAGTTCAAAATTTATGACAAGTATGTAGGGGAAAAGATTGATAATCACCTTTTGAACATAATTAAAGGGGAAAAACCTGGTTTGAAATCAACAGCCTTTGAGACTTTAATTTGCAAGGAAATGGAAACGGTTACCCGTTAAATAGTCTGTAAAGATTGAGAGGAGTGTTCACATGCAATTTATAGAGTGGTTTGGAACAAATTTTATAGGTCTTTTTGAAGCAGGTGGTAAACAATTCATGAGTTTTATGACAGGGATCATTCCCTTGCTGATTGTGTTACTCACATTCACCTATTCTCTGATAGCGATCATAGGTGAAGAGAAGATCAATAGAGCGATTGAAAGCAGCGCTAAGCATATGATTCTTCGTTATACTGTAATGCCTATATTATCAGTATTAATGTTAACAAACCCGATGGCTTATACTTTCGGTAAATTTGTAAAAGAAGAAGAAAAACCGGCGTTTTATGATGCGGTCGTTTCATTTTTGCACCCGGTAACAGGGTTGTTCCCTTATGCGAATGCCGGTGAATTGTTTGTATACCTGGGTATCGCAAATGGCGTGATGGAGGCGGGGTATGATCAAGGGAGTCTCGCAGTACGTTATTTCTTATGTGGTATTGTAGTCATGTTTGTAAGAGGTGTCATCACTGAAAAGATTACAAAATTCCTAATCAAACGTGAACAGGTATAAGCGGAAAAATTTAACTACGGAGGCATTCATATGTACAATAAAATTCTCGTGAAAAAGGGAAGTAATGGTTGGGGAAAAGGGTTGGAAATTACGCCCGAAGGTAAAAAAACAAAAATTATTTCTGTTACCGGTGGCGGTATCCATCCAGTGGCGCAAAGGATGGCTGATTTGAGCGGGGCAGAAGTTATAGACGGCTTTAAGAATGCAGTTCCTGAGGATGAAATATTGGCAGCTGTTATTGACTGTGGAGGAACTGCGCGAATTGGAGTTTATCCAATGAAGCGGATCCCTACGGTGGATGTTTTGCCATCTTCTCCATCCGGCCCATTATCCAAGTTCATTACAGAGGATATCTTCGTTTCGGGTGTGCGACCAGATGACATTGAAGTTGTCTCTGAGGCAGGCCCTGCAAAGCTTATCAACGAAAATGCGAACAACAGTGCACCTGAAGAAAAATCGGGTGAAGAGGATTTCCAAACAAAATATGCACAAGCAAAGGAAGAGCATAAAAAGAACAATAGCGGTAAAGGTGGAGTACTGGTTGCTTTTTCAAGAGGAATCGGAAGAATAATGGGTATATTTTACCAAGCTGGTCGCGATGCTGTTGATATGCTGTTAAAAAACATTATTCCATTCATGGCGTTTATCAGTATGTTGATCGGTATCATCAATTACACCGGTATTGGGAACATGATTGCAAACTTGTTAGCACCATTTTCGGATTCAATCGTTGGGCTGGTCATGATCGCATTCATTTGTAGTTTGCCGTTCCTGTCTCCGATTTTAGGGCCAGGCGCCGTTATTGCGCAAGTTGTTGGTGTGTTGATCGGTACTCAGATTGCTGCAGGAACAATTCCAGTAACGTATGCGTTGCCAGCGCTTTTTGCAATTAATGCTCAAGTGGGTTGTGACTTTATTCCGGTTGGTTTATCATTAGGGGAGGCGAAACCTGAGACTGTTCAAGTTGGGGTTCCGGCTATTCTTTATAGCCGTGTAGTAACAGGAGCATTAGCCGTTGTTATTGCATGGGTGTTCAGTATCGGAATGTATTAAGGAGGAGATATTTTGTATTCAACGAAAGTAGTAGAAATTGGAGAAATGGTTCCAGCGTTTGAAGAAGAAATGTTATTGATTCTATTCGGACCTAGTGCAACACCTGAATTAAAATCAATTTGCGTTATCCATGAATCAAGTGGTCAGCCAGATAATATTTTACAACTGGGTACATTGATCGAAATGGGTGGTACAACATACACTGTTACCCAAGTAGGCGATGCTGCAAATAAAAATTTTGACGAATTGGGTCATGTTTCCATCTATTTCCGTTCGGGAGAGAATGAAATCTTGCCCGGGGCAATCATAGCCGAGCCAGAAGTATATCCTTCTATGCAACCCGGAGATATTATCAAAATTGTGAATGATTAATCGTTTCGGTCTGTGTTGTCCAGTAAATATATGGTATATTTTACTTAAATTGAAGATTAGGAGACTCTGATATGGATCAATTTGAAGAAAAAGACTTCGTTAGAATTGCTACCATGTATTACGAAGAAGGAATGACACAGGCTGAAATTGCTAAAAAAATCGGTGTTTCACGTTCTCTGATTTCTAAAATGCTACTTGATGCCAAAGAGGCTGGGATAGTAGAGGTATTCATCAATAGTAAGAGTGCTTTTACTGTTGATCTGGAGAGAAAATTAGAAAAAAGATTTGCTTTACAGCGTGCGATAGTCATTGATACATTGGAACAGGAAGAAACTGAAATTGATAAGATGGCAAGCAGGGCAGCAGCTCTGTATCTGCAAAAAATATCTAAGAACATAAATAATGTTGGTATTTCTTGGGGGAAATCATTGCGGGGATTGGTGGATCACTATCCTTATACAAACCAGTCGGATATAACTGTATTTCCTTTAATTGGTGGGATGGGGGATGACCACGTCGACATTCATTCCAATCAATTGTGCTATGACTTAGCCAGAAAAATGCGCGGTAAGTCAAAATATCTTTATGCACCTGCGCTGGTATCGAATAAGCGGATCAAAGAAGAACTGAGTAACAATTCTACTATTCATGCTGTTATAGAAGAAAGCAAATTGGTGGATATAGCCTTAGTGGGTATCTCCAGTCCTTACGAAAACAGTACAATGGTTAAGATAGGTTACATCAATGATCAGGATATAAAAGAGTTATCGGACAACAATGTTGTTGGAGACATCAACTCCAGATTTTTCGATTCAGAAGGAAAAGAAGTAAACTGTACTATAAATCAGAATGTTATGGGTATTAATTTACATGAAATCGGCCAAATAGCAACTGTAATGGCCATCGCATATGGTGAAAACAAATACGCTGCAATTGAAGTTGCGTTGAAACATCATTTAGTGGATGTGATCGTTACAACTGATAAAATAGCTACAAAATTATTAGCGAATTGAGGAAAATTTATGAAGATTGCTATAGCTTCTGATCATGGCGGGTATGAGTTAAAGCAAGCGATAATAAGTCATTTATCCGATAAAGGGTTCGAAATTAGTGATTTTGGCGTTGATACTTCAGCGGTAAGTGTAGATTATCCGCATTATGCTAAAAAAGTAGCCCATGCCATTATCAATAATGAAGCAACCAGCGGCATCTTGGTATGCGGTACTGGTATCGGGATGAGCATTGCTGCTAATAAGGTTCCGGGTATTCGCGCTGCTGTCGTAGGCGATGTTTTCTCAGCAAGAGCCACAAAAGAGCATAATAATGCGAATATTATTTGTTTGGGACAAAGGGTTCTTGGAGAGGGAACGGCTCTTATGATAGTGGACGAATGGCTATCTTCTGATTTTTTGGGAGATCGTCATCAAACCAGAATTGATTTAATTGAAGAAGTATAATCCAATAATTTATACGAGGAATTTTCCATTACATTACGGTGTTATCTTTTTCACAAAGAGAGGGAATTCCTTGTTATAAGATAGCCTTTTCAGCAGTGTTAAAAACTGTTGGAAAGGTTATTTTTTATTTTAAAAATATGGAATCGCAAAAAAAATAATTTTCATATGTCAAATGACAAAAGCTTTGACATATGACATAAAGGTGATATAATTGTTACATATCAACAACCTGAGGGGTATGGTTTTTGTCAGTAAGGATACGCTCATTAAATCCATGAGCATATCCATAAGTGATTCAAAGACAGCTTACACTCAAGAATGCTAGGAAGGTTTTGCTCTTTATTTTGAATAAACAGGAAAAATATAATCATCGCGTTTGTTCAATACTGAATAAGACTATGTCGAAAAGTCAGCTGCCACAACAAATTTAGGAGGAATTCATTATGTTTGATAAGATTGACGAACTAAGCGTAAACACAGTACGGACGTTGAGTATTGATGCTATTCAAAAAGCCAATTCGGGGCACCCGGGGTTGCCGATGGGAGCCGCTCCAATGGCTTATGCACTTTGGACGAAACACTTGAAAATTAACCCAAAAACTTCAACAAAATGGGCTAATCGAGATAGGTTCGTTTTATCTGCGGGGCATGGATCTGCGTTATTATATAGTTTACTTCATTTAGCTGGATACAACGTGACAATCGATGACTTAAAGAATTTTCGCCAGTGGGGCAGCAAAACGCCAGGACATCCAGAGGTCGGACATACGGATGGTGTAGAAGCAACTACAGGACCGTTGGGACAAGGGATTGCGATGGCAGTCGGCATGGCAATGGCAGAAGAGCATTTAGGGGCAGTGTATAATCGTGATAATTTCAAAGTAATGGATCATTTTACCTATGCCTTGTGTGGCGATGGTGACTTGATGGAGGGTGTTTCTCAAGAAGCATGTTCGATGGCAGGCCATATGAAGCTTGGCAAATTGGTTGTGTTATATGATTCAAATGACATTTCGCTTGATGGTCCGACTTCAAAAGCATTTACTGAGAATGTTGGTGCTCGTTTTGAGGCGTATGGTTGGCAGCATATTTTAGTGAAAGATGGGAATGATCTGGAAGCTATTTCTAAAGCCATAGAAGAAGCAAAAATGGATACAGAAAAGCCAACCTTAATTGAAGTTAAAACAGTTATCGGTTATGGTGCACCGAAAGCAGGTACTTCGTCTGTCCATGGTGCTCCAATCGGCGCGGATGGTGTCAAATGCGCTAAAGATACTTATTGTTGGGAATATCCAGACTTTGCTGTTCCAGAAGAAGTTTCGAAACGATTTAAGGAAACAATCATAGATAGTGGAGAAAAGGCAGAAGCATTTTGGAACTATAAATTTGAAGAATATGAAATGAATTATCCTGAACTAGCTAAACAATTCAAACAAGCATTTGCTGGTGAACTTCCAGCAAATTGGGACTCAGAATTACCTAGCTATGAAGTTGGGTCCAGTCAAGCGAGTCGCGTTTCCAGTAAAGAAATCATTCAAGCTTTATCCAAGGCTATCCCAACTTTCTGGGGTGGATCTGCGGACCTTTCAGCCTCAAATAATACGATGGTGAGTGTCGAGAAGGATTTTGAACCAGGTCAGTATGAAGGACGCAATATTTGGTTCGGAGTGCGGGAATTTGCGATGGCTGCGGCAATGAATGGCATTCAATTACACGGTGGGACACGTATCTATGGTGGAACATTCTTCGTATTTGTTGATTACTTGCGTCCGGCTTTACGACTGTCTGCCATTCAAAATATTCCTGTCACTTATGTTCTGACCCATGATTCGGTGGCGGTAGGTGAAGACGGCCCGACGCATGAGCCGATTGAGCAACTGGCTAGTATCCGGAGCATGCCGAATGTGCAAGTAATCCGGCCGGCTGATGGCAATGAAACCCGTGCTGCTTGGAAGCTTGCGATGACTACCAAAAACAAACCGACTGTTTTGGTGTTAAGCCGACAAAACTTGCCTGTACTTGCTGGCACAGTAGACGAAACAGATGAGAAAGTTGCCAAAGGCGGTTATGTCGTTTCAGCTCAAAAAGGGGAAAAACCTGACGGGATTTTGATTGCAACTGGTTCCGAAGTTGCTTTAGCTGTCGAAGCACAGCAAGCACTGGCGGCAGAAGGGTTTGACCTATCGGTTGTTTCACTTCCAAGTTTTGACTTGTTCGAGTCGCAATCCGATGAGTATAAGGAATCTGTGCTCCCAGCGGCAGTAGAAAAGAGAGTTGCAATCGAGATGGCATCCCCATTTGGTTGGGAGCATTACGCAGGAGCTAAAGGGAAAACAATTACGATCAACCATTTTGGAGCATCGGCACCGGGAAATCAAATTATGGAAGAGTTTGGTTTTACGGTAGAGAATGTTGTAAATACATATAAATCATTATGAGTTAATCAAGTCTCGTGAGTGGGTAACAAAAGAAGTAACAAAGCAAATTAAATAGCTTTGTTACTTCTTTTGTCTAAGCCCACATTCAAATCTGAACACTATCTACAGTTCCATGAGGAAATTGTCGGACGCAAACCGATGTACATAAAAAAAAATAAGAGATAAGGTGTGTGTGAAAATGAAAATTGCTCCATCCATATTAAGTGCTGATTTCGCGAATTTAGAGCGGGATGTCAAGTTGGTCGAACAAGCTGGTGCTGATTATATCCACATCGATGCCATGGACGGCCAATTCGTCGCCAATTTGACGTTGGGCCCAAATGTTGTGCAGGCAATCCGTCCGCACACAAAATTACCGTTGGATTGTCATTTGATGGTCAACACACCTGAAAATTTGATCCCGGCTTTCGCTAGGGCCGGCGCGGACATCATCACGATCCACGCGGAAGCTACTGCCCACATCCATGGCGCGATCCAGATGATCAAAAATGAAAACATTGCAGCCGGCGTCGTCATCAATCCGGGCACAAGCGTAGACGTCATCAAACCCGTTTTGGGCGATGTCGATATGGTGCTCGTCATGACCGTCAACCCGGGCTTCGGGGGCCAAGGCTTCATCGAAAGCACGTTGGACAAAATCCAAGAGCTGGCTACCTTGCGCGAAAAGCATGGCTATCATTACGAAATCGAAGTCGATGGCGGCATTACCCATAAGACGCTCATCAAGTGCCTTGAAGCGGGTGCTGATGTATTCGTAGCCGGTTCCTATATTTATGACGATGAAAATCCAGCAGCAGCCATCAGCCGACTGAAGGATGCGTGCGGTACTGCAGTCTGAGAAAGTTGTATGAGATTATAGAAGATAGTCCTGGATTATTCATATGTTTTAGGATCACACCCAAGCCTCCCTTCCTAGAAGCATTCGCATCTTGGGATTCAAAAAAAGGTTTCAATCACCATGATTCGGTGATTGGAACCTTTTCTCATTAGCTTCAGCAGCTTGCCGAAGGCTTTGCGAATTTGTTTGCCGCTTTTTGTAAATTATTCAGCAGACATTATATAGTCTGCAATTTCTTTATCTACTATTAGATGATCAATAAAACCTTTCTTTAATAAAGCTTTTATAGAGGGTGCTTTCTCTATGCCGGAAGCAAGAATCAGTGTCTCCTTGGCCATTTCCAAATCTTCCAGAGTGATTCCGAGCATTCTTTCGGAAACGGTAGTTGCTACGGAATTTCCTTCTTCATCGAAGAAAGTAGCCAAAGCATCTCCCACTACAGCAGCATTTTTTATAATATTCTTTTCTTGTTCGGATATATATCCGAACTGTCTGTAAGTGGAGGATTCAATGGGGTTGCCTATACCTACGATGGTCAAATCGACGCTTTTTCCTTTTTGGTATATTTGCTTAATCAGCTCAGTTGATTCCAGAATATTCTTTACTTCAATGCTTTCTGCTATTGCTGGGGCATAAAAATAATTGACGGAACAATTGTATTTATTAGCCAGTTGGAAAGCTAAATGATTCGAGTGGTATTGGACATTATTGATTCCAAATCCCCCGATTAAGGGAACGATATCCAAATGATTAAAGTCTGCGTATGATGCTGCTTGAACAAATTCAAAAATGGTGGTCCCCCAACCAATGCCGATGGATTCGATATCGAGCGCTTTTTTTTCCACAAAATCAGCACAGAGACTGCCTACCATATTTTTATTTGTAAGTGTCCCGTAACCTTGTGGAGCTATAGTGACACTTTGAAGGTTATACAAAGCGGCAATAGCTTCTTGCTGTTTATTGGCATTCATTTTTGAATGTTGAATTGTTATGCGCACAATTCCCTTTTCTTTTGCTTCCTTCAATAGGGTGGAAACGGTCGGACGAGAGATCTTCAATCTTTTTGCAATCTCACTTTGGGTAAAATCTGCTTCATAATACAAAGTTGCTACTTTAATCATCAAGTCATCTCTTTTTAACAATTGAAAAACTCCTTCTGCGAATTAGGGGGACTCGCTTTGCACTCTTTTTACAAATGTAAAACCGCCTGAAAAATGTAAACGGAAGTGTTTACAACGTTGATACCATAACCTATTATACGGTATATAGATTGCTGAAACAATACTACTCAAATGGAGGGATTACCTTGTTAGTAAATTCCAAAGAGCTCATGTTACATGCCAAAAAAAATAGCTATGCCATTCCAGCTACAAATTTTATCGATTTAGATTCAGCCAGAACGTATGTAGCGGTTGCCGAAAAAAGGAACCTGCCTTTAATTTTGCCGTTTGCCCAATCACATAAGGACATTTTATCTTTGGAGGAAGCAGCATTAATCGGTAAGTTTCTCGCCGAAAAAGCTACTGTTCCGATTGTGTTGCACTTGGATCATGGAGAAGATAAAGAATTCATTTTCCGTGCGATTGAACTGGGCTTTACATCGGTCATGATAGATGCATCGCAAAAACCGTTTGAGGAGAACATAAAAATTACGCAGGAAGTTGTGGCATTCGCTCATAAACATAATGTCACTGTGGAAGCTGAACTAGGCCATGTGGGTGCTAATGATACATCAGAATCCAGTGAAATCACCTCATCGATCTACACGGAAGTGGATAAAGTAGTGGCTTTTGTGGACCAGACCAATGTTGACTCATTGGCGATATCAATCGGAACCGCACATGGTGTCTATAAAGGAACGCCGAAATTGAATTTTGAAAGGCTGCAAGAAATAAATGACATTGTGGATATTCCACTAGTTCTCCATGGCGGATCCTCAACGGGAGATGAAAATCTCACGAGATGCGCAACAAGCGGAATTTCAAAGATCAATATCTACACGGATTTTTTGAACGGTGCAATGGCAGAGATCAACAAAGAAAAACCAGATAATTACATAGATTTAAAGAGTGCAGCCAATAAAGGGATGACCGAAGTGTTGAATCATTATTATGACGTTTTCCAAACAAAAAATAAATGACAGTCAGAAGGAGAAGCACTTATGGATACTCAGAACATTAAAACGCCATTTTTTATCTTTAACCCCAAATCATATTTATATGGTAATGAGCTACTGAAATTGGCAACCACAGCAGATGAACTTGCAAAAAAATATGATATCTCTGTTTTTGTCACGGGGCCTTTTGCGGATCTGCAGGCGATAGCTGAAGCTACTGGCCAAGTGATTGTTACTGCCCAGCATATAGACGGTATTGTCCCCTGTAGAGGCATGGGACATGTTCTCCCAGAATCGATAAGCAATGCAGGAGCGAGAGCTACTTTCTTGAATCATGCGGAACGTCCGATGACACTTGCGGAACTGTCGCAGGCTATTAAAAGGACCAAAGAGCTGGGCTTGATTTCTATCGTCTGTGCCGATTCCATCCTGGAAGCCAAAGCAATTGCCCAGATGAATCCGGAGATTATTTTGTGTGAACCGACAGAATTGATAGGCACGGGAGAAACCAGTGATGAAAGTTATATCAGGGAAACGAATGAAGCCATAAAGGCTATCAATGATCAAATTTTGGTTATGCAAGCTGCGGGTATCAGTACAGCAGGTGACGTGTACCGAACAATCGTTTTAGGAGCGGATGGTACCGGCTGCACCAGCGGAATTGTAAAAGCTGAAAATCCGGAGCAAATGTTGATTGACATGGTGAAAGCTGCAGTTAAAGCCAAAAAAAGCTTAAAGGAGAGAGAAAGATGACAGTCTATAAAAAGCATGTAAAAGTCCTTTCTGAGGAAGGAAAAGTATCCTATGCGGATATTACGGAGGACGTAAAAAAGGCTATTGCAGAGAGTCAGATTGAAAATGGTATCTGTGTAGTTGTGACTCCTCATACAACCTGCTCCGTTTTCTTCGAAGAGTATGCGCACGATATCAATGCAGCGGGAGATGAGTTTTTACAAGAGGATCTCAATACGGTTCTAGAGAAAATCATTCCTGATCACGTAAGCGCTGAAACATACGTGTATCCGGGAGAAAAACACTATGAGGCCGTAGAATCTTGGCCGAATGCGGATGAATATTTGCCGAATGGGGACAGGACGGCCCTGTGGAATGGGGATGCTCATCTAAAAGCTACTTTGATTGGGTCAAGTACAGTTTTTGAAGTCGATAATAATAAATTGGCTGTGGGCAGTACGGGCTATGTCTATTTTGCGGATTTTGACAGAACCCGAGCAAGAGAACGCAAGTGCAGCATTATCGTGATGGGATAAAAAATCATGCTTCAATACGGAAGGACGAGCAGGAATACAAATATTGGTGTAGCTGGTGTTCCTGGCTCTCGTTCTATCTATTGTACCGGCTTTGTAAGAGAACAGAAATGCGGCGCTTTTTTTAAACCAGAAATGTAAGCGCTGTTAAAAGAATGGAGAGATAGACATGCAGGCAATAGAATGGTTCGGAACGAATTTTATAGGATTGTTTGAAGCGGGTGCAGAAACCTTTATGGGATTTATGACGGGGATTATCCCTTTACTGGTAGTGCTTTTGACATTCACGAACTCAGTCATAGCTTTAATCGGACAAGACAGAGTCGATAGTGCGATACGAAAAAGTGCAAAGTACACTTTGTTGAGATATACAGTTATGCCGATCCTTTCGGTGTTATTGTTGACGAACCCGATGGCATATACTTTCGGAAAATTCTTAAAAGAAGAGCAAAAACCAGCCTTCTACGATGCGGCTGTCAGTTTTGTTCATCCGGTGACAGGCTTATTGCCTTATGCAAACGCTGGGGAATTATTTGTTTATCTCGGCATTGCGAATGGGGTGATGGAGGCAGGATATAACCAAGGCAGTCTTGCAGTCCGTTACTTCCTGACGGGTATTATTGTGATTTTACTGCGTGGGGTTGTGACAGAACGGATCACCAAATTCTTGGCTAAGCGTAGTGGTGTAGTACTGTGAAAAGGTTATTTCAATAATGCAGCTAAATAAGCGGACGATGAGATAGGAGAGATACTATGTCAGAAAAATATAGAAGCGTCTTTGTCGGAAAAGGACAAGGTGGTTGGGGGAGCGGTTTAATCATTACTCCCACAGAACGGAAGAATAAAATCATCTCGGTTACCGGGGGTGGAATCCATCCGGTCGCAAGAGAAATAGCTCAGCTTAGCGGTGCAGAAGCAGTGGATGGCTTCAAAAATTCCGTTCCGGAAGAGGAAATTGCTGCCGCGGTAATCGATTGTGGCGGAACTGCTCGAATAGGTGTTTACCCGATGAAAAATATCCTAACTATCGATGTCCTGCCATCCTCACCTTCAGGGCCCCTATCAAAATTCATCAACGAGGAAAACTTTGTTTCTGGAGTAAGACCGAAAGATATCAGTGTGCTTGACGAGAATCAAGAAATAAAGCACGCAACGCTAACTACTGCTTCACAAGAAGAAAAAGCTGCATCAAGGGATGAGGAAACTTTTGATGAAAAGTACAAAAAAGCAAAGGCAGAAAACAAGTCACTTACCCAAAATGATAGCTTGTTAGTCCGCTTTTCTCGAGGTATTGGTAAAGTCATGGGCGTATTTTATCAAGCTGGACGCGATACGGTAGATATGATACTGAAAAACATCATCCCTTTTATGGCCTTCATAAGTATGTTAATAGGAATGATCAACTATACAGGGATTGGGGATATGATCGCGAACTTATTGGTGCCACTGTCAGATTCGATTTTTGGCTTCATCATCATCGCCTTCATCGCCAGTCTGCCGTTCCTGTCGCCTATTCTGGGGCCAGGAGCTGTAATCGCTCAAGTAGTTGGTGTTCTGATAGGCTCCCAGATAGCTATGGGAACGATCCCCGTAACGTATGCATTACCTGCACTCTTCGCAATCAATGCACAAGCCGGTTGTGACTTTATTCCGGTTGGGTTGTCCTTGGGTGAGGCGAAAGCCGAGACTGTTCAAATCGGTGTGCCGGCAATTCTTTACAGTCGTGTTGTGACAGGAGCTTTATCCGTTGTCATCGCATGGGCACTCAGTATTGGTATGTACTAAAAAATATAAACACCATTAGGAGGAATTGGAATGACCTTGTACAGTAAATTGCTGGACAGAGAAAAGGATCAAAACCCTATTAAAGTAGGTGTTATCGGTGCAGGACAAATGGGAAGAGGCATGATTGCCCAGATTTCTACCATTCCTGGAATGATCGTTGCAGGCATCAGTGACATCAATCTGGACACTGCAAACAAGGCTGCGGATGAATATAGAAAAACGGATACTTATGGAAATGAGGTTCATACTAGCACGGACTTCAAAGATATCATTCATGATGAAAATGTGGAGGTTGTAGTCGAAGCTACAGGTGTGACTGAAGTGGGAGCCAAAGTTGCGATGGAAACACTGCTTGCAAAGAAACATTTGGTGCTGATCAACGTGGAAATCGATATCACGATCGGATCTTTGATGAAACAAATGTATGATGCAGCAGGACTGATTTATACTGGATCGGATGGTGATGAACCTGCAGCGGTTGTAGAACTGTATGAGTTCGCTAAAACAATGGGTATGGAAGTGTTGGTTGCCGGTAAAGGAAAGAATAATAAACTGAAAGTGACCGCTAACCCGGATACGGCTAAAGAAGAAGCGGAATCCAAAAATATGAATCCGCATATGTTGGCCGCTTTCCAAGATGGAACCAAAACAATGGCCGAAATGAACTTGCTTTCCAATGCAATCGGATTTGTGCCGGATATCATCGGAATGCATGGGGTCTCAGCGGATTTGGATACGACCTTGGAAAAATTAACTACCAAAGAAAACGGAGGCGTCCTTAATAACTTCGGAGCAGTGGAATATGTCGATGGACTGGCTCCAGGGGTTTTTGTGATTGTGAAAGGGCAAAATGAAGGCGTATCGGAAGAATTGAACTACCTCATGAAAAAAGGCGACCGTGATCATCATATCCTTTACAGACCCTATCATTTAGCAAGTCTGGAAACACCTTTAACAATCGCAAAAGCAATTCTTGAACATGATCACGCTATTGTTCCAATGGGTGTTCCTGTATCAGATACGGTTGCCGTAACGAAAAAAGCAATCAAGGCAGGTGAACCTGTTGACGGCATCGGCGGGTATTGTGTTCGAGGCGTTATTGCTAAACATGAAGAAGTTCTGGACAAAGGCTTCATTCCTATTGGTCTTGTGACGGGGAGAACGATTGCTAAGAGAGATATTCCTGAAGGGACATTCCTGACGGAGGATGATGTTGAACTAGATACAACAACAACCGTATATCGCCTACGCAAAATGCAGGATGAAATGATTGGATAGGAAATGTAGAAGATAGTTTTAAAAAAATAGATTACGAATTGATTTGATTAAATTCCTTCATTTGGGTAGATCCAGTCAAATCTCCGACAGGTCAATCGCTCCCCATCCGAATATGGCGGAAGTTTTCAATGATGTTTTGAAATGAATAAAAAAACGAGATGGCCCGCCGCCAGCAACATCGGCTTCCGCTGCGCAAAGGATCTCGAAGAAAAATAATCCCAAAAAAAGGCAAGAACGCACCCGCATGCGGGAAGTTCCTGCCTTTTTGGGCAGTCTTTTGATTCAGTTTTTTCCGGGATGATAGCTCGGCTGAAATAATCCGCCCGCAACTCCGGCGAAAGAGCCACTCACCGGAGTTCGTCGGTAATCATAAGCCTTAACTCCGACGAAGCCGGCGTCATCGGAGAACGCAAGCAGAATGTAGGCTGAACTCCGGCGAAGCCTCCGTTCACCGGAGGAGAACAGAACAGATCGCTGTTTTTGCAAGAAACAGCTTCCAGCCTTTTTCTGCAGCCTATTGATTCAGGCATGTCCGAGATTCTTCAGTCCGAACTCAAGGATATTTCTTCATCGAAACCAATTGGATCAGCACAATCGCCAAGCTGGTCAAGAGGGTGACGAAGACGATGCTATGGATGCCGCTGAGGTTGATGACGACGGCGGCAAGGCTGGCGCCGAACGCACCGCCCAATTGGATCAAGGAACCGTTGATGCTGAGCATGAAGCTGGATTTGTTGTCGGTCACTTGGGCGATGCCGGTGTTGAGCTGCAGACCGGTGAACCAGGCGCTCATCAGCCACACGATGATGAAGAGCACGCTTAACCCTTTCGACGGTTGGAAAACAAGGATCAGCAGCATCGCGGCCGTTTGGAGAACGGCTCCGAGCATCATTGACTTGACGTATCCGATAGCATCCGATACGTGGCCGCCGATCAGATTGCCTGCGAAACTGGCGAGGCCGAGCGCGACCAATATCAGGCTCATCAGCGGCTCGATGGAAGGGAACAGCAGCAACAAGTACGGGGTCGCATAGGTGTAGAACGCATGGTACCCCATAAACATGGTCAACGTATAGGCAAGCAGCAGCAACGTTTTCCCATCCTTAAAGAACTGCAGCTCTTTTTTCAGATCCAGTTTGGTGGCCTCGTGATCCGCTTTCGGCAAGAATTTGATGAAATAAGCAAGAGACAGCATCATCATGCCATTTAAAATCCAAAAAATGCTGCGCCAATCCAGGACGGCGGACAAGACCCGCGTCAACGGAATACCGATGACAAGCGCCAAGGAGCTGCCCATGATGTAGAAAGCCAGGGAACGCCCCTGCCTATCCTTGGGAGAGAGCGCCAAGACCGTCGAAATGGCCAACACACCATAGCTGTTGGCGGAAATCCCCATCAGCAAGCGCACGATTAGCAACTGCACAAAATTTTGGGCATAGATGAGCGCGAAGGTTGTCAAAATCGTCGCAAACAACATCAGCTTCAGCATCCGGCTGCGTTCGACCTTCCGGAACAGGATCAAAGTGATCGGCACCCCGAACGCCGCCCCATAAGAGTACATCGTGTTCAGCAACCCGGATTCGGCCACTGAGATGCCCAACGAAACGGCGACCTTATCCAGAATGCCGCTGAACACAAAAGCCGTCATAGCCAGCACAAAGCTCATCGAGCTGAAGACCAGCAACATCATGTTTGGTTTTTTCATTTTATTCTCCTTTAGACGATGATTCTCATCCGTGTTTTTGTTTGCGGTTACAAAAAGCCGCGCCCGGAACCTCCGGGCAACTTTTCCGCATTTAAATACAGTATACAGGTTGAACTGGACTCTAAGTCAAGGCTCTTCGTCAACTACCCCCACTTAACTGGTCCTTTGGACCAGTTAAGTGGGGGCCTGTGCAGGCTTGAAAGCCCCACTGCCAATCCTCATCGGCAGTGTCTACACTTGTCTCTCTCCGGCAGTGCGGACGGCCTTTGCGGGCCTCCTGCCTTAGGTTGAGGAAACATCCGGGATTGCTCCCGCAGGACGGTTGACTTCGCCCTTGCCGCAACGGTCATGCCGGAGCGGCACCGGCACTGATGGCTTCAACGCCTTTTCGGTGCAGGTTCATCGCGCCGATACGGTCATCGTTTGATGTATATCGGCAGTTTTTGCAACAGAACGTGTGCGTGCGTTTGTTCCGGTTTGCCTTTTCGACGTGCCCGCATTTTGGACAGGTCTGGGAAGTGTACTTCGGATTCACCACAAGCACGCATTGCCCATTCAATTGGGCTTTGTACGTCAGCAGGGTCCGGAACTGGTAGAATGCCCACGAAACGGATACGTATCGGTCTTTTGTCCGGACTTTCTCGGTGGCATTTCGGACACCGGTCAAGTCTTCGAGCACAAAACAGGTACCAACAGGGTACTGTTCAACGAGTGCCTTGGTGATCTGATGATTGATGTCAGTCACATAACGGTTTTCTCGTGAACCGGTTTCCTTGATTCTTTTGCGGGCAGAAGCGGTTTGTTTTTGTTGCAGTTGCTTGCGCACCGCCTTTTGTTGGGCGCGTTTGTGCTTGATCGTACGTCCGCTGTAGAAAGTGGTTTTCCCCTGACTGTCATATGCAGTGGCCAGAAAATTGATTCCCAGGTCAATGCCGACAATGTTGTTGGTGTCTGCCGGATCCAATTCCGCGAATGCCTTCGTCATCGGGATGTGCAGGAACCATTTGCCGGCTTTGTGCACGAGTTTGGCGGTGCCGAATTTCCAGGTGCCATCAAAGTAACGGTTCATGGCTTTTTTCTCGAACTTGACCCGCAATCTCCCGTCCAACGTGTTGACGGAAAATCGATTTTGATTGAGGGAGTAGTCGCGGTTCCACACGAGGTCGTATTCGGGCAATTTGAAAATCACTTGGCTCCAGTTGTGACCGTTCGACTTGGCGGACTTGTAGCGTGCAAGGACCGTTTTCATCACTGATTGCGCCATCTGGCTTTTCAGTCCAAAAGCATTGCGCAGTTCCTTGTAATACAGGGCATTCAAATTGCGCTGATTGAGTTCCTTGGATTCGAAGACTTTGCCGCTCAGCCAATTGCAAGCTTTGCGGTAGGCGTTGGAAGTCAGTATGAGACTTTCGGTATCTGAATCAGACACATAGATTTGAATTTTGGCAGTGACCGTTGCCATTTGGAGTCACCTCTTTTCACTAAAGCAATTATACTGCCGCTGCACTGAAAGAACAAAATTTAAGAAGAAAAGGAGGGAGGCAAAGAGAACGCGTCCGCTTAACAAGCGGACGGCCATTCCTCCCCTACCTACGCCATGCTTAGAGGTGGAGGTCTCCTTGCCGAAAAAGATGAAAATTTCTGTCACAGTAGTAGGCGATAGAAAATGCTGATGCAAAAACGTAAAGTTCAGAGTGACAAATATGTAAAATTGAAATGGAAAATATGTAAAATTGAATTGGAAAATATGTAAAATACGTCCCAGAAAACCCGTATCGACGGCGAATAGATGAAAGGACAAAGGCAGCATTTTTTTTGCAGAAATTCAGGTGATCGACAGCATATTGTAGCGCTTCAGCAAATGGATGTCTTCCTTGGATACTTTCAGTTTCTCGGTCAGCTGCGCGCATCCTCTTTCAATGGGGGTCTGGAGAATAGCATTTTTACCGCGATAGGCATAATGGGGTGGGAAGATAAGCCGAAGAACAAGCTCCATTTGGTGTCGGCATCCAGAAAGGAAGCCAGGATGCTGATCGTCACTTGCTCCATGTAGGTGTCCTGATTCCGCAGCAAGCGGAACACCTGCCGCTGTTCTTCGCCCGCGAAGCCGGCGACATGTTTGTCCAAAACTCGGCCGGCTTCATCCGCCTGAACCTTGCCTGCCCAAGATCCGTTCTGCAGGAAGGGCTGAGACGAATCAGCCAGGCCAGTGCCCGGCTTGACGAGGGCACAACGACAGCAGCTCCCGCCGAAGTTTTCGGCTGAACGCTTTTTGGGGTTACACTTTCCATTCTAGCACCGTCTTTGTAAGTAGAGACCCACGATGCTCCGATCACGGAGATGGAGCATCGTGGGTCCGAGACCGAAAAAGAAAGCAGGATGAAAATGATGGAGAAAGTGATAGACATATTTGCGATGGGATATGGAACCGTTCCGAGAATGGTGATGACAGACAGAGAACTCACAATCGAGGCAAAAGCAATCTATGCGTACTTTGCCGCATGCATCGGAGCCGGAGACACATATTTCCCGACGGTGGAAGACATCTGCAAAGATCTAAAAATGGGCATGGAACGATTCCAGAAGCACAAGAAACTTCTGATCAAAAAAGGCTACCTGACCATTAAAAAAGACCCCACCGCAAACGGAAGATTTGGTACAAATGTTTATGTGATTCAGCAGTTGGCCTGAGTTAAAATCAATGTTATCAACGATCCAACAAAAATGATTGGTGGATGTATCGGGAACATCGGTCGGGCTGAATAGCTGATCGAGGAAGAACTTGTGAAACGAGCGGCCCGCGTAATCAGGGAGTGCGAGAATGAAGGCTGAAGGAACTCTGTGTTGACAGAAATCCTTCAGGCTTTATTTTTTTATGTTGGAAACAGGATTGATGATCAAGGCGAAGGTAATCTACGCCTGCATTGCTGCGTGTATCGGATAGAGAGTGTTTGCGGTAAAATAGAATTATTATCAGAACAATGTAGGCGTTTGGCAATTACCGCATGTTCAAAATTGTCTAGAAAGGAACTAAACCATGAACAAGAAAGTGGCGCGGGTATTATTGCTCTCTTTAGGTTTAATGGGATGCTCTCAAGAAAAAAATCAAGCTCCGGCTCAAACTAGTGAGACTATTTCATCTGTCCTCAGTGAGGAAATACCCAAAGAAAGCAAACAGACTGACAGTACCATATATTCTGAAGCGGAAAGCAGCCAATTGATTATGGCTCCAAAAATATATACAGAAAGCGAAAAACAAGTGATTTCCCAAGAGTTTCTGGATTGGGCATCCTACCGGGCCGAAATTGGAAGTATGGCTGTTTCGAATTATCTATTGGGACATGGTGATTGGTATGCGAATACAGTGAATGGGGAGATACAGATTCAAAATATAGGGCAGGGAATACCCGGATATGATCATTTTCCTATCCATTTGATTGGCGGAGTTGTTTTTTATACGTCCAAAGAGCCGTTTTATGGGTATGATGAACGCCCCAACTCAGAAGCAATCGCTGTCGGCTTTCATCGTCTCGCGGATTTAAATATGCCCATTACTCAATATTTGTTGGGTGATGACGGTATTGTGTATGAGTTAGGCGGAATGAATCCAGATTTATTCAGCTTCAGTGGAGGCTACGGACTCTACGCTGATGATGGAACTAAGGTTGGCGGAGACAGCCCTTATGTTTTCCTTGTTTCAGAAGATACTGATGCGCAAGTGAAATACACAGAAATATTGATGAAGTACGATTGAACGGCATAATAGTCATTTATAAAACAGAAACCTTGAGAGTGTCTTGCTTCGGCAGCATTTTCAAGGCTTTTTTTTGCAAAAAGATAGAATTTATAGAGCGATTATTAGCTATCTGAAAAAATATAGACACTTCCAAATGATGATTTCTATATCTTGAAGGTGATATAATCAAGGCCTTATTGGTCTTTGTGCATGCTGTACTATCTAAGATTATAAGATACAAACGATAGATTAAGGTACGAAGTTTGCAACATCTCAAAAAATGAAGCGCTATCATTGTTGCAGGAACTTGTCATATTCAGTTGCTGTAATGGAATCTATAATCATAAGTGTAGTTTGATAACGCTAACAAATGAAAACTCGAGTTAAGGAAGTGCTTATCAGAATGCTTACAAAGCGGCAAAAAAAATTATTGGATCTTCTGATCCACCAAGATGATTTTCAGACGGTGGATTTTTTTTCAAAGAAATTAGGTGTTTCAAAAAGGACGATACATTCCGAAATTAAGCTAATCGAGGACTATGTAAAAAGTTCAGGAGAATACATCGAAAAGAGGAGGGGAGTCGGAATCGCCTTACGAAAGGCGAGTGAAGAAATGGACCCAGCGGAAATGGATGAGGGTGCGGATGTGTACTCGACCGTTTCCAGAAGAATTGAAATCATGAAGTACTTGCTTTTTGAGGAGAAGGTAAGCTTCAGCAGCCTTTCTAATCACTTCATGGTCAGTAAAACCTCAATTAAAAATGACTTGATGTTTGTAATGAAGGTTCTGAGTGAAGGAAACGACAGCAAACTTCAGGGAGATATTCAGGGAACAAGGCTAATCGGAGCGGAAGAGGATATCCAAAAGGCATTTCTTCAATTCAATCGCTATGTCTTGAGCAACTCTGATTATTATATCGAAGATGAAATAACGAAAAAGATGAAGTTGCTGGAAGTGTATTATGGGGAACCACTAATCAGTGTCTGCTCCAACATTTTATACAACTACGTAAGAAACCATGCAAATGCTATTTCAGATTATTATGTTCAAAACGTATTGAATATATTTGTCATCTTGATATATCGGATAAAAATGGGCCATCATATCAGCGTTACTGCTGCAGCAAATCATCCGGTAGAGGATTCATTTTTTGAAGAAAGTGCAAATGAATTGTTGAATAAAGCGGCGCTCAGGCTGGACTTATCGTATACGCCTGGGGATGTGAAATATCTTTCCCATCATTTGATTTTGAATCGGTTCGAATCACTACCAGAGCAGAAAATTGACGTTTCGCTAGTCGACAGCCTATTGGCCCGTGTTTCGGAATCGTTGAACATCAATTTTTCCGGAGATGAAAAGCTGGGGAATCAACTGAGGAATCACATTCCACCGATGATTTATCGGTTGCGGGCGAAGAATAAAATCGAAAACCCGTTTACTTCCCGAATCAAAACGGAATTTTCCCTTACCTTCAATGTGATTTGGGTGGTGCTGAGTGAATACGAAAAGGAACTTGGAATTTCCTTCAATGAAGACGAAATCGCTTTTCTGACGATTTACTTTCAAGCAGCCATCGAAAGAGCAAAGATGAACCGAAGAATACTGGTTGTCTGTCAAATGGGGTTCCAAGACGCCCGGACATCCGGAAGTCCATCATACGGATGGTGTAGAGGCGACTACCGGACCATTGGGCCAAAGAATCGCGATGGCTGTCGGTATGGCGATGGCTGAGGCGCATCTGGCAGCAACTTACAATAAAGAGAATTTCCCGGTTGTAGACCATTACACGTACGGCTTGTGCGGCGATGGTGATTTGATGGAAGGCATCTCCCACGAGGCGTGCTCGTTAGCAGGGCACCTAAAACTAGGCAAGTTGATCGTATTGTACGATTCGAATGATATCTCGCTGGACGGGCCGACGGATAAATCCTTTACTGAAAACGTAGGCAAAAGGTTTGAGGCTTATGACTGGCAACATATCCTGGTTGAAGATGGCAATGATTTGGATGCAATCCACGCGGCTATCGAGACTGCCAAATCCGAAAAGGACAAGCCGACTTTGATTGAAGTCAAAACCGTCATCGGTTATGGTTCCGTCAGCCAAGGAACTTCCAAAGTACATGGATCGCCATTAGGGAAAATGGACGCCGAAAATGTCAAAGCCTTTTATGCGTTTGATAAGGACAAGAAATTTGATGTATCCGAAGAAGTATATGAGCATTTCCGGAATGAAATCATTGTCAGAGGGGAAGCGACTCAAAAAGAATGGGAAGAATTGTTTGCTGGCTATCAAGCAGCTTATCCTGAATTGGCCGAGCAATATGCTGTGGCCCACTCAGGGGATCTTCCGGAGAACTGGGCTAAGAATCTGCCGACTTATGAGGTAGGCGTGAACTCAGCGAGCAGGGTCACCAGCAAAGAAACCATCCAGGCGTTGGCAAAAACAGTGCCGTTTTTATGGGGCGGATCTGCGGATTTGTCCTCATCAAACAACACAATGGTCGCCAATGAAGCGGATTTTGAACCGGCGCATTTCGCAGGACGCAACATTTGGTTCGGTGTGCGCGAATTCGCTATGGCCTCCGCTATGAACGGCATCCAATTGCACGGTGGAACAAAAGTTTACGGAGGAACATTCTTCGTATTCCTCGACTATCTGAAAGCGGCCGTACGTCTGAGTGCCATCCAAAAAGTGCCGGTAACCTACGTTTTGACGCATGATTCAGTGGCGGTCGGCGAAGATGGTCCCACACATGAACCGATCGAACAACTGGCAAGTCTGCGTTGCATGCCGAACGTTCATGTCATCAGGCCAGCCGATGGCAATGAGACGGTCGCCGCCTGGAAAATCGCGATGCAGTCCAAGGAGACGCCTACCGTCTTGGTGCTGAGCCGACAAAACTTGCCTGTCATGCCTAAGACAAAGGAACTGGCTGAGGACGGTGTGGCGAAAGGCGGTTACGTCCTATCCAAACAACAGGGCGATAAACCCGACGGCATCCTGATCGCAACTGGTTCTGAAGTGAACCTGGCAATCCAAGCGCAAAGCGTCCTGAGGGAACAAGGGAAGGACGTTTCTGTTGTTTCCCTGCCAAGCTTCGATCTGTTCAATCGTCAATCAGCGGAATACAAAGAATCCGTGTTACCGAAAGACGTGAAGAAGCGCGTTTCGGTTGAAATGGGCGCCAGCTTCGGTTGGGAGCGCTACGTTGGGGATCATGGCGCCAGCATTTCAATCGACACCTTCGGAGCCAGCGCACCTGGAGACACGGTCATCCGCGAATATGGGTTTACGGTAGAAAGAGTCGTTTCTGTCTTTAACGCGTTATAAAAAGGATAAGGGGATAAGACTCTGTGGAGTTTTGTCCCTTTTTGTACTACTGTTAAGAAGAATCAGTCAGGTATTTAGGAGGAAAATGATGATGGCGAAAACCTTTATTTTTGATGTTGATGATACATTATACGATCAATTGGAACCTTTCAACAGAGCCTTTGAGAAGCATTTTGTCCGTTTCAAGGATGAGGTAAATATAGAAGAATTATATAAACTGAGCAGAAAATACAGTGATGAAGCCTTTGCATCAACTGGATACGAAATCAAGAAGCTGAGAAAAATGCACATCTACCGCATCTCGAAGGCTTTCGAGGAGCTGGGGATTCGGATAACCGATGAAGAAGCATTGCAGTTCCAACTGGACTACGAAACATTTCAAAATGAGATCCGGCTGATTGATGAATTCCCTCAAATCTTTGAATTGCTTCTCCAGAGGAGTGCTAAACTCGGGATCATCACGAACGGTGCCAATGACAACCAAATGAGAAAAATCAAGCAACTAGGCCTCGGAAAATGGATCACTCCCGAAAATATGCTGGTATCGGAAACCGCCGGTGTCTCCAAACCCAGCAAAGAAATTTTCGAAGCGATGGAAATTAGAATGGATTTCTCGAAAAACGACGTATATTACATTGGGGACAATTTCGATAATGACGTAATTGGGGCAACCGCGGCGGGATGGAAAACGATTTGGGTGAATTTCCGGAACCACACGACAAGTGATTCGGGAATACTAGCAACATACGTGGTGGAACAACTAAGAGACTTGTTGAAGCTTTTGGACCAGTTGACGCAGGAAGACTTCTAGGCACCATGGCTTTTGATTGGCTTAGTACATAACTGAAAGTTGAAAAAAAGGAGGACCGTCTTAGCGCAATGTCATTAATTTAAGCGACTTGACAACTGTAAAAACCGGCAATTGAATACTGTCCTCCGGTGAACGGAGGCCTCGCCGGAGGTAAGGACGCATTCCGTTTGCGTTCTCCGTTGAAGGTGTCTTCATCGGAGTTGCGGCTGATTGTTGCCGGTGTTCTCCGGCCAACAAGCGCCTGGCCGGAGCTGACGTTGCGGTGACGTCGCGCTGCTCCGGTCAGCGTACGCAAAGAAGAGGCCCTCTACTTATGACATAGCCCCTTCTTTTGACTGCGGGCCCGAGATTGTCGAATGTCGCTTGCGTATTCGACAATTCCAATGCGATGCGGAAGTGAATTGTCGAATGTTCCTTGACATTCGACAATTTCGGCCCGATGCGGAAGTAAATAATCGAATGTTCCTCGCCTATTCGATAATTTCGATCCATTGTGCTGAGTAGTTTGCTTTCCTGGGATTTTTCGCTTGTCAGAAAAGAAAGAGACAGTGGAAACGAGAGAGTTTCTCTCCCATTTCCACTGTCTCTTATTTGTCAACACCCTTAAGTTAATGACATTGCGTCTTAGCGACGCTCCTCCTTTTTTTCTGTTAAACTGTTAGTGCCAAAAAATCAAAAGACTTCCCATAGGAGAGTTCTCATCTTGGGAAAGTAAGTCTATCTTGAAATATAGTGATATAATAGATTGTGGCTATTATTACTTTGTATTGAATATCAGTTGTCAATAAAGTGAGATAAATGCGACTGGTGATACCCAAAAAATTACAGAATTACTTATTGATTGTGGTATGAACAAGACATGATTTAAAGATACAATAGGTGTCAGCGGTAACGTTATTGCGAAATTTGTGAAAATGAGCCTTTGTATATCGAAATGTTGAATAAGACTAGTAGGGCGATCAGTTTGGATACTGATGAGCTAATTGAAATTAAAAATACAGTAACGGAGGATAACAAGTGATTACTTCAGAAGAGATTAAACGCAGATTGTGGGATGGTGCCAATGAACTCAGGGGTTCAATGGATGCCAGCCGTTATAAGGACTATATGCTTGGGTTGATGTTCTACAAATTTTTGAGCGATAAAACTTTGGAAACATTCAAGTCTACAGCAGGACTGGGGCAACTATCTGAAGCTGAACTGGTTGAAGAATATACAAACGCAAGAGAAGAGTACGGTGCTGAATTGGATAAGATGATTCAAAACGTGCTTGGTTATTATGTCTTACCAGAATATCTTTATCAAACGTGGTTGAAAGGTATTAATTCAGGTGATTTTGAAGTTCAAAAAGTAACGGACAGTCTCAATAATTTTGAGCGTACCATTGCCGTTACGGGCGATTCTGCTGATTTCAAAGGATTATTTTCAAGTTCAACACTGGATTTGACAGATACGGCTCTTGGGAGCGATTTGAACGAACGCAGCAAAAACATAAAAGCACTGATTCAGTTATTTGCTGATCTGAACATGGTTGCCTTACAAAAAGGCGATGTGTTGGGTGATGCCTATGAATATTTAATCGGTCAATTTGCGATGGAATCCGGGAAGAAGGCTGGCGAATTCTATACGCCACATCAAGTGAGTGAAGTAATGGCTCAGATTGCTGCTACGACGTCCAATGTTCAGTCCATATATGACCCTACAGTCGGATCAGGTTCGCTATTATTAACGGTTAAGAAACATTTGAGTGCAGATGTTCAAAAGGATTTGACGTATTACGGGCAAGAAAAAAATACCGCCACTTATAATCTGACGCGTATGAACCTGCTACTTCATGGCGTACGCCCAGAAAAAATGACGATTAAAAACGGCGATACGTTATCGCAAGACTGGCCGGAAGATCCAGAACGTCCGAATGAAGGGGTTCAATTTGATGCGGTAGTTATGAATCCCCCTTACTCGGCGAAAAACTGGAATAGATCGGAATTGAAAGTGAGTGACCCTCGTTTTGCAGATTTCGGAACATTGCCACCAGATTCAAAAGGTGACTTTGCGTTTTTACTTCATGGATTGTTCCATTTGGGCATAAACGGAACAATGGCCATCGTTCTGCCTCACGGTGTTTTATTCCGGGGTTCAGCAGAAGGCGAGATTCGTAAACGTCTGCTCGAAAAAGGCCTTATTGATACGATTATCGGATTGCCAAGTAACTTATTTACGAATACTGGGATTCCAGTTGCTATTATGATTTTGAAAAAGAATCGCAGCCTGGGTGATTCTGTATTGGTCATTGATGCATCACACAGCTTTATTAAAGTCGGAAAACAGAACGTATTGGAAGAAAAAGACATCGCTAAGATTGTGGACACGTATTCAAATCGTGCAGAGATTACCGGATACAGCCATTTGGCAAGTCGAGAAGAAATCATCGAAAATGATTACAATATGAACATTCCACGTTACGTTGAGGCAACGGATTCTGAAATTACTCACGATGTCGATGCACATCTGTTTGGCGGTATTCCACAACAAAATATTGAGTCATTGACTGTGTTAAATGTATCAGTTCCAGATATCTTGAAAAATTCCTTGCACGCGATTCGACCTGGATATGTAGAATTAGTGAAAACCGTAGAGAATCTGACTGAGGAAGTGTTACACGATAGTCGAATTGTAAATAAAACGAAAGATGTTGCGATCAAAGCTGAGGCCTATGTTTCTAAATACTGGGACTTATTACGTAATGTTAATGGAATAACAAATACGATACAACTTAGAGAAGCGATGCTTGACGAAGTAAAACAGCTTTTATCCAGCTTTAAGTTCATTGATGTGTATGATGGCTACCAAATCATTGCGGACACTTGGAAAGAAGCACTCACCCATGATGCTGAACTTATCGCAGCAAGTGATTTTTACACGGTTGCCCGTACGCGTGAACCGAAACTGGTGACAAAAGGCACGGGTAAAAATAAACGTGAAGAACAAGACGGCTGGATGGGTAGTATTGTCCCGAATGAATTGATTGCCGAACGTTTGTACACCGCTGAATTAGCGGAAATCGAAAGGAAGCAAACCAGAGCTCAGGAAGTCGAGGCTGAATTGGCTGAATTGGTTGAAGCAGCTAAAATTGAGGACACTGATGAAAACACTGCTTTGTATGAGGCTATCAAGAAGAATGCAGAGGACGAACCCCAAGATTCATTTGAGAATAAAGCAATTAAAGATGCGTTAAAGACTGCGAAAAAGGGCACAGTTGAATGTGAGTTACTGAAAAAAGTTGAGAGTTTGCTGACTGAAAAAGCAACGCTTAACAAAACCATTCAAGCTGAAGAAAAAGCTTTAAAAGAAATGGTTTATGAACGGATTCTGAATTTAACCGATGAAGAAATCGATGATTTGGTTCATGAAAAGTGGTTTGGAAATAGTATCACGGATTTAGTTCAGTTAGTTGAAATCCCGCTGAGAGCGGAACTTTCAACATTGGACATGTTGAACAGACGTTATGCCCACACGTTATCTGAACTCGACACTGAAATTCGTGACTTGGAAAGCGTGTTTGAAACGTTGCTCAGTGAGCTGGTGGTGGAATAATGAACGAAAGAGAAAAATTAGTATCAAAAAGACGATTTAAAGAATTCAAAAATAGTGACGCTTGGGAACAGCGTAAGTTAGGAGATTTAGGCAGTTTTAAAAATGGAATGAACTTTGATAAAAGTGCAATGGGTCATGGTTATCCCTTTGTTAACCTTCAAAATATCTTTGGCAAGACTATAGTTGACGATAGTGATTTAGGTTTAGCTGTGAGCAGTGAAAAACAAAGGAACGACTACAACCTCTTAAAAGGGGATATTTTATTTATACGGTCTTCAGTGAAGCCAGAAGGAGTTGGAGAAGCTGCTTTGGTTCCAAAAAACTTTGAAAATACAACCTTTTCTGGGTTCATAATAAGATTTAGGCCCCATATAGCTATCGATGATGAATTTAAGAGAATAATATTTGCAACAAAAAATGCTAGAACTCAAATAATGGCTCTAGCTACAAGTAGTGCTAATACAAATATTAATCAAGAATCTTTGGAAAAGATAACAGTAGAGCTACCTGAATTATCCGAACAATCTAAAATTGGCCATTTATTCAAACAGTTAGATGAGACTATCGCTCTTCATCAGCGGAAGTTAGATAAGACAAAAGCAATAAAATCAGCCTATCTGTCAGAAATGTTTCCTGTTGAAGGTGAGCGTAAGCCAAAACGCCGATTTGTTGAATTTACAGATGATTGGGAACAGCATAAGTTAACAGATGAAGTGGAATTATTCAGCGGATTAACATATTCGCCCAATAATATCGTTAAGGGAAATGGGACACTTGTACTTCGTTCATCTAACGTTAAAAATGGCGAAGTGATAGATGCAGATAATGTATATGTGAATTCGGACGTTGTCAATTCAAATAATGTAAAAAATGGCGATATTATTGTTGTTGTACGTAATGGATCCCGTTCATTGATAGGGAAACACGCTCAAATCAAGGGCGAGAAAGACAACACAGTTATTGGTGCATTCATGACAGGATTACGATCAGACCACTCAGATTTCATAAATGCATTATTAGATACACCAGTGTTTAAAGGTGAGATTGATAAAAACCTTGGCGCAACAATTAATCAAATTACAAATGGAATGTTTCATCAAATGAAATTTATGATACCAACACCAGAGGAGCAAGATCGGGTTGGTGAAATATTTACGGGATTAGATAACCTTATAACCCTTCATCAGCATAAACTAGATAAACTGCAAACTATCAAAAAAGCATACTTAAATGAGATGTTTATTTGAGAAAGGAGCGGAAGGTATGAGCAACACACCCAAAGATGCCACTGAAAAAACGTTTCAACACAATTTTATCAAAGAACTAGCCCGTTATAAATGGGATGCACCGGATTCTTTAGACGGGAACAAACAAAAAGTTACCGTCCAAGACTTGGTAAAAAATTGGCGAAAAGAATTGAATCGTATCAACGCAGATCAGTTGGAAGGCGTGGAGCTGACAGATGGTGAATTTAAGCAAGTGATGGCCAAGGTCAGCCTTATAAGCAATAGTTATGAGGCCTCTAAAATCTTAGCAATAGAAGAAGCTAAAGGAAAGATTGACGGAATCTATCGTGACGACAACCCTAAAATCACGAGACAGCAAATCACGGTGACCATTTTCAAAAAAGCGGAAGTTCGTGGGGGGGATTCGAGTTACCAAGTTGCAAGGGAAGTCCAAACACCAAACAATAATAGATTTGATATTGTTTTACTGATTAACGGCTTGCCACTTATTAATATCGAACAAAAGCGAACGGACAAATCACTAGATGAGGCTTTCGGTCAGTTCCAGCGGTATTACCGTGACGGCGAATACACGAATAACTTTATGGCCTTCTCTCAGATGATGGTGGTAACGACAGAAATTGAAACACGTTATTTTGCGACACCAAAATCCGTTGATGAGTTTAACCCTAGTTTTGTATTTCATTGGTCTGATAAAGAGAATAAACCCATCAATAATTGGCAAAATGTTATTAAACATTTCCTCATGATTCCAATGGCTCACCAGATGGTGGGGGATTATCTCGTGATTGATGAAGCTAAAGACGAAGAGAATCGGCATCATATGGTCATGCGCCCTTATCAGGTATATGCTCTCCAAGCAATCGAAGGGGCTGCTTTTGGGTGGGATAACCCGGATAAGGTGCCTCACGGTGGATTTGTCTGGCATACGACGGGCTCTGGCAAAACCATTACAAGTTTCAAAACAGCGTTGTTTTTATCCACTCGGGCTGGTTTTGATAAAGTTATCTTTTTAGTTGATAGACGTGAATTGGATAACCGTACAAGTGAGAATTTTAAGGCCTATGCAGCGTATGAGTCTGTTTCGGTAGACACTACAAAGAAAACGTATCAGTTGAAAAAACAACTGAATACCGTAAAATCAGGGATTGTAGTTACAACGACATTTAAGCTAAATGCATTGGTAAAAGAATTGGAAGAGAGCCATGATAACAGCTTGGCTAATAAGAAATTCGTATTCATTATAGATGAGGCCCATCGTACCACGATGGGTCAAATGATGGGAACGATTAAAAAATATTTCAAGAAAAACAGTCTCTTTTATGGATTTACTGGGACACCCTTGTTTGATGAAAATAATGTTAAAGGGAAGATCAACGAGAAAAGTGAAGTCATCAATACCACAGAAAAACTCTTTGGCCCAAAGTTACATCAATATACGATTGATGAAGCCATTTCTGATGGGAATGTCCTGGGATTCCACGTTGACTACATCAACACAGGTGAATTTAAGAGTTATGATGACTTGCGGGAACTATTGGCGGAGAAAATAAAAGAAGAAAAACCAGATTTAAGCGACAGGGAAGTTGAAAGAGTGGTTACGGATTGGTCGGAAGCGGAAGTCGAAGTTGAAGCGGTAAAAAATGGGTTGCTTCACTATCAAGATGAAACGCATATCCCACGGGTTGTTGAGGAAATATTAAACAATTGGGAAAGTCAATCACAGTCTAACGAATTCAACGCCATTCTGACCGTGCAATTCAAAAAACGCGTGATCGCCTATTACGAAGAGTTTAAGAAACAACTTGCTGAACGAGGCGAAAATTTGAATGTAGCGATGACCTTTAGTTTTGGGAACGAGAATGATCCGGATAACATTCCACCTGAAGCCATCGAAAAGATGTTTAAAGATTACGGCGCATTTACTGGAATTGAGTTTATACCCGGAGATAAGAAGCGTGGAGAAGATGCCTATTTTGAAGATGTTGTGGAGCGCGCTACAAGAGGAGGCAGTGGAAGAAATCCCAAAAACATTGACTTACTCATTGTTGCCGCGCAGCTTTTAACAGGTTATGATTCGAAACGATTAAATACGCTTTATGTTGACCGGCCACTTGAACTGCAAGGACTGATTCAGGCCTATTCGAGGACGAATCGCGTGTTTGGTTCGAACAAAGAATTTGGAACGATTGTGAACTTCCAATTTCCACGAATAACGGAACAAACCGTTAATAAGGCGTTGGAGTTATATGGCAGTGGCGGGAAAAGCAGCCTGGCAATTGTCAATATTTATGGGACTGCTGTGAAGAATTTGAAAATTAAAGTTGAGGAACTGATGCCTACCTTGTCAGATCCAACTGACTGGCAGTTACTCAAAGATTACGAAGAAGCAAAAGAGGCTTTTAAAACTGCTTTCTGGGAAACTGCAAAACAGATGAACTCTGTGGAGCAATATTACGAGTACAAATGGGATGATCTGGCGTTCGGGATCACTGAACATGTTTGGTTGCAGTATCGCGGCGCGTACCGAAATTTATTTCCTCCGGAAGTTGGCGGTGACGAACCAGAACCAGTCAAACTGTTGGTTGGTAAGACAAAGTTATCTGGTACACAGGTCATTGATGCTGCGCATATTTTGAGCTTGATTGGCTCCAAATTAGGGTCCGTTGAAGGGATACAGACTGTCGATAGTGAGACACTAAGGATTATTTATGAACAAATTCAAGAACTGAGTAACATGGGGGAGGACGAGCAAGCCCGTTTACTCAGAGCGTTTGTAGATACTGAATTAGTGCCTGGAAAATTATCAAGTAGCCTGAACTTCGATGAATCCTTTGAAATTTGGAAAAGCGGCAGATTACATATGGCTATTATTGCGTTTGCTGATGCGTGGGGATTGGATAGCGCGCTACTCGAGAAATCCGTCACTGCATTTTCAGGTTCTCAACCCGAGGTTATTCCATACATTGATGAATTGACAGCAAGTGTTGATCTCTCGAAAGCCACCAATCACTCTTCAGGAATTCGACTCAAACACGTTATGGAATTACTAAAGCAACTTCCAATATGGATAGCTGGAGTGAAAGTAAAATATAGCTGATTGTTTTTTTGTCATCTAAGGCGGTTATAACGTTATCGATAGAATCTACGGTTTTATCTATATGCTAAGACCTTTTCAATAGTAGGTATTCATTTTACCCACTATTGAAAAGGTCTTTTTGTACTTATCTAGAAATTGAAACTGTTTTCATTTTTTATGAAACCTTAGAGATCTGGTACAAATTCAATGTCACCAGTAGTTTTGCGATCTGAATAATACTGTCCGGTCAATTTATTGACATCTTCGACGCATAGTATAGCTGTACCATAGTGAATTGCACTCCTATTTCTGACAGATGCATTTGGTGTATTTAAATAACAATATGTTAGCTGCTTTTCTCCTAATATTTTCTCTATTGAAGCTGTTATTGTTTTGCTCCTACTTTCCTCTGTAATAAGAACAGCACTTACAGTTAGGAGTGTTTGCTGTATCTCTAAACTTGCTTCGCGTTCTATACCATCATATGTTGATTTTAATACTCCGTTATACCGTTTTGCTAGAACAGGTGTATCTTCGAGAGGATTGTATTTCCATAGGAATCTTTCATAAAACGTCATGATTATCACAGCCAATCCAACTACTTCCCCTACATAACCAAACATATTGTACAAAGAAAAATTATTAATCAAGGATTCTCTCGAAAAAAAACATCTGATAATTAATAGTCCTATACCCAACCATAAGGTATTCTTGATAAGTTTTATAAACTGTTCCCTCATACATATTCTCCTAAATATCATACTCGTAAAATTTTTTTAGATCACGGATGTATAATCTATAATTTTCAGCCTCCGCTGCCGTTTGACAAATATTTTTTATACCGTTTACTTCTTTATAGGATGCTATTAATGACTGATTTTCGTAAAGATAGGAAACAATTTCATCAAAGCTATATCGATAAATCGAATACTTTATGAATATTTCATTAGGAATATTCCAGAGTAAGGACTCCAAACCAAACGATGATACATTATCAGAAGATGAGTAACCACAGGCACTCATTAAATAACGTATATTTTTGATAATTCTTACCATTTTTTTATAGTACGTATTAGTTTCATTATTCTTCTTTTTTCCATTTAATATATGCTGCTCTGGGAAGTTTACTATAGTAGGTCCTTCATCAGGAGTGATAAAAATACCGCCAATAAAATTTTCCGCATTTTTACTATAATCATTTCGATAGTCTCTGTATCTCTTACAGGGCACTGTGTCAGCATCTTTGCGATAAGTATTTCCGTTAACCTTGACTGATTTATTTTTACGTTCAACATCTGTTGAAAACTTATATCTTAAGCACTCTTCAACTTCATCTTTAAATGACTTCAAAGATGTTGGTACAACCGTAAATCCATAATCTGAATCTGCTTGAGAGGATGAAATAGTGGATCTGTATTTAGTATTAAATACATCTTCCTGAACTACGGCTATATCAACATCACTCTGAGTTCGAACATTAGTGTTATTTGCATATGATCCTTGAATAAATAGTTTGATTTTTCCAGAGCCAGAGGTGCTACGCATTTCCAATGAATATGCATAAGTGTCTTCATAAAGTCTAGACACAGACTTGCCATCGTCTGTGAAGCCCCTCAATTTCAATGAATCACGTATCATACCGATTGCATTTAAACATTTTTGATTTTCGGTTTCGCTTAATGGAGCCGCAAAGAGCTTAAGCTTATCTTCAGTAAATTTCATGCTTTCCTCCTCATAATTTACGGATTCTGTTGGGGGATGGCCCCAAACAGTATCTCGCTTTTTCCATTATTCATTTTCCCTTATATATGACCAGACGAGCATATATTCACCTCAAGAATGGTGTTAAATATCTTTTGACCCACCTTTGAAAACGTCGATAATGTTACCATTTTTAGCCAACAACACAAGACTTACCGCACCTAATACACCCATCGTACCTTTTTTTCCCTTATCAGTTCCTTTTGACCAGCAACTTTTACAGAAGAATTTCTCTTTTCCTATTAGTTCTTTACCGCAAGCTTTACACTTCATTGTCTTGTCCTCCTAGACTTTGACATTCAAGGGCTTCTGAAAGGACGGCGATTGTCTCGCGATCCGTTAGTATTATCGTTTCACAAGCACCGACTATCTCTTCTGGGAGTTGGCGCCAATCGGTACCATCAATTTTCGAACATGAATGCATTATTTCCGACAAGGTACAACCTGCATATTTTTTAGCCATAATATTTTCTGGAATAGATAGTAACGTTTGCTCTATGAAACACTGATACGAAGTCACCGATGCAAGCATCGAACGGTTTTCTCCTAGTGCAGCATAAACATTAACCGAAATTTGAACGGAATCATTGAGTTTTGCAAAACACTTTGCAATTAGCTTTGTACTCTCATCGAGTTGTTTGCCAGACTTAACATTGGCCAAATTATTCAAATCGTATCGTATTGTCTGCTGTAATAAGGCAATAGCCTCATTGGCAGATTTTGCCGCATTTAGTAGCGCAATTCTGCGGTTATCAGTGTCATTCATACCCATTGCTTCAATGTACATTTGTCTTGCGCCATAAAACATTGCGACCCTATCGTTATACTGTCCGGCAGATATTCGTTCCACAATATCGGTGAGATAAATAACCTTGTCTGTTAGCGCATCTAGATTATTTTTTTGCATCAAACCTATGAGGGAATTAATCAGATCAGGATGAACGGTTTTCTGACCGACCCTTATCTGTCCTGCGAAATGTTCCGCCGCGTCTTTCATAGACGGAAGCATTCCGCTGCCGTCGCTTGCCAAAACCCAGTGCCATTCTCCGCTTTCGAGTTTCTTACGAGCCTCCTCAGACATCTTTACTACAAGCTCTGTCTTGCCTTTGAGTGAATCGAAAGCATTTTTTAGATGCGGAACCTTTTCCACAATGCCAACAACAAGTTGGGCAGCATCCGAATCTGCTAATGAGAAAAACCTATTGAGGGCCATCACTGTGGAAGCTTCACGAAACTTAGCCATACTCTCTCGCTCGTTAAATGAATACAGCGACTTGTCAGTGACGTCGAGTAGTGCCTGCTCAGGTCTCAATATCAGTGCGGTTTCTTTTTCGTTCATAAGTTACCTCCTGTTTTTGTCTATACTGCTTCTATTCGAGTGTTTTTTTCATGTATAAGGGAGAAAACAAGACGATTTTAATCCTGATTGTGATGGCTTATCCATATAGATGTTTCTTTATCAAAGCATGCGGGTATCTTATCTTCAAATATATTCAAAATTCTATCACTTTCACTCATCAAGTAGTCATCCTCACCACTAAATTTGTAATTACATTATAACACGACATATAGACGTTTTTATAAAGAGTAAGTACAATATGTAGTTTATAAGTTGTTCAAATTTTTAATTGGCTTACTATAATAAAAGTTTTTAAGCTGATTTGGGGAAGTTGAGCTTATCTTGGTTTTTTTTCACACCCTAGTATAGTCATAACCTGTATGCAATACTGATACACCTCAAAATAGCCACTAGTAACATAGTGCTATCATCACCTAGTATCATGGCGAGAATCATCTTGACTTTAGAAATGAGATGAATTACCGCTCAGAATTAGGGGTACATTTGGCAACTTAAATCTCGACCTATTACTTTCTGGCATTCACTATTAATCTAATTTAATGAGGCTTAAATAATAACGTATGATTTGAAAAACCGAACATATTTTCGTATAATGTTCTTGTAGTTAATCGCTTTGACAGAAGTCAAACGCGGTTGAGGGTATGTTGTTCCTTGCAGTTCCATTTGGTTTATTGTATGAAGTGCAAATGTAAAGCGCTAGTAAATCAAGTAGAGCAATCACTCAAAAAAATCCTGCGAGGCATCTGTGTTGCACCAAAGGTTTAGCTGGACAAAATAGAAACGGATAAAAATTCTATTCATCTTCTCCTCTCAATGAAACCGCAACACTCTATGCCGTCGGTGGTTAAAACACTCAAAGGTCAGCCAGCAAAAATAGTAGGAGGTGAAACCATTGCCATAGAGACAGTCTATCGTGGATATGTGCATAGCGGAACACACTGAACTAAAAAATGCGTACTGGAAAAAGTCAGGCAGGCATTTGTGGTCTTCGCGGTACTTTGGTGAAAGTATCGGCATGACCAATAAAAACACTATCGCAAAATACATTGATGATCAACTAAAGAAGGAGATTGATTTCAATGACACTCAAAGGTATTAAAGTTCGTATTTATCCTACCCCCGAACAACAAGTGGCTATCGAAAACAATTTCCGGCTTAACCGATTCCTTTGGAATCAGCTGCTTGGGATGCAGATTGCACGCCATGAAAATGGCGGTTCTTTCGTCACCAAGTTCGGCATGAATTATCTGATCAAGCTGATGAAAATCGAATTTCCGTTCCTTAAGGAAGCCGAAAGCACTAGTCTGCTCTACACATCCGCGGATCTTGCGGATAGCTATGACCGTTTTTTCAAAAAACAGAATGGCTTCCCGAAATTCAAGTCACGCCGGCGACCCAAAAACAGCTACAAGTCGAATTGTGTAAACGGTAATATTCAAGTCGCCGACAACCATTATCTGAAATTGCCGAAACTGGGCTTGGTGAAATCCAACGGCTTGCAGCGCGTGAAAGACAGAGTCAAAAGCGTGGTCGTGCGCAAGAAAGCGGATGGCACGTTCGAAGCGACCCTGCTTGTTGAATTCGAAACAAAAACATTCAAACCAACGGGAAAAACTATTGGCATAGACTTGGGGGTAGCCGATTTGGTAATCCAGTCGGATGGCTATAAGCTACGGAATAAACAGTTCGAGCGTTCTTCGGCAAATAAAAAACGTGTTTGGGAACGAAAATTGGCCCGTCGCCGTCAGCAGGCTCTTGTTAAAATCAAACAGGCGAAAACGCAAGGAATCGAACTTGAACTTTCAGATTTTAAAAACGTCCAAAAAGCAAAAGAACAGGTGGCGCGCATTAATAAAAAGATCGCGAACCAACGCAACAATTACCTACAAAAATACACAACCAGCCTAGTCCGAAAATACGATCTTATCGCCATGGAAGATTTGAAAACCAAGAATCTTCTGCAGAACCATCACTTGGCACGTTCGCTTGCCGATGCCGCCTGGGCGAAAATCAAGTCCATGCTGGCGTACAAATGCGAATGGTACGGCAAGGAACTGGTGTTGGTGAACCCTGCTTATACGAGTCAAATGTGCGCGCACTGCGGAGAAAACACCGGCAAAAAGCCTCTCCGTATCCGCAGGTTCGACTGCCCGCATTGTCACACAACGGATATTGACCGTGACGTGAATGCGGCCATCAATATTCTGAACAAAGCGCTTGCCCAGCGTTAAAGGCACAAGTCAGGAACTGGCTTCGGTTAATAGGAGAAACCGCTGTTGTGCCGGAAATCCGGCGCGGCAAGTCTGCTCTGTTCCCAGAAGCTCGGTCATTCATGGCCGAGTAGTTCACGGCAGGAAGCACGCATGGTACTGTATAAAGCAGTCCAATCTTATGTTCCCGAGAAGGGCCTAAAGTTTGCGAGTTTCTACAAGTTAACCTTGAAGCATCACATTTTCAGTTTGATCAGGAAAGAAAGTGCATCGGGTTACTTTGAAAGTCTGTCTGATTTTGAGCAAGCTGTATTCATTCGTTTCCTGAACGGGTCGGATTTCCTGACTATTGCGGACGACTTGGATTGTGAAGTGACTTCCATTAAGAATGCTTATGATAGATGCCACCGAAAAATGAAACGTTTGTTGGAATGATATCTGAAAACTGCCTCGCCGGAAAAAATTCCGGTGGGGTATTTTTCTGGATAAATGACCAAATCATGTCTGTTTAGACCAAATTAAGGGTGGGGGCTAGAAACGTATGTTCAAATCCAGAGATAAAATAGGCGGGAGTTAGTATAATTCTCTGCCTTAAGTAAGGAAGCAGACGGAGGAATCCGTTAGGATGAAAATAATGAGAATGGAGAGGGCTATATGCAACAGCGTATGAACTATCTGGACGACCGGGAGCAGAGTTGAATTATATTTGTGTTTAAGTTAACATATAGATATAAGAAAGCGCTCCCAGCCCGAGCGGTGCGCGATGGAAGAATCAATTTGCTTGAATGGAAGAGTGTGTCACCATCAGTACTCCCCCCAAAAGGGCTGAACGTCCATCTTCAGCTTATCTGACAGAGAGGAGAATGTTTATGTTTTTTTCCATTAAAAGAACCCTGAAAGGCAGTCATCCTGATCCAGAAAAATCACGGACCGAAAATAAAGAAATCGAGGTAGCGTCTGTTCCGCGGACGTTAATATTTCCTTTGAATATGCACATCGGGGCTCCGGCGAAGCCTGTCGTAGCTGTTGGTGAAGCAGTCAAAGTAGGGACGTTGCTTGCCGCCGGAGCTGAAGGGGTATCGGCAAATGTGCACGCCTCCGTATCGGGAATCGTCACAGCCATCGAAAAGCGTTTGACCGTTAAAGGGCTGGCGGATTGTATTGTCATCAAGAATGATGAAGCCTACGAAACGGAATCCTGGCCGGGACATACTGAGGAATCTCTTACAAAAGAGGATATCCTGAAAGCGATCAAAGATGCAGGCATCGTCGGCATGGGCGGCGCCCAGTTCCCGACGCATATCAAGTACGCGGTCGAAAATCCGGACAGCATCCATACCCTGATCTTGAATGGGGCCGAATGTGAACCTTACGCTACAGCCGATGATCGGCTTATGAGGGAACACCCTCTGGAAATCCTGCAAGGCATGGCTCTGATCAAAAGATTGTTTCCGATAGAGCAGGCTGTTGTTGGGATTGAATCAAACAAACCGGAAGCGATCCTAAAAATGGAGGAAGCTGCAAAAGGATTCGACGACATCGTGATCCAGTCTTTGCCGGACCTTTATCCGCAAGGGGATGAGGAAACGCTCATTGTCACCGTTAGCGGGAAGCAAGTCCCTGCAGGCAAGCTGCCAAAAGATATCGGCGTCATCGTTTCGAATGTGGCGACTGCTTATGCTGTCCAGCAAGCCGTATACTCTGGCAATCCGCTCATCACAAGAGTAGTGACTGTGACAGGGACGCCTCTTAAAGAACCGAAAAATCTCTTGGTCCGTATCGGGACCCCTATCCAGTCGGTGTTGGACGACTGCGGAGGATTCGCTGCCATTCCCGGTGCAATCATCCATGGCGGTCCGATGATGGGCCGCGCCGTCGAAAAAACAGCCGTGCCGATAGTGAAAGGGACTTCCATCATCCTGACGCAAACGTTGGAAGAGGCCGGGATGGAAGAACGGATGCCTTGTATCCGCTGTGCCCAGTGCCTCGAAGTTTGTCCTGTCAAGTTACAGCCGGTCTTGATCAGTGAAGCGTATGAACGCGGAAATATCAAACGGGCAGAGGAGCTTGGCGCCATGGATTGTATCGAATGCGGAAATTGCAGCTATATCTGTCCATCGAAGATTCCTTTACTGGATCACATTCGAGGAGCTAAACAACGCATTCGTGAACAGCAGAAGGCAGGTGTGGAATGATGGAAAAGGCAAAATTACAAGAAGCAAAATTGATTGTCAACACATCTCCGCATATCCGGGCAAAGAACAGCTCGCAATGGATTATGCTGCAAGTGATCATCGCTCTCTTATTTCCGACGATCGCCGGAACTGTCATCTTCGGCCCGAAAGTGATTGCGTTTGTTGTGGTAGGGGCGGTAGCAGCCGCTCTTTCGGAATATGTGTACCAAAAATTGCTGGGTAAGCAGATAACCGTCAGTGATCTGAGCGCCGTCGTAACGGGTATGCTGATCGGATTGACGATGCCCTATGATGCCGGGCTGGGGACGACGGCACTGTTGTCGCTGTTGGCTATCGTTGTATTCAAGCAACTCTTCGGTGGTATCGGCCGCAACATCCTTAACCCGGCAGTGGCTGTCAGAATCGGCTATCTCTTGTTGCCTTGGTTCTGGATGGAACTTTTCCCTCAATATGATGTCATCACCACCGCTAGCTCCAAGACTGCTATTTTGGCTAAGTCAGTAACGACGGGGGCAACGGATGCAGTGGATGCTGTATCCAGTTCGACACCCCTTTACCATATCGGTGGGGGCGCCACGGCAGTGAAAGGTGGGTTGCCGGGCTTGCAGCAAATCTTCTTTGGCTATGATATGGGTGGTTACGGTGGGGCTGTCGGGGAAACTTGCAAATTCGCCATTTTGATTGCCTTGCTGTACTTGATTGTTCGTCGCATCGTCAATCCGAAGATTCCTTTGCTGTATTATGCTACTTGTGCTGTCATAGCGCTCGTGGCATCGGGATTTGACTTCGAATTCATGCTCTATCACCTGTTTACGGGAGCCATCATCTTCGGTGGGGCCTTCATGATCACCGATTATACGACGGGTGGGCTCACGCCTATGGGGCAGACGATTTTTGCTGTCGGTTGCGGTATCCTTACAATGGCATTCCGTTTCGGCAGTTATTCGCCAGGAGGAGTCGGTTTTGCGATTTTGATCATGAATCTGTTGATTCCAGTGATAGATCGTTTGACGGCACCGAAAATCGTTGGACACGAAAAACGACCGAAAGCTTTCAGAAGTTGAAGAGCTGAACGCTGTTTGCCTCCTCTATAAGCATTCAAACAGTCTGCCAAAAGAAATTTTTTGACAGGCTGTTTTTCTTTTCCCAAAAACAGGCCCTGAGTTCATTTCTTTGGCTCAATTGTGCTACACTTTAGGTATGAATTTTAAGAAGTTGGGACAAGACTATGAATAAAAATAAACGTTTGATCTATATTTCATTATTGGCGGCGCAGGGTGTGGTTATCACGATGCTGGAGCGGGCGATTCCGTTTCCGTTCGCGTTTGCACCGGGTGCGAAGTTGGGGTTGGCGAACATCATCACCTTGTTGGCGATCTTTACGCTGCCGTATAAGGACAGTCTGAAGGTCGTGTGGATGCGGTTGTTGATCTCGACGCTGTTGGGTGGGACGTTATCGACCTTCCTGTACAGTTTTGCGGGAGCTTTTTTGAGTTATGGTGGGATGCTTTTGGTCCGGCTTTTGGGTCCGAAGCGGGTCAGCATGATCGGCATCAGTGCAGCCGGCGGGATTCTGCACAATGTCGGCCAGTTGGCGATGGCGAGTCTGATCGCGCAATCGTTCAGTGTCATGCTATACTTACCAATCCTTTCTGTGACCGGCATCTTCTCGGGGATCGCGGTCGGGGTGGCGGCGAATTACTTGCTGGAGCACGTCTCGACGATCCGTCAGTTCCAATTGGAGGAGGCTGCCAAAAGCAAATTGACGCGAGCTTGGTATGAGGCTTCCTTGGTCTATCGGGAAGAGCATGACTAACGTTTTATTGCGGAGACATCTCCAATGCGAAAGGCTTTAAGCCTACGCGTGAGGAAGAAAACAAGGTGAAAAAGATGAAAATATGCTCATAGAAGAACTTTTTCATACTACTTCCAAGTTTTGCATGGACAATTATTCACAAATACACTATACTTATAAAAGTGGTTATTTTAAATAAGTGAATAGGCGCTGAGAGGCGCTGGACATAGAAAAAAAGGAGACTGCCAAATGAGTAAAAAGAATATTGTGGTTGTGGGAGCAGGTTTCGCCGGTGTGGCCGCCGCGAAGAAATTGTCCCGACATTTTAAGAAAAATCCGGATGTCCTGATCACCTTGATCGACAAACATTCCTACCAAACATACATGACCGAGTTGCATGAGGTGGCGGCGGGACGCGTGCAGCCCGATGCAATCCAATACGATCTGCAACGTCTGTTCAGCCGTAACCGGAATGTGGATATCATTACGGATGAAGTGACCCATGTGGATCGTGAAGCGAAAGTGGTCACGACAAGCAGCCACAGCTTCAACTATGACTATTTGATCCTGGCAATGGGTGGCGAGCCGAATACGTTCAACGTCCCGGGTGTAGATGAGAATGGTTTCACGATGTGGTCATGGGAAGATGCGAACAAAATTCGCCGTCATATCCAGGATACGGTCGAAGCAGCCTCAAATGAACACAATGATGAAAAACGCAAAGCGATGTTGACTGCTGTAGTCAGCGGAGCAGGTTTTACCGGTGTGGAACTTGTCGGTGACTTGATGGAGTGGAAAGACCAACTGGCTAGAGCCAATAAATTGGATCCCGCTGAATTCAGCCTTTATCTGGTTGAAGCTGCACCGCAGATTCTGGGTGTCGTTACCGAAAAGGAACAACAAAAAGCTGAGAAATACATGCGCAAGCAAGGCATCCAAATCATCAAAGGCAATGGGGTCGCGAACGTTCAAAAGGATAGCGTTGAGTTGTCTGATGGAACGGTCATTCCGACACATACACTGATTTGGACGGCAGGCGTAAAAGCCAACACGGATGCAGCGGCTTATGGCATCGAGCAAGCAAGAGCGGGCCGTTTGGTAGCCAATAAATACATGGAAGCGAAAGATTCCGAAGGCGTCTATCTGGCAGGGGACTTGGTCTACTACGAAGAGCCTGACAAAAACAACGCGCCAGTACCGCAAATTGTGCAATCCGCGGAACAAACGGGTCACACCGCCGCAGCCAACATCATCGCCTCGATCGAAGGCACTGAGAAACACGAGCACAAGGGCACATATCAAGGCTTCATGATTTCGATCGGTTCCCGTTATGGCGTTGCCTACTTGATGGATAAAATCCATTTGAGCGGCTTCTTCGCGATGCTGGTGAAGCACATCGTGAATTTGTTCTACTTCATGACGATTGGTTCAGGTTATTATTTCGTGCAATACATTTATCATGAATTCTTCCATATCAAAGAAAAACGCAACATCTTCCGTGGTCACTTGTCCCGTTTGGGTAATGTTCTTTGGGCATTGCCGCTGCGGGTCTTCTACGGCAGCATGTGGACGTGGGAAGCGGTCAAGAAGATCTACGGCTTGTATGGCACGACTTCTTGGTTCGGTGATGAGGTTGTCCTGCCGTTCGCTTGGCTGAAGGAAGCGACAACCGGTGCCTCCGAGGCAGTAGCCGAAACGGTCAGCCATCCGGTATTCGGTTTGAGTTATGCCTACGGGGAAGAGCCGATGATGGTCTTCAAAGAAGCGCCTGAGTGGTTCAACAGCATCATGAAGCTCATGATCCCGAATGTGGAAATGGCCTTGTTCTTCCAGAAATTCATGACGATCGTCGAGTTGCTGATCGGTTTGGCGATCATCGCGGGCTTGTTCACTTTCTTGGCGAATGCCGCAACGATCGCATTGGTGGTCTCGTTCGCCTTGTCCGGTATGTTCTATTGGGTGAACATGTGGTTCGTTCCTGTGGCCATCGCTTTGATGAATGGTTCAGGCAGAGCCTTCGGTTTGGACTATTATGTGATTCCGTGGATCCACAAGAAACTTGACAACTGGTGGTATGGTAAGACAAAATCAATCTATAGACCGGGTGTCGGTCAATAATAACGATCTAACAGGGTTAAGGTGGGGAGACTTGCCTTAGCCCTTTTCTTTTCAGAAGAGAGGGACGGGAAATGAGAAAATACCTGAAAATGATCCGCAGAGGCGATCTGCTCATCATCCTTTTTTTGATGGCGGCTTCCTTCCTGCCGTTGGGGGTCTTCTCCTATCATCAAGCCAACGCTGAGAGCGCGGATAACATTGCAGTCATCAGCGTGGATGGCAATGTGGTGAAGGAATTTGTCCTGAAGGATGACGGCAAAACGGAGACGTATGTCTTCCATGACGATCATGGGCATGAGAACGTGATCGTGCGGGAAGGGGACCAAATCCGGATGACTTCCGCCGATTGTGACGATCAATTGTGTGTGCGCATGGGCGCGAAGGATGGGATCGGGGAGACAATCATGTGTCTGCCGAACCGCGTGCTGGTGGAAGTGCGGGGTTCCCAAGGGACGACCCCTGACGATGAAGATGAAGAGGCCCTCGACATCATCTCCTGACAAATACTTAAGGGCAGAACAAAAGGAGTTCAGTATGAAAATTCATTCGATGTGGGACCAGTATCCGCTGTTGCAAGCGGAATTGGTCGCCACCAATGAGCTGTTGGAAAAAAACATAACACTCAAAAATCAAGCGGTCAGGGAAGCGATACTGTCGCGGCTGCTCTCGGGCGGGAAAATGCTGCGGCCGGCCTATTGCCTATTGTTTTCGTACTATTCCCCGCAACGGGATGCGGAACGGGCGCAGGCGATCGCGGCTGCTGTGGAGCTGCTGCATACGGCGACGTTGATGCATGATGACGTGATCGATGAAGCCGGCACTCGCCGAGGCCAGGCGACGATGAACCGGGCATTCGGCAATCAGATTGCCGTCTATTCGGGGGATTACCTCTTCACGGTCTGCTTCCGCTTGTTGTCCGATTATGCCGGCGATGCGGCTGTGCTGAAGATCGACACGAACGGGATGGAAAGCATCCTGATTGGCGAGCTGAACCAGATGGATATGCGCTACAATCCGAACATGCGCATGCGCGATTATTTGCGGCAGATCCAAGGCAAGACGGCCCAACTCTTCGCCTTGAGCTGCTATGCCGGTGCCTATGGATCGGATGAGGACGAGAAGTTGGCCCAGCTGGCTTATCGGATCGGCCACAATATCGGCATGGCCTTCCAGGTCATGGATGATGTATTGGATTACACGCAGGACGATAAGACCTTGGGTAAGCCGGCTCTGAGCGACTTCCGCAACGGCATCTATACGGCGCCTGTGCTGTACGCGATGCAGGTCGATCACAAATCCTTCGAATCCTATATCGCCAAAGGGGCGGATGTGACCGCTGAGGAGCTCGCGGAGATCCATGATTTGGTGGAACGCTATGGCGGTAATCGCGCTGCACAGGCCTTGGCCAAAAAGTACACGACGAAAGCGCTGAAGCTGATCAAAAAATTGCCGAACCATCCCGTAAAGGAAACGCTAACGAAATTAACTGAGCAATTGCTTTATCGCAATATGTAGCAAAGCTCCCGCTACGCGTTATGTGGATTGATAGCATTCCATTCCCAGAAAAAACATTAGAAAATAATGGTTTTTTGTTAAATATAAGGATTTTATTTGGCTAAAGATGTAACAAATGGTATGATAAGTAAGTGGGAAGATATAGGGGGCTTGTGATTGGTATCACATATCTGACCGCTATCATAATAAAAGAACAGGGTGGGATAGATTATGGAATTTAAGAAAACTTTATCTACGGCAACTCTTTTGCTGGCATCAACTTTCGTATTAGCAGCGTGCGGCGGTGCCGATACAGACACTGAAGCTGAATCGTCAGAAATGGCTTCGTCCGAAGTTATGGTTGAGTCTTCTTCCGAAGCAACTTCAGAAGCAATGGGCGAATTGCAGGACGGCACGTACACATTGGTCGAAAAGAACTTCGACACACGCGGTTGGAAAACTGAATTCTCGATCACTGTCGTTGACGGAATGATTACAGAATCAACTTTCGAGAACGTGAATGAAGCTGGCGAGAAGAAATCCGAAGATGCAGCATATCAAGAAAACATGGTAGCTAAAGCTGGCGTTGGCCCGGCTGATTACTTCCCTCAATTGAACGCTCAATTGGTTGAAAAACAAGATCCGGCAGCGGTGGAAGTCGTTACCGGCGCTACTAGCTCTTACGATACTTTCAAAGAGTACGCTCCTATGTTGGTCGAAGCAGCGCAAGCTGGCGACACAACAACAATCGAAATCGACAACGTAGTCGAAGAATAAGCCGCTTTTCTGGTGTATTCGGAAACAAAAAAGATTATCATAGACAGGTAGGGACAGCGTTCTTGTTCCTGCCTGTCTTTTTTTAAATGCAGATATGGGGTGGATTGATGAAGAAATATATGAGTAAGACCGGAGCCGCGGGGCTGGTGCTGTTCTCTTTGTTGTTTGCTGGTTGCGGTAACGCGGCGGTGGATGAGGAAACGGCTGTGCGGAAAGAACCGTATGAGAAAACAGAATTTCTGATGGGGACCTATGTGACGGTGCGTGTCTATGACGAAGGCAAAGAATTCGTTCTGGAGGAAGCATTCGACCGCGTTGAGGATTTGGCCGACAAAATCACCGTGAATGAACCCGGATCGGAAGTTGATGCGGTCAATGCCGCGGCCGGTGTGGAAGCCATCCAGTTATCCGAGGATGTCTATCCGCTGGTGCGGAGCGCTTGGGACTACAGCGAAGCGTCCGACGGGAATTTTGATCTGGCGATCGGGCCGATCACAGAGTTGTGGCATATCGGTTTCGAGGATGCCAGAAAACCTGAGCAAAGCGAAATCGATGCGGCACTGACGCTGGTCGATTACGAGCGCGTCGTGCTGGATGATTCTGCGCAGACCGTCCAGTTGGCGGATGCAGGCATGCTGTTGGACCTCGGCGCCATCGCCAAGGGCTACATTACCGACCAAGTGAAGCAGCTGCTGGTGGAGGAGGGTGTGACGACTGCCATCATCGACCTTGGCGGCAACGTCTATGTGCTGGGCGGTTCGCCGTTACGTGAAGGGGAGTCCTGGAACGTAGGCATCCAGGATCCGTTGGCGGCGCGTGGGGAGACGATCGGCAAAACGAAGCAAAAAGACCGTTCGATTGTGACGTCAGGAATCTATGAGCGCTACATCGAAGTGGACGGCGTCAGCTACCACCATCTGATGGATCCGGAAACAGGCTATCCGTTCGACAATGACATCGCCGGCGTTTCAATCATTTCCGATAAATCGATCGATGGGGATGCGCTCTCGACGCTTGTCTTCGGACTCGGGATGGAAGCGGGCCTGGCCTACGTCAACGAACGCGAGGATATCGAAGCGGTTTTTGTCACAAAGGACAAAAACGTCTACGTTTCGGACGGTTTGGCGGATAATTTTGAACTGACGAACGACGATTACATTTGGGAAAATGAGTAGGAGTGAATGAGATGAATGTACCTGTATTTTTGGAATTTGTGGAAATCAAGACCAAGTTGGCCAGCCTGTTTCCGTTTGTGCTGGGAACCTTGTTTACGCTCTACCATTTCGGCAGCATCAATGCGCTGAACACGATTTTGTTCTTCATTGCCATGGTCGTTTTTGACATGGCGACGACGGCCATCAACAACACGATGGACTATGTGAAAGCGAAAAACCTGGTTTACCGCGACGAAGAAAACATCCTCGGAAAAGCTGGGATTTCCGTCAAGCAGGCTGCGACGATCATCGTTTCGATGATCGCATTTGCGGCGCTGCTCGGGTTGATACTGGCGGCCAGGACCAATCTATTGCTGCTGGTAATTGGGGCGCTCTGCTTTGCGATCGGGATCCTGTATACATTCGGCCCGTTTCCGATCTCAAGGATGCCTCTTGGGGAAGTCGCGTCGGGACTGACGATGGGCTTCGGCATCTTCTTCATCGCCGTGTTCGTGAACGTTCCGGCCGGGACGTTGGCGTCGCTGCTGTTGAAGTGGCCGAACTTTACGTTGGCGGGGAACATCGCCAATCTGCTGGTTATCTTGTTGCAGTCGGCTCCGCTTGTGTTCACCATCGCCAACATCATGCTGGCGAACAATATCTGCGATCATGAAACGGACATTTCCAATCACCGCTACACGTTGACTTTCTACATCGGCAAGCCGGTTGCTGTACGCCTGTATGCTTGGTTGTACTATGGGGCATTCGCTGCCACGACAATTTCGGTGCTGTTCGGGATCTATCCGGTCTGGATGCTGTTCATTTGGGCGATCTTCCCGATCATCCAGCGCAATATCAACCGCTTCAAAGCCAAACAAGATAAAGCAACGACATTCAACTTGGCGATCAAAAATCTGATCCTCTATCACGGGTTGGAGATCATCCTGCTGATTGTGTCGCTAATCCTGAAATGATCACCATCAGAGACGGAGCCCCTGCGGATGAGTTTTTCCTGAAGGAAATGACTTATCAGGCGATCTATTCGCCCAAAGGCGGGGGCTTTTTGCCGAGGAAAATATTGGAAGAGCCTGCGATCCGGCGCTACTATGCGGACTTCGGCAGAGAAGGCGATTTGGCATTCGTAGCGCTGTCCGATGGTGAAGCGGTCGGAGCGGTGTGGATCCGTTTCGCGACGGCTGAATCAAAAGGTTACGGTTTCGTCCGCGAAGACGTACCGGAGCTCACACTTGCCGTGCTGCCGGCTTTCCGCGGGTGTGGCATCGGCACAGCGCTGCTGGAGCAGATGCTGACTTGGTTGCAGGCGACGGGTGTGGTGGCGGTCTCTTTGAGTGTGAGCCGTTCCAATCCGGTGCGCAAACTATACGAGCGGAAAGGATTCCGCATCGTGAAAAAGCAACGGAATTCTTGCACGATGTTGGTCGAATTGACATGCCTATACAAGGGAACGTTTTCATGAAGGGTTCATTAAGAAAGCCTTTGAAATTGTGTCGAAAATGTTACTTCTTGCTTTTAATGAAAGCGCAGTTGCGTTATAATGTCTAAGGTTTCGAAGTGAATCATCTTACGGAATCTCCATTTGTTGATCAATATAGCGCTATGTTCATTCCCTGCATTTTCCGTCCGCTTAAATAAAGAGAACGAGGTCAGTTGCGATTGGAGCGGGTCCGCCTGTTCCGCAGCGTAATTTTCCTTGTCCGTATTTGGAGGATTAAAAATGAAGGACAAACTTTTTGGTGTTTTACAGCGTGTTGGCCGTTCGTTCATGTTGCCGATCGCTATTTTACCAGTAGCCGGACTCTTTTTGGGTATCGGTGGGTCATTTACTAATGCTACGACACTAGAAACATATGGTTTAACGGAACTGATGGGTCAAGGGACATTCATTTATGATGTATTGAATGTAATGAACCAGGCTGGATCGGTTGTCTTTGGGAACTTGCCGTTGATCTTTGCTGTCGGCTGTGCCATCGGTATGGCAAAAGCTGAGAAAGCGACTGCATCTTTGGCGGCTGTCATTGCCTTCCTGATCATGCATTCATCCATCGGCGCTATGATCGTAGCCCGTGGCGGTGCAGATCAGTTTATCGAAGGATCCATCACGAATGTGTTGGGTATTGAGTCATTACAAATGGGTGTTTTTGGAGGTATGATCGTCGGTTTGGGTGTTGCTGCACTTCATAATCGCTTTTATAAAATTCAATTACCAGCTGCTCTTTCATTCTTTGAAGGCACTCGTTTTGTTCCGATCATTTCATCGATCGTCTACTTGTTCGTAGGTATCCTGATGGTCTTCATCTGGCCGCCAGTGCAAGAAGGCATCAATGCGATCGGTGCTTTGGTTCAAGGTTCTGGTTACGCCGGAACTTGGTTGTACGGATTCATGGAACGTGCGTTGATTCCGTTCGGTCTGCACCACGTATTCTACTTGCCGTTCTGGCAAACAGCAGTGGGCGGAACGATGGAAGTCGGCGGAAAAATGGTCGAAGGTGCACAAAACATCTTCTTCGCGCAATTGGCTGATCCTGACACAACTGTCTTCAGCGTTGCGGCTACCCGCTTTATGTCGGGTAAATTCCCGTTGATGATCTTCGGCTTGCCTGGTGCTGCTTTAGCGATGTATCGCACAGCCAAACCAGAAAAAAGAAAAGAAGCCGGCGGACTTTTGTTGTCTGCTGCATTGACTTCCATGCTTACTGGTATCACTGAGCCGTTGGAATTCACGTTCTTGTTTGTAGCTACACCCTTATATATCATCCACGCTGCTTTGGCCGGTGTTGCTTACATGCTGATGCATATGTTCAGCGTAGGTGTCGGCATGACTTTCTCAGGCGGATTCATCGATATGTTCTTGTACGGTATCCTGCAAGGGAATGCCAAAACGAACTGGATCTGGATCGTCGTCATCGGTCTTGTTTACTTCGTAGTCTACTACTTCCTGTTCTCGTTCTTGATCAAGAAGTTCAACTACAAGACTCCAGGTCGTGAAGATGATTCGACTGAAGTGAAATTGTATACACGTGCCGACATGAATGCGAAAGCGCAAGAAGGCGCTGCAGACATTTCATCGGTCGTGAAAAACGAAACGGATGAAATGTCCGCTTCCATCATTTATGGTCTGGGCGGCGCAGCGAACATCGTGGACGTCGACAGCTGTGCGACACGTCTGCGTACAACTGTAGCAAACGGAGATTTGGTTGATGCAGAATTACTGAAGGGCACGGGAGCATCCGGCGTCATCCATAAAGGAAATGGCGTTCAAGTTGTTTACGGACCGAAAGTTTCTAATATCAAATCAAACCTGGAAGAATTCATCGACAGCGGCAGTGCCGCAAAATTGCCTTCCAAAGAGGACTACTATGGTCTGAAGGCTGTCGAAAAAACAGAAGCAAAAGCTGAAGTAACACCAGCAGCACCTGCTGCTGAAGCAAAAGCGACAGTTGCCACTACTTTGCGTTCGCCTATCGCTGGTATCGCCATTCCATTGACGCAAGTGGATGATGCTGCCTTCGCTAGTGAAGCATTGGGTAAAGGGATCGCAATCGAACCTGCAGTCGGTGAAGTTGTTTCACCGATCAACGGTAAAGTCGTCATGGTTTTCGACACGAAGCATGCTATCGGTCTTGAATCTGACGAAGGTGTTGAAATTTTGATCCATATCGGATTGGATACAGTCAATCTGAAAGGTGAAGGGTTCACTACCTATGTTAAGGCTGGAGATTTTGTTGAAGTGGGAGACAAATTGGTTGATTTCGATATCGACTTCATCAAAGCTTCCGGTTACAAGACAACTACTCCTATCGTAATCACAAACACTTTCAATTACAAAAATATTGAAGTTGTTGCTGAAGGTACTGTAGATCTTGGCGATGCAATCGTTACAGTTCAATAAGAAATAAGATTCAACGCGGATAAGGTAATGCAGAAATGAATAGCGCAACAAAAAGGTTTCCGGTCTCAGATCCGGAGGCCTTTTTGTATTTTTGGGCGCATCCATAAAAATAAAAGGGTTGACTATTTGGGACAGGCGCTCTAATATTAGCTTGTATTGTGTACACAAATAGAGAGAAAATAGGTGAGCGACATGGCTATCAGAAAAGCCGCATTAGCCTGTACCGTATGTGGATCAAGGAACTACACCATCACACCTACTGAAAAAGGTCGTACAGAACGTTTGGAAGTCAAGAAATTTTGCCGGTACTGCGGAAAGCATACCTTGCACAAAGAAACGAAATAAAGACGAAACTGGCAACATATAGTAGGAGGATAAGCATGAAATTTCTGAAGAGCGTAGCGGATGAAATGAAGCAAGTGACTTGGCCGACTGGTAAGGAATTAGCAAAATATACAAATACGGTAGTCGTTACAACCATTCTATTCGGAATATTTTTTGCCGCAGTAGATTTTGGGATCACAGAGGCAATGGATTTAATCTTAAATTAAAAGAAGATTTGTAGCCATACGGTCTTCGTGATGCTATAATGTTAACGCCGTACAGAAGGAACCTTTCAACGACAGGAAGGTTTTTTTGTTTACAAAGAAACGAAGCCAAATAAAAATCCACCAAGAAAGAAGATGCGAAAAATGGAAACGATCGAAAATGAAAAACAATGGTATGTGTTGCACACTTATTCAGGCTATGAAAACAAAGTGAAGCTGAACATCGAATCGCGTGCGCAAAGCATGAATATGGAAGACCATATCTTCCGCGTTGTCATTCCGGAAGAAGAGCAAGTGGAAGTGAAGGATGGCAAAGAGAAAGCCACTACGCAAAAAACCTTCCCTGGTTATGTATTGGTTGAAATGATCATGTCTGATGAGGCGTGGTTCGTTGTCCGTAATACACCGGGCGTTACCGGTTTCGTCGGATCGCATGGAGCGGGAAGCAAGCCGTCCCCTTTATTGAATGAAGAAATCGAAGTCATTCTGAAGCGCATGGGCATGAGCACGCGCATGCATGACGTGAAATTCGAAAAAGGCGAGCCTGTCACCATCACCGATGGCGCATTCAATGGCTTGTCAGGGTTCGTGGAAGAAGTGGACAGCGAAAAAGGCAAGTTGAAAGTCATGATCGAAATGTTCGGCCGCGAAACAATTGCCGAGCTCGATTACGACCAAGTGGACAAAGGCTAAAAAAACTATTGCATTAATTTGGGTGTACTGATATAATATATCGGTACGTTCAGGCGTATGGATTGAGTGGGAGGGGAAATCTTAACCCCATTAAACCACATCACGAACAATCAAGGAGGTATGTCTCGTGGCTAAAAAAGTTGTTAAATTAGTTAAGTTACAAATTCCTGCAGGTAAAGCATCTCCTGCTCCACCAGTAGGTCCAGCTTTGGGTCAAGCACAAGTAAACATCATGGGATTCTGTAAAGAATTCAATGCACGTACAGCTGACCAAGCAGGTATGATCATTCCCGTTGTCATTTCTGTATATGAAGATCGTTCATTCACCTTCATTACTAAAACTCCTCCAGCTCCAGTATTACTGAAAAAAGCTGCAGGTATCGAATCAGGTTCAGGCGAACCGAACAAGAAAAAAGTTGGTACCGTAACACGTGACCAAGTTAAAGAAATCGCTGAAACAAAAATGGTAGACTTAAATGCAGCAGACGTAGAAGCTGCTATGCGTATGGTCGAAGGTACTGCCCGTTCAATGGGTATTACAGTTCAAGACTAATTCAAAAGGCAGCTTCTCATGTGGCCTTCCGAACGCTCGTTAGACGTTTTTGGCCACACGTGGGAGGTTAATCCGTTAAAACCACAATCTAGGAGGAAAATTCAATGGCTAAAAAAAGTAAAAAATTCCAAGATGCTGCCAAAAAAGTGGATTCTACTAAATCATATTCAGTAGAAGAAGCAGTAGCATTAGCGAAAGAAGTCGATTTTGCAAAATTCGACGCAACTGTTGAGGTCGCTTACCGTTTAGGGATCGACACTCGTAAAAATGATCAACAAATCCGTGGAGCAGTCGTGCTTCCAAACGGAACTGGTAAAACACAACGCGTATTAGTATTCGCTAAAGGCGAAAAAGCTAAAGAAGCTGAAGCTGCTGGTGCAGACTACGTAGGCGACGCAGACATGGTTCAAAAAATCCAAGGCGGATGGTTTGACTTTGATGTTGTCGTTGCAACTCCTGACATGATGGGTGAAGTTGGACGTTTGGGTCGTGTATTGGGACCTAAAGGCTTGATGCCAAACCCTAAAACAGGTACTGTAACTATGGACGTAACGAAAGCTATTGACGAAATCAAAGCTGGTAAAGTTACATACCGTGCTGACAAAGCTGGTAACATCCACGTTCCTATCGGTAAAGTATCATTCGACGATGCTAAATTGTTGGAAAACTTCCGTACGATCAACGATGTAATCGTGAAAGCTAAACCAGCAACTGCTAAAGGCCAATACGTTAAAAATGTAAGTGTAACAACTACATTTGGACCTGGCGTTAAAGTGGACGCAAGCTCTTTATAAAAAAACCTTGACCTGAACGACTATCTTTGGTATAGTCGTTGAGGTTAATATATGCTTACCGAAGACAGCAGGGGGTGCGAGCCTTAATATACCTGCCGAGGAAGAATCCAATGAGATATTTATGGATCCTCTATGTCTAGGTGACATAGAGTTTTTTGTTTTTACAAGAAATTCTATCATAAAATCCAGGGGGTGAAATATAAGATGAGTGAAGCTGCTATTGCAAAAAAACAACTGTTGGTTGAAGAACTGACAACAAAAATCCAAGAATCCGCATCTGTAGTCGTTGTTGATTATTTAGGTCTTACTGTTGAACAGGTGACTGAATTAAGAAAACAATTGCGTGAAGCTGGCGTAGAAATGAAAGTTATCAAAAACTCTCTAATGATACGTGCTGCTGTCGCTGCAGGTTTGGAAGGAATGGAAAGCATTTTCAAAGGACCTACTGCTGTTGCATTCAGTTCTGAAGATGTTGTTGCTCCAGCCAAAATTATGGCTGAATTCGCAAAAACTGCTGAAAAACTAGAAATCAAAGGTGGTATCGTTGAAGGGAACGTTTCTTCTAAAGAAGAAATCGAAGCTTTGGCAAAACTACCAAACCGCGAAGGTATGCTTTCTATGTTACTTTCAGTACTACAAGCTCCAGTCCGCAACTTTGCGTTGGCTATTAAAGCTGTATCCGAAAAAGACGGCGAAGCTGCATAATCTGCAGTTCTGTTGAAGAATCAAACAAAAGCTTCCCTCGGGAGGCGCAAAAAAACTAAAACCAAAAACGGAGGAACACAAAATGTCATTAAACATCGAAGCAATCATTGCTGACATCAAAGTAGCAACAGTTCTAGAATTAAACGACTTAGTAAAAGCTATCGAAGAAGAATTCGGCGTAACAGCTGCAGCTCCAGTAGCAGCAGCAGGTGCAGTAGCAGCAGCTGAAGAAGAGCAAACTGAATTCAACGTTGAATTAACTTCAACTGGCGATTCAAAAATCAAAGTAATCAAAGTTGTACGTGAAGCTACAGGCCTAGGCTTGAAAGAAGCTAAAGCTCTAGTTGACGGCGCTCCTGGCGTTATCAAAGAAGCTGTATCTAAAGAAGATGCTGAAGCATTGAAAGCTCAATTAGAAGAAGTTGGCGCTTCTGTAACAATTAAATAATCTTTTTTCAAAAGATTGTTTCTACAGAAACACAATTCTTGATTGTGTAAATAGACTAGCCAGGATAAGCAATTATCCTGGCTTTTCTTATATTTTCCGTGCAGTATCGGACTTCCGTCAGAAGGAGTTGGAAATATGTCAAATCATTACTACGCAAAGAACCCTGAAACCGAAAGCAAGGAAACTTCCTGGACGTTTCCATTGAGGGGTCGTGAGTTCCGTTTCATCTCGGACAGCGGCGTCTTCTCCAAAAGAACGGTCGACTTCGGTTCGCACTTATTGATCGAAAGCTTCCACTTGAATGAGGAAGTGGCCGGGGATATCCTGGATGTCGGCTGCGGTTACGGTCCGATGGGGCTTGCGCTCGCGTATGCTTATCCTGCCAGACTGGTGGAGATGGTGGACGTAAACGAGCGGGCTTTGTCTTTGGCACGCAGAAATGCGGAAGCCAACAACATCCGCAATGTGAAAGTCTACGAATCGAATACTTATGACCAAGTGCCGCAAGGAAGGCAATTCGCTGCAATCGTCAGCAATCCGCCGATCCGCGCCGGGAAACAGGTCGTCCATCGCATCCTGTCGGAAGCACACACGCATCTCTTGTCGGGTGGCACGTTGACTGTGGTCATCCAAAAGAAGCAAGGCGCGCCGAGTGCGGAGCAGAAAATGCTGGATGTCTTCGGGAATGTCGAAGTCATCGCACGCGACAAAGGGTATTGGATCATCCAATCAGTCAAGGCTTAATGCGCGTCCCGGATCGCTCCGGATACGGGCAGAAGGCTATTGACAAATGAAAGCCATGTGTGTAGAATAGTAAGGTAATATAGACGCATAAGATAATTCAGAAAACGCGACTGAAATATTGTCCAGACGCGCTTTTCGAGGCAGAAAACAAAAGAAAGAGTAATTTTCTCAGAAATTGCAACCTTCTTTTGGTTTTTTTTTGCCAAAAAAACGTTGCGGAATGTATATGTAACAAAAACGTAACACTTGTTGCGAAAATGCAACATAAGAGTGTGTTGTCGCTAAAGGTCTAAATTTAAGTAGGGGTGAAGAAGTTGTTAGGGCATAATGAAAAATTCGGGAAACAACGTACCCGCAGAAGTTATTCGCGTATCAGTGAAGTGTTAGAGCTTCCTAACCTGATTGAGATTCAATCGGATTCTTATGAATGGTTCCTGGAAACCGGGATCAAAGAGATGTTCAAGGACATCACGCCGATCGAAGATCACACAGGGAACTTAGCATTGGAATTTGTCGATTATGAATTCCATGATCCAAAATACACTGTTTCAGAAGCACGTGCACATGATGCCAACTACTCGGCACCGATTTATGTAAAACTGCGTTTGATCAACAAAGAAACAGGTGAAATCAAAGACCAGGAAGTTTTCTTTGGGGATTTCCCATTAATGACAGACATGGGTACCTTCATCATCAACGGAGCGGAACGTGTTATCGTCTCCCAGTTGGTTCGTTCTCCAGGCGTTTATTTCCATAAAAAGATGGACAAAAACGGAAAAGAAAGTTTCGGAAACACATTGATTCCTAACCGTGGCGCATGGTTGGAATATGAGACGGATGCGAAAGACATCTCTTACGTCCGTATCGACCGTACCAGAAAAATCCCGTTGACCGTTTTGGTCCGCGCATTGGGCTTCGGTTCGGATGACCAGATTCTTGAAATCTTCGGCGACCACGAAAGCTTACGTTTGACTATGGAAAAAGACGTGCATAAAAACGCATCGGACTCCAGAACAGAAGAAGCGTTGAAAGACGTCTACGAGAGACTTCGTCCAGGCGAACCGAAAACGGCCGACAGCTCGCGTAACTTGCTGAATGCCCGTTTCTTCGACCCAAGAAGATATGACATGGCTCCGGTTGGACGCTATAAAGTAAATAAAAAATTGAATGTCAAAACACGCTTGTACAACCAGATATTGGCTGAAACATTGGTCGATCCTGAAACAGGTGAAATCATCGCAGAAAAAGGGACCGAATTGGACCGCGGCATGATGGAACGCTTAACGTCTTATTTGGATAACGGCTTGAACCAAGTGACGTTGTATCCTTCTGATGATGGCGTTGTGACTGATCCTGTCGTTATGCAGGTAGTGAAAGTCTACTCTAAGAAAGACCCTGAGAAAGTCATCAACATCATCGGAAATTCCGAAATTGCTGACGATATCAAACATCTGACGACTGCCGACATCTTTGCTTCCATGAACTACTTCTTCAACCTTACTGAAGGATTGGGAACAACGGATGACATCGACCATTTGGGTAACAGACGTATCCGTTCAGTCGGAGAGTTGTTGCAGAACCAATTCCGCATCGGTTTGTCACGGATGGAGCGTGTCGTGCGCGAAAGAATGTCCATCCAGGATGTTTCTACCGTAACGCCGCAACAATTGATCAACATCCGCCCGGTAGTGGCTGCAATCAAAGAATTCTTTGGTTCTTCCCAATTGTCACAGTTTATGGACCAAACGAATCCATTGGGCGAATTGACGCACAAACGTCGTCTTTCAGCCTTAGGACCCGGCGGTTTGACGCGGGACCGTGCCGGATATGAAGTCCGAGACGTTCACTATTCCCACTATGGCCGTATGTGTCCGATCGAAACGCCTGAGGGCCCGAATATCGGACTGATCAACAGCTTGTCCAGTTACGCAAAAATCAACAAATATGGCTTCATTGAAACGCCATACCGTCGTGTCGACTGGAACACGCACAAAGTTACCAATATCATCGACTACTTGACCGCTGACGAAGAAGATAACTTCACCGTTGCGCAAGCCAACTCGGTCCTATTGGAAGACGGAAGCTTCGCCAATAATATCGTCATGGCCCGTTATATCCATGACAACTTGGAAGTTCCGATCGAACGCGTCGATTACATGGACGTTTCTCCAAAACAAGTAGTTGCTGTCGCGACAGCCTGCATTCCGTTCTTGGAAAACGATGACTCCAACCGTGCTTTGATGGGTGCCAACATGCAACGTCAAGCTGTTCCGTTGATCAACCCGCAAGCACCGTTTGTCGGTACCGGAATGGAATACAAAGCCGCTCATGACTCAGGTGCAGCCCTGTTGTGCCAGAATGATGGTGTGGTTGAATACGTGGATGCCAAAGAAATCCGTGTCCGTCGCGACAATGGCGCTTTGGATAAATACGAAATCATCAAGTTCCAACGTTCCAACTCAGGAACTTGCTATAACCAACGTCCGATCGTAGCTTTGGGAGACCGTGTCGATGTCGGCGAGACATTAGCGGATGGCCCATCTATGGAAAAAGGCGAAATGGCTCTTGGACAGAACGTTTTGGTTGCCTTCATGACTTGGGAAGGTTACAACTACGAAGATGCTGTTATCATGAACGAACGTCTTGTGCGTGATGATGTGTACACTTCTATCCATATCGAAGAATATGAATCAGAAGCACGTGATACGAAGCTTGGACCTGAAGAAATCACCCGCGAATTGCCTAACGTCGGCGAAGATGCTTTGAAAGATCTTGACGAGCGCGGCATCATCCGCATCGGTGCGGAAGTCAAAGACGGGGATATCCTGGTCGGTAAAGTCACTCCTAAAGGGATGACGGAACTGTCTGCGGAAGAGCGTCTGTTGCATGCCATCTTCGGTGAAAAAGCGCGCGAAGTGCGCGATACATCGCTACGTGTTCCTCACGGCGGCGGCGGTATCGTCCACGATGTGAAGATCTTTACCCGTGAAGCAGGGGATGAATTGTCACCTGGTGTGAATCTGTTGGTGCGTGTCTATATCGTTCAAAAACGTAAGATCAACGAAGGGGATAAAATGGCCGGACGTCATGGTAACAAAGGGGTTGTGTCCCGTATCATGCCTGAAGAAGATATGCCATACATGCCAGACGGCACTCCTGTTGACATCATGTTGAACCCTCTAGGGGTACCATCGCGTATGAACATCGGACAAGTATTGGAACTTCACTTAGGTATGGCTGCCCGTTCATTAGGCATCTACGTCGCATCTCCAGTATTCGATGGAGCGGATGAAGATGACGTTTGGGGTACGGTGGCTGAAGCCGGTATGGCGAACGATGCCAAAACGATCCTTTATGATGGCCGTACAGGTCAACCGTTCGATAACCGTGTATCAGTCGGCGTCATGTACTATCTGAAACTGTCCCACATGGTCGATGATAAATTGCATGCTCGTTCAACTGGACCATACTCTTTAGTTACGCAACAACCGTTGGGTGGTAAAGCTCAGTTCGGTGGACAACGTTTCGGAGAGATGGAAGTTTGGGCACTGGAAGCTTATGGTGCTGCCTATACATTGCAAGAAATCTTGACATACAAATCAGATGATGTTGTCGGTCGTGTGAAAACATACGAAGCGATCGTCAAAGGCGAAACAATTCCTCGTCCAGGTGTACCTGAATCATTCCGCGTATTGGTGAAAGAATTGCAAGCACTCGGATTGGATATGAAAGTGCTTGATGAAGCAGAAGAAGAAATCGAATTGCGCGACATGGATGAAGAAGACGATGTTGTGAATATGGAAAGATTAAATAAACAATCTGAAGCAATGAAGAGAGACTGATTCGTGTTCCCGGACGCTGCTGAGGCGTTCGGGTGCATGTTTGATCAAAGCGCATTGCCTCACGAGAAACGCAGATAGAGCATTTTGGGCAGCTCAAAGAATAAAGGGAGGTTGGCCCCTTGATAGACGTTAATAAATTTGAAAGTATGCAAATCTCTTTGGCTTCTCCTGATAAGATCCGTAGCTGGTCTTACGGGGAAGTTAAAAAACCAGAAACAATCAACTACAGAACACTGAAACCTGAAAAAGAAGGTTTGTTCTGTGAGAGAATTTTTGGACCGCAAAAGGACTGGAAATGTTCATGTGGTAAATACAATGGTATCCGTTACAAAGGCATCGTTTGCGATCGCTGTGGCGTTGAAGTAACCCGCGCTAAGGTCCGTCGTGAAAGAATGGGCCATATCGAATTGGCTGCTCCTGTAACCCATGTATGGTACTTCAAAGGGATTCCTAGCCGTATGGGACTTGTATTGGATATGAGCCCGCGCGCATTGGAAGAAATCATTTACTTCGCTTCATACGTTGTCATCGAACCAGGTGACACTGTGTTGGAATCGAAGCAGTTGCTGACGGAAAGAGAATACCGTGACAAACGGGCGCAATTCGGAAACAGTTTCCATGCGGCCATGGGAGCGGAAGCAATCAAGCAATTGCTTGATCGTGTGGATGTCGATACTGAATGTGAACAATTAAAAGAAGACTTGAAATCCGCGACTGGACAAAAACGTACGCGTGCGATCCGTCGTTTGGACATCTTGGATGCTTTCCGTTCTTCAGGAAACAAACCTAGCTGGATGATCATGGATGTAATCCCGGTAATCCCTCCAGATTTGCGTCCGATGGTTCAATTGGAAGGCGGCCGTTTCGCAACAAGTGACTTGAACGACCTTTACCGTCGTGTCATAAACCGTAACAACCGTCTGAAACGTTTGTTGGACTTGAATGCACCGAACATCATCGTTCAGAATGAAAAACGTATGCTGCAGGAAGCAGTCGATGCTTTGATCGATAACGGTCGTCGCGGCCGTCCTGTAACAGGACCAGGTAACCGTCCGTTGAAATCACTTTCGCACATGTTGAAAGGGAAACAAGGACGTTTCCGTCAAAACTTGCTGGGTAAACGTGTTGACTACTCCGGACGTTCCGTAATCGTAGTTGGACCTTTCCTGAAAATGTATCAATGCGGATTGCCGAAAGAAATGGCGATCGAGTTGTTCAAACCGTTCTTGATGAAAGAATTGGTTGCCCGTGACATCGCAAGCAACATCAAAAATGCAAAACGCAAAATCGACCGTATGGACGATGATGTATGGGATGTATTGGAAGATGTCATCAGAGAACATCCAGTATTGCTGAACCGCGCACCGACGCTTCACCGTTTGGGTATCCAAGCTTTTGAACCGGTACTTGTCGAAGGTAAAGCAATCCGTCTTCACCCGTTGGTATGTGAAGCCTACAATGCCGATTTCGATGGTGACCAAATGGCCGTCCACGTACCGCTGGGCGAAGAAGCACAAGCAGAAGCGCGTCTATTGATGCTGGCTGCACAGAACATCTTGAATCCGAAAGATGGCAAACCAGTCGTAACACCATCCCAGGATATGGTCTTGGGTAACTATTACCTGACTCTGGAAGAAATAAATAAAGTCGGCGAAGGAATGATCTTCTCGAATGCGGAAGAAGCTGGCCTGGCTTATGAAGGTGGCTTTGTCCATCTGCATACAAGAGTAGCGATCAGCACGCTTTCGTTGCCTAAGAAACCATGGACAGAATGGCAAAGAGGCCGTCTGTTGGTAACGACAGTCGGTAAGATCTTCTTCAACGAAATCATGCCTGATGAATTCCCGTACCTGAATGAACCTACCCAATTCAACTTGGACGTTGCGACTCCGGATAAATATTTTGCCGAACCCGGCGAAGATATTCCAGCGTTCATCAAAAAACAAGAAATTGTCGGACCGTTCAAGAAGAAATACCTTGGGAACATCATTGCTGCCGTATTCAAGAAGTTCCAAGTAACGGAAACTTCGAAGATGCTGGACAAAATGAAGGACCTAGGTTACAAAATCTCGACTCGTGCAGGTATCACCGTAGGGATCGCCGATATCTTGGTATTGGAATCCAAAGCGGAAATTCTGGATAGAGCCCACAAAAAAGTCGATAATATCATGAAACAATTCCGTCGTGGTCTGATCACTGATGATGAAAGATACACCAGTGTCATCATGACATGGAACATGGCGAAGGACGAAATCCAAGTCGAGCTGATGAAGACATTGGGACAAGAAAACCCGATCTTCATGATGAGTGATTCCGGAGCCCGTGGTAACATCTCCAACTTTACCCAGTTGGCGGGTATGCGTGGTCTGATGGCTGCTCCAAACGGTAAGATCATGGAATTGCCGATCACTTCGAACTTCCGTGAAGGACTAAGCGTTTTGGAAATGTTTATCTCTACCCATGGAGCTCGTAAAGGGATGACCGATACAGCCTTGAAGACAGCCGATTCAGGTTACCTGACTCGTCGTTTGGTTGACGTGGCGCAAGATGTCATCATCCGTGAAGACGATTGCGGAACCGATCGTGGTCTGATAGTCCGTTCCATCCGAGAAGGCAATGAAGTCATTGAGGACTTGGAAGAGCGTCTGATTGGCCGTTATACTCAAAAAACAGTTATCCATCCTGAGAACGGCAAAGTTCTTGCTGTGCATAACCAATTGATCACAGAAGATATGGCGAAAGAAATCATTGATGCCGGTATCGAAGAAGTGACGATCCGTTCCGTATTCACATGCCACACAAGACACGGCGTCTGCAAACGTTGCTACGGCCGCAACTTGGCTACTGGTTCAAATGTTGAGGTCGGTGAAGCAGTCGGTACGATCGCTGCCCAATCCATCGGTGAACCAGGTACCCAATTGACCATGCGTACATTCCATACGGGTGGGGTTGCCGGAGACGATATCACACAAGGTTTGCCGCGTATCCAAGAAATCTTTGAAGCGCGTAATCCGAAAGGGCAAGCTATCATCACAGAAGTTACCGGGGAAGTTGTCTCCATCGATGAAAGTGCGTCCGATCGTTCCAAAGAAGTAACAGTCAAAGGTATCACGGATACAAGAACGTATACCATCCCTTACACTGCACGTACGAAAGTGGCTGAAGGCGACATCGTTCACCGTGGTGATCCATTGACTGAAGGATCCATCGAGCCTAAGAGCTTGTTGCGCGTCCGTGACGTACTGTCTGTTGAGACTTACTTGCTCCGCGAAGTTCAGAAAGTATACCGTATGCAAGGGGTAGAAATCGGCGACAAGCATATCGAAGTTATGGTCCGTCAAATGTTGCGTAAAGTCCGCGTTATGGATCCGGGTTCAACAGATATCCTGCCAGGTACACTGATGGATATCTCAGATTTCGAAGACCGTAACCGTTCTGTCATCAACGCTGGGGAAGTTCCAGCAACAGCCCGTCCAGTCCTGTTGGGGATCACAAAAGCGTCCTTGGAAACAAACAGCTTCTTGTCTGCTGCTTCCTTCCAAGAAACGACTCGTGTCTTGACGGATGCTGCGATCCGCGGCAAGAAAGATTCCTTATTGGGTCTTAAAGAGAATGTTATCATCGGTAAGATCATCCCTGCTGGTACAGGTATGGCCCGCTACCGTAAGATGGAGCCGAAAGCCGTCGAAGCCGAAAGTGAGAGCGTCTATAGCATCACTGACACAGCCGAAACTGGTTCAAACCTATCTGACTACAGAGGATAAAACAAAAAACGTCCCGGAAAAGCAAATTGCTTTTCCGGGACGTTTTTTGGTTTTAGTTTGGATTTGGTGGCGGAATTCCCCGCGAAAATGGGTTTGGCGGGGGAACTCAAGTTGTCCGCGGACATTTTTCCCCGCCAAGGTGGTTTTGACGGGTTTTCTGACTGTGATTTGAACTGATTTTCCCCGTCAACAATGTTTTGACGGGTTATTTCTGAGCATGAATGCAATTCCCAAATAGTATCAAAGAGGCATCAACGGATTAAAAGCATCTGTGCGAAGTGCACCACAACAGCAGACGCGGCGAGGAAGGGACCGAAAGGCAATCTGCGCTGCAAGGAGCTGCCTTTCGCCATGTGGGTGTGCAGAAAATAGGAACCTGCGGAGAAACTGGCTAATAGAATGATGAACAAGGTGGGTTCCAACCCGAAAGTGAGGCTCAAGATCGAAAGCAGTTTGACATCTCCGCCCCCGATCCCGTCAGGAAGAGAGAGACTTGTGAAAAACAACAAAGAAAAAATCACGAAGAAACTGATGAAGGCTCCCAGCCAATCCGCCACCGGAAGGACGGCTTGGCGAAACAAGACACCAAACAGCAATAAAAGCTGAAAGCGATCGGGAATCAACAGATAGAGATAGTCGGCGATCGATATGACCAGCAGCAGCGAGAACACAAAAGCGAGAGCAGCCAACTGCCAAAGATCTGTTGCGTAGAAATAATAGAGCAGACACGCCACGAAACCAGAAATGATTTCCGAAGTGAAGTACATTGCATCTATTTTTGTGGAGCAGTACGCACACTTCCCGCGGTGGGACACGTAAGAAAAAATCGGAAAAAGATCTTTGGTCTGCAGCGTATGCTGACAATGGATGCAGTGGGAACGTGTGGTGGTGAAGTTTTCTTTGATGGGGATGCGCGTTCCCAGGACGGTGAAAAAAGATCCGAAAATGGCTCCGAAATAAAAGATGGATACATAAGCAACGATGGTCAAAACAATTCCTCCTTGACGAACAAACTGACTATAATATCCGCAACTAGTCTGTGGAATCTTTTTGTCTGCGGATTCGGAAAACATTTGATAGCCCATTTTCAAAAACATTCCTTTTATTGTTGACAGGGCGTCCGTCAGATGGTAGACTGTTTAAGTTGTCAAATTAATCTTTTGTCCCGATAAAAAATAGTTGTTGACAGATGATTCTGAATTTGATAATATATAAGAGTTGCTACTGCAGTTCGAAAACGTTTAAAATATCTTAAAAAATATTTTAAAAAGACGTTGACAACGAGCTGGTCAAGTGGTATTATAAATAAGCAATCACGTAACACGTGATACACGATTGACCTTTGAAAACTGAATAAAGAATGAACGAACCAAATGTGCAAGGAGCTTAGACTTCGGTCGAAGCAAACGAAGACGATACTTTGTAT
>NZ_QAOM01000010.1 GCF_003051085.1 Trichococcus patagoniensis | reverse complement strand
TCCATCGAAAATAGGATTAAATCGCTGGCACTCCTAAAGGCTTATGAACAATGGGTTGAAGAAAAGCACAATTTTTAATTACTTGTAAAGTGGTGAATTGTTAATCTAATACAATAAACTAATTACTACATTAAATTCTGATATAATCCAATGATGTCTTCTATAGATGTATCTCTCGGATTACCAGGTGAGCATACATCACGAAAAGCATCTTCTGCAATTCGTGGAATATCCTCTGCTTTAACTCCTAACTCAGATATCGTAGCTGGGATGCCGACATCCTTACTCAAATCAGCGATAGCTCTGCACGCTACATTTCTAACATCTTCAATACTCATTGCATCTGCACCGTCGATGCCTAGTATTCGGGCGATATCTCTATATTTATCACCTGTAAAATCCTTGTTGTATTCCATCACAGTCGGCAATAAAGATGCACACGCTATACCATGCGGTATGTTATACCATGCTGATAGTGGATGGGCCATTCCGTGTACTAATCCCAAGCCAACATTCGAGAATCCCATACCTGCAATATATTGCCCCAACGCCATTTTTTCACGCGCTTCCGGATTTCCATTTACCGAATCTTTCAAAGATTTACCAATAATTTCAATAGCTTTAATATGCATCATATCAGTCATGTCCCATGCACCTTTAGTTACATACCCCTCGATTGCATGAGTCATCGCATCCATACCAGTGGAAGCACACAAACCTTTTGGCATGCCCATCATCATATCACTATCAACAAACGAAACAATTGGTATATCATGTGGATCTATGCAAACAAATTTACGGTGATTATTTTCATCTGTAATGACGTAATTGATTGTTACTTCAGCTGCCGTTCCTGATGTGGTAGGTACTGCCAAAATTGGTAAACAGGCTTTCTTTGTATCAGCCACGCCTTCTAAGCTAAGTACATCTTCAAATTCCGGATTGGTGATTATTATCCCAATTGCTTTTGCCGTATCTATTGGGGATCCACCTCCTACTGCAATAATACAGTCAGCATCCATTCTTTTTACAAATTCTACACCGTCTTTGACATTTTGAATGGTAGGATTGGGAACAATTCCATCATAAATGTCATACTCAATTTCTTCTTTATCCAGCAGTGCTGAAACTCTCGTTGCCACTCCGTACTTAATCAAATCTTTGTCAGTAATGAGAACAGCCTTTTTGAAATTGCGTTTTTTAAATTCAAGAGGAATGCTATTGATTGCCCCCTTGCCATGATAGGATGTTTCATTTAAAATCATTCTATTTGCCATTTCCCGTTACCCCTTTGCTATTTTTTTCACAATTAAGTGCACTTTAAGAAGGGAGTTGCCTCCCCCACTTAAATAATTAGTTTTTAATTATTCCTTCTTTAGGGACAATATTAAAAAACTTACAAAGCTCCAATAATTCTGAATCGTTTATTCCAGTGGTAATTCTCTTATCGAATGTGGCCATATATATTTTTGCAGCTTTATTGACTGTTTCTATTAAACCAAAGGCATCATTCAAACTACTTCCAGAGGCAAGAATGCCGTGATGAGCCCATACCACAATTCGACATTTTTTCAGTTTCTCGGCAGTTGCTAGGCCAATCGCTTCATTACCACAAACCATCCAAGGAAGGACCCCAATTCCGTCTGGGAAAACGACGATACATTCTGTAATTAAACCCCATAATGTCCTAGTGAAGGAGTCCTCATCCAAATCATGGACAAATGTCATTTCCGAAATTTCGGTTGCATGATTATGAACAATTACACGATGCGTTGGATCCACTTCTAGGCGCGCACTGTGGGATAAAAGGTGCATATAAATTTCGCTGGTTGGTTTATTGCCGTTCTGGAATCCAACTAAAATGGAATACCCATTTTTTTCAACTCTGATTATCCCAACAGTTTCAACTATATTATCCCTGACCAAGCGGAAATTACTACCTGAAGCTGTAATCATTATGTGCTTGCCGATTAAATTAATAGGAATATTCTGTAATTCAATAAATACCGGCTCATGAGAAAAATCAATTTCACTAACTTCTTCCTCTGATAAAATATAGCTGATATTTCCACCATTCTTCTCATCCCATCCCATGTTCCACATAGTGAAGGTTAATTCACCCAACTCTTTGACGGCATCATGATTTGCAAACTGTGTCATTTCAATTTAACCCCTTTTTTCTTTTAAGGTATTCAGCATGTTTTCTGTCCCAATTATTGTCAAATTTTGCAAACAATAAATCATATGCAAAATGTTTTATCAGTAACATCAAAACAAATGCAATTGCGCTAATAATCCAATTTTTAAATTGAAAACTGTAAATAAGCAGCAGTACATCCAAAAGAATTACGCTGATCCAAAATGATTTCGATTCTTTCATATCAGTCATTTTCTATAGTTGCATTGTATTTTTTCTTACTATGATACATCCAATAAAACAAACCCATCCACGCGGCTAATAAAACAATGCCGATGATATTACCGGAAAATGCGGTAGAGAATAACAATCTGATGTCTGGCCCTTCAAATGTACTCCAAGATAATAATTTGCCTTCATTTACTGTTGCTGCACCGGTTTCATTTGCTAAACGAGTAATATATGGCGCAAAATAAGTAGCTCCGTACAGGAACATCGGCGCAGAAATGACACCGTGGAATATCATTCTTCCGAGGTTTGCATCGGTCAACAGTAACGCTCCGATTACAAAGGAAAGGTTAATGATACCTGCAAACGGTAAAACGGTATTCCCTGGAAGTATAATCGCCATGATCAGTAATACAGGAATCGTAATGATAACTGCTACCCATAATTCGTTGCGTCCAGCAAGAATGGGCCAATCCAAACCAATGTATACTTCTTTTCCAGAGAATTTATTTTTCATAAAATCCGAAATTGCTTCAGAGATTGGTGATAAAGCTTGAGAGAACAATTTGGAAACCATCGGGAACAGCGTCAATGCTGTCGCTGCTTGAATTGCAAGCTGTAAAGCGCCTGAGAAACCATATCCAGCAGCTAATCCTAGCAAAAACCCAATAATAGCACCCATAACTGAATTTTCACCAAAAATACCAATTTTCTCTTTTAGTGAATCTGCATCCAAAGGTTTATTGAAGAATGGAATTTTTTTCAAGAGCTCATCTATAGGAAAAAGGATAGTAGCAATCAAAGTAACGAAATGCGGCACTGTGACACCAGGAATACCTGTTAACTTTTCAACTTCTGGTCCCCACATATCACCAGCCTTCAATTCTAAAATAATTTGGATTGAAGCAGCTACAAATCCCCAAAGAACATTTCCAGTAATATAAGAAACCATTACTGCCGTAAATATTTTGTTCCAAACATTCCACATATCAACATTCAAAGTTTTTGTTTTATTAAACATCAACAACAAAATATTTATACCAATCGTTAGCGGGAACATCAAAAATGCATATGGCCATGCCCAAGATATAGAGGCCATTCCTGGCCAGCCTCCATCTACGGCGGGCAAGCTCAATCCTGTATTTTGCGCAAGTTTCTGGGCTGCATCTCCCATAGATGTCATCATATAATTTATCAGAATCGACATTCCGGTAAATGCTATACCTAGAGTTAACGAAGAACTAAAAGCCTCAGAAAATTTCATTTTCATACTTAACCCGATAATTAACATTAATAATGGAACAAACACTGCTGCACCGAGATCATTTAGAATAAAGCTGATAATTGATTGAAGTGTTTCCATGATTACCCCTCCTTAATTAGTTTAATAATTTTTTCCAGTTCTTGTTCTTGCCCCATTCCTGTTAGGAAAGCAACACCATTAAACACAGGAATATTGAACTCCTCTTTCGACTTTACGATTGACACATACGCATCGGCATCTTTTACATAATGCTTCAATGATTTTATGTCAACAGCCTCCACTACTGCATTAACTTTTCTTTCCTTCAGTAATTTAGCAAGTTTTGATGCAACCGTTTGAGAAGTGGCAACCCCTGATCCGCAAGCTACAATAATTTTTTTCATGATAATTTCCTCCAATTTTTTATATAGAATTATTAATTAAATCAATAATTGATTCCTTAGTGTTTACTGACCGATACTTCCTTACAAATTCTGAGTCTGCAAAACATGACATCAAATCAGATAATAATCCAACTTGATTTTTCGGTTCTTTAATACCTAAAATCAAAATATCTTTTACTGGTACAACAACATCATCCGTTCCCATCTGATAAAAATCAATGTCTTCAACTAGTCTTTTAATTGCTACGAATGGCTTTTTAATGTGAACAACATCCGTATGCGGGATGGCTACTGCAAATCCATCCAATTGTAATCCAGTTGGATAAATATTTTCCCGTGCAATAATCGCCTCTCTGAAACTATTCTCTACATATCCTTTTTCCACTAATTCACTGGATATCCTTTCAAAAAAATCAATTTTATCATGGGATTGAATATCAAGTTCAATCAACTCTTCCTTGAACAACTCTTGAAAACTCATTATTACATCCACCTCCACTTTTCATAATCCTCACTAAATGCAACAGCAAATAAAAATCTTCTGAATTACCAAATTTCATATCGTGTTCCAGATAAAGCATCGTCTTTAATTTCTCAAGTATTGCTTTTTCAAATGGGAACATTTCAAAAGACAAATCGTAAATTTTCTTAAACGCTTCTTCTTCAATATTGGAATCCTTTAACTTTCCAGTTAAGTTTCTGATAATAAAATATCTTAGATGAACTACGAATCTTGAGAACTCGATCGTTTCACGATTCAAATCTCTGTTCATTTCACCCTCTAATAATTCGATTGTTTCGTTTAAAATATTACTTAGTTCAACAACATTATTGACCTGGCCAGTTTCTAACAAGCCATTCACAAAGTGCAAAGTGAAAAATGATACTTCTGCCATAGGTAAATTCAAATTATATTTATCCTGCAAAAACTTGATTGACCATTCTGCGGCTTGATGCTCGTTAGAAAATAAATATTTAAGTTCATAATGAAAAGGTTCAGGAATATCAATCTGATCTTGATACTTTGCTTCAAGATATTGAATATGGCTGGCTAAAGATAATATAAAATTTCCGCTAAATTCTTTATTTAAAAATTTTTCTGCTTGCTCAGCAATTTCTTCTGCCATCTGAATACATTGTTCATCTACATTTTCGTAATAACCTGTCCATTCACTCTTTTCGGGAGCCATTTTATAAACTTTAGTGATTAGGTCTTCTGAAACTTTATCCCCCTTCTTCTTACCAAACCCGATTCCCTTTCCGACAACAATGCATTCTTTACCTGCGTCATTCACTAGTAAAGCATTCTGATTCAGTGACTGAACAACATTCAACTATTATCCCTCCCAACAAAAAAGGCACAACTGAACAGCACTAAAAAAGCGCTACTCAATTATGCCTGATTTAACAGTTACACTCGTATTTAATTTTGTTATCGTTTACATCCACTATGTTACGCTATGTAAAAAAAATAGTCAACAATTTTTTCAAATATTTTATTTTGTTAAAATCAACGAGGCTGGTATCGCTTGTAATAGCCACTCAATATCAATATATTTTTTATTTTAAAAAAAAATCTTTCTAATGCTACCGTGTCGCAGGAGGGGAGTCAGGAAAGCATGCTGGAAGCCATGGATAGGTTTATTGGCTGTGCGGACAAAATCTTGCTTGGCAACGCGGGGCTGCAGGGCCAGCTAGTGCAGTATGCCTCCTATCTGCTGAACGCGGCCGGAATGGCGACACGCTACTTCACTGACGATTCGTTTAGACTGCGGAATTTATTGGATTTTGGCGAGAGCGGTGCTATCCTCTACTTTTCAGTGCAACAGGACGAGGAGCTAGCTCTGAATAAACTTTGTGCAGCGAAGGCGCTGGGCTAACGTATTCTGGTCGTGTCGAACTACGAAAAGGTGCAGGTGCACAAGATCGCCGACGATATCCTCACGTACCACGTGCCGGTGCGAGACAATTGTTTTACTTCGCAAGTTCCGGTGTTGTATTATGCCGAGGCGTTCGCACGGAGGTTTGGAGAAGTTCATTTGCGGTAGGCTGCCAAATCATCTTATAATATCTTCAAAAAGCACAAAGAACCTGAATAGTGACAATAATTTTACTTGTCACTATTCAGGCTTATGCATTTATGCGTTATTTTTTTGAATACTTTCAAATAGGAATCAGTAATAAAAGATTGGAATAAAAACTAAAAATATTTTCCCTAATTCTACAAATGTAGATTTTGAGATTACTTCGCTTAATCAAAATACCATTCATCCGTGTCCCTCAAATTTTTTGAACTCCAGTTATAGTGATCTCTCAGGCGTCTAAGAATTGATGCTGTCTCAGGAAAGTCAATCCTTATCGTGTTAGCATCACAATTATATTTATTGGCTATATTTTCTTCTGCAGCTTCTACACTACCCCAATTCGCCACCATACCTTGTTGGTTAATTTTCCCAGTAATAAAATTAGGTACAAGGAACTCAGATATATTTGAATCATGCATGTTCTCTTCAAAAAAATCTCTAATTACTTGATGAGGAAAAATATCGTCATCCCCATTTGGTGAGTAACTTAACAGTGTTCCTAAACTCCAAAGAGTTTCTTTAACATACATTTTTTCTTGCGCAACAGAAACCACATTTTTTACCCAATTATTAAAAGTGTCTTTGTCTATGTTCTCCTTATTGCATCCAGGAATAGTTGTTATTTTATTCAGCATCCTATAAAAAGAACTTCTATTTTTTTCTCCGGCCGTGTTATTGGAATATGCATTTTCAATAATTTGAACGTATACTTCCGGTTCCCTCCCAATCCATTCATTTATGCATTGTGGATAGAAATCATACGACAAAATATCATTGAAATATAATTCTAAAGCACCAATTATTTCAATATCCTTGTACTTATTTTGACTAATCTTGTGAAAAATATTCTGAATATTATTCGGAACAATCGTTTTGACGTCAAGGTAAGTAGTTCTTTTTTCATCTGATAAATAAATTCTTAGTGATACTAACAGAAATAAAAGTGTCTCGTAATTGTTATATGTTGAGTAAGCACTTGAATTGATTGCCTCAATTACACGCCCATGTTCTACCAACTTTAATAAGTAGTATTTAGCCTCTTGTTCATCGAAATGACTTACTGATACTATTGGTGATTTTCTCCAATAATATTCTAGTATGTCTTTTCTTTTTGATTCTAGTTCTACCCACAATATCATGTTAGGTGCTGCTTGACTTAATATTTCAGCTTCTTGTTTCCATTCTATGTTTTCAGCACGCTTTAACGTTTCAAACATGAGCTCCAAACCATCTTTATTCAGTGAATAAATTATACCTCTGAATAAATTTAGATTAAACCGAGATATTTTCAATAAAAAATCTACGTCAAATTTACCTGCCAAAACTACTTCTGAGATTATTCTTGAAAATCCAGAAGCATCTTCAATATACTTACAATACTCTATTATGGCACCTATTCCACCATCTGAAAATATTTTTGAGATTGCGATTTCCCTCTCAGCATGTATGCTCTTGTCGTCCTTTTCCATATCAAAATCAATTTTGTTTGAATAAGGTATAGGATTATTAATTGGCGGAGAGTACTCACATAAGTACAGATATTTTAATACCCCACTTGGTTCTACTTCAGGTAATATTTCTTCTAGAAACTTGATAATTTCGATTGGTAATAGCCACTTAGCATCACTATATTTTTTATTCTTAAAAATAGTTTTTCTAATGCATGTTGCCAATATTGCTCTTTGCTTATCTGGAATCCCATTAATATTCTCTTTCACTAAATTCTTTATTGTTGATTCATAATCATGATAGAAAAAGTCTAAATTCTCAAATATTACTTTTAAAGCATTCGTGTCCTTGCCAACTTTAACATTATTAAAGAATACAGCTACAATTTTATCTCTATAATCTTTTATCTCTGCATATGTTAATGATCTAACTTCAGAAGGATCATTGAACTCAATCCATTCAGGTTTACTAATAGTCAACACAAATGAATGTTCTCTTGAGGAAATCATATTTTCTACAAGCTTTAACCCCACCTGAGGATACTCTCGAATAATTTTACCCAATAATCTTGTCAAATCATCTTTATTTAACGCTGTCTGGGGGAAAAAAAAGTAAAATACTTGGTTCAAACTAGAATCCGGTGTATTGCCACTTGGCAATGGTAATTTTTTGTGAGCTAATCTAGTTAATATTAATATTGCATCAACAGCATATTCTTCAATCCAAACAAGTCTTTCTATTCCCCAAATAATATGATGATAGACATTTCCTGAGAAAATGCTATTATTCTCTCCCACCTTAAATAGCTCCCAAAACTCACTTTTTAAATTATTCATTTCTTTTTTCAATATATCAATCATCGTCTTAGGGGAAGCTTCGGTAATCAAAGGGAAAAATTCTGCGATTGAGAGCCATTGTTTTTCCGTAATAACATTGTTCATAACATCTCTTAATAATACAGTTACAAAAGTATCAGTTGATCCGATAGAAGTCTCTAAAAATTTTGTATCTCTTTCTTTTAAGAAAATTAGAGAAATTAGCAAGCCTTCAATAAGTTGCTTTGAATACCTATCCTGTTTGCCAATAATATTTGCCATGAGCCTTTGTTCTTTTGGCAAATCGTATTTTGGTATGGTTTCTGAAAATATTAACATTATTACTTCTCGTAAATTCTCAATATCTTTTCTTTTAATCTTATCTCCTAAAAACAACCACATGTCTTGAATTGACACTACTCGATATACTTTCCCAGTATTGACCACTGGGAAATCTTCGATTCTTGTCCAATCATCAAGCTTTGATAGAAATTTTTCATTTGATACATTGGTCAACATTTCGAGTATTGTCAGATCTCCTTTTGAGTCTATGTTTATATAATTGAGTAACATAAGGGGAATTAAATATTCAACTTCACTACCTAACGTTGAGAGCCAGCCTGGTTGTTTGATAATAGGATTTGTCGATAAATTCCGATACAAAGGTAAAAAACACCTTTTCGTTTCCTTTTCTAAACTAAATATAATATCCGAAGAAACACCTAATTCTAAGAGGGATTTCTGAAATTGATCATGCTTAAACCTGTATATCTCAACTCCTTCAAACTTGTCTGATACGTTTGCAAGAGGGATAAATTTACTAATAGGTATTATTGCATTCACATAGTCGGGGCAGGAAATATTCTCATCAACTGAGAAAGTTGGAACTAAAATAATGTCTTTATTTTGCATTGAAATAACTTTTCCCCATGTTTTGCTGTCCGAAACTAATATAACTTTTTGGAGAACATCTATGTCAAAACTATTCATTGCCGCTATTAAAAAAAACGTTGCTTCCATGGCAGATTCAGCCTTGATAAAGAAAAATCCTCTACCATTTGTTGAAATCCACTTCTCTATTTTTTTTACTTCTGCATCTCTGTTATTTATGAAAAATTGGTATGTCAAATTTGGGCTTGTGTTGCCTATCTTTTCATCCCAAAATTTTTCAGCTGTTGAAACGCCATGAATATTACAATTCATGATTTCCATCAACCAAACTGAAACACCTGGATGATTATCAATCCACATACACAATGTTTGAGCATCGATTATTTTAATTTCTTTCCAATTATATAATTTAGCGGTGCAAGTGATCTTTTTCGGAATAGAAGTTCGATGATTCCAGATTTTTGACGATACAAATATGAACGCTGTTTTTTCTATATCCAATCCATCAGAGTTCTCAGATCTTTTTTTTATGTCTTCATCAAATTTCCCTTGAATGTCTCCGTTTGTCCCAAATTCAAATACTGATGTTCCTGCTGGAAAAAAATTGGTAGCTTCATCCACTACCAAATAACCATCATAGCCTGGATATTGAATTCCTTTACCATATGGAAAATGAAAGTTCTTAATTTTGTTTGAACTACTAAGCACCAATCTGGCAACAAGTTCAGGTAATATTTCTTGTGCTCGCCTACTGTGATCTTTACTCCAACTATCTAATTTTTCAGGTGTAATTTTATCAAAAATCATTTCCTAACCTCCAAGACAAAAAATTCCACTTAATTTTACTTGCTCAAAGTTAAATCATTGGTCCCATAGTGATCTTATGAACGCTTAAATTCTACTTCGAATAGAATGAATTCAGGAGAATCCTGCATTATTATTCAACTAAATAACCTTGCATGAATATTGCAGACGAATCTGATCGCAATACTCATTACACAATTTAACGATACCATTGTATTTTGTCACATTGCCAAAAAATATTTCTCATTCCCAAACTAGAAGAACTCAAAAACAGGACTTCCGTCGTCTAGAAGTCCTGTTTTTATGCGTTCTGTTGCTTTCTTTCGTACAACATGTTCGCCAATATTTCAATCAGTGCGGTGGCAGGCACTTGCGAAGTCGTATCGAGGTGCTCCTCCAACCCCTTATAGGACAAATAGTACGGCAAAGTGACGTCAGCATATTTCGACAGCAGACTGTTCTCGCTGACTGTGACGGCGATGCAGGGACAGCCACCCTTTTTGAATGATTCGACCATCCTGATTGTCTCCCCCTTTTCGCCGGAAACAGAGAAGGCGAGCACGACCGTATTATTCTTCGGGAATTCGACGCTATAGTAAGGATCATCGAGACAAAGGGAAAACTTCTTCAGTGTCGACAGGCAACGCGCAGCATAGCGGGCCGTAATCCCTGAGTTACCAATCCCGATGCAGATGATCTGCGCATCCCCCGACAATATATCCAAGGCTTTTCCCAGTCTGGCTTTGTAGAGTGGTTGTTCGAATTTCTGGATGCAATCGATGATTTCCGAGACGTTGTTGTTCGGCACATTCGACTGGTTTTTCAGCGTATCCTTCAGCGTGAATTTCAGTTCTTTGTAGCCGGAGAAGCCGCACTTCTGGCAGAACCGGAGAATCGAAGCCGTCGAAACGCCCGCATGTTCGGCCAGCTCGCGGATCGTCATGTAGACGATGATCGCTTCGTTCTGCGAAATGCATTCATAGATTTTGAAGTCCGTAGGGTTGAAATTACGGATCGTTTCTGCGTTGAAGATGGTGATTACCCCTTGCTGTTTGTTGAGTTTCAGCTGTTTTCGTATGCCGTCTTTGGGATTTAAACCTTCATGATTGTAAAAAGACAATTAGAGTTGCTACTGATTTTAGCATATGGCGTTGGGAAAATATCTATCATACTCTACATTACTCTACATTACTCTACATTACTCTACATTACTCTACATTACTCTACATTACTCTACATTTCATTATTATGATTTAGGTACGATGTTTTCTAAGGAATAGTACTGTGTAGGGTCTTTAGGGGTTGTTCCATGCCATACAACCAGCTTTTTCTCTAAAAGTTTTCTTAATAAGATTCTGCTGTACCCTGTACTTTTTCCTAGCAGCTCAGCTGTTTCTTTGACAGTGATTGTTTCATTATTGTACAAATAAGCAACAACTGTCGTCTCAGCTCGGTCCAAGATATCAAAATTAAGATTTCCCATATACTCATCTAACCTATCTGTATCCCTTAGATGACGAGAAGTAACGCTGTTTTCCAAAACAAGCAACACAGAATTTTTGTTAGGTTCACTATATTTAGGGTCATTCAGAAACGACAGTTGCATTTCATCATAAATTCTGTTTACACCTTCATTCAATTCTTTGACCCAGCCAAACTCAGATAAAGTACGTGCAATTCTTGGATTACGAGCATATCTTGTATGTCTCATACTTTCTATAGTAACCACGTTAGGCAAAGCCCCTGGACTAAAAATTTCTAATCTATCATCATACATGCTTATCCTGACATAATCACCTTTGAAAGAGTAGTCTCTGTGCGTCAACGCATTTACGATACCTTCAAACCAAGCAAATTCAGGATATTCGGGAATCACAGCAAATTTCCCGTCCTCTTTTAAGTATTGAAATTCACGTAGTTGTGACTTGACATCTTTCGTTATTTTCTCAATCAATGTTGGAATCGGTCCCTCATAGTCAAATTCCTTGATGATATTTAAACGCTTGCCAGTCTCACTCTTTTTACCATCATACCTTAAAAACCGGATTCTCGAATTTGGTAAATGCAAGAATGTGTTCTTCCCAAAAAGCAGCATTCCCGCATTTGTAAGGTGCCCATTTTTCATTAATCCTCGCCCATTTAATATAGTTTCGGTAGGAATTGCTTCAGCTTGTTTTAATGATTTATATGCAGCCATTATTCCTTCGTCAATATCTGAAAGGCAACTGTCAATGATTTCTAAATCCTCAAACATTCTTTGACCTTTATCAAATTCTAAATTAGTAATCTGATTATGCGTTAATCTGACACTTTTGTCTCCGATACGTAGAAAGACTTCATCGTTTGAAGCGAATATAACAAAATTCACACTCGGTTCCACCTCTACTCTATGATCAACAATTTATCTTGTATCCCAGATTCGTTAATAACATCAATTTCTTTATATTCATACACTGGATTGGGTTTAGTCATCGTATTGATTGCTAAAATAAATTCATCTGGGCTACTGGCTCCTTGAAAGTCAAAACCTGTTATTTCACCGTTATCTTCTATTCCGATAACCAAGTTACCACCATCTGCATTCGCAAACGCAACGATATGTTTTATGATATCTCTGGGTTTTATTCGTGCGCTTTTGCGATCGAAATACTGATTTTCTTTATGCTTTATAAATCTTTCCAGTTCATTGTCCACAGATAAGGATCTCCTCATTTTCAAATATTTTAAATCATTTTATCACAAGAACAGGCCTGTAAAATATATTTTTGTTCTGTTTGTACCTATTCTTGATAGACCTGCTTCACTAATCAAATAATCAGGAATCTTATATTTCTCTTTCCATTAATCCAAAGGGAATCAGTTTCTGTTCAATGCGTCTTTTCCTGGCATACCGCAGCAAGGTTGAGTGGTTGACATTGTATTTCTCACGGGCATTTGTGATGACGGTTTTCACATCGGATTCACTCACCGGCAATATGAGGGGGTCATTGATGATGAGATCGACCAACAGTTTTTCCAACTTAGGCAGGTGGTAATTGCCTTCTACTCGATTCAGAGGAGCATCTACATACAGGCGATTGACGATGATATTTTCCTCACGAGGCGATATGTAGAGGTCGTAAATCCCTTTATCCGGACTAATATAGACATTCGGGTACTGTTCTTTCACAAAATGAAAAACGGAATTCAACGCGTCTGCGTCCACTTCCAGAATGATATTTCGCGACTGGTACACATGCTCCGTGAGATCCGCCAGCCATTCCGTAGGGTATATGGAAAAATTGACATAAGGATACTTTGCTTGGATCGTTTGAGCAAGATTCTGCATCTTTTCAGTCTGCTCCGGCTGGAACGCTTTTTTCCCTTGCAAAGCATACATTCCTCTTTTCGGAGTGTAAATGACGTTTGCTTGCTTCAAATGATAAATACGCCAACGCAAGGTAGTAGCTTTAATATCCGGTTCAAAAGTCCGATAAAATTCCAGAAGTTGTTGAGTGGATACTAGTTGATTCTGTTTAAGGAAGCTTACCAATTCAGATAGTTTCAGTGCAGAAGACATAGCGGCTCTTCCTCCCATCTAATATTTGGGTCAAAACTCACAATTGACCCATTTGTTTGATTTCATTATAACCCAACAATTGGGTCAAAACAACATTTTGACCCAATTGTTGGGTTCGGTATTTTGGGGTGGTTTCGGTTTTCTCCGGTGAACGGGGCTCTCACCGGAGTTGCGGTTACCGGTAATTGTTTTCCTCCAGTTAGCGGTTGTTGGCCGGAGCTGGGCGCGGGATCGGCGGCTGTCCTCCGACGAACGAGCGCTCGGCGGAGGTGGTAATGTCGTGCGCTCGTCTGCTCCGGCGAAGCGGGTCCCCGCCGGAGATCAGGTCGAGGCGCGCTGTTCTCCGGTGAACGGGGCTCTCACCGGAGTTGCGGTTCCCGGTAATTGTTTTCCTCCGATGAGCGAATGCTGGCCGGAGCTGGGCGCGGGATCGCAGGCTGTTCTCCGACGAACGAGCGCTCGGCGGAGGTGGTAATGTCGTGCGCTCGCCTGCTCCGGCGAAGCGGGTCCCCGCCGGAGATCAGGTCGAGGCGCGCTGTTCTCCGGTGAACGGGCCTCTCACCGGAGTTGCGGTTACCGGTAATTGTTTTCCTCCGACTAGCGCATGCTGGCCGGAGCTGGGCGCGAGAGCGGCGGCTGTTCTCCGACGAACGAGCGCTCGGCGGAGGTGGGAACGTCGTGCGCTCGTCTGCTCCGGCGAAGCGGGTCCCCGCCGGAGATCAGGTGGTGGCGCGGGGTTCTCCGGTGAACGGGCCTCTCACCGGAGTTGCGGTTCCCGGTATCCGTTTTTCTCCGATGAAGGAATGCTGGCCGGAGCTGAGTGCGAGATCGGAGGCTGTCCTTCGACGAACCGGCGCTCGTCGGAGATGAGAATATCGTGCGCGCGCCAGCTCCGGCGAAGCGGGTTCTCGTCGGAGATCAGGTCGTGGCGCGCTGTTCTCCGGTGAACGGGTCTCTCACCGGAGTTGCGGTTCCCGGTAATCGTTTTCCTCCAATGAAGGAATGTTGGCCGGAGCTCAGGGCTGGTTAGCGCGCTCTTCTCCGGGGAGCGGGGCCTTGTCGGAGGTGACGACCCATTACAAACGCCTGCTCCGGCGAAGGCACTCCTTATCGGAGAAAGCGAAAAAATCCGGCAACCGGAGCGCTGGCGTGGCGCTGGTTGTCGGATGCTCGGGCGGACACGTTTTCGCGAGCGCCCTATTCGTCATTTCCGATTGTTGCGTTGTATTTCTTCTTGCTTTGGTACAGCGTGTAAAATATGCCCAGCCAGACGATCAGCAAAATCATGTTGATGAGGCTGCCTGAAAAGGCGCTGCAGAAAAGGTAGCGGATATCCGGGCCGGCGATGGTGCTCCAGGACAGCAGTTTTCCTTCCGCGACGGTCGCCGCGCCGGTTTCGTTGGCCAGTCGGGTGATGTACGGTGCGAAGAAAGTGGCTGCGTAAAGGAACAAAGGACCGGAAAAAATGCCGTGGAATATCATTCTGCTAAGGTTCGCATCGGTCAACAGCAAGGCGCCGATCACAAAGGACAGATTGATGATGCCCGCAAATGGCAGGACGTTGTTGCCGGGCAGCACGATCGCCGTGATGAGGAATGCCGGGATCGTGATGATGACGGCTACCCAGAGTTCGTTGCGTCCGGCCAAAACGGGCCAATCCAAGCCGATGTAGACTTCTCTTCCGGAGAATTTCTTTTTCATGAAGTCCGAAATGGCTTCCGAAATCGGGGTCAAGGCTTGTGAGAACAGCTTCGAAACCATCGGGAACAGCGTCAGTGCGGTCGCTGCCTGGATCGCTAGTTGCAGAGCGCCCGCGAAACCGTATCCGGCAGCCAAGCCCAAAAGGAAGCCGATGATGGCACCCATGACTGAGTTTTCACCCAAAATGCCGATTTTGATCTTCAGTATATTCGCATCGAGTGGTTTATTGAAGAATGGGATTTTTTTCAGCAGTTCGTCGATCGGAAAGAGGATGGTGGCAATCAGCGTCACGAAATGTGGGACTGTCACGCCTGAAATTCCCGTCAATTTTTCGACTTCGGGTCCCCACATGTCGCCGGCTTTCAGTTCCAGAATGATCTGGATCGAGGCGGCCAAAAATCCCCAGCGGACGTTGCCGGTGATGTAGGAAACCATGACTGCTGTGAAGATTTTGTTCCAGACGTTCCACATGTCGACGTTCAGGGTCTTGGTTTTGTTGAACAGGAGCATCAGGATGTTGATCCCGATTGTCAACGGGAACATCAAAAATGCGTAAGGCCAGGCCCAGGATATGGAAGCCATTCCCGGCCAGCCGCCGTCTATCGCGGTCAAACTGATTCCCGTGTTATCGGCGAGTTTCTGGGCGGCATCCCCCATCGAGGCCATCATGTAATTGATGAGGATCGACATCCCGGTGAAGGCGATCCCTAATGTCAATGCGGAATGGAATGCTTCCGCAAACTTCATTTTCATGCTCAATCCGATGAGCAGCATCAAGAGCGGTACGAAGACTGCCGCGCCCAGATCGTTCAGAACGAAACTGATGGCCGATTGAAGTGTGTCCATTTTTCTCCCTCCTTGATTGGTGTCGTGTGTGCGTATCTTCTGTTTGTGCTATCTGTATTGTACTTGTGCTATCTGTATTGTATCAGAGGTTTTTTGTGCAATCTTTCCCCGTTTTGGACAAAGTTGCTAGAAGGATTGTGGGAAAGGCTCACGCCGGCTAGTTCGTTTAAGGTGGTGGCGTGCTATTCTCCGGTGAACGGGCTTCTCGACGGAGTTGGGGTTTCCGGTGATTTGATTTCCTCCTGTTACCGGCGGCTGGCCGGAGCTGGGTGCGGGAGCGGCGGTTGTTCTCCGGCGAACCGGCGCTCGTCGGAGGTGGGAACGTCGTGCGCTCGCTAGCTCCGGCGAAGCGGGTTCTCGCCGGAGATCAGGAGGTGGCGCGTTGTTCTCCGGTGAACGGGGCTCTCACCGGAGTTGCGCTTCCCGGTAATTGTCTTCCTCCGATGAGCGAATGCTGGCCGGAGCTGGATGCGGGAGCGGAGGCTGTTCTCCGACAAAACGGCGCTCGTCGGAGGTGAGGACGTCATGCGCTCGCCTGCTCCGGCGAAGCCGGTCCCCGCCGGAGAACAGGAGGTGGCGCCGTTTCCTCCGGTGAACGGGGCTCTCACCGGAGTTGCGGTTCCCGGTAATTGTTTTCCTCCGGGGAGAGTATGCTGGCCGGAGCTGGGTGCGAGGACGGAGGCTGTCCTCCGACAAAACGGCGCTCGTCGGAGGTGAGGATGTCGTGCGCTCGCCTGCTCCGGCGAAGCGGATCCCCGCCGGAGAACAGGTCGTGGCGCGCCCTTCTCCGGTGAACGGGCCTCTCACCGGAGTTGCGCTTCCCGGTAATCGTCCTTCCTCCTGTGAGCGAATGCTGGCCGGAGCTGGATGCGGGAACGGAGGCTGTTCTCCGACGAACAAGCGCTCGTCGGAGGTGAGCATGTCGTGCGCTCGCCAGCTCCGGCGAAGGGGGTCCTAGCCGGAGTACAGGAGGCGGCGCCATTTCCTCCGGTGAACGGGCCTCTCACCGGAGTTGCGGTTTCCGGTAATCTATTTCCTCCGGTGAGCGAATTCTGGCCGGAGCTGACGCAGTGGACGAGGCAGCTTCTCCGGTTAAGCAGGTCTCATCGGAGCTGGGAGTCTCGCGGGGGCACCAGCTCCGGCGAAGCCGGCTCTCGCCGGAGTTGGGGAACCCCGCAACCTCCTTCTCCCCGGTCGCCGGCGGGGTCTAATTTCGTTAACAAATGTGTTCATTTAATAAAAAAATATTGCATTTTCGGCGTACCTATGAGAATATAGTCCTTGTAATCGATTTTATATCAATTACAGGAGCCCTTGTGGTTCCAGCTTCTGTTTAATCCCCCCAAGGTTAAATAGACAAAGCTCAGCTTCGGCTGAGTTTTTTTGCGTTCTGGGGTCAATTTCGCACAAATATAAGAGAAACTTACCTATTTTCTGAATGTAAGTTGTGCTATGATAGTTCCATTACGTTTATATGCTTAGGAGTGAATACACAATGGTATTACCGAATTTCGAGGAAAATCTACAAAAATACGCCAAATTGTTGATTTCAAAAGGAATCAACGTTCAAAAAGGCCACACGATCGTCCTCAACATCGACGTCGAGCAGGCACCGTTCGCGCGGTTGCTGACGAAAGAGGCTTACGCTTTGGGGGCCGAGGAAGTCATCGTCAAATGGACCGACGATTTCGTCACCCGCGAGACGTATCTGCACACGTCCGAGGAACGCATGACGAACATTCCGCAGTACAAGGTTGATGAAAGCCTCGACATGATCGAAAAGAAAGCCAGCCGCCTTTCGGTACGCTCGGCCGATCCGGATGCGCTGAACGGCGTCGACGGCAAGAAGCTGGCCGCTGTGCAAAAAGCGAACGGCGTGGCTTTAGAAGCGCAACGCATCGCGACCCAAGCCAACAAAGTCAGCTGGACCGTGGCTGCTGCGGCCGGCGCGAAATGGGCGGCGAAAGTCTTCCCTGAGCTGGCGACGGAAGAAGAACAAGTCGACGCTTTATGGAACGAAATCTTCAAAACCTGCCGCGTCTACGAAGCCGATCCGGTTGCGGCCTGGGATGCGCATGAAGCGCGCCTGCTGTCGAAAGCCGATGTGCTGAACGCCGAGCAATTCGACGCGCTGCATTATACAGCCGCGAACGGAACCGATTTGACGATCGGCATGCCGGCCAACCACGTCTGGGAAAGCGCCGGGAGCGTGAACGCGCAGAACGAGAAGTTCATCGCCAACATGCCGACCGAGGAAGTCTTCAGCGCGCCTGATTTCCGCCGCATCGACGGCATCGTGAAATCGACGAAACCGCTGAGCTACGCCGGCAACATCATCGACGGCATGACCTTCCGCTTCGCTGACGGCCAAGTGACCGAAGTGACCGCCGAAAAAGGTGAAGACACGATCAAACGTCTGGTCGAGGAAAACGACGGCGGACGCAGCCTGGGCGAAGTCGCCCTGGTTCCGGATCCATCGCCAATTTCGCAATCCGGCATCGTCTTCTTCAACACACTGTTCGACGAGAATGCCTCTAACCATCTGGCGCTGGGCTCGGCTTACGCATCGAGTGTGGTGGGCGGCACGGAAATGACCCAGGAAGAGCTGGCTGCTGCCGGCTTGAACCGCTCGACAACGCACGTGGACTTCATGATCGGGTCCGCGGATATGAATGTCGACGGGATCCGCAAGGACGGATCGGTGCTGCCGATCTTCCGCAATGGGGATTGGGCGTTTTAAATTTAGTATATGTTTGTGTGGCCTCCCGGGGACGGGAGGCTTTTTTGTGTTTGTAGGGGCGGCTGCTGGCCGCCCTTCGCTGGAGATGGTGCGCGGATGATGTTCCCTCCTCCGATGAGCGCTCGTTCGTCGGAGGACAGACTGCGAATCCGAACCCAGCTCCGGCCAACATTCGCTCATCGGAGGAAAACGAATACCGGCAACTGCAACTCCGGTGAGTGGTCCGTTCACCGGAGGAAATGCCGCCACCTCCGGTTCTCCGGCGGGGACCGGCTTCGCTGGAGTTGGTGCGCGGATGAGACTCTCTTCTCCGATGAGGGCTGGTTCGTCGGAGGATAGACTGCGTCCGCGTGCTCAGCTCCGGCCAGCATTCGCTCATCGGAGGAAAACGAATACCGGCAACCGCAACTCCGGTGAGTGGCCCGTTCACCGGAGGAAACGGCGCCGCCACCCGATCTCCGGCTGGGACCCGCTTCGCCGGAGCGGGTGCGTGGATAATGTTCCCTTCTCCGATGAGCGCTCGTTCGTCGGAGGACAGACTGCGATTCCGCGCTCAGCTCCGGCCAGCATTCGCTGATCGGAGGAAAACTGATACCGGAAAACGCAACTCCGGTGAGAGGTACGTTCACCGGAGGAAACGGCGCCACATCCTGTTCTCCGGCGGGGACCCGCTTCCCCGGAGTTGGTGCGCACCTGATGTTCCCTTCTCCGATGAGCGCTTGTTCGTCGGAGGACAGACTGCGAATCAGCGCTCAGCTCCGGCCAGCATTCGCTCATCGGAGGAAATCGATTACCGGCAACCCCAACTCCGGTGAGGGACCCTTTCACCGGAGGAAACGGCACCCACTTCTAAAAACGCTTTCTTAAGTTTTCCTAGTGGTCCGGCACATTGCTTTCGTTTCAAATGGGGGTGGGCTATAATGTGGGTAGATAGTCAGACAAGTCTTCACGAAAGTAGGGTGTTTACCGTGATCGATCGAAAGAAAACGATGGAGCAGCTCGAGGAGGTTTCGCATGCGGTGGAACCGGAAAAGCCGTCCAGCAAGAGTTGGCTGTATATTTTCGGGGCAGTCATGTTGATTTTTGGCCTCACCTTCCTTTTTCAGCAGATGAGCGGTACGACAAGCGGCGAAGTGCGGCCTGCCGACATCGAGAGTCTGCAAGCGGAAATCGCTGAGCTTAGGGGTACCGTTTCTGATCTGGAAGCGCGCATCGAGGCATTGGAGAAATAAATGCATTTTGGGCGGCTTGCTGGCTGCCCTTTTTATACTTTTCGCTTTTCGCTGACTCGCAGGAATTTTTTTCAAATGAATGTGGAAATTGCACGCATTAAGTGATATAATGATTAGTGTTCTGTTGGTCCTATAGCTCAGCGGATAGAGCACTCGTTTCCTAAACGAGGTGTCGGAAGTTCAATTCTTCTTAGGGCCGTCAAATCAAATGCAAAAATCGGATATCCTTCGCGGGTACCCGATTTTTTTGCGTTCAGTATCTCTCTGTCGGGTATCCGGAATACTTCGCTTCTCGAACTGTCGAGAGATCACTCATCCGTCGACAAAACAATCACCGAATACCGCAAAAAAGGCTGGAAATAGCTCCAGCCTTTTTGCGTATACCTTATTGTTATCTCTTATTTTCCCTTGAAATAATACCTTCTGCTCTGGAAGTCGCCTTTGATGATCGGATCGACGTAGAAGCCGCTGTGCATCAGTTCGGTGGCGCTGAAGGTTGCAGCCAGCGCTTCGCAATGGTAATCGCGCGCCGGATCCAATCCTTGCAGCCGGATGATGTCGAGCGGCGGTGCCGCTTGGGCGAGTACGCTGTAGTAGTACAACAGGCACTCGGTTTTGTCATCCGAGACGAACGCCCAGATCGTCTGGTTCTTCTCGAACGGGCTGCGCAGGCGATGGAACGTGCCGTATTGGACGAGCCGGCGGAATTGTTTGTAGTCGGCTACCTGCTGGCGGATGATCTGTTTTTCTTCCTCCGTCAGCGTGGTCGGATCGAGTTCGTAGCCGAGGACGCCGGCCATCGCGACATCGCCGCGCATCGCAAGCGAGGTGATGCGGTGGGTCTGATGGTTCGGAACGGCCGAAACATGCGCGCCCATTGAAGAGATCGGGTACACAAGGCTGGTGCCGTACTGGATCTGCAGGCGCTGGACGGCATCTGTGTTGTCGCTGGTCCAGCTTTGCGGCATATAGTGGAGGATGCCCGGGTCGAACCGTCCCCCGCCGCCGGAGCAGCCCTCGAAAAGGATTTCGGGATAGCCCTGGACCAGTTCCTCCATCATTGCATATAGCCCGAGCACATAGCGGTGGGCCGTTTCGCCTTGGCGGTGCGGCGGCAAAGTGCTGCTGTGAACTTCGGTCAAATAACGGTTCATGTCCCATTTGATGTAATCGATCGGCACCCGATCCAGAATGGCCTGCATCTGGATCAGTATCCCGTCCCGGACTTCCTTGCGGCTAAAATCGAGTACGAGCTGATCGCGGCTCAGCGTCCGCTCCCGGCCCGGAATCTGCAGCGCCCAGTCCGGATGCGCTGTGAACAGTTCGCTGACTTCGGAAATCATTTCCGGTTCGAACCAGAGGCCGAACTGCATCCCTTTACCGTGCGCATAATCGGCGATGCCTTTCAGCCCTTCCGGCAATTTCTCGCGGTTCTCGGCCCAGTCGCCGAGCGAGCGCAGGTCATGCGAACGCGTCCCGAACCAACCGTCGTCGAGCACGAACAGTTCAATGCCCAAATCGGCGGACTCATCGATGATGGCGCGGATCTTTTCGCCGGTGAAATCGAAATAAGTCGCTTCCCAGTTGTTGATCAGGATCGGGCGCTCTTTTTTGCGGTGCTGCCCTCTTGACAGGTTTTCGCGGAACAGCGTGTGGAATGTCTGCGACATCCCGTTCAGGCCTTCCTCCGAATAGATCAGCAGCGCTTCCGGCGTCTGGAACGTGTCCTCCGGTTGCAGTTCCCAGGAAAAGCCGCTCGGATTGATGCCGACCGATACGCGGATCTGACCGTACTGGTCCATCTCGACCAGCTCCTCGTGGTTGCCGCTGTAGACCAGGCTGAAGCCGATTGCGGTGCCCTTGTCCTCGCTGCAGTTCGGGTCTACGAGCGCCACGAACGGATTCTGTTGATGGCTGCTCGTGCCGCGCTTGCTGTCGAAGATCTTGATGCCTTTCGTGACCGGTTCGCGCATCAGGCTGCGTTCCTGCCCCCAGGAACCGTTCAGATGCAGCAAGTCCCACTCTTGATAAGGCAGATCAATGCTCAGACTGGCCGCTTTATCAAGCTGCACTGCCGCGGAGCCATTGTTCATGATCGTAGCCGAGCGGGCAATCACCGGCTGATCGGAAAAAATCGTATAGGCCAGACGCACCGTCAACTGCGCTTTTTCATCGCGCAATTCGACGAACAATGTCTCGGCTGTGCTCGCGTCGTTCACATAAGTGGCCGGCAACCCGGTCAGCGCCGGTTTACCCTTTTCGACCGAAAAGCCGGCGTAGCGGAGATCCAAAGTCGGGTCGCCGTCCGTCAGCGTCGCCGCGATGGCCGCGCTGCGGAAATCGCCGTTGCCGTAGGTCGGGTATTCGTGCGGAATCGTGTCGCGCGAATAATTGCGGTCGATGACGTCCTGGAAATTGGTCGAGAACGAGCGCTCCAAACGCGGATAGCGCCGCCCGCCTTTATAGGAAGCGATGCGTTTGCCGAAGTAAAGCTGCGACAGCATCCCCTTTTCTTCGACGCCGAACACGTAGCTGATCGACCCGTTCTGCAGATGGAACTGCTGTTTTTCTTCGTTAAAGTGAATGTGCTGCATCATGAATCTCCTTTTTCCCTGGTTTCGCCTGCATGTCCAACTTCGCCTGCGTCCCGGCAACTTCCCAAGCGCCAGCCAGACTTTCCATATGGACGAATTGCTGGGACTCATCCGGGAAGATGCGCGCGGATGCAGTGACCAGCCCATCCTGCAGAAACAGTTCGATGGAACTGCGGTCCAAATACAGCGCCAGCTCGATTTCGGAAAGATCGCCTCCCCAGATCAGACGCTTGGTTCCATAGGCTTCCCCAACCGGCAGCCCGGATTTCGCGCGGTCCAGCCAGACTTCGCCTTTGACGGAATCGAACAGCACCCGGGTATAGCGGGTTCTTTCCTCATTGCTGTAAAGGTCGATGACGAGCTGTCCGGCTGCCGGGTTTTTGCAGTGCAGCTTGAGCACATGGCCGAAACTGATGGCGAGCCGTTCCGCTGCGGTGTCCTGGTTGAGTCGGACGGACAGGACTTTTTCTTCGGTTTCATAGGCGGCCAATTCGCGGATCGGCCGTTGTTTCAGGCGCCCGTCCTCCAAGCGCAGTTCGCGCGGCAGCAGCAGGCAGCCGCAGTAGCCGTACGCTTCGGTCGGGTACTCGATTTCCGGCAGGCCCATCCAGCCGCTCAGGATCCGGCGTCCGTCCGGCAAAATGGCCGTCTGGGTGGCGTAGATGTCGAAGCCGCGGTCCAGTTCGATAAAGTCGCCCTCTTCGCGCAGCGACAGGTTGTTTTTGTCGATTCGGGATCCGACCAGATAGCCGATCTGGTAGATGTTTTCGAAACGGTTTTGTTTCGGAGCCAAGCCTTGCGGTGAAAACAGCAGGATGCCCTTCCCGTCCAATTCGAAGTAGTCGGGGCATTCCCACATGTAGCCGAAGTTTGTGTGGCGGTCGGTGCCGACTTCGCCGAGCACGCGCCAGTCCGTCTTGCCGTTTTCCGAGTGCAGCACCAAGGCTGCACCGGTCAGATCGGTTCGTTGGGCGCCGATGACGGCGAAGTAGCCCTCTTCCGTTTTCCAGATCTTCGGATCGCGGAAATGATCCGTGTAGCCCGGAACGGTGCCGGAAATCGCCGGCGTTGCGGCTTTTTTGATGCGGCCTTGGCGGTCCATCGTCGCCAGCAACTGGTACGGCGTGCGTTGCCAGTCTTCGTTGCGCGTGTTGCCTGTATAGAAAAGCAGCAGTTCGTCGCCGTTGTCCCAACCGCTGCCGGAGTAGGCGCCGTGCGTCTCGAAGCGGGTGTCCGGCTCAATGCCGGGCCCCAGACTTTCCCACGTGACCATATCATCGGAGATGAGATGATGCCAGCCTTGGTACCAAACGTTTGGCTCTTGCGTGTATTTCAGCGGCGTCCATTGGTAAAAAAGATGGTATTTCCCGTCGAAATGGCTGAAACCGTTCGGGTCGTTCAAATAACCGGATGCCGCCTCCGTGTGGAACAATTGCCGGAACGGGCTCTCAGCGGATCGGGCTACCGCCTCTTCCTTCAGATGGTCCGGAATGGCGGCATAGTTGGTGTAATAGTGCTCAGGCGCAACGCCCAATTTGTTGATCATCCGGTCTACACCTCGACTTCTTGGTCGATGACCGGTCCGTTAGCCGTTTTGGTTGCGACAGCTTTGCCCCAGAAATAAGTCAGCGCGCAACCGACCGAAACGGCCAGCAGATGGGCGACGACAAAATGCAGGTAGCCGTTGTTGGCCGGGTCAACGATGGTGAAACCAGGCACTCCGGTCGTCCCGTAGCCTACAGCCGTCAATTTTGTCAAGTAGGCGTAGCCCCCGCTGACAGCACCCGCGATGCAGCCGGCGATCAATGGGAACTTGTATTTCACCGTGACGCCGAACAAAGCGGGTTCGGATATGCCGAAAAGGACGGATGTGAAGGCGGAAACCGAGACTTCACGGACTTTTTTGTCGTGTCTGTTCAGCAGCATGTAGCCCAGCACCGCGCCGCCTTGTCCCAGCAGTGCCACGGACATCAATGGGTTCAGGAAGTCGCGGCCGGTGTTGGCGATTAGTTGGCTTTCGATCGCGCCGAATGTGTGGTGCAGGCCGCTGATGACGATCAGTTGTTGCACGCCTGCAAATAGCATGTAACCGAAGATGCCTAGGTGCTCAGTCGCCCACAGAAGGCTGTTTGTCAAGCCGTTGCCGAGTTCCCTTCCGAGCGGTCCGATGATCGTGAACAGCAGCAGCGAGGAGATCAGGATCGTCAGCATCGGCGTCATGACGAAAGTAATGATGTCCGGCAGAATTTTGTTGAAGAAACGGTCGAGCCAAGCGACGACGAAACCGATCATCAAGGCGATGATGATGCCGCCCTGGAAACCGACGAGGTCAACCGAAAGGCCCAGCAATTTGACGGTTTCTGGTTCGAGGTTGCCGGAAGCGACTGTGAAGGCGTCAGCCAAATTCGGATGCACCATGACAGCCCCGATTGCCAATCCCAATGCGGCCCGGCCGCCGAAGCGTTTTGTCGAAGAATAGGCGACGATCATCGGCAAGAAGGCGAAGATGCCGGATGAGGCGATCGAGATGACGCGATTCAGCCCGGCGATGGCCGGTACGATTTCAACGATCGAACGCGGACCGAACAGCCCTTTTGTCGACAGCAGTGAGCTGAGTCCCATCAGCAGCGCCGCAGCCAGGATCGATGGCATGATTTCGATGAACACGTCAGAAATGGCTTTGATGAAGCGTTGAAATGGGTTTTGTTTCTGTTGGGAGACGGTCTGGCGCAGTTCATCGCCGGTCTTGTTGCCGGTGTACGCGACGAACTCATCGTAGATGGAATTGACCAAGCCGGCGCCGAAGACGACCTGCAGCTGGTCCCCCGCCACGAAGGCTCCTTTGACGTGTTCTATATTCTGAATGTTTTCCATTTGGGCTAACGTGTTGTCCTGCAATACCAACCGCAAACGGGTCGCGCAGTGGGTTACAAACAGGATGTTGTCTTGACCGCCGACATTTTCAACCAATGCTTGGCAGATAGCTTCATACTTTTTGGACATTTTTTATTCCTCCTTTTGATGTGCCTTTATTTTATTTGGAAAACGCTCTTAAATAAATGGTATAATGTCGACAAATAAGCTTGTTTTGTGGAAAGGTGAGGACGGATGCGATATTTCTTCAATAATCATAATGACAATGGCTACATGTTCCTTTATACGGTCGGCTACGAGGAAACGCAGCCCGGACACGCATATGGCCCGACGACGAGGAGTGGTTATATGTTGCACTATGTCCATTCGGGCAGCGGGACCTTCCGGAGCGGCGGCAAACGTTACGAGCTGAAAAAAGGCGATTTCTTTTTCATCGAACCACAGGAGATCGTCAGTTACCAGGCGGATGACCGGCATCCCTGGACGTATTATTGGATCGGCTTCAAAGGTTCCTTGGTTACAGAATACCTCATGCGCACGGCGATATCGAAAGATAACCCTGTTTTCAGCACCAAAAACGGTGGCGACCTGATCAAGGAAAAAATCAGCGAGATGATCGAAATTTCTTTCATTTCCGAGGACAATGATCTGCTGCTGAATGCCCGGCTGATGGAGATCCTGTTTTATTTGAGTCAGGCGTTCCCGGCTGCGGCGACTGCGCAGAGCAGTTCGAACCGATTGTTCACCCAGGCGCTGCAGATCATGCGAAACAACTATGATTCCGCGATCCAGATCGGCGACATCGCCGATTCGCTGGCGATCGACCGGACCTATCTGCACCGGATCTTCAAGCAGGAAATGAACGTCAGCCCGAAAGAGTACCTGACCGGCATCCGCATCAGCCACGCCAAGGAATTGCTGCTGCAGACCGATTGGCCCGTCAAAGTCATCGCCCAATCGGTCGGCTTCGACGACCCGCAGCGTTTTTCGCATGCGTTCAAGCAACGCGAACAGCTGACGCCGAACCAATACCGTAGGAACAAGCAGCAAGAGAAGGTTTAAAGCTAAGAATGTCAACGCAAAAAAAAGATCAAATATCTTTCGCGGGATATCTGATCTTTTTGCGTATAGTATCCGTTTCTGTCGGGCTTCAGCCCAGGACGGTATCCCGAATTGTCGAGAGAGTACGCATCTGTTGACAATACTGTTACCGGAAAACACAAAATACCCGACAGATCGCTCTTCTGTCGGGCTTCGGCCTAGGACGGGTTCCCGGACTGTCGAGAGAGTACGCATCTGTCGACAATACGGTTACCGGAAACCGCAAAATACCCGACAGATCGCTTTTCTGTCGGGCTTCAGCCCAGGACGGCACCCTGAACTGTCGAGAGATTGTGCATCTGTCGACAAAACGATTACCGAAAATCACAAAATAACCGACAGATCGCCCTTCTGTCGGGCTTCAGCCCAGGACGGCACCCTGAACTGTCGAGAGATTGTGCATCTGTCGACAAAACGATTACCGAAAACCGCAAAACAACCGACAGATCGCTCTTCTGTCGGGCTTCGGCCCAGGACGGCACCCAAAACAACTGACAGCAAGCCCTGGTGTTGGCTCCAGCTACAGACAAAGGCCGCCTCATTTCCGAGACGGCCTTTGCTTGTATTATTGATGTTGGTTATTATTAATGGAAGATGCCGAAGCCGCCCGTCCAGCTGATTTTGTCGGCAGCAGCAAGGGAAATCTGCAGGAAGCCCATTGCTTCGAGCTCGCGGGCCCGTTTTAGCAATCCGGCATCGATGAACGCTAGGCCGCTGCCTTCCAGTGCGTCCACCAATTTTTCCTTGGCTTCCTTGTCGTCGGACGCCAACAACACTGTCGTTGGGTGGGCACCCGCTACTTTTTTGGTTGCTAAGGTAGTGGCGAAATTGGTGTTGAAAGCTTTTATGACAGATGCATCCGGCAGTTCCTTGGCGATTTCCGCAGCGGCTGAGCTGTCGGTCGGCACAACCAGGCTGTCGAATGTCTCAAAATTCAATGGATTGCTGATATCGATGACGATTTTCCCGGCAAACAGGTCGCGATGGGCAGCCAAGATACCGGCAATAGCCGGATACGGAACCGACAAAACCACAATATCCCCAAATTTCTCAACGGCTGTATCCTTTGTGATGTAGGTTACTTGATTCCCGGCGGCCTCAAAATTACCCCCGATTGCACTTCCCATGTTGCCTTTGCCAAAAATACTGATTTCAGCCATATTCCATTCCTCATCTTCCGCTTGCGCGTTGCGTGCTAACTTAAAAAAAGCGATTACATTTTTATTATACAACTTACCAAAGCGAACGCAAAAAATCAGCTTTCCCGTTGGATAGCCGATTTTTTTGTGATTTCTGAGCGGAAGCAACAATCTCTATTTCAAATAATGCGCAAGTTCACTCTCCAAATTCGATAACAGCTTTTTGTCTTCTATCGCATTCAATATGGCGTAAGCTTTCCCGATGAAAATGGAGCCTTCATCTGATTTCTCTGTTTTGTTCAATACAATGCCTTTTCGGGCGTAGGCAATCGCTAATTGGTTGTATCTTTGATATTTCTTGCATAAAGGAATCACTTTGTCCAAGGAGGCTAGGGCTTCAGGATATTTTTGACCATCTATCAGCAAGACAGCTAAATTGACATCGAGATTGATCAATGATAGTTCGGCATCTTTAAGACTATGATAGGGTTCCAATTGCTTAGTAACTCTTTCACCGATGAGTACGGCGACATCAAGGGGGAACATGAATAGAACGGTGTTGATTAAGCGAATATCCGACAAATACCACTTATCAAATTTCTCCATGCGCTCCCAAATCTTTTTGGCAAAGACTCGTGCCTTTTCAATATTTTGAGTTGTGTTTAAAATGATTAGACTTTCACAGGCATAGTATAGTGATCTTAACATATAGTCTTCCTTGACATCCAAGTACGCGACTATTTCATCTTTGATCAAATTCAAATCATCAATGTGATTATAGTTCAACAAGAAAAATTCATTGATCAGTTTTTCTTTTTGAGTCAAACTATCTTTATTTAAGATATACCTGAACTCTTCCACGGAAACATTCAGTTTTTCCAGAATCGCCAACCATTTCCGGAAAGTGGGCTCTATTTCACTTCTTTCTACTTTTGAATAAGCTGATTGGCCCATAATTCCCTCTGCCACATTCTGTTGGGAGTACCCTCTGTCTATCCTGATTTCTTTCAGAACATCACCAAAATCTTTCGCCATACATTCACCTTCTTTTTTAATAGTATTATACGACTAATTGGTTCAAAATGCATTTTTCTTCTTTATAATGTAACTATGAAACAAAATATTTTTTTCGAAGAGGGGTAACTATCATGAAAAAGTTTATTGTTTTATCCATCGTTTTAGGAATAATCGGTAGTACTGGTTTTATTGTAAAGGAAACAACTACTGATGCCAACCTTTCCAGCAAAGATGTTCAACATGAACAAGTGGCAAAAGCACCAGTAAAGTATACTCCTTACATCATTTGGTTCATAGGCTGAGTTTTAATTTTTGACGGGAATACAAGAGAGTCTTCTGTATGGAATAAGTTATTCGTAGGATAGATAAGTTCAATCAACAAACCTTTCTGTACGCAAAAGCAATGCTGATCGATGATCTTATTGCTCAGTTCATTGGTCCAATACAGGCAGTCTTGGACTTCCCGTAAAAAGGAAAAGCAGGTCAGGACGAAGTGTCCTAACCTGCAGACTGCCTGAAGCAGCTATTTCATCCACGTGTTTTCCCGATAAACCCATAAAATAGATTTTCTTATTTATTTTGTAGCGAGGAATTTCATCATTGATTGGGGATGAATCTTTTAAATAAAAGTATTTAATTTATTAGGAAGGTTTTTAAAGCGGAGCAAGGTATATTATCTATGGGTGCACCAGAGAACGCGCATGTGACTGCCTCAAAGTTGATCGGTCGATACAATCTACCCCCAGCAAGTGTTTTTTCCGGCAAAGACAACCGTTACCAGCGCTTCATCCTTGTCGTTTATCAAACATTTGTTGTATTTCCAGCAAAGGATTTCCTTCGCTGAACTAAGTATAGCACCGTTCTTTTTGGATTTCCACATTTTAGCAAAATGTAAATACAGAATTTTTAACCATTTATATAAACGCAATTTATAGTTATTAAATTTACAAAAACGTTTAAAACAAAGGCGTATATTGGCAATCAGGCTGACTTTCTAATTGATTTATCATTGTCATGCGTTGATTCGATATTGATACTAACCTTCTTAAAAATGATAATTTATAGTGAATTAATCCCCCAAAATACGAAATTGTATTTCTTGGAGATCTTTTTTCGCTATTTTATAAGCGTGTTCAAACCTTTTTGTTAGGTACTGTTTCCCTGTGCGCAAAACCAACCATTCAAACTTTTGTTATCAAAAAAAAGAGGGACCGGCTCATAATTTAATGAGCTGGCCCCTCTTATATTTATTTTTTTAGCGTTATTCATATCTGATTGGGTATTGAGATGGCTGCAGCTAGCGGACACCTGACAGATGCGGGATCTCTCGACGTTCTTCTCCGGCGAACGGAGGCTTCGCCGGAGTTCAGGATGCATTCCGTTTCCGTTCTCCGATGAAGGTGGCTTCATCGGAGTTAAGGCCGATTGTTACCGGTGTCCTCCGGTGAGCAGACCGTTCACCGGAGCTGGGGACGGATTACCTACACTTCTCCATTCAGAGGGCGCAAAAGAAGAGGCCATCTCATAACGAGCGAGATGACCTCTTCTTTTTCTGTATGTATTTTGAAAAGCAATTGTTCCGCTTTTCTCGTAAAATATTTTGCTTCTCGAAAGATGTCCAGCTGCACGGGTTAGCCCTTCGGAAATTAGATAAATCTGACCCATTGCGCTCTGCGATGCTCATTTGCATGGGACTCTTAGGGATTCATCCCTTAGAGCCCCAGTATAAGGTGACCGTAGGGAACGTTGCAGGGCCAGATTTCCTAAATTTCTTTCAGGGCTGAACGAACCCGTTCAGCCTTTCTTATAGGATCGTGTCGCCTTCGCCGAATGAGCTGCGCCCGGCTTCGATGATGCTTTGGTTGCTGTCGCCGTTGTAGATCGAGTTTTTCACCAAAACATAGTCGCACTTGCGGATGGCTGTGATGTCTTTTCCGCCGGCGTACGAGATCGATGACTGCAGATCTTCGCGCATTTCGTTCAACGTGTCGGCAATCGTGCCGCGATACGGCGTCAGGATCTTCTTGCCTTCCACGTTTTTGCGTTGGCCTTTTTGGTATTCGGACGCGCTGCCGAAGTACTCTTTATAGAGACGGCCGTTGATTTCCTTCGTTTCGCCCGGTGACTCATCGTGGCCGGCCAATAACGAGCCGATCATGACCATCGTTGCGCCGAAACGGATCGATTTCGCGATGTCGCCGTTTGTGCGGACGCCACCATCAGCGATGATCGGTTTGCTTGCGGCTTTCGCGCACCAGCTGACCGCAGACAACTGCCAACCGCCCGTACCGAAACCGGTCTTGATTTTGGTCGTGCAGACTTTACCGGGCCCGATGCCCACTTTCGTCGCATCAGCACCAGCATTTTCCAATTCGCGGACGGCTTCAGGAGTGCCTACGTTTCCGGCGATCAGGAAGGTTGCCGGCATTACTTCTTTGACGTGCTTGATCATGCGGATGACCTGGTCGGAATGACCATGCGCCACATCGATCGTTGTATATTCAGGAATGGCTTTTTTAGCCACTAACTCATTGACAAAATCAAACTCAGCCTCTTTGATCCCCAAACTGATGGAAGCAAACAAACCTTTATGATGCATGGATTGGATGAACGGCAAACGGCTCGCCTCATCAAAACGGTGCATAATGTAAAAATAACCTTCTCTCGCCAATTTTTCGGCAAGTTCCTCATCCAGGATCGTCTGCATATTCGCAGGCACCACCGGCAATTTGAACGTACGGCCACCAAGCTCCACCGTCGTATCGCATTCAGAACGGCTTTCAACCACACTCTTGTTCGGAATCAACTGGACATCTTCATAATCAAAAATTTTCATTTCTATTTCCCTCTTTCTGTTAGTGCACAAATCCTTTTGGGAATCGCTTTACACAGACATGGACGTGAAGGCAAAACTGTCTTCTATCGTAAAGTCCCTATAGTAAGTTACACTACTGCCTACTGTTTGTCAAAGATTTATTGTTGATGAAAAGTTCGGATTGCTTTCGAGCGTCACGAATTGCTGATGGATGGCGCACCCCAGCACAGTTCGGCCGATTCCAGTCAGCGATAAAAAGACAGGAATTCTTGGAGCGGCCCGCGACCACGGTATTCTTTCAGATGAACGACATGGAACGGGTGCGACACAGAAAAGCGCCGGATTGGAATTTCCTTCAGCGTCCCCTCCTCCAGTTCAGCCTGGACTGAGATGCGGTAGAGGAATGCGATGCCCCGGTTCTGCGCCACCAACTTCTTGATCGGGCCGATACCGCCGACGACGGTCGCCCGTTCGAAGCTGCTGAGGCTCGCTCCCTCTGAGAGCAACGCCTTTTCCAGTATCCGCCGCGATCCTGATCCTTCTTCGCGAACAAAGAGGTGCTCCCGGAAGAGTGCCCATAAGTCCTGTTCACTGTTCCACAACGGATTTGCGGCTGCACATACGCCAATGAATGGCTCTTCGGACAGCTTTTCGAAGCCGAGTTGGCTCTGGTTGAAGTCGCCTTCGATGAGCGCAAAGTCAATTTTGCCTTTCTGGATCAAGCCGATCAGCGTCTCCGTGTTGTCTACGATCATCGACAGATGGTGCCCTGGATGCTTTTCCAGATAGCGGCCGATCAGTCCCGGCATGACGTATTCGCCGATCGTCAGCGTTGCTCCGAAAGTCAGTGCCGGTGCATCGTCCTGCTGATTTAGCTGCTTGCGGATTCGCAGAATGTCGCGGTTCAGCAACAACAGTTGTTCTTCAAGATACTTTCCCTTTTCCGTAACGATCATTTGTTTCCCTTCATAGCGCAACAGCTGGATACCCAATTCCTCCTGCAGATGTTGGATGTGCTGGGTGACGGCCGGTTGCGTTATGTTCAATTTTTTGGCGGCTTTCGTATAGCTGCCCTCCTCAATCAGTGTTAGAAACGTTTTGTAGTGGTAATCCAACATGCTTGGCGCCTCCTATTATCTGTGCTTATACATGCATAATAAATCATTATTTTTATTTATGCAAAAAATCGGGTAGAATGATGGATGCAAGCATCAAATAGGGGGTAATTTCCATGAAAATGAACGCACTCAAAAAAGAACTCGACGGCGCCCTGCCTGGCCTCGCCGCCAGCATCCTCATCTCGGTCGTGAGCCAATATTTAGCGCGCTTCCTGCCGACTTTGGGCGCCGCGCTGATCGCCATTCTGCTGGGCATGCTGCTCGGGAACACGCTCCTGAACCGGCCGGAATTGAGCCAGGGGACGAAATTCTCCGAAAAACGGCTGCTGGAATACGCCATCGTCCTCAACGGGCTGATTCTTGATTTTCAGGTGCTGAAATCAGCCGGAATCAAGGGCTTCATCTTCATTATCCTGCAGATGGGGCTGACAATTTTTGTCACCTACCGGTTGGGCAAATTCTTCGGCTTCGGCAAACGCTTCTCGCTGCTGATGGGCGCCGGCAACGCCGTCTGCGGCTCCTCCGCCATCGGCACCGTTGCGCCGATTGTCAAAGCCGACAACAAGGACAAAGGCATCTCAATCACCATCGTCAACCTGACCGGCACCGCGCTGATGATCCTGCTGCCGCTTTTGGGCGCTGTCCTGTACGGCAGCGACACGCTCCGGACATCCGCTTTGATCGGCGGAACCGTCCAATCCGTCGGCCAAGTCGTCGCCGCCGCCAAACTCGTCAATGACGACGTCGTCACGCTCGCGACCGTCTTCAAGCTTATGCGCGTCCTGCTCATCATCGGCGTCGCTGTATTGTACGGGCGGATGAACATGAATGAAGGTGAGCCTTTGTTCACGCGCAAAAAGCGCGCGGGGGTTACTGCTGCAAGCGAAGGATCTGGCGGAGCGGAATCAGCCGCTAGCCCGGCAGCCGTCTCCTACGGCGTGCCGTGGTTCCTGACCGGATTCGTCGTCCTCTTCCTGATCCGCAGCTTCATCGGCGTCCCCGACAGCGCCCTCGTCGCCTCAAAAGCGATCAGCAGCCAATTCGAAGTCGCCGCCCTTGCCGCAATCGGCATGCGCGTCAAATTCGCCGACATCATCAAAGAAGGCCCCAAAGCCATGCTTTATGGGTTGACTGTCGGTGCCGTGCAGGTCGCGATGGCAGTTGTTTTGATACGGGTATTTTTCGGGTAATAGCACCAAAAAGCATCGGTTCCTTAGGGAGCCGATGCTTTTTATGTCACAAAATCGCCGTTCATTGACTGTTCGGTAATTTTCATTGTCTGTTCAGTCGACATACTCCGCCGACGTCGACTCTTCGGTAGTTTTCACTCTACGTTCAGTCGAGATACCACACGGATGTCGACTGTTCGGTGTTTTTCATTCTTCGTTCAGCCGACATACGCGCTTTTCAGAATTTATGCGTACTAAAAAAGGCAGCAGTCTCATCCATCGTTGGATTGGCTGCTGCCTTTTTATTGTTTATTTAGAGGGCAGATATGTTGTTCTAGGGTGTTGGGCACTTTCGATGGTCGTTAGCCTGACATACACGGTTTCGCTCGGCTCTTCGGTATCCTTCGCTTCCCGTTCAGCCGACATACCGCACGATTGTCGGCGTCGGCTCTTCCGCGCAACGCACGTTCATTAGATCCATCTACATTCCTTATTCACATTGTGTTCAATGGGACATAGTATCTTCCACGTTCACTTCCAGCAGCCTGATACTCTCGTTTCAAAACCTTATACACGCGATTTGTATGCTCCGTACCACACCAATCTGCCAAACGTTTTGTTGTCAATTTTTCTTCTGGAAAAAGCGTATGAAAGTCTGAAATACTGTTACTGATGGCTTTTTGTATGATTAATTTCTTCCCACAGCTTTCACACATATGTGAGCGTCTGCAGAAATTTTGTACGAGCAGCCCACAAGTTGGGCAACTGATGCCTTTTTTCATCTTCTCGTAGTCATATTTGATCAATTTGCTTGGGTATTCAGGGTCATGGCAATCAACAAGTGCTTGCGCCAACTTTTCCAATTTCAGATTCGTTACGGGTGTCATATTTTGCAGTTCGCGGAAATGCTCCGAAATCTGCCCAGGAAGAATGCTGTCCCCCTCGCATGGGGCTCCCCAGATAGAAAATTCCGGATTGACGTATATAATGAATGCTTCAATTTCCATCGAGTATCCCATGCTTTTCAAGAGCTTCCGCAGCCTGACTTTTGTTTTTGTTAGCTGCAGGGAAGGATTTTCCAAAGTAGTGCCCGATTGCTTCGTAAATTCTTCCGGCCCCCAGTGATGTACACCTGCATAATTCTTGATTTCATATAACAATATTTTACCTTCACAAATTAGCAATGCATCTATCTGTAATGAAGAACGTCTAATTTCCAACTGCAAATCATTCAAAATAATACATTTCGCCCCCAGTTTTTCTGTCAATCCATCAAATTTGCACTCACCCTCATAGCCTTTTTTCAAATTGAGATAGTAATAATAATCCTCTTTATCCAATCGCATACGACTGGCCAAAATTTCATAAATGCGTAGGTTCATGGATTTCGTGCGTTCCTTAAATGCCAATTCATCCGCCTCCAATATTTATTTTCAAAGATAGTATACGCATAATTTGCTATACGGCTTCTGTATTTGAGGAAAGTATTATTATTTATGGAACACAAGTCTATTTCTGCGCAAATGAGGTGGGGTACCGGATCGATTGCGTCGACTGTTCGGTATTCCTCACTCCTCGTTCAGTCGACATACCGCGCGTAAGTCGGCTCTTCGGTATCCTCCGCTCTTCGTTCAGCCGACATTCGTGCTTTTCAGGCTCATTCGGACTAAAAACAGGCAGCTACCTCATCCTTTGTTGGAGAGTTAGCTGCCTGTTTATTGTATATTTGGAGAGCAGTTATGTTGTTCTAGGGTGTTTTGTGCTTTCGATGGGCGTAAGCCTGACATACATGGTTTCTCGGCTGTTTGTTTTCCTTTTCCCTTCGTTCAGTCGACGATTTTTCTTCTTGTCGGCTGTTCAGCATCCGCCGCTTTCTGTTCAGTCAACACATCGGAGTTTCGTCGGCTCTTCGGCAACATTCGCTCTTCGTTCAACCGACATTCGTGCTTTTCAGGCTCATTCGGACTAAAAAAGCCGGCTGCCCAGGTTGTTTCTATATAGTTCCGTCTCAAACTATCCCATATTTCCTGAACAAATAGCAAGGCGTGCAGCTCCAGGCGTGGCAATAGCTGTTGATCATTTCATCCCCGTAAGGCGAGAATGTGACGTCTTCGGGATAATAGACTTCCCAGAAGGTGTCAGCGCCGTTTTCGACCATGCCGCCCCAGTACAGTTTGATGATGCGGACGGCTTCTTCGCGGAAGCCTTCCTGCAACAATACTTCCACATAATGGTGGTACATGTAAGGCGAGTTGCATCCGACAACCGATTCATCATCCAGAGCCAGCAAGTTTTCCAGTACATTCCTACGCAGGTCCCCATCGCCAATTTCAGCCAGCAGCATCCATGTCTGCGATGGGATCGCGATCTGTCCGCTCGCCGGATCTACGAACAAGCCTTTTTCTTCATTGTAGTAAGTGTTCAAAGCATACTGCTCCAAAGCTTGGATTTTATCATCCAGCTCCTTGACCAACTGGTTGTCCGCCATATGAAGAGCCAATTCTTTCAGTCGTTTATAGGAGTAGATGAAAATGCCGTGGATGGCGATCTGCTTATTCAACGGTTCGTTCCAATCGATGAAAGCCCACCAGCCTTGGGGTACGACAACTTCCCCGGTCGGCAGGATGTTATCTTCCAACACGCGCATTTGCGCGACAGCTGTGGCGTATAGATCGTTCAACGTTTCCTTGTCGTTCGTCTCGCGGTAATAGTCCAATAAAGTATCGATGAAGAAAAGGCTGTAGTCCGCCAGGAAGGTATCGTCAGGAATCAATCGCGGCTCGATGAAGACATTAGCAGAGACCTGCCCTTCGCTCGTCGTTTGGGCCGCAAAGAGATAGAGGCATTTTTTGACTAGGTCGTTCGCTCCAAAAGTGGCGTAGTTGGCCAAAGCCTGCAGTCTCAGATCACCCAACCATAAGCGTCTATCCCGTTTCGGTCCGTCCTCGAACACGTCCTGCATGCATTGCATCAGCGTTTTCTGCGAAACCCGATCAATCTCCTGCAGTAGCTGATCGTCGGTTTCCAATCGCTTCATCTTTTCCTTGTCGGCGGAACTTTCCGTTGTGCAGCTCAGCTTCAGGTTGATCTGGTATTTTGGGGACGTGTCCACCACTTTGATCTTCAGGTAGCGGAAAGCATATCGGCGTTTGAGCTCCAAGGTTTCCGGAAGCACATCGATCGTCAACAGTTCTTCCTGGAGCCAAGAAGCGCTCAACTCGCCTTTGTAGCTGTCGAACGAGCGGATCACTTCGACAGGCGTTTCGCCAAAAGACAACCGCAATTTTGCAGGTGCATCCGGTGGGCTGCCCAAGGAGGTGATCGCAAGCGAGACTCTGCCGACGCAGTGTTCGCCGAAATCGACAATCACCTGCTCTTTGCGGTCCATCCGGATGCCTTCGCCGGGATCGTATCCGGCCACTTCCACCAGCTCGTTTGCGGATGCTGACTCTGGCGCTGCAGCGACGATTCTTTTTGGCAGCACTTGTTCGTGGTACATTTCAATTTCGATCTGTTTGATTTTTGCTTCGAAAGCTTCATTGGTGATAAAACGGATATCAGGGTTAGTTTGGAACTCCATATTTGTTTATGTCCTTTCTGCTGTTATGAAATAGGCCGTGCAGGCACATGATCGCTGCCCCAAAAACAAAGATGATCGCCATATAGGACAGCTTGAAGGAAACAAAAATGCTGAGGGCAGTCATCCCGAGAAGGGCCGCATTTTTCAGGAAATTCGGCAGGTATGTCGCAAGAGCCTGTTTCAACAGGTTCCGTCCCTTGAACGAAATGGCTTCTCGGGTCAGGTTGATGCCGAAGCTCATTTCAAAGACGATTAGTACGATGTTCATCGCATAGAGCAAATACGTGATTGGGCCGGTCACGGCTGATACATAAAGGGTGGTCATGCCGAGGTAGAAAGCCAACGTCAAAAGCGCCGACAGATGCATTTCATTCCGCACCGTGAACCATAGTTCCTTCAGGTAGATCCTGAAGATGCCGGAGCTGTTCTCCCCTTTCAATGCATGCGCCGTCCGCAGCAAGGCCAGAATGCTGGGCAATAGCGTGAGGCTGGTCAGCAGATAGATCGGGAAGAACACGACTTTGAAATCAAACAGGAAGAATACTTGGAAAAAGAAGGCGTTCGTCACCAGAAACAGGGTGTTCAGGATGATCACACGATAAAACAAATCGAACAATCCCATCAATTTTGTCAGTCGGTCAGTCACGATTCATCATCCTTTCACTGCGCCTGCCGAGATGCCGCCTATGAAATATTTCTGCAGTAATGAGAATAGCGTAATCAATGGAATGGCGCACAAAATACAGGCGGCGAAGAGGACGCTCCACTGGGCAGGATTCTCCTTATCGCCCAAGAAGTTCAGCATCGTGACCGGTAGGCTCATTTCAGCCTGTTTGTTGACGAAAATCAGCGGATAGAAATAATCGTTCCAGATCCAGATGCCTTGCGTAATCACGACGGAAACGGTCGCTGGTACAAGTAAAGGGAAGACGATCCGGAAAAAGCGCGTGAAGAGATTGGCCCCGTCCAAATAAGCCGATTCCTCTATTTCGGGAGGGACACTGCGCATGAACCCCGTGTACAGGAACGTCGAGAACGGGATGCTGCAGGTGATGAACATGATCATGGGCGTGAACCGGTTGCTTGGGATACCGATTGTGCTGAACACTTGCGCAATCGGGATGATGACCATCTGCCCTGGAATGACCAGTCCGGAAATGAACAGGATGTAGAGGGCTTTGCTCAGTTTGCTGTTGATTCTGCCTAATGGGTAGGCTGCCATCGCCGCCAACAGGACGACGATTACGACACTGCCTATCGTCGTAATCAAACTATTCATGAAGGATGTCATAAAATTCATCTTTTCAAATGCCACACGGTAGCTTTCGAATGAAAGATCCGAAAACAGCATCAAGGGTGAAGATTTGTCCCCTGGGCTTTTCAAGGAAGTCGACAACGCGATGGCAAGAGGTGATAAGGTAACCAATAAGAATACGCTCAATCCGATGTGGACTGCTAAATTGCTTGATTTTTTACTCATTCCATCTCACTCTCTTTCTTGGACATAAATACTAGCAGCACTGCTGTTATAGCAATGATGACGATAAACGAGACTACCGAAAAGGCGGCTGCCTTGCCGAATTGTTGTTCCGTAAAGGCCATCTTGTAGATTGAGAACATCAAGGTATTCGTCGAATCCCCAGGTCCACCGTTCGTCATGATGAAAGGATAGTCGAAGGCTTTCAGGCCGTTGATGACGTTCAGGATGACATTGATCGTGATGGAAGGCGCAAGTAAAGGAATTTTGACATGACGGATCGCTTGCCAACCGGTGCAGCCATCCATTTCAGCGGATTCCAGAACGGAGTCATCGATCGTCTGCAGACCCGCCAAGTAAATGATCATCGTCTGCCCTACGTTTTTCCAGACATCGACGAGCGTGATTCCGTAGAGGGCTTTGCCGTAGTCGCCGAGGACGTTGAAGCCAGCGCCGTCAAGTCCGAACAAGTTCATTACGGAAGCAATCAAGCCGGATTCGGGCATGTACACGTAGCTCCAGACAAAGCCGATGACGATGGCGCTGAAAAGTGCCGGAATGTAGGCTGCCGAGCGGTAAAAAGCCATGCCTTTGATTTTGCTGTTGAGGGCGAATGCCAAAATAAGTGCTAAAAGGTTGCCGCCGATCACCAACAAGGCCGTATAGGTCAAGGTGTTCCCGATCGAGTTGAACAGAATACCGGATTCAAAGATCGCTTTGAAATTGTCGAATCCCACATTATTGTAGTTCAGGTTAAAGCCGTTGAAATCCGTCACACTATAGGTGAACAGCTTCAGAAAAGGCCAGATCCAAAAAGTGCCGAATACTGCCAGAGCAGGAATAACAAAAAGATACATGCGGTTATTCATGACCAGGGATTGGTTCTTTTTGAACAGGAAGCTGATTGCCTTCTTTTTTGGAGCGGCTGTCGTCGTTTGCTTCAGTTCCATTTTAATATTCATCCTTCCTTTATAAAGAATGTTCCGGAGAGGTCTTCTTTGGCCTCTCCAGAACAAGCTTTCTTATATTTAAGTTCGTCTATTTAAGTTCTTCGAATTTCTTTTGCATCGCTTCAGCAACTTCTTCAGGCGTGACTTTCCCTGTTCCGATCATCTCGCTGAATTTGGATTGCATCTCTGTTTCAGTACCGGCTGGCCACGCTTGGTTGCACCAGTAGAAGGATTGGCTTGCTTCAAATGCTGGCACGACATCGGCAAACACTTCATTGCTCAACTCTACGCCTTTATAAGTAGAAAAGGACGTTGCTGTTGAAACCCAAGCGTTGTATAGTTCGGATGATCCATCCGTCATTTCGTTGAAAACGTCCTTAAGCATGTCTTTGTGTTCGCTCTGTGAACTGATTGCGTAACCAGCGCCGGTTGCAGCTGCGATGTAAGTGTCCCCTTCATCATTAGCCGGCATTCCCATGAATCCAAGGTTGAAGGCAGCATCTTCCAGAGCCGGGTAGCTGAAGTCGCCGTCAAAGATCATCGCTGCTTTTTGGTCCATGAACAATTGCTGCGCTTGCGGTTGGCCCAATCCAAGCGAGTTTTCGGTCACATAGCCTTTGTCATACAACTCTTTGTACATTGTTATTGTGTTGACCCACTCTTCGTCCGTGAATTTCGTCTCGCCTGTGTAGAGCTGGTTATCGAAATCAGCATTTGCAGTGTAGACTTGGTTGGCTGCGACCTGATACATCCCGAATTGGATCATATAGGAATCTTTGTCACCCATCACGATCGGGGTGATGCCAGCCGCTTTCAGTTGTTCACAGGCAGCCAGGAATTCTTGCCAATTCGTCGGTATCGCGATGTTGTTCTGCTCAAACACATCCTTGTTGTACCAAGTTCCCAGCACTCCGACACTGCTTGACAAGGCGTAAGGTTTGTCTTCATAAGACATGTCAGCTTTCGCCTGATCAATTAGTTTGTCCCAGTTTTCCAGATCGGAAAGGTCTTCGATGTAACCGGCTTCTGCCATTTCCTCAACGGAACTTGCGCTGGCTTTTTTGGGTTGTACTAAAAACAGATCCGGTGATTGACCGGTGGAAAGTTTGCTTTTCAAAGCTGTGTAATACTGATCATCCGGCAACAGCGTCGTTTCGACTGTGTAGTCGGGGTATTGTTTTTCGACTAATTCTTTGAATGATTCTAAAAATACTCCTTGTGACCCATCCTTTACTCCGGAAGCCATTACCGTGATTGTTTTTTCTCCACTATCCGCCGCAGAATCATCGGTGCTGCCGCCACCGTTCCCACAAGCAGCAAGCACACCCATTGATGCAATAGCCAAAGCCGACAAACGTAAAATCCTTTTCATTTTGATTCCTCCATTTCTTTTATAGTCTTATCATAATTTAGATTGAGTAATTTTTTTTCTTATTTCGTGGTATACTTTTTTTGGATTATGCAACGGGAGGTCTTTACATGCAAATAAACAAGCAACTCCGCCTCGCGATTTTCGTTATCGCAACAGCATCTTTGATGGTCGTGACGCTGCTTTCGTTCGGGATGTACTATCATTTTTCTTCCCAAGATTTGGAAGCGAATACAAAAAATTCTTTGAACCGGAGCGCCTCCATCGTCGAGGAGAAGATCAATGACATCGACATCCTCACCGAAAAGGTGCAATTTTTCTCGAAGAGTTCGTACGATTTGATGACGGACTTGCGGAAATACGCCGATGAGGAGGCCTATACGCCGGAGAATCTGTTCTATTCCTCCGAAGAGATCGAGGGTATTTTCCGTACCGTGATTTATCGGATGGATTACATCAATTTTATGGCCATCATACTGCCAAATGGCGAAATCATTTCTTATTCGAATACGCAAAAGGATTTTTCCTACGGATACGATCCGCTTGCGAGTGAATGGTACCGGGAAACACTCGAAGCGAAAGGAAACCTGAACATTTCTGTGGCTGAGGAGGATCCGGCGATCATCAACGCCGGCGCCGATCCGACACTCTTCTTTTCCAGGACCATCTATGATTTTTACTCAAAGGAACTGCTCGGAACGCTCGTAGTGAACTGCGAACCTAAATTTTTTGATTTCATTTCCCAGAATTTCCCGGATAAAGTCATCGGGTTCGAATTGAAGGAAACAAAAAATAACACGGTACTCTACACAGCCGCTTCCGATAAGCTGATTGCCGACACGAGCCAGTTGGAGACAACGATAAATCTCAATCGCCAACCCATCCTGCTGGCGGTGACGATCGACAACAGCGAGTATGCGGAATTATTCAAAAGCCTGCTGCGAAACCTGTTCATCATTTTGGTTCTACTGGTTATCGCTATTTACTTGACATCCACACGCTTTTCGAACTTGTTCACTACACCGATCGTCAATTTATCCAGTCTGATGCGAAAAAAACAGACGACGAATTATCACTTCCGTGCAAACAAATACGAGAACAGATCGGATGAAATCGGAATCCTCTATCAGGAATACCGCAACATGTTGGAGACACTGGATGCGTTTCTGATCGATAAACTCAATTCGGAACAGTCGCTGCTGAAATCGGAGCTGAACGTTTACAAAAACCAGATCGATTCGCATTTCCTTTACAATACGCTGGAATCGATCAATTCCTTGGCTGAGATAGAAGAGATAGATGAAATATCGGTCATGACTCTTTCCTTATCGAATATGTTCCGCTACGCCTCCAACGGCTTCATCAACGAGGCCACAGTAGCCGAGGAATTGCAGAACGTCGAGGACTTTCTACATATCCAGGAGATCCGTTACCAACATGCAATCGACTACCGCAATAACATCACCAGCGAGCAGATCCTCGCTGCGACGGTGCCCAAAATAATCCTGCAGCCGTTGGTGGAAAATGCCATCTACCATGGAATGAACAAAGGCGGATTCGATGGGGAAATAAGGGTTTCCGCCGCAATTATCGAAGATGATCTGTATCTTTATGTATCCGACAACGGCATCGGAATGAGCGAGCAAAACCTATACAAATTGCGGGCTGAGTTGCTTCAAGCATCGACTTTGGTGCGGGAAAAGACTGCCCATATCGGCTTGATCAACATCGAAGCCCGAATCAAGAATTTCAGTGGGACCGATTACGGCATTACGATTTTCAGTCATATAGAAAAAGGCACTACGGTCGTCATTCATTTACCAATTCAGGAAGCGGTGAACTAGAAAATGTATCAATTTTTAATTGCGGACGATGAAATACTGATTAGAAAAGGGACTTTAAAGAAAATCGAAAAGTTGGACCTGCCAATCCAATGCGCCTTCGAAGCGGGCAACGGCAAGGAAGCCCTCACCTATCTGGAAGCAAACCCTGTCGATTTTGTGATCACGGATATGGACATGCCGGAATATGATGGCGTCCAGTTTCTTGATTATCTGAAAAGGCAGTTCCCAGAAATGCCGATCATTGTCATCAGCGGCTACCAGAATTTCGCTTATCTCCAGAAAGCGATCCAAGCCAATGCCATCAACTATATCCTGAAGCCATTCAGCCGGGAAGATATCCAAAAATCCCTGCTTGATGTCATCGCGATCCTGGACAACAAGCAAGCCCAGAAAAGCAACGAAAACGAAGTGATCATCAGCACCATCATCGGCCATCAGACAGAACTGGGTATGAAGGCCCTGCAGAAGATGATCCCTGTCCCGAACCAGTACTATCTGGTCCTTTCCGTCTGCCGCGATCCGGAAACTTCCTTGGATTTGCTGGATCAATCCGCGATTTTCTCGGAGCCTGTCCCGAAATATGCGCAGACCCGCTTTTCGCTCATCGAAAAATCACAAATATCGGGTCTCATCAATAGCCTGCCTGATGATGTGTTGTTGGGCATAAGCAGCCCGGTGATGGATGCTGCTGCAATCGGTTCCTATTATGACAATTGTATTGATGCGTTGAATTCCCGGAAAAGTCACAGTCAGCCTGCCCTTTTTTACTATGACAGTACGGTCAAGAATGAAAAATATGCCTTCCCGCATATCGCTGAACTGATGTATTACTTGGAGACCGGCAAGGAAAACGTGCTGAAGGAGAAATTGCGCGGTTATTTTGAAACGGCTTATTTCAGCGACAACGCGACCCTTCTTGATTTGAAGAAAATCGGTCTGTCTTTAATCGAAAAATCGAAGCAGTTCCTCGATGATTACTACCGGATGCAATCAAACTATACCTATCCGGAAATTCATCAGGAAGTGCTGGAGCGGCTCTTCACTTTTATGGATATCAGCACTTATTTCCTGGATTTTTTGGGGAATATCGCCAAATCGATGTCCTATGAGCACTTGTATTCTTCCCAGGATATCATCGTCAACGTCAAGGACTACCTGGATATCCACTATGCCGACCCGATCACGTTGGATTTCCTGTCGGATATTTTCTACATCAACAGTTCTTATCTGTCGACCTTGTTCAAAGAAAAGACCGGGAGGAAATACGTCGATTATCTAAATGGTTTGCGGATTGATGCCGCCAAAACGCTGTTGCAAACGACCGACAGGCGCGCTGCGACGATTTCTAGGCTGGTCGGATATGACAATGAGAAGTACTTTTACAGAGTCTTCAAAAAATTCACGGACATGACGCCGGAACAATACCGGAAACAAAAATAACAAGTGATACAAAGCCAGGCAGCCGCCTCATCCATCATTGGAGAGGCGGCTGCCTTGTTTTGTGTATTATTGACTAATGGCTTCGGTTAGCAAATTACTTCTCTTTTCATTGGGCGATTTTAGCCCGCCAAACATGCTTTGACGGGTTATTTTGGGTTGCTCCGGGCGGAGTTTCCCCGCCAAACCGGTTTTGGCGGGTTTTCTCGCTTCTTCAGATATCCGGTCCACTGCTGCGCTCGGCCCGCAGCTTGTACACAAGCCCCAAAAGCTGCACAGCAATAATCGGGGTCATCGCGACGAGGGCGATCATGCCGAAGCTTTCGGACAGGAGGTTGTCGCCGGCCATGGCGCTGGCTGCTCCCTGGACGAAAGAGAGGATGAAGGTGGCGGTCATCGGTCCGGAGGCGACGCCGCCGGAATCGAAGGCGATGCCGACGAACATTTTCGGGACGAAAAAGGCCAGTGTCAGCGCGATGAGGTAGCCCGGCAGGAGAATATGCCAGAGTTGGATGACAGGGAAAATGATGCGCAGCATGGACAAGGCGACTGCCGTTCCGATGCCGAGTGAGAGCACGGTTCTGACCGCTTTCCTTTTGACGGCACCGCCCGTGATTTCCTCGATTTGGTGCGTCAGGACGTGCACGGCTGGTTCCGCCAAGACGGTGACGAAACCGAGCACGAAGCCGATCAGAAGCAAATATTGTTTATTTTCCAAAGAGGCGACGTGGAATCCAATCGTCCTGCCGACGTCCATGAAGCCGCCTTGGGCCCCGAGGAGGAACAGGAACAGGCCGATGTACGTCAGCAGGAGGCCGTAGACGATCCATGAGACGTTGCGGCGCGAGAGGCGGAAGGAGTAGCGCTGCAGGATGGTGAAAATCAGGAAGATGGGCAACAGCGCCAGCAACACTTCCTCGGCTATGATGGGCACCTTATCGAGGAACGGGCCCAAAAGATTTTGTCCGGCCGGGACAGTGGTTGGGACTTGGTTTGCGGTGGCCTGGTCGTTCCTGAACAGATCCATCACCAGAACCGCGATGATCGGACCGACCGAGACGACTCCGATCAAGCCGAAGCCTTCCTCATTGGAAGCGAGGGTGTTCTTTCGCAAAAGCGTGACGCCCAGCGCCAGCGACATGATGAACGGAACCGTCATGGCGCCGGTCGTGGCACCGGATGCATCAAAGGCGATCGCCAGAAAATCGTCGGAGGCGAACAGGGCTAGGCCGAACACGCCGGCGTACAGGAACGCCAGCATTTTGTGCAGGGTAATTTTCTTGACGATCCGGATCAATCCGAGCGCGAGCATGGCGGCGATGCCGAGCGACACGACGAGGATGATTTCCCATTTCGCTACCGCTCCGGCTGCAACCCGTTCGACCTGCCCCGCCAGGATGTGCAGATCGGGTTCCGCAATCGAAATGATGAAACCGAGCGCCAACCCTGCGCCACCTAGGAGAAAGAGATTATCCGTTTTGGAGAAGGTCCGGCCCATCGCCTTACCGATCATGCTGATGCTGAAATCGATGCCGTGCAGGAAAATCGAGAGCCCTACGGTGATGAGAAAGGCGCCGAGGAGAAAGCGTTGGAGCTGCAACCCGGTCAGAGGCGTCAGCGTGGCATGCAGCAATAGGACGATCGCGACGATGGGAAGGACCGCATGCAGCACTTCCCGGATTTTTGACAAGAACAGTTTCATCGGAGCCACCACCTTTCCTGAGCTAAGGCATTGTATTCAGAATTGTCTATTCTATTTTCACTTTCATTATAAGCGAAATCGGCTTCAGGCAAGATGATAAACACTCCGCCCACCATTATTTCCATTGATGATGCGTTTATCCGATCCCTTTTCTGTCTGCTCCAAGATCGGATCCCCCCTTCTCCGGTGAAGACCTGCCTGACCGGAGAACAGGATGCAAGCGGCCGATAATCTCCGATAAAGACCCGCTGGCCGGAGCAGCGGATACTTTTGGGGTGCCATCTCCGGCGAAGGGCCGCTTCGCCGGAGATGGCAAAAAATGCCAAGCTGGGGGACGCTGGCCAGAGCAACGGATGCGATCAACTTAGGGATTCCTCTTATAGCTTGGTCATTTGTCGGAATTGCGTGCGCGAACGCTGCAAAATAAAGAAGCAGCTTGACGCAACGACGTGATCTTGTCGTTGCGCGAACGCTACTTCGTAAGTGCCGATATACAAACATGCTTCATCAAGATTATTCAAGGTTCTTCAACAACAATCTTTATCGTCGCTTTCTTGCTGTCCAAAATGGCATCCGGAAGGCCGATGATGTCGCCTTTTAATGTAAAAGTTCCAGGTCGGTCAAGCTTTTTGAGGGTGGCCGGCGTCAACGCTTCCCACCTGACCCATTGCTGCGTGTCGGTCCCGTCGTTGTAGCGGATCGTGACGTAGGAAGGGAAACCGACGAGCTGTCCGTGTTCGACGGCATATTGGCCGGCTGGCAGCGTGAAGGTCGCTTCATCCTGGGAAGCAATTTTCAGTTTATCGACTTGTCCGAAGTCTTCCGGCACTTTTTTCCAGACTTTCATGTAGTCGATCTGGAACACTTTCGGATAAGGCGCAGCCGGGTCAAACGGGCCAACCCACCAATTCTCGCGGCCTTCATAGGCTGAGAGGATGGAAATCATCGGATAGGCGACCTCGGCCTGGAACTTCCCGATTTCTTCATCGTCGAAGTAAAAGATGAAGCCTGCCGGAGTCCACTCGAACGTATAAATATGAAATTCGTTGCTCAAGTCGGCATCACCGACGTCATAGACGAAATGCTGTTCCGTCGCCATCGGATCGCGATGCGCATAGAGCGAAGCCGTGACGACATTACCGAAATTGAGGGCGTTCTCGAAGACGTCCACTTCGACATCCTGTTCCGGCGTGTCCTGGATGCCGACGAGCCACCAGGCACACATATTGCCGAGGCTGTTCATCATTTTCGCCCGGATTTCGAAGACGCCATACTGCGAAATGAAACCCATGAACGGCTCGATTTCGTTGCGGATCTCCAGGCCCTCTTTGAATTCATGGAGCCCGGTCCGGTTGCCGGTCATCACGCTGGATGTCCGCACCGTTCCGTCGAATTCGGGATTCCAAGGCTGCGTGTCCTCGGTGATGATCAGGCTGAGGATGCCGTCCTCCACTTCGTAGGCGGCGCGGGCTGCTTCCGGATCCGGCGTCCAGGAAGCCAGATACTGGTCGTTCCAGATGGCCGGATCGAGTGGATCCTCGTCGAAATTCTCTTCGAATATCAGCCGGTAATCACCGTTGTAGACCGGGATTGTGTATGTTTCATCGCCGGTCGCCTGTTCTCTGGGCAATCGATTGAGCCAAAAAAAGAGCGCCACCAAGGTCAGCAACACGGTGACGAGCGGTTTCAGGGTTTTGTGCCTATTCATAGGTGGTCCTCTTCTTTCGTGAGTGGCTGGGAATTCGGAGTTTATGAGTGGCTCGGGGATTTTCCTCCGGTGAAGCTCGGTTCGCCGGAGTTGCTGTCGTTTTGGGTAGCTCTTCTCCGGCGAAGCCGTCTTCATCGGAGATGGGCCTTTTTTGGTTGGCTGTCCTCCGGCAAAGGAACGCTTCGCCGGAGGACGGGTTCGTCGGCGGCATTCGTTCTTAAGGCAGCCATTCGTAGTCTTCGGGCAGTTCGATGCGTTCGGGTGCGGCCGTGTCGCTTATTTCGATCACATCCAGCGTAAACTCGTTTTCACCGGAAGCCGAGCGGATCCGTTTCAGGATGTCGCCCTCGAAATAATAGAACATCCGGTCGCCGTTCGCGGCATAATATTCCTCGTAGATGAGGCCATGATCCTCCCAGCTGCCCACATAGGTGCTGCCGATATCCCTGAACGGCGGGGCTGCGATGATGCCGGCGTCTGCTGGTGTTTCGGTAGGATCGGCATTTTCATTCCGATCGATCGTCCGGTTCAGGTGATCGATTTCATAGGCTTGCCCATCCAAAATAAGCGAGGTCGTATCCGTCCCCTCCCCGCTGATGCGGATTGCCTGATCTGCCCCAGCAACGGCGACCGTCAGTGTGCGGTCCTCGAGCGCCTCACCGGTGAATTGCCGGTAATGGTATTGCGCCACGTACTGTCTGCCCGCAAAAATCGCGAAATACGGCTCGGCCAGATGGGTGCTGGCTATGCTTGTTTCGGTTTCCGCAGATGCTTCGCTGCCGCTTCCCGTGGTTGACTCGACCACTTCGCTTTGGCTGCTGGCGGTGCTGCTGCTTGATTCGTCCGATGCTGCCCCGTCCTGTCCGCAGGCGGCTGAAAACACGGCGATTGCCGTCAATGTCCCTATTAAAGCTATTCTTCTTTTCATTTTCCAAAAGCCTCCTTACGCAAAGCAAAAGGTTCGTTCCGTTGTTCTGGCTTTCGTTTCCTTGTACCCATTATACTCCCGGATTGATTGTTGCCACTATGAAAAGCACTCCGCATCCATACTGGACTATATACATTCAGCGAGGTGCAGTCCAGCAGGATAAAAATGCGGCAAACGAGGGTGCCCGTTCCGTGCCATATCATTTGCATCATCCGCTCCATTGGGCGCACAATAGAAGCGAAGGACCAGATCGTCTTGCGGATGTCCGCAGCAACTGTCTTAGCCTATTTTTGCATTCATTAAAGCAAAGGTTGTGGAAAAAATGATGTATGTGATCGTCTGTCTTGTTGCCCTTGGCGCATCATTCCTGACCCTTTTCTCCGGATTCGGGCTGAGCACTCTGCTGATGCCCGCCTTCGCCCTGTTTTTCCCATTGGAAACGGCGATAGCCATGACGGCGGTCGTCCATCTGGCGAACAATGCCTTCAAACTGGCGCTTGTCGGTCGGAAAGCAGACAAGCACGTGCTGCTGAAATTCGCCTTGCCCGGCATCGCCGCGGCTTTCGCAGGTGCTTGGCTGCTGAACTATTTTTCGGAATTGCCGCCGATCGCAGACTATGCCATCGGCCAATGGGGATTTCAGATAACGCCAGTCAAGCTCGTCATCGGACTCCTGATGATCGGCTTTGCCCTGATTGAGTTGCTCCCGCGCTTCGAAAAGATGGCGTTCGCTAAGAAATGGTTGCCGCTGGGCGGCGCCATCAGCGGCTTCTTCGGGGGGCTGTCCGGGCATCAGGGTGCCCTCCGCTCCGCTTTCCTGAGCAAAGCGGGCCTCGAAAAGGAAGCCTTCATCGCGACAGGGGTTGTTACTGCCTTCTTGATCGACCTTACCCGGCTGTCTGTGTATGCGGGACATCTAGGAACCATCGGCACGGATGCCGACTGGGTGTTGGTCGCCGCTGCGATTGTTGCCGCTTTTGCGGGCGCCTTCATCGGCTCGCGGCTTCTGGAAAAAGTTACCTTGCGGGTGGTGCAGATCATCGTCGGCGTCATGCTTGCCTTGGTTGGTATTTTGCTCGCTGTCGGGCTGATCTGAAGCCGTCCGCCGGCATCAACACTTTCTTTTTCCGTTATCGTGGCCACCACATCAGAAAACTGTCAAAAGCGCGCGTTCGGTTGATGAAGGAGGTAATGTTCCATGAATGATATCATAACCATCGCCTTGAGGGCATTTCCCGTCATCGCGCTGATAACGACAGGAGTTGTTCTGGAGAAGTCCGCATTCATCAGCGCCGATGCCGTCACAGGCATGAAGAAGCTGATCATGAACCTGGCGCTGCCTTGTCTTTTGTTTCTGATTTTGTTGGATGCCGATCTGCGACCGGACTACCTCTGGGGCTCCGTGGCGGTCTTCATCACCTGCTTGTTGGCGTTCTCGTTGGGATTTTTGTTCAAAAAAATCTGGAAATCATCCAATGCGTTCTTCCCGGCGGTCTATTCCAGTTTCGTCAACGGCGTCATTGGCTATCCGCTCTTCATCTCCACTTTCGGCGCCGAGCACCTGTACAGATTGGCCATCCTCGATATCGGCAATCTGTTGTTCATCTTCATCGTGCTCGCGACGTTTTTGGATAAAGTCGGCTGCAACCAAACCGGCAGAAAAAGGATCAGTCTGAAGGAACAGGTCAAAAATGTAGTCACATCTCCTTTTCTGATATCCATGTTCTTGGGGATCCTGATTTCTTTGCTGGGCGGACGGACGTTTTTACACACGAACCCGGCGACGGCGGCCTTGGTGACCACCGCGGGCATGCTGGCAGAAATCACCTTGCCGCTTATTCTGCTGGTGATCGGCTATGAGCTTCATTTCGATCTGAAACAACTTTTGGTGCCGCTCCCGGCGGTATTACTCAGAATTGGCATGATGCTCCTTTTCGCCTATCTGCTGAACACTTTCGTTATCGACAGGCTACTTGGCTTGGACCGGTTGTTCCAGATGGCCGTCTACACCATGTTCATCTGTCCGCCCTCCTTCATCATTCCTGTCTTCATCGAAGGCGATTGCTCCGACAAGAGCTTCATCATGAATTTCCTCTCGCTGAACGTCATCTTATCCATCGTGACATTCATCATTCTGATGACGGTGCTGCTTTGACTTGATGAATATAGTGAGGCAACGAGCAGAGCCACGATTAGTTGCGTTTTCCGGGGGTTGCTGAGGCGGTTTTCCCCGCCAAAGTCTGTTTAGCGGGGAAACCGCACCCCCGCAAGGCCAAAATAGCCCGCCAAATCAATTTTGGCGGGGAAACTTGTCATGTGCACAACAGAAATACCCCGCCAAAACCGGTTTTGGCGGGGTATTCCTTGTTTTTTGGAAAGAAAAGCAGCCGGTTAAGGCTGCTCTGCATACATATTTTTTTTGGTCAGTGTCCCGAACAGATCATAAAGGATATCATCCGTGATCTTCACCGGATTGTTCTCGAGGTTCGGGTGATGGGAGAGCTGCACCAGCTCATCGACCTGGGCTTCGGAAAGGTCCAGATCCACCAAATCGATGCGCAAGCCGATCTGTTTTTTCAGCTCGCCGATTGCATCCGCCATCGCGGGCGCGTCGGTGAAGCCGAGCGCTTTGGCGAAGGCGGCCACGCGGCCATCCGTCTCCAGGTCAGCGTTCACTTGGGCGAAGTAATCGATCGTCAATCCGCAAGCCTCACCGTGCGGGATGCCATACAGGTTCGTCAGCGGATAGGAGACGGCGTGCGAGGAGGTCGTCTTCGGCAGCGCGAACGCCAAACCGGCGATGACGGATGCTTCGGCCATCTTTTCGCGCGCCGTAGCGTCTGTCGGGTTGGCATAGGCGATCGGCAGATGCTCGAACACCAATTTGGCTGCATGGATCGCCAACGCATCGCAGATCGGCTGGTGGTTCACGCTCCAGTAGCCCTCGATTGCTTGGCAAAGGACATCGATCCCGGAGCAGGCGGTCACGGTCGACGGACAAGTGTAGGTCAATTCCGGATCGACGACGGCATAGGCCGGGAAGAAATTCGGCGAAAAGATCGGCGCTTTTTTTCCGGTTGCGTGGTCGGAAAGGACGGAGACGCTCGTGACTTCGCTGCCGGTTCCGGAAGTCGTCGGCACTGCGATCAAAGGCAGAAATGTTTCCGGCAAGGCTTCGCCGGTTCCGTGGTATAGCCTGATCGACTCGTCTGTTGTGGCGATCGTGGCGGCTGCTTTGGCCAAGTCCATCACGCTGCCGCCGCCCAATGCGACGACAAAGGTGGAGCCTTTTTCGCGCATAAGCTCCGCGCAAGCATCGACTTCGGCCACCTCAGGATTTGGCGAAACGTCGCTGTAGACAGCGGTCAGCAGTCCGTCTGCTTCGGCGATGACTTTGTCGGCCAAGCCGGATTTGCGGAAGGAACGCGAACAGATCAGGATGCCGTCCGTTGCGCCGAGGTCTGTGATGACCTCCTTCAAAGCGGAAATTTTACCGTTTCCGAAACTGATTTTCACTGGTTGTTGATAATTCCAATCCATTCCATGCACCCTTTCTGCGGTAAATTTTTCTCTAGTTAAACAGTGACGGGGCTGCCTCATTAGAGACGGCCCCATATTTTTGAAGCTTATCTTTCGTCGGGTTGCCCGCCTAGGATCGCAAACAGGGATTCATGCTTGTTATTTATGTTTTTTCCCGCGGGCGGGCCCGCTGTGATGGATTCATTCTCTTTATTCATCTTTTCCGGTCGGGTCTGTTCGGCCGGTCACCGGCCGAAACCCACAAGCCTGATTATACCATCCAACCTACACAGCTAGCTCGTCTTTCTGGTTGATGACGTTCAGGATCGACTCTCGCATCGTCATGTATTGCTTGGAGTAGCGGGCGCTTTCGCTGTTGGCGCCGTCCATGTCGTAGGTGAAGTCGGTGTCGAGTACTTTGACGATGCGGCCGGGACGGCTCGACATGACGATGACTTTCGTCGCCAGCGAGAGCGCTTCGTCGACGTCATGGGTGATGAAGAAGACGGTGCTCTGGTTCTTCATCCAGATGCGGCGGATCAGCGCCTGCATCTTGTCGCGGGTCAGCGCGTCGAGCGCGCCGAACGGTTCATCCATCAAAATCATGCTTGGTTCGTTGACCAGCACCTTCGCCAAGGAAGCGCGCTGCTTCATCCCGCCGGATAGCTCGTAGGGTTTGCGGTCGGCGAAGTCTTTGAGTCCGACGATTTCCAGGTATTCTTCGGTGATTGCTTTGCGTTCTTTTTCCGGTATATTGCGCATGCGCAGGCCGAAATCGACATTGTCCCTGATCGTCAGCCACGGATAGAGCGGCGGGGTCTGGAAGACGACCCCACGGTGCCAATCCGGTCCTTCGATCGGCTTGCCGTCCATCAAGGCTTGCCCTTCGGTCGGCTGCATAAAGCCGGAAATGATGTTCAGGAGCGTGCTTTTTCCGCAACCGGATGGTCCCATTACGCAGATGAACTCGCCTTCTTGGATGTCGAGATTGACTTGGGCCAAGGCCGTCACGGTCCCGATTTCGCTGTTGAAGACCAGTTCCACGTCCTCCAATTTTACCACTGTCTTTCCGTTGCTTCCTTCATAAGTCCTCTGCATGTTGGTTCCCCCTATTCTTTTGAATCCAAGTAAGCTTCGATGAATGATGTGTTGATGCCGTCAGCGAAAATGTCTTCGCTCGGCAATTCGGTGATGTTGCCTTGATCCAGGTAGAATTGGCCCATATCAAGCATGGTAGTGGCCATCGATCCGACTGCATCGGTCGTTCCCAGGTTGGCTGCATCCAACTGTTCCGCTGCTGAGATCCAATTTTGGCCTTCCATTTGCAGCTTGGCGGATTCTTCGGTGATGTTCAATTGCTCCGCGATGATTGCGATGGCTTGATCAGGATCTTCTCTGTAAAGCGTTACAGCTTTATCGACGCTGGCGATGTATTTCGCCACGAGATCCGGATATTTTTCACCGAATTCGCTGCGGACGATTTCAACGTTGGCGGTCATGAAGCCCATTTCGGCCACATCCCCACTGTGCAGGACAATATTTCCGTCCTCCAGCAGCAAGCTTAAGGTAGGTTCCCAAATATAGGCTGCGTCGATGTCACCACGCTGCCATGCCGCAAAGATGTCGGACGGCTGCAGATCAATCAAGGTGAAATCGGACTCTTCAAAGCCGCTGGCCGTGATGGCGCGCAATAGGCTGTAGTGGGCGGTGCTGGCGAACGGTACGCCAATGTTCTTGCCTTTCAGGTCTTCCAGGGAAGTAGCGTTCAATTCGCTCTTCGCCGCCAAGGCTTCCACGGAACCCAACGTTTCATGGATCCAGATCATTTCGATCGGGATGCCCGACGCGATCCCCAATACGGCAGAGCCCGAACCGGTCAAGCCGAAGTCGACGGCACCGGAAACCATGGCCTGATTGATCGCTTTTCCGCTTTCGAATTGGACGATTTCGATCGGCACACCCATTTCATCCTCGAAATAGCCTTCCGCTTTCGCGATGCCTTCGTCGTTCGGCATTTCCAAAGTCGCGATGACGACTTTTTCAGGCAGGTCGTCGCCGGTTGCCGATGCGGTGGAAGAATCGGTTGCGCTGCCTGCGTTTCCGCAAGCTGCGAACAATAATGCAGAGCAAGATAAGAATAGTAGTTTAGAGAACATCTGGTTTTTTTTCATAAAAAGCCTCCTAGTATTTTCCTGCCCATGGGACAAATTTATTTTGTATGATGACGATGATTCTATCCAAGAGGATGCCGGTGATGCCCATGATGATGATGCCGACGAAGACAATGTCGCTCCGCATATAATTGCTGGCATCGAGGACCAGCCAACCGATCCCGGTCATGGCCGCAACCATTTCAGCCGATACGAGCGTCGTATAGGCGACGCTGAGTGCGGTGCGCAGACTTGTCATGATATCCGGCAAGCAAGAAGGCAGGATGACATGGAAGAATACCTGGCGTTTATTTGCGCCGACCGTTTTCGCGCTGTTGATGAAATCTTTGTTGACCTTCGAAACGGCCGAGACACAACTGACGTAGATCGGTGCAAAGGCAGCCAGGAACAACAGGGCCACTTTTGATGCATCCGCGATTCCGAGCGCCATGACAAGCAGCGTGTAGTAAGCCAATGGCGGCAACGGGCGGTAAAAGTTGATGATCGGGTCCAATGCCGCTTTGATCTTGGAGTTGAAGCCGCTGAGCAGTCCCAGTGGGATGGCGACGACTACCGCCAATCCGAAGGCACTGAGCAGGCGCCATAAGCTGGTGCCGATGTGCTGCAGCAAGGAGTACCCTTTATAACCGTTGAAGAGAATCTGCGTGAAGGCCGCCCAAACCGCTAAAGGGCTGGGCAAGAGGATCGGATTGACCAATCCAAGGGCCGTAACCACATACCAGAGCACCAGGATCGTTGCGACGGTGCCGACGGTGATCATTTTTTCTGGCTGGATCCTCTTTCGTCTTTTTTTTGGCGCGGTCCCGGCAATGCGTTGCTCGGAAACCAGTGCAGCGCTTGTGAGCGTGTCTGCTTTCTTCATAAAATCGTCCTCCTTGACTGGATTCTTCATTAGATTCTTCATTGGAATCTTCATTGTAATCTTCCTTTCGATCAGGCGCGGCGTACGCGGTATTCCCGGGTGATCGTCTGCACGAAAATCTTGCCGTCCCCCGCCTGGCCGGTGCTGTTGACCGCCAGCAGGATATCGATCACGTTGGCCACATGCTCATCCTCCGTCACGATCGTAAACATCCGTTTCGGCATCAGCATGCTGTGTCCGGCTGGCTCGCGCTTGTCTCTCCCTATCAGCGGATTTTTGCCGCGTCCGAAGACTTTTCGGCAGGTGAATCCAGGAAAGCCGCCCGCTGCCAGTTTTTGTTTCGTTTCCGTCACCTTGTTCAGACGAATGATCGCTGTCACTTCCTTCATACAATTCCCACCTTTACAGTCCTTCTGTGCCGTTACTGATCGTGTAGGCATTTTCGATTGCGTGCACGAATATCCTACCGTCGCCGTAATTCCCCAGGTCGCTTGTGCGCGCTTGGGTGGTGATCACGTCGACGATTTCTTTTTCATGGGCTGCTTCGGCCACCAGGAAAAGCAATTCCTTCGGCAACTCGTCGTAGAAGACGTCGCCGATATGGATGCCGGCCTGTTTCCCGCGTCCGTACACATCCATCCGCGTCACGGCGGTGTGCCCTTTTTCGGCGAGTTTCGCCAAAATCTGTTCGGTTTTTTCCGGCCTCACGATGGCCTCAATTTTCACTAGCATGGGGCATCCATCCTTTTTCTTCTATTTAATAATTCATTTTGGCGCTGTGTCTGGGCCGTTTTACAAATAAGTCGCATCGACAAGCGTCAGCACTTCATCCAGGATCGGCAGCACTTCAGCCAACTCTGCTTCGGTGATCGTAAGCGGTGGGCAGACACTGATCGTCGTTTCGCGGCCGAAAGTCGAGAAGCCTCGGTCCTTCAGTTCCTTGTAGATGGCCGGCATGATCCGGTTCGGCGTGTTGAACGGCACAAGCGGCTCGCGCGTTTCCTTGTCGAGCACCAGTTCCACTCCGCAGAAGAGGCCGTAAGTGCGGACATCGCCGACGCAAGGGTGTTTGGCTTTCATCTCTTCCAAGTAGTCCTTCAATAGGACGCCGATCTTCTCGACGTTGGCGGCGATGTTTTCGTCCTCATAGACTTCCAAAGTCGCCAAGCCGGCTGCGCAAGCCAATGTGTGGCCGCTGTAGGTCAAGCCGCATTGGAGTTGGTTTTCGGTGAAATACTCGCTGATCCACTCGGAAACGATCACGCCTCCCAGCGGCACATAGCCTGATGTCACCCCTTTGGCGAAGGTGATCATGTCCGGTGTGAATCCGTATTGTTGGAAAGCGAAAGCCGTACCGGTCCGGTAGAAGCCGGCCATGACTTCATCGCAGATCATCACGATGCCGTAGCTGTTGCAGAGGTTGCGCACCCCTTCCAGATACCCTTTCGGATAAGCAATGATGCCGTTCGCGCCGATGACCGTTTCCAAGAGGATGGCCGCCACATTGTACGGGCCTTCGTATTGGATCTGTTCACCCAGTTGCTTCAGGTAAAAGGCTGTCAATGCCTCTTCAGTTTCAAATGGAAGATTGTCGCGGTAAGGAGATGGATTGGAGAATTTCACGAAGCCGCTTGCGCCGCCGATTTCAGCTGCGAAACGTCGGGAATCTCCGGAAGCGTTGGATGCTGCCAGCGTTGCGCCGTGGTAGCTGTGGTAGCCGCTGAATACTTTTGTGCGGCCCGTCGCGATCCGTGCCATCTTGATCGCATTCTCGTTCGCATCCGCCCCGGCATTCGTGAAGAACACACGCGCCATATCGCCACCGGCCAGCTCGACCAGCTTCTTCGCCAACAACGATTTCACGTCAGTTGCATAGGAAGGTGCCATGAAACACATCTTCTCAGCCTGCTCCTGGATCGCCTTCACGACTTTCGGATGCTGATGGCCGATGTTCGCGTTCACCAACAAGGAGGACATATCCACATAACGGTTGCCGTCATAGTCCCAGAAATAAATGCCTTCCGCCTTTTCGACTGCCATGGCAGCTTGGCCCTGCTTCGACCAGGCCCGCATCACATACTGTTGATCCATCGCTATTACTTCTCCTCCGGTTAAAGTTGTTGCTGTCGTTGTCGTCCATGTTGCGTTCACTGTCATGCTGTTCCCTCCCGAATGAAAATCGTTTTAATCAATTTCTAATATGTCCCCATGATAGTGTGATTTTTACTTTCGGTAAACTGAAAGCTCTAATTTGATGATAGACTTTATGACATTCGTGAGGTTTTCGGGAAATTATTCCGCTTCCATTTGGCTGTATTTTCGGTTCGGTGTGAGGTTCACAGTCTTTTTCTGGAATAAAAATGACTTTCTGCTCACGGTTTAGAAAAGCGTTATCACTATCGGCTTGTCAGTCCGATTGCTGACAGACTATCGATTTATTTATGCATCCAACAAGACGAATGTGCGGATTCCACGGCATCCGCGTGAGGTTTCGTGACACACCCGAATGGGGAATGCTCATTTCGGGGCGAATGAGGAAAAGCATGTGAGGATTTCTGCCGTTGAAGAGTGCGGGGGTTGGGAGATGTCGGGTGTTCAGGATACTTTCCTGGGCATACACCCAACACATCGGGCTGTCGGGATTTTAGTTGTCTCCGCTGCCCGAAATCCCGAGAGCCCGATCTGCGTTCTATTCTTTTTGGGATTTTAGGTAATCGTTTTGTTGACTTTGACCCATTGCATCAGCCATCTACTATTGCAGAAAACTTATAGTTAGTTGAAACACTAAAAACCAGTTAATCTTTTTTGCGGATATTAAGATTGAGCGTCTAATTAAGCGCATCTTCCCTGAAAAAATTGTATAATTTGATAAGCACGATATTTCCCCTTTTTGAAAGGAGGACCGACCTATGGACTATCCAGAAGGCAAATTACCGCCCACCTATGATGTCGCCGAGAACGAGTTGCCTTACCAAATAAGATTGGCGTTATGGCAGACGGCATTCGGCCTGCAAAAAGTGGATGGCCTCAGCCCATCCGAGTACATGGTCGAGCTGGCCTATGAAAATATAGAAGGAAAAAAAGGGTACGACGCCATTTATCGCGAAATTTCGGATTATCACCGGGAAGCACACGTAGATGCAAACACGGTCGAGGCGGATATTGTTTCGCTCCGGATTGCGGAATTGTTGGCCGAAGATCATTTCCGGCTCTCCCCTTCCACGCTGTTGGGCATCCACAGGCACTTGTTCACGGATGTTTTCCCGGAAGAAATTCCTGTAGGCAAGTTCCGTACGGTGAACATCACCAAAAAAGAGCCAGTGCTCGATGGGGACACAGCTCAATACAGTTCGCATTTCATGATTCAGGATACTTTAGCGTACGATTTTGAAAAAGAACAGAATTTCTCTTATAGTGGTCTGACCAACGAGCAAAAAGTGCTGCATGCGATGGCATTTTTAGCGGATATTTGGCAAGTCCATCCATTTAGGGAAGGAAATACCCGCACGGTCGCTGTTTTCGGCATCCAGTACTTAAGGAAATTGGGTTTCCATATCGATAATTCGCTCTTCAGTGAGCATGCCGCCTATTTTAGGAATGCCCTCGTGCTTTACCATTATCAAGGTGAGAAACAAAATAAACGATTCTTGATTCATTTTTTCGAAAATCTGCTGTTGGGCAAAAAGCATGTACTTTCTGACGAAGAAATGCACGCGAATGAATAAGATCAAAGACGAAATGTTTAAAAGAACAAAAAAAAGCGAAGATGGCCAGCTCGTGGATGCTGACCGTCTTCGCTTTTGTTTTGGGCTGTGGCTTGCGGGCGGCGGGCTGTGGCCCGCCAGGATGGATTTTTCGCTGTTATTCATCTTTTTGAGCGCTGATGGGATCGAAAAGATGGATTCTTTTTTGTTATTCATCTTTATTGCCGCCTTCGGTCCAGAAAAGATGGATAAGCCGCAGTTATCCATCTTTTCTGATCCACTGGTTTCTGAGCGGCTTCGATTCTGCAAAATAAAGAGGCCCAACCCAGACTGGACAACATACGTCCAGTCTGGGTTGGGCCCCATACATTCATTATTTGGCTACGCCGGCAGTCCATTCTGCGACTAGGTCCGGATTGGCTTCAACGAAGGCTGCTGCAGCATCTTCGGCTGATTCGCCTTCATAGATTGCGAGCATCAATGCTTCGACATCTTCGATTGTCCAGTGGAATTGATCCAATACTTGGTAAGCCTCAGGCATGTCTGTTTCGAGTCCCTCACGTGCCATGGTGTGGATTGTCTCTTCGCCGCCGAAAGTTCCGTTGGGATCATCCAGGTATTTCAGGTCATAAGCCGAGAACATCCAATGCGGGTTCCAGGCTGTGATGATGATGTCTTCTTCATTTTCGATTGCCTGTTTGAGTGTGACGGTCATTGCGCCGGATGAGGACGTTTCGATTGCCCAATCATTCAGATTCGAGTAATCCGTGATGGCACGCTCAGCGGCTGCTACGATACCTGCACCTGGCTCGATTCCGGTGATGGATTTGCCGGCTTGATCGGTCAAATCTGCGATGGAGTCGACATCCATATACGCAGGAACGGCCAAACCGATTTTCGCGCCTTCAAGGTTTCCACCCAGGTCGACCATCTTATCGCCGTATTCTTCCAGTTGCGCGCCGTGCGTTCCTGGCAGCCAAGCGCTCAGCATGGCATCCGCTTCGCCTGTGGAGACGGCTTCCCACATGATGGCGTTGTCCAATGGGGTCAAGGTCACATCGTAACCGAGGTCTTCCAATACTTGGGCAACCACATGGTTTGTGGCCACTGCGTCATCCCATTCCACGTAAGCCAGTTCGATTTCCTGGCCTTTGCCGACTGTATCTTCCATGGATGCTGAATCTTCTGTCGCACCGCAGCCAGCGGCGATCAGTGTGACACCTAAGCCTAATCCGGCAGTAAGTCCAAGGCGTTTCCAGTTACGTTTTGTTGTTTTTGTCATATTATGTTTCTCTCCTTTTTGTTTGGCAATTAGGAATAGGTGCGTCTTTATGTAGCTTTATGATGCGCTCTTTTTGCTGAATTTTTGCGTCAGACGGTCGATGATGATGGCAAGCACAACCAAGGCCAATCCGGATACGAAACCGGAACCGATTTTGGCGCGCTGCAAGGCGGAAAGGACATTACGGCCCAATCCAGGGGCCCCGATCATCGAAGCGATGACGACCATCGATAAGGATAGCATTACGGTTTGGTTGATGCCGGCCATAATCGTGGATTTCGCCAACGGTAATTCGACTTTGAACAACCTTTGCGCGCCGGTGCTGCCGAATGATTCGGCTGCTTCAACCAGTTCGGTGGAAACTTGTCTGATCCCAAGATTCGTGAAGCGGACGGTCGGTGGGATTGCGAAAATAAGTGACGCAAGCACCCCGGGAACCATGCCGATTCCGAAGAAAGCTACGGCCGGAATCAGATAAACAAAGGCCGGCATCGTCTGCATGAAATCCAAGACCGGATTGATGATGCTGTTCGCAAGTTTGCTTTTCGCCATCAGGATACCGAAAGGCACGCCGATCAGGACGGACAGCAAACTCGAAAACAGGACCAGCGTCAAGGTGAACATCAAGTCTTCCCAGAGCCCTTGGTTATGGATGAACCAAAGTCCGACGACGGAAAAGATGGCCAGGCCGAATTTTTTCCCTGAGGCAAAGAATGCCAACAGAGCGACTAATACAATCAAGATGACTGCCGGTATGGCCGTCAGCGTTGAAGTCATCAGATCGATCAAAGTCTGCGAAGACTCTTTGATCGGATCGAACAGGAAGCTGAACGTGTCAGCGGTCTTGTCCGTAACGTATTCAGTGAACTCGGCAACCGGCAATTCAGGAATGAAATTTAATAGATTATCCATTTACGGACACCTCGCTTTCTCCTGCCAAAGCGGCTATGACAGCGCCTCTGACAAGGACACCCACCAATCTGTCGTTTTCGATGACTGCGACCGGCGAGCTTGAATCATGGATGATCGGGAAAATATCGCTCAAAGTGGTATCTTTGGAGACGGTCGGGATATCTTCTCTGAGGATGCCATCCACTCTAGTAGTGTTGGCTTTCAACGCTTTCGTAGCGTCCTCGGCAGTGATGTACCCTTTCAGTCTGCGGTGATTGTCCACCACAAGGATTGTTGAAATCCCTTCTTGGCGCAATAATTCCAAAGCGAAGAGCGGGCCATGTTTTTCGATATTCATGACGATTGGACGCTTCATGATGTGTTCGGCCGTCAGTACTTTCGAACGGTCGACGTCCTCCACGAATTTTTCGACATAGCGCGTTGCCGGATTGGTAAGGATTTCCTCCGGCGTACCGATTTGGACCAATTCCCCGTCCTTCAGCAACGCGATCCGGTCCCCGATGCGCAATGCTTCGTTCAGATCATGGGTGATGAAGATGATGGTCTTTTTGACGTTTGCCTGCAGATCCAACAGTTCATCTTGCATCTCACGACGGATCAACGGATCCAAAGCCGAGAAGGCCTCATCCATCAACAGGATTTCCGGGTCATTCGCCAAAGCACGGGCCAAACCGACCCGTTGCTGCATCCCACCTGATAATTGGTTAGGATACTGTTGGCTGTAATCGCCAAGGCCGGAATTTTCCAAAGCCTGTTGCGCTCGTTCCTTGCGCTCGGCTTTTGCGACACCTTGCACTTCCAGTCCGTACTCGGTGTTCTCCAAAATCGTGCGGTGCGGGAATAAGCCGAAGTTCTGGAAAACCATACTCATTTTTTCCCGGCGGACTTGGCGCAGTTGCTTCTTGTCCATGACAGACAGATTCTCTCCGTCGATCAGGATGTTCCCCTTCGTCGGTTCGATCAAACGATTGAACATCCGCACAAGTGTCGACTTCCCACTTCCGGAAAGCCCCATGATGACGAAGATTTCCCCTTCTTCTATGGAAAGACTCACGTTGTTGACCCCTACTGTCGCCCCAGTGGCACGCAGGATATCTTGCTTGCTCTTCTTTTGTTCAAGCAGTTCCAAAGCCTTATCTGCTTTTTTTCCAAAAATTTTCGTTACGTTCTCTATTTTTATTTTCGGCAAGTGCATTGCTCCTCTCAAATTTTTGATGCTGTATGCGTGGATTCTTTTAATGGTGGGAATCAAATCCCCGAATCCGACTGTGCGTCTCCGCAATGTACAAATATAGTCTTACATTTTCATTTATTCCGAAAATATAAATTGAAGATAATTTTATTACATCACAAAGCTATAACCACTATTATCCAGTTATGGCGCGGATATGCAAATGAAAAATGAATTATTTGTGAATTTTCCGCGAAAAAAGAAGCGGTTACACACGCTTTCTAAAGGTAACCGTGAAGAATCCGAATTTTTTTAAAAACAGTTGTTTTCAGAGTCGATATGTTGCTATTTCACGATTTCAACATAATTGCAATCCCGTGTTTACGGCTTCCATATTGCGCACGCAAAAAGGATCCCTGTCTCTTTAATGAGCAGGAATCCTTTTTCAATCAGTTATTTTTTCAGATGATGGTTCATTTACCCTGAAATAACTTGGCAATATCTACCACGCACGGATTCACCCCTAAACTTTTTGTCCTCTATAGTATAACAAAAAACTAGCCTTTTTTTATCCCATCAAAAAACCCAGACACCGTAAGGCACAAGCTCCTCCCCGGTATCTGGTTTTATCTGGTTCATCAATCCATTTTATCCCTTAAAACATCCGATCCACTCCAGATTATTCTCCTATGGAAGCATAGCGATAGCTATCCGGGCCGAATACGGGAATATACAGATCCTTCACATGGTCCTTCAGCAAATACGCTCCTGCAGATTGATAAGTAGGAAGTTGAACATAATGTTCACCAATCGCAACTTGTTCAGCTTCTACCAGTAAATCCCAACGCGCCTCTTCATCATCATAGGCTGCTTTGGCAGTTTCGATTAATGTGTCCACATCTTCAAAAGCATAATTCCCGCGATTGATATCCGAGTGGAACCGCTCCACATAATTCACAGGATCGGCAAAATCAGCAATCCAGTTAGCTGTCCCCAATTGAAAGGACCCATTGCGCAAACTGTCTTGTTTGACGTTGAAAGGCACTTGGCGAATAGTGAGCGTCAACCCCGGCAAATTGCCTTGCAGTTGGCTTTGGAAAAATTCCGCAAACTTTTTTGAATCTTCCGAATCGGTCGTCATCAGTTCCAATGAAATGGTTTCGACCCCTAACTCGCTCAGACCTTTTTCCCAGGCCGTTTGAGCCTCTTCCAAGTTGTAGCTGGTCAGGTCTCCCGCGTCTTCACGGAAATCCGCACCCGTGCCAGGGTTCGTCGCCAATCCGTTTGGAACATATCCGTAGATGGGGACTGAGCCATTCTTCAGGACATTTTCAGTGTAATTGGCAGTATCCAGTGATTTAGTTAAAGCTTCACGAATGTTCTCATTCGCAAGTGCGGGAACTTCTTGATTCATTTCAATGAAGTTTGACGTTGTATTCATTTGAGAATGGTAGTCTTCATTCGCTTTGTTGGCCGCTACGTATTCCCCACTCAAAGCTGCGTAGTCCAATTCATCTGCCTCATACAGATTTATGGCTGTCGAAGTTTCTTTCATGACTTGGACGACGACTTGATTTAAAGGGATCTCATCTTTGCCCCAATAAGAATCATTTTTGGTGAAGGTCCAACTTCCGCCTTTTGCCTGATTCCAGTCGGTCATGATGAATGGGCCATTGTAGATCAGTGTGTCTGAACTCGAACCATAAGAATCGCCTTGTTCTTCTACATATGCTTGATTTTGAGGAAAGAAGAAGGGCATAGATAAAAGATCCAGGAAATAAGGTGCCGGTTGGGCCAAGGTAACTTTCAGCACTTTTTCACTGATCGCTTCCACAGCTAACTCAGCAGCATCCATTTCACCGGCCAGTATTTCAGTCGCGTTTTGTATCAAACCGTCATACATGTAGGAATAGCCGGCAGCCATTGCTGGATCGACCATTTTCCTCCAAGCATACACATAATCGGCACTGGTTACTTGTTCCCCATTTGACCAAGTGGCATCGTCCCGGATCGTGAAGGTATAGATCAGCCCATCCGAACTGATTTCTGGCATATTTTTAGCGGAAGCCGGCACGACTTTTCCGTTCAAGTCCAGCGTGTAAAGTCCTTCAAAGGCATTATTCATAGCTGTAAAACTGACCAAATCCGTTGCTGCTATGATATCCATGGTGGGAATGTCGGCACTTGCAGTCAATCTCAAAGCCTTTGAGGAAGCGTTTCCATTTTCCGTCGAAACTGCGTTAGCATCTGTGCTATCTAAACTTGTGCTCCCATTGTTGTTCCCGCATGCCACCAGTAATCCTACGGAAAATAAACCTAACAGCAACTGTAATTTTTTGTTGATTCTTATCATAAGTTTTCATCCTTTCTCTACTTTTTATCTATCAATCTCAAGGTAAGTTTACTTTAGTGAACTAATTATAGCAAGGCGGTCCTCAGTTTACGAATAATTAACAGATGCTTGCGTTTTTTTATATTATTTTCCTAATAACACTGTCCGGGGAACGCGCCGGCTGCGAAATTTAGTGGAGAGTTCAGCGTTTTTCCCCGCCAAAACAGTTTTGGCGGGTTTCCAGGAGCAGATTTCCTCGGGATAACCTTCCAACGCGCTCTCGACGGGGAAATTCAGTGGAGCGCCCTGCATTTTTCCCCGCCAAATCGCTGTTGGCGGGTTTTTCTGCATCTCCGCGCACCCGTCTGCGCCTCCCACGCCCCAACGCAAAAAACGCACCACCCCTTGCTCTGCTTCCAGAGCCAAGTGTGGCGCGTTCAACTGTTATTTCTCGCTTTTTCAGGCCAATTCCCAAAGTTCGAGGCTGTAATCGATTGTGCTGCCTGCCGCGAGCGACAGGCCGGTTTCTCCCGCTTGCGGGAAGACGCGGGAGGTGAATGTACCCTCGCCGTCATTGACGAAGATCTCGATCGAGCTGGTGTCGACGAAAATCTGCAGCTTCACGTGGTCCATCTGTCCGACCGCCAGCGTGCGGGTCGTTCCGAATTCTTCTGCAAATGGGATGCCGCAGCGGCTGCGGTCGATCGTGATTTTTTTGCTGGCCGGATCCAGTATGATGCGGAAACGTTTGTCGTTTGCGGCATCTTCGCAGAGATCCAAAATTACCGGCGAGCGATCGGCTGACGCCGGTAATGTCAATTCCAACTGGAGCTCGTAGCAGTTTACGCCATCGCGGTCGATCGTCTTTTCGCCAGACAACAAGCCGGCATCGGAAACAGTCTTCGCTTTGCGCAAAGCAACCAATTCGCGGACCGGTTTCTGGATCAGTTTGCCGTCCTTGATGGACAACTCGCGCGGCAGCGTCAGGCAGTGCGCCCAGTCTTCGCTGTCGGTCGGGTATGCAATTTCCGGCAATCCCATCCAGGCCGTCAGAATGCGGCGGCCATCCGGACTTTCCGCTGTCTGGGTAGCGTAGAAATCGAAGCCGGCATCCAGTTCCTGGAAACCATCATGCGCCAATTTCAACTCATCCATCCGGAAATCATCAGCGATGACATAACCGGTCTGGAAAATATTGTGGTAGCGGCCGCCTTCCGGCTCGATTCCCTGCGGCGAAAACAACAAAACGGTTTTGCCGTCGATTTCGAACAGGTCCGGACATTCCCACATGAAGCCGAAGTCCGGCAAACCGGCGTCGACTTCGCCCATCAATTCCCACTCCACCGTATCAGCCGAACGGTACATCAGGATTGTGCCGGTTTCATCCGTGCGTTGGGCACCGATGACGGTGTAATAGATGCCTTGCTGCTCCCAGACTTTGGGATCGCGGAAGTGGTCGGTGTAGCCTTCCGGATTGCCGGCGATAGCAGGCGGCAGGAACTTCGTGAAGCTGCCGTCCGCCTCCATGCGGGCAACGATCTGGTTCGGCACCCTTTCCCATTTTTCCGTGCGGACATTGCCGGTATACATGATGTGCAGCTGGCCGTCCTTGACGAAGCCGCTGCCGGAATAGACGCCGTGGCTGTCGTACGCCGTGTCAGGCAGCAGCGCGACGCCCTCTTCGTTCCAATGCACGAGGTCGGTCGAAGTCAGGTGGTACCAGTGCTTCAGACCGTGGACCGCGCCCATCGGGAACCATTGGTAGAAGAGATGCCATTTGCCGTCGAAATAAGTGAAGCCGTTCGGGTCGTTCAGAAGGCCGGTATTCGGTTGGATATGGTAGTTTTGGCGGAAGGGCGACTGCGCCACCCGTTTCGCCAATTCTTCCATATAGTCGTCGGAATAATCCGAGAGTTTTTTATAGCGCTCCTCGCGCGTCCATTCTTTCATCGTTTTATTCCTTTCTGAACGTGATGGCTTCATAAGGTCGTAAAGTTAATTCCTCTTCACGAGAGTTAGTGTAGAAAGCTTCCCCGTAATTGCCAATCACACGTTGTCTTCTTTCTGGCTGCATCGGAATAGTGATTGTTTCCTCTGACCAGTTTGTATAGGTAAACCACTCTTCTTCATTATATTTTCTCGAAAAAGCAAATATCTGATTATTTTCCGGTAGCTGCAAGGTATAGGTACCCTCGGAAAGAATAGCTTGCTCTTTCCTTAAACGAATCAGCTTTCGATAATAATGGTACACAGATTCCAAATCTTTCACATTGTCCTCCGCTGTCGGCAAATCACTGTGTTTTGAAAATGGAAGCCAAGGTTTTCCTGTAGTGAAGCCAAAATTATGCGAATTATTCCATGGCACGGGCGTCCGTCCATTGTCCCTGGATTGTGCTTGCAAAGAGCGTATGATCTGCTGATCAGGAATCCCTTCTTGCTTCTTTAGCTGATAATAGTTGACAGACTCAATGTCATTGTAGTCGAAAATATCATCAAAATAGGCATTGGGAAGCCCGATTTCTTCACCTTGAAACAAGAAGGTCGTTCCTTGCATCATATACAAAGTATGCGCCAAGAGTTTGGCTGAGAGTGTTCGCCACTTCGGTTCGTCATTACCAAAACGAGAGACGATCCTAGGTTGATCATGATTATTCCAATACAGGCTATTCCAACCTTTTCCGGCTAGTGCTTTTTGCCACTTCGATAGATTTTCCTTCAATTCTACCAGGGGCAATTCCGCAATGTCCCATTTAGATTTCCCTTTTACACGATCCAGACGCATATGTTCAAACTGGAAGACCATGTGCAGCTCAGAACGCAGCGGATTCGAGTATTTTAAAGCTTCTTCCAAAGTAACTTTTGGCGTTTCCCCGACCGTCACAACATCATAATGCGAGAGTACCTCCCGATTCATTTCATTGAGCCAGACATGCACCGAAGCTTGATCTGGCTTCAAAGCTTTATACCAGCCCTGCCCAAGTTCAAATTCCTGATAGCTACCGAGCACTTCTTTCTTTGAGATCTGATTGATGACATCCATGCGAAAACCATCAACACCTTTTTCCAGCCAAAAACGCATCATTTGATAAATTTCTTGACGAAGTTTTGGATTTTCCCAGTTCAAATCTGGTTGACTTTTGGAAAATTGATGCAGATAATACTCGTCCGTTGTCCTATCATATGTCCAGGAGGAACCGCCGAACGACGCCGACCAATCTGTTGGCGGCTGTCCATTTGTACCTTTCCTCCAGATATAGTAATCACGGTAAGGATTATCTTTAGCTTTGCATGCTTCCCGAAACCAATGATGCTCGTCTGAGGTATGATTGACCACCAAGTCCATCATAACTTTTATTTGATTGCTGTGCAGCTCGGCAAGTAAATCATCAAAATCCGCCATCGTCCCATAATCCGGATGAATGCTTTCATAATCACTGATGTCATAGCCATTATCGACATTGGGCGATTCATAGATTGGACTTAGCCAAACCATATCGATACCCAGCTCTTTCAAATAAGAGATTCTGCTGGTGATGCCAGGAAGATCCCCTATGCCATCACCGTTCGAATCTTTAAAGCTTTTGGGATATATTTGGTAAACGGTCGCTGTTTTCCACCACTCTAAATTCCCCATATCACCCCTCATTTCTTAACAGCTTTTGACCACTCTTTTTTGCTGAATACATAAGTAAGCGCGATGGTCACTACGGAACTGATGAGCATTCCGATTATGTAATGGAAAAGTTTACCTTGCGTAATTGCGATAATCCCAGGTAATCCAGCTGCCCCCATTGCGACTGCCTTCACTTTGAAGAATGTGATATAAGCGCTGCTGATCGATGATCCGATAATCGCTGCGTAGAATGGGTAGCGGTATTTCAGGTTGATCCCGAACATCGCAGGTTCAGTGATCCCCAGGTAAGCGGAAATTGCGGATGCGGAAGCCAAGCTTTTCGCTTTTTGCTCTTTGATAATGAAGAACATCGCCAATGCGGCAGCACCTTGAGATACATTTGACATAGCCGCGATTGGGAAGAGGAACGTACCGCCTGTTTTGGCGATATCAGCCAATAATTGTGTTTCCACGGCGATGAAGCTGTGGTGCATACCTGTTATGACCAGTGGCGCGTAGAAGAAACCGATGATGGCGCCGCCGATGGCACCTGTCGTGTCATACAACCAAACTAGGCCGTTTGTCATCATATCGCCGAGCGTGCGCGTCAACGGGCCCACCAAAGTGAAAGTCAGGAAGCCGGTTGCGAACAAAGCGAACAGCGGTGTGATCAGGTTATCAAGAGAAGTGTGTACGCGTTTGTGCAGGAACGTTTCGACTTTCGCCAGGATGTAAGATGCGAATAAGATCGGAAGGACTGTTCCTTGGTAACCGACTTTCGCGACTTCAAATCCGAAGATATCCCAGAAAGGCACTTCACCGGCAGCCAAGACTGACGGATAAGCGTAAGCGTTGACGAGATCCGGATGGACCATCAGCATCCCCAAAACGGCACCCAAGTATGGATTGCCGCCGAATTTCTGCGTAGCGCTGAAACCGATCAGGATAGGCAGGAAGACGTACGCGGCATTAGAGAATGTATTAATCATGGCTGCCAAACCTTCAATAGAAGGATAAGCTTCAATCAGTGATTTCCCGGCAACAAACAAATCCTGTGCCGTGAATACGTTGTTCAATCCCATCATCAAACCACAGGCTACGATTGCCGGGATGATCGGTACGAAGATGTCCGAAAGCATCTTGACGCCTTGTTGGATCGGGTTCAGTTTTTGCGTGCCGGCTGTTTTGACTTCCTCTTTGCTCATGGCGTCGATGCCGGCCATTTTGATGAATTCTTTGTAGACTTCATTGACGATCCCGGATCCCAGGATGATCTGGTATTGACCGGCTGTGGAGAAAGTCCCTTTGACTTCGTCGCGTTCGTCCAATCCCGCTTGATCGACCTTGCTTTCATCCCTCAAAACCAAGCGTAGTCGTGTCGCACAGTGCGTCGCCGCCTGCACGTTGTCTTTTCCGCCGATATCCGTCAACAATTCTTCTGCAATCTTTTTGTAATCCATTTTTCTCCCTCTTTCCTTTTATCTGTTGTGCCTAAGAATAAGTGCAATAAAAACTGTGTTTCATCTCATTTCGGAACCGGTTCCCTTCTGATTCAAAATGATAAGGAGCAGTTTTTCCGCATTGGCGAAACCGGTTCCTCTTGATATGAATAGTAAACCCTTTCAAAGATAAAGTCAAGTGTTTTGATAAAAATTATTTTGTGTTTTTATCGAACGGCTGGCGATGGCCTTTCCTCGCCAAAAGGATTAGAATGAAGACAAAGAGCGACATGACATAAGTATGGGAGGTTTTTTGACCATGACGATAAACAAAAAAATGTCCGAAAAATTTGATGGTTTGGAGGCTTTGATCGGCAACACCCCGATGCTTGAGATTTCCTTGCTTTACAAAGGCGAACCGCGGCTAGTATACGCAAAAGCGGAATACTACAATTACTCAGGCAGCATCAAGGACCGCGTCGCCTGCCACATCCTCCGCAAGGCCTACGAAACAGGTGCTATCACTGAAGGTACGCCGATCGCGGAGGCGACCAGCGGCAACACCGGCATCGCCTTTGCGGCAATCGGCGCTTATCTGGGCAATCCGGTCACGATCTTCATGCCCGATTGGATGAGCAAGGAGCGTATCAACCTGATCGAAAGTTTCGGCGCAACCATCCGGCTCGTTTCCAAGTCGGAAGGCGGCTTCACCGGTTCGATCGCCCTCGCCGACCGGATGGGCGAAACCGAAGGCGCCTTTCTGCCGCACCAATTCTCCAACCCCGAAAACTGCGCTGCCCATTATGCGTCGACCGGGAAGGAGATTCTGGCGCAGCTGGCTGCACTCGGCAAACGGCCGCACGGCTTCGTTGCCGGCGTCGGCACCGGCGGAACACTGATGGGCGTCAAGGAACTTCTGCAGGAAAGCTATCCGGATTGCCTTGCTTTTCCGCTCGATCCGGCCTCCTCCCCGACGATGGCGACCTGCGGAAAAGTCGTCGGCCCGCACCGGATCTTCGGCATCGGCGACGAGTTCGTGCCGGCCATCGTCAAACTGGATCAGCTCGATAATATACTGTCGATCGACGACTGCGACGCCATCAACATGGCCCGCAACCTCGCGCGCGTGCTCGGGCTCGGCGTCGGCATCTCATCTGGCGCCAACTTTTTGGGAGTGCTGAAGGCACAGGATCTGCTCGGCGACAAGAATGCCGTCGTTGCGACCGTTTTTGCCGACGACAGCAAAAAATATCTCTCCACCGATCTGATGTTTGAGCAGCCTGTTGCTGCGGATCATTTGGCGTGCGACGTCGAGTTGGTCGGCATGCGCGCAATCCGTTGAGGCTGAAGAATAATATGTGAAAAGAGAAAAAACAGAACTTCCGACAACTCACTTGAATTGTCGGAAGTTCTGTTTGTTTAGGCGTTTATTCGAGTTCGAGTTCTGCCTTAAGCAGGTCATGGACGCGCGTGAGTTCGGTTTCGTCAACGAAGTTGTAGTAGATGTCGTTCATCATGCTGCCGGTGCCGCCGAGTTGTTGCTGACTCATGTTGTCGACTGCGCCGAGATAATCCTTGTTTTGGAGCGTATAGAAATCGGATAATTGGAAGCTCGTCTGTACGTTGGATGACAAGGACTGCAAAATGGTCTGGTAGTTCAGCAGTGTTTCCGGTGTCGCCAGTTTGCGGATGACGCCTTCGATGACTGAGCGTTGTCTGCCTTGGCGGCCGGTATCGCCGGCTGGATCTTCATAGCGCATGCGTGCGAACGCCAATGATGCTTCGCCATCAAGTTGGTTCGTGCCTTGGACGAAAGCATAGCCGTTCTGATTGAAGGCAAGTGGGCTTTCAACGGTGATGCCGCCGACCGCATCGACGATTTCCTGGATCCCGGCCATGTTGACCATCACGTAGAAATCAACGGGAATGTCGAGCATCTGTTGCACGGTATTGATGGACATCGCGGTGCCGCCGAATGCGTAGGCGTGATTGATTTTATCGGAAGTGCCGTATCCGACGATTTCCGTGTATGTATCGCGCGGGATGCTCAAAAGTGTCGTCTTTTGCGTGTGCGGATTGATTGTGACGACGACCATCGAATCGGAACGGCCTTGTTCGGTGCGGCCCAGATCACCGGTGTCGACGCCCAACAATAGTATCGAAATCGGTTCACCCGCTTGCAACAACTCGGATGGGGTCAACGCTCCGGCATCCGCTCTGCTTTCTTCATCGACTGTTTCCGACGAATCGGCAACAGTGCCGGTGTTGGTTGTGCGGAAAGTTTCGACTTCGACAGGCATGTAGGCTGTGTCCATCGTGTCTTTCACATTTGCGTAAATTGAGTAGACATATCCAAGGATACCGATCACCAGAACTGCAAGGATACTGACAACTATTTTCAAACCGTTCTTATTTCGCTTATTCGAGCGCATTATTTTTCTCCTCTTCCCCGATAGCCAACTATCAAATAATTGTTGCTGTTGCCTATATTTTAGATGAGTCGGAGCAGATAGTAAAGCCGCTTTGCAATCTTTGAGTGGCCATTGCTGCCGAAAGTCACGACATTTAACGCGGATTATCCGAAGAAACGAAGCCGAAACAAGCAGAACTTTCGACAACTCATCTGAATTGTCGAAAGTTCTCAAGAATTAATTGAATCCTTGTCCGCTAAGATGACTCTGAAGCGCAAATAATTACGTGGGCGATTTTATGCTCTTGCGTTCATTCTTCGTACCAACTGATGTCGCAGCCCGGCAGAGCGCTCTGTATCAATGCTTGTTGTTCGGCGCTGACTGCTGCTCCGCTGATGTGGAGTTTGCCCAACTTTTCCAAGCCCGTTAAAGGCGCGATATCGCTGATCGGATTCCCTCTCACATCAAGGTACCAAAGCTCCGCCAAGTTCGCCAAGGCGGTGGCATCGCTGATCTGATTGCCTGCCAGATTCAGGTGTCTGACTTTTGTCAGATTGGCCAAACTGTCGATAGCGCTGATCTGATTGTGCGCGAGATCAAGGTAGACCAATTCCTTCAGGCCTGCCAAGGCTCCGATATCGCTCACTTGCGCCCCGCTCATTTCGAGGTGCGTCAGTTCAGTCAAGCCCGCCAAATTGCCGATGTCCACGACCGATGTACTGTTCAGATCCAGACGCGATAGCTTCCTCAGGTTGGCTAACGGTGAGATGTCGCTTATGTTGGTGCCGCTCAGGTCCAGCGTCAAAAGGTTTCCGAGTTCCGCCAGCCCGCTACCGTCGTTGATCTCAGTCCCGCTCAAGTCTAGCGTTAGCAATTGCGTCAAAGCTGCTACAGCTTCAACGTCAAGGATGAAGGTGTTGTCCAGCTCCAAGATAGTCAGCTGAGTTAATCCTGATAGAGCTGTGATATTGTTGACCGGGGTATTCCCTAGGCTTAAATAGCGCAACTGATTCATGTCAGCCAAGGAGCTGACATTTTCAACTTCGGTGTTGCGCAGCTTCAACGATTGCAGGCTGGTCAGGTCGATCAACGGGCGGATGTTGCTGACAGCAGTATCGTTCAAATAGAGCACCTCAAGCTGCTTCAGACCAGCTAATCCTTTGATGTCCTCCAATTGGTTGTTGTTGAGGTAAAGGGTTTTAAGCTTTTTCAGGTCCTTTAAAGCGGCAATATCTTCTACTCGGGTATGGCTGATGTCCAGGTATTCCAATTGCGTCAACCCGGCCAAGGCGCTCATGTCGCTGACTTCTGTTTGATTCAGGTGTAGTATCCGCAGATTCGTGAAATGCTCGATTCCATCGATGGCGCTGATGTCTTTATTACCCAGATAGAGGGCATCAACCGCTTCGACATCGCTTAACGCAAGCTCGCCCTCTTCTTTCCCGATCAGCTTACGCACATAAAGCTCCAGATCTTCATCGGCGAAGGTCAGAACCGTTCCGCCTTCTGCAATTTCATTTTCTGATTCTGTATCTGCCCCACTGACGGCTTGGGCAGAGCTCTCTTGGCTGGCAATCCCTCCATTTTGTCCCGAAATCATTGTGTCGGTGCAACCCACCAAAAATACCAAGGTTAAGAGGGCTAACAGCCTTATTCTTTTTTCCATAAAAAACAGCCTCCTATATAGAACTGCGGGAGCTGACGATGGGATCCGTTCCATTTGGGACCCTCAGACGATGATTGCTGAATCAGATTACTTTGATCCGAAACTGATTTGATATACCCCCATTATAAGACTCCGTTTGTTTAAGCGCTAACATTAAGGGCTGCTTCGTATAGGCAATCGCTCCATACGCTAGTTCAAAAGCCATCCTCAATTTGGCTGGAAAAAAAAGCCACCTCAGTTGATCTGAGGCAGCCATTGATTCATTCCATATGTTTTTATCCCATAACCGCCAAAACGAGCGGCATCGCGAAGATCCCGATCAGGATGGAGACGGAATTCATGAAGGCGGAGGTTTCGACGTCGCCGCCCGCTTCTTCGGTGAATCCGGTCGCCATGGATGCGATTGGTGAAAAGAACAGCATGCAGAGGATTGTCTTCACGACCGTCGAGACCGGCAGGAAGAGCACGATCAGGATGGAGAAAACCAGCGAATAGCCATAGCGGATGGCCAAATATTTGAAGGCCAACTTGAAGCGGTGTGCATCCAAGCCCAATTCCAGACCGATCCCGATCATCAGCATCGCCAGGAATGTATTAGCGCCGCCGACAGTGGACGTAAAGGTGATGACTGCATCCGGCAATTGCAACCCGAAGAGGCGCATCAACAAAAGAATCAAGTATGTATCGAATAGCGGCGACAGGAACATAAGCTTGAGGAAGCTCAATAGCGTCGTTTTTTGCTTCTCATCAGCCACCGAGCGGGACCAGCCATAGCCGATTCCGGCAGCACCGAAGGAATTGCCGACATCGAAAAGCGACGCGAAAATGATCGACTGCGGGCCCATCAATCCGGCGATGTATGGCATCGCAAAGGCCCCGACATTGTAGCTGGCGATATTGACGATAGCGAACGCTTGCTCTTTGCCGCCTTTGCGCTTATTCACCAGATAACCGGTCACTTGCTGGATCAAATTTGCGGCAACGCCAAGCGCGGTCAGAAACAACAGATTGTAGGTGATGTCGAAATTATTGAAGCTCGTGATCAGCGCGCACGGAAGCGTGATCCGCAATACGATTTTTGAAAATTTCGGAAAATCCTCGGCGCTGACCCATCCGATCCGTTTGATGACGTAGCCGATCACGATGATCAAAATCAGTGATGCGGCCTTTGCTGCTATTTCCCCCATTACGTTCCTCCTGCTCGCGTTTTTCCCTCCATTATATCAAAAAAAGTGCCGGCGTCTCCGATCTTTCGGAATTTTGTAATCGCGTTACGGATTCCCAGGAAAACGAAAAAGTTCCGCCAGCCCCGATACGAATCGGGGGGACGGAACTTTTCAGCCAAGGCGCTCAAATCACCGCAAAGGCATGTTATTCTTCGTATTTCAAAACAGAACGCTCGCCCAATGGTTGGACCTCTCTGTTGTTGCCTTGATAATATTCGTTGAAGGCCGCAATCTGTTCCGCGGAAACTTCCACAGGGTTAGCCATCACATACCACTCGACATTTTCGGTCAGCGGCGGTGTCGTCAAGGAGCCTAGGTAATGGTAGTAGCTTTTGTTGGCCGGAAGCAGTTCGGCAACGTTGAGGCTGAGACCGCTCGCAACAGTAGCTTCTTCATTCGCCTTGACATCATCCAGAATCGCTTGAAAGGCAGCATTTTCTGTTCCTTCTTTAAAGAAAACCGCGATGACCGCTAAGCGTCCGTCCTGGGCCTTGTGGACAAAATGCAGTTCGATCGGGAAACTTTCGCCATCCACTGTATGCTCGCTCGGGGAATGCAGATGGAATTGCGCCAGTTCAAAACTGCGTCCGGCAATCTTCGCCTGCCCGCCGTCCTCGATTTCGATGCTGTGCCCGTTGTCGACCACATCGATGATTTCTTCCGCATAGTCCAGTGCCAGGGAGCCGTCCGTGGTCATCGCTTCGGCTGCACCCGTTTCGATATTGATCGGGGATTGCATCTCGCCGGATTCGAAGTCCCATTCATCCTGGTTCTCATAATCCAAATGTTCCTCAGTGGCTGCTTCGGTTGTTTCTTCAGTTGCTTCTTGTGCTACCGCCTCGGAAGTCTGTTCCGTCGTCGCCTGGAGGCTGCTATCCGCTTCCGGCGTTTCTTCTTGGCCGCAGCCGCTCAGTCCCAATAAGGCGAATGCCCCCAGAACTGCCAAAATTTTTTTATACCCTTTCGCTTCGTTCATTTTTACTTTTCCTCCTCTAACGCAATATCCACTTATTATATATTAATCCGCAATTAAATTATTGATTCGCTTTCGAAAACCAATAAATCAACAGCAAATCCCTTTCGTTCCCTGAATTCAAAAGGATATTGCGATGAAAGGACTGGCGGGGCTATCCCGTCCCATCGGCGCATAAGGAGAGCAATTAAAAAGGAAGAGAAAGCTTGCCGGTTCAAGGTTCAGCCATGCTTCAAGCGACCAGAATAGGTTGTACTTTTTCTGTATTTGCGTTGGATGCTTCCAGGAGCGCTATATTTTCGCGGGGAAACCCGCCAAATCAAAAATGCAAAAAAACAGACTGTCCCAAAATGGACAGTCAAAATAAATGCCGCTTCCTTGCCCGCTTCGCTGCGGGCCCTAACACCGGTATTATGCTTTTTTGATTGTCGATTCCCTGATCAAAAGTTCGTTATCCAGCGTCTGGATCATGGCGACTTCTTTTTCCGTGATCAATTCCAGCAGGCTTTTGGCCGCCAATTCACCGGATTCCATGAACGGATAATGGACGGTTGTGATACGCGGATAGACTGCCTCCGTGATTTCATAGCCACCGAAGCCCGCCAAGGAGAATTGGTTCGGGATCTCGAGCTGCAGTTCGTGGGCCGCGCGCATGATCCCGATCGCGATATTGTCGGTCGCGCCGATCACGAAGGTGGCTTTCGATTGCGGCAGGATTTCCAGCGCCTTTTCGTAGGCATCCTTCATCGAAAAACTGGTTTTGACGAACATGTAGTCGATGTCGTGGCCTTCGAAAGCTTGCTCGATGCCGTTGCGCCGGCTCACCCCGACCGCTTCATCGGATTCGTCGACGCCGAAAACGAGGACGTTCCTGTGCCCGTTTGCCACCGCGTAGGCTCCGACCGAATGGCCCGCCTTCTCGTCATCATGGATGATGCAGTGGAAATCGGGATGCGATTGCCCAACGATGACGACGGGAACATTAGCCTCTTCGAACGCCTTCACATGAGCCGGCGTGATGGCTGCCGCGAAGAAGACGATGCCGTCGACGCGCTGCTTCGCCAAGGTGGAGATGGCTTCGATTTCGCGTTCGCGGCTCTGATCCGCATTCGTGATCAACAATTGGTTTTTGGAAAGGCGCAGACTGTTCTCCAAGCCCCGCAACGCTTCATTCGTCGCAAAGGAATTCAGACGCGGAATGATCGTCCCGACCATGTGCGTGCGCTTCGCTTTCAGGCTTTGGGCAAATTTATTCGGTTTATAGTCGTTCTCGGCAACGATCTCATCCAGCTTCGCCTTTGTTTTTTCGCTGATGGCCCCGCCGTTCAGATAGCGGGAAACGGTGCTCTTCGCCACACCGGCCATTTTGGCGATGTCATTGATGGTGACCATAGTTAGCATGCACCCCTTTCTTGTGCTGCATAGCGGACTTTGTTCCGTATCCGTATACATATTCGTTCTCTGTCTTTGATTATACAGGTGCGAGGGGTTCGCCGCAACGGACCCGGGAAGGAAATCTGCCTGTTGGGACTAGCGAACGCGCGACTGGCCGGAGTTCCGGCCGGCATTTTGAGCGTCTTCTCCGACCAGCGGATGCGCCATCGGAGGAGAGATACGATATTATCGGGCTCCTCCGGCGGCGGCAGCCTCGCCGGAGCTGGGCGCATTTCGCAAGTGCTGTCCTCCGGCGAACGCTGGCTTGGCCGGAGGACAGCCCGCATTTAGATCGAACGCAAAAATCCACACGCCACCGCGGACAGCCTCCGCAAGCGCGGTTTGGGGCTGTCCTTCCGGCAGAATGCGGAAAGTATTTCAGTTATTCAGAAAGCTTTTGTTCTGTCGGCTTGCGGCGCGCGCCTTTGTTTTTCTGGTCTTTGGTGCGGACTTTTTTCTTTTTGATTTTCTTGGCTGCCGCTTGTGGGGACGCCTCTTCTTCTTTCAAGGCAGCTTTTTTCTGGATTTTGGCTGCTTTGGCTGCGGCCGGTTTCTGCGCATCGCGGATGGCGTCACGTGATTCGCGGCTCGGCAATTCGTTGACGAGTTCCCCGCCATAGATGAAGAATTCTTTTACTTCATCCGGATGAGGCGCAAAGCGTTTGATATCGCGACTGTTGCGGTCATTCACCAAGGACAGCACGACCCCTTTTTTGCCCATCCGGCCCGTACGTCCGGAACGGTGCAGGTACGTTTCCTTCGAAAGCGGCAGATCGTAATGGATGACGTAAGGCAGATCCTGGATGTCGATCCCGCGGGCAGAAACATCCGTCGTCAGCAGGAAAGTCGCATTGCCTTTGCGGAATTCATCCATGGCGCTCTTACGCTGTGCCTTGCCGTAATCGCTGTGCAGCATGCGGACATTGATGCCCTCGAACTGCAGTTTTCCCGCCAAGTAATCGAGTTCCTGGGTGGAGTTCACGAAAACGAGCGCCTGCATGCCTTCCAGGTTGCCTAAGCGGCGCAGCATTTCAGCACGCTTCCGCGTCGGCGCCTCGATGAAGCCATGGACAGTCTGGTCCATGAACTGGCCTTCCTTTGTCGTGTCGAACCAAAGTGGCTCCGTGTTGAACCATTTCTGGATATCCTTCAGGTTTTCGCTGTTCGTAGCCGAAAAGAAACCCATCTGGCGGGAACCCGGCAGTTTTTTGATCAACTCGCGCAAGGCGTTCAGATGCTCTTCCTGCATCAAGTAGTCCGCTTCATCCAAGATGACCGTTTTGATGTTGTGCAGTCTGAGTTTTTTCTGGTTGGCCAGTTCCAGCAAGCGTCCCGGGGTTCCGACCACGATTTCCGGCTTCTCCTTCAGCTTGTCGATCTGACGGCCCACGTTCGCGCCACCGATGATCACTTGCGCGGTCAAGTCCTTCAGGGAACCCCATTCCGCCAAAACGTGCCCTACTTGGTGCGCCAATTCCTGCGAAGGCACGAGCACCAACAATTGTAATTCCTTGTTGGCATCCGTTTTTTGCAGCAACGGGATGGCATAAGCCAACGTTTTACCGGTACCGGTCGGCGATAGGCCAACGACATCTTTGCCTTCCATCAACGGTTTGAAGACATTTTCTTGGATCGGCGTCGGCAGCTGAAAACTCATCTCATTCCAGTATTTCTCGAATGGCATTGCCATTTCTTCCATCATCATCATTTATTTCCTCATTTCTTATAGTGCAGCCTGTTATTAAGCTGCGGTGCAAGCCTCGCGCGGAAGCATCCGGCTGACCTGCGCTTCGTATTAATCCGCTGGGTAAACGATTCCCGCTTTTTTGCGCAAAGCTTCCATTGTCCGGTTGACGTCTCGGCTGATCTGCGTCCAACGTTCATAGTCTTCTATAGTATCAGGATTTCCCGGATCATTCAAGACGCGCGCGAATGCACGGACCTCGTCATCCATGAAATGTCCGGACGCTTTTTCGGCTAATTGGTAACGTTCCTCGGTCTCGCCGTCCACCAATTCGACCGACTGGATCAAATTGACGCCATCGAGAAGCAACGTTTTTTTGCCGCTGTAGATTTCCGAATCAGCAAAAGAATTGTAGATTTTCGATGTGTGCAGGCTGACTGTGAAATACGGATATTTCAGCAGCATTGTGCCGGCTCCATCCACGCCCGTCTGGATTTTCTTGGCGGCATAATCGACTTCCTCGGGCACACCGAACCAATCGATGGCAGCATACAGCAAGTACACGCCCAAATCGGCGAGCGCCCCGCCGGAAAAATCCAGCGAGAAGATATTCGGTTCCTCGCCGGCCAAGACCTGGTCATAGCGGGAGGAGTATTTGGCATAAGTGAAGCTGGCGCCGTCGATTTCGCCCAATTTAGCAATCTCGTTCTTGACTAGCGCGAAGTTCGGCTCATGCAGGTGGCGGGCGGCTTCAAACAGGAAAACATTGTTGGCTTTCGCTGCGGCGAAGGCGGCCTCCCATTCTTTCGTGTTCGAGAAGATCGGCTTCTCGACGATAAGATGCTTGCCGTTCGCGATGGCCGACATGGCCTGCTCGAAATGGAGACTGTTCGGCGATGCGATGTAGATGGCATCCACTTCCTCCAAGGCTGTGAATTTGTCCAGCTCGGTGACGAACACATCCGCGCCGTAGCCCTCGCCGAAACTCTGGGCGTTGAACTGGGTGCGGCTGTAGACCGCTTTTATTTCGAATTGTCCGGATGCTTTTGCCGCTGTGGCGAATGCATGCGCGATGCTGCTGGTTCCGATGATGCCTAATCTGATCATGGTTTTATCCCCTCACTCACTGTTGTCTATGAAACATTCTATTCCTATTCTACACTAATCCAGGGTGGATTGCTTAGTGATACCATTTTTTTGAGATACAAAATGAATGATTTTTGTAGGCATGATTGGGGCTGGCGCCCGGTTAAAGCATCCCCTTTGCAACAGAATCAAAAAAAGCATCCCAATACAAATGAGGGGATGCTTGCGTTATACATTACAGGAGTTGCTTTTCCGCCCGTTTCAGTTCTTGGCGCTGCTTTTGGCGTTTCTTCTTTTCGGCTTCGGTCAGCGGCGCATAGTCCTTCAGATCCGGCAGGACGCCGACGGACACTTCCCACAGATAGAGGCTCGCGATCGAACCGTACGGCGCGTAACGGCGTTTGTATTTTTGGAACAACGGCTTCGTGATTTTACGGTGATGATACACCATCCGCAGTCCGCGATGGATGGCGAGGTCGTCCCAGCTCAGCACGTCCTGACGGCCCATTGAAAAGATCAGCAGCATCTCGGCTGTCCATTTACCGATGCCGCGCAGTTGCGACAGCTCGGCGATGACCGCTTCATCGTTCATATCCTTCAATGCCTCCAAGTCGCATGCGCCGGAAAGGACTTTTTCGGCCGCTTCACGGATATACGTCGCTTTGCGGGTCGACAAACCGCACTGCTGGATTTCTTCGACGCTCACTCGGCAAAGATTCTCTGGCGTGATCGCGCCGAAAGCGGTGAGCATCCTTTTCCAGACGGTCTCTTGGGCCTTCATCGAAATCTGCTGGCCGACGATATTGTTGATGAGCGCCGAAAAGAGATCCGCATCGATCGGACGTTCAATCGGCCCGATCCGGTCGATGATGTCCGCCAAAATCGGATCCTTTACCTTCAGATAGCGGATCGCTTCTTCATCATAATAAAAATCCATATACCCCATCCTTGTTCTGCATATTTACAGCCAGTATATCATTTTGATGACAGTTGCATTGAGATAGGAACGCTACTTTCCAGGAAAACACCCGAGAGAACGCCTATCTGTCGGGTGTTTGGATTCCTCGGCGGCGCGAACACCCGACAGAACGCCTATCTGTCGGGTGTTTGGATTCCCCGGCGGCGCGAACACCCGAGAGAACGCCTATCTGTCGGGTGTTTGGATTCCCCGGCGGCGCGAATACCCGAGAGAACGCCTATCTGTCTGGCTTTCGGATTCCCCGGCGGCGCGAACACCCGAGAGAACGCCTATCTGTCTGGCTTTCGGATTCCCCGGCGGCGCGAACACCCGAGAGAACGCCTATCTGTCGGGTGTTCGGATTCCCCGGCGGCGCGAACACCCGAGAGAACGCCTATCTGTCTGGCGTTCGGATTCCCCGGCGGCGCGAACACCCGAGAGAACGCCTATCTGTCGGGTGTTCGGCATTTGCTGCTTACCCAACAGTCGACAGTCAGATTTGAAATTGGCTACAACACGAAGGGCCGCCTCATCTTGAGACGGCCCCCTCTATCATTCTTGTTTACACTGTCTTGTGCGTATCGAACCCGATGCGCTTGCCCAAGTTGTGGTCTTGGTGGCCTTTTTCGAAATTAGTGGGCTTTTGGATACGCGTGATCATTTCCATTTCCTGATCGGTCAAGGTGAAGTCGAAGATGTCGAGATTTTCTTTCATGCGATCGGCATCCTTCGTTTTTGGAATAGGAATGAGGTCACGCTGCACACACCATTTCAAAGCGATCTGCACCGGTGTCTTGCCGTATTTTTCGCCGATTTTGATGACTTTGCTTTCCGTGTTGATCCGGCCTTTTGCCAATGGGCTGTATGCCATGGTCACGATATTGTTATCGTAGCAGAAATCATCCACGACTTCCATGGTGTTGTAAGGGTTGATTTCGAGTTGGTTAACGGCTGGTTTGATCCGGCAATTTTCCATCAACTGCGTCAGATCGCCGCGCATGAAGTTGGAAACCCCGATACTGCGGACGATTCCGGAGTCTGTGGCATCTTCCAATGCTTTCCATGTTTCTGCGTTGACATCGTCGCTTTCGCTAGGCGAATGGATTAGGAACAGGTCGATGTATTTCAGTCCGAGACGGTCATAGCTGGCTCGAATAGCGTCCATTGCTTTCTCAAAACCCATGTCGTCTTTCCAGATTTTAGTGACGACGAAAATGTCATCTCTGGAAATGCCGCCATTGATTGCTTTTTGGATACCGCGGCCTACGCCGGCTTCATTTCCATACATGCTGGCTGTGTCGATTAGGCGGTACCCGCGCATTATGGCCATGAAGACCAATTCTTCCGCTTCATCATCGCTCACATTCCAAGTGCCGTATCCGATACCGGGGATTGTAAAACCATCATTCAAAGGCATTCTGTCCATTAAGCTCTTCACCATGATAACCCACACTCCTTCTACTTATTACCTTAAGTGTAACCCAATTCAGTCAGAAATACAAAAATTATTAATGCGCTTACATAACAAACTGGAGGGAACGCTCTTCCCTCGCCGTCTAAGCGTAATCAGAGCACGCGCCTACAGCTTTTCAGAAACGGAGCCGCTCGTCAAGGTCACGATGACCATTTCCGGTCGGTTGTTGATGCGTAACGGAAAGGATGACCCACCGATGCCCCGACTGACGACCAATTTCTTTTCCGGATCCGTGGGCAACAGATAGACCCCTTCGGTATGCTGCGGCATCCGGCCTTGTCCTGGCGCATAGAGCCCACCAATTTTAGGGATGCGGATTTGCCCACCGTGCGCATGGCCGGCGAACGTGATGTCAGCTGATTTCTCCGGATTGATATGGTACTTCAGGAAATGTTCAGGTCGATGCGCCAGCAAAAGGCGCGTCTGGCCTTGCCAATCTTTGCGGAGCTTGATTTTTTTCAGGAAATCCTTCGTAATTTTCTGGATGGCTGCGCTTTTGTCGCTCAGACCCATTATGACGACAGGTTTTCTGCCTTTCGCCAGGACGCTGATTGCTTCATCATCCAAATAGCGGATCCCTGTCTTCTTGTAGAGATCCAAAGCAATGTGGAACATCGGTGAATGACGGTCATGGTTCCCGTTGATGGCATAGGTCGGCGCGATTGCCGCCAATTTTCGAAACAATTTTTCCGCAACTGATGGATCAAAGACCTCATCCCCTTGGATCTGGTCGCCGGTCAGAAAGATGAAGTCCGGTTCCGCTTCCTTGGTCATGTCGATCAGCTTGTTCAGATCGATTTTTTCTTTCGGCAGATGAAGATCGGAAAGCTGGACAATCTTCAACCCTTCGTTTTCCGGCGCAAGGTTCTTTACCGGAATCGTGTACTCGGTCTTCTGGATCCACGTGTTTTGGAGATGCAGATAGGCCGCCGCGCCCGCCAAAATGGCAGTTTTCAGCAAGCTTTTGTTTTTTATGCTCATAATTAATCATCCTTCATGAAACCCTATTGTTTCCTTTATTCTAATGCTTTGGAGCGCTTCCGTCAAAGCAAAACGTTTGGCTCTAGTGACCGTCAGATCAGGGCGAATTTCCTTAAAGTATCGGAAAATTGACCAATGCCCTTCAATATGGTGCGTTTTACTTCCTATTTAATAGTTGGCATGTTATGTTTAATATATGAATATTACTCTTCAACATTATAACATCACTATGAAAGGACTGAATATATGAGTATATTTTCAGAAAAATTAAGGGAAGTCCTGCAGTCGGTGCTGCCGATCACGCTGCTTGTCGTCCTGCTCCACTTCACCTTGACGCCGCTCGAAACGGTCGACCTGCAGCGGTTCCTGTTCGGTGCGTTTTTGATCATCATCGGCTTGTCCATCTTTCTTTTCGGTGTGGACATCGGCATCACACCAATCGGGAAATTCCTCGGGAAAGGTTTGGCTCGCAGCAACAGCATGAAATACGTGCTCGGGATGGGACTTGTGCTCGGCTTCTTCATCTCGATCGCGGAACCGGATCTGCATATTTTGGCGACGCAAGTCTCCGAGGTCACAAACGGCATGTATCCGAAAAACCTGCTTCTGGTCGTCGTTTCCGTCGGCATCGCCGTGATGCTCACAATCGGATTGTTCCGGATCGTTTACCGCTATCCGCTGAACAAGACGTTCACGTTCCTCTACCTCGCCATCTTTGGCTTGGCCTACTTCAGCACCAACGACCTGTTCGCCATCGCTTTCGATGCCTCGGGATCGACGACCGGCGCTTTGACTGTGCCCTTCATGTTGGCGCTAGCGGTCGGGGTCGCATCCCTGAACCGGCGGACGCAATCAGCCGAGGAAGACAGTTTCGGCCTGGTGGGGATCGCCTCAGCCGGTGCCATTCTGGCGGTACTGATCCTGGGATTGTTCCTCCGTTCCGATGAACCGCTCTCGGGCTCGATACCTGCCACCGCGGCTACGGTAGCCCACTGGCTTACGCCATTCCTGCACGAGTTGCCGAAAATTGCGGGCGAAATCCTGTTGGCCGTTTCGCCGATCCTGATCATTTTCGTGCTCAATCACATCTTCTTTGCGGATGAAAAGCTTTCTAAACGAGCTTTCCGCCGCATCTTCTTGGGGATGGCTTATCTCTTTGTCGGATTGGTCCTTTTCCTTACCGGCGTGAATGCCGGTTTTATGGAAGTCGGGCGCAAACTCGGCATGCTGATCGCCGGGATTGACAGCTCCATTCCGGTCCTGATCGTCGGTTTTGTGCTGGGGGTATTGGTCATTTTGGCGGAACCTGCGGTATATGTATTGACGCATCAAATAGAAGATGTTACAACTGGATATGTTAAGCGCGGTATTGTGCTGGGATTCCTGTCCATCGGAGTCGGGCTCGCCGTCCTCTTGTCGGTCGTGCGTGTGCTCATCCCTTGGCTGCAACTGTGGCACTATCTCGTCCCCGGCTATCTGATCATCATTGCCCTCTCCTACAAAGTGCCGAAGCTGTTCGTCGGGATCGCCTTTGATGCGGGCGGCGTCGCTTCGGGACCGATGACAGCCACTTTCATCCTGGCGTTCATCCAGGGTGTCGCGGAAATCACACCGGATGCCAATGTGCTCTTGGAAGGTTTCGGGATGATTGCGATGGTGGCGATGATGCCGATCATTTCGCTGCAATTGCTAGGCGCCATCTACCAACGCAATAGTGTAAAGGAGGGACTTTGATTGACTAAACAAGTTGAAAACACACGATTCTACGACGTCATTTTTGTCGTCGTCAACATCGGCAAAGCCAGCCGAGTGCTTGAAGAAGCGAAGAAATGTGGCATCACGGGAGGGACCATCATGCATGGTTCCGGCACGGTTTCCAGCGCTTTGTTGCGCACAATCGGTTTTTATGAAGTAAAAAAGGAAATCCTCTTTATGGTCTGCGCGCGCGAAAAGACGCAGCCAGCCATCGAACACATCAGCTCACTCTTCCATTTCGAGTTGCCGAATCGCGGCATCCTGTTCACGAGTCCGGTTTCGCACTTGATGGGTACGCACGGCGAACGTCTGCATCTGGACGAAAAGGATGCCCATCCAGATTCCGGTCACGAAGTCTTTTTCACGCTCGTTGCCGCCGGATTGGGTGACGAAGTCGTCGAAGCGGCGGCGGCGGCCGGTGCGCGCGGCGGCACCCTCTTCCATGGGACCGGGGCTTTCGCAGAAAAATGCCGAAAAGTGTTTGGGATCGAAGTGGATGCCGGCAAGGACATCATCATGAACCTAGTCACTTCCGATGTCGCTCCCGCGCTGGAAACCGCCATCGTCGAGCGGATGCAGTTGGACGTGCCGGGTAATGGCATCCTGTTCAGTTTCGATTCCGAAAATGTGCGCGGAGTTCGTTGAAGCATTAATGCGTTCCGGTTGTCCGATTCTTTCCGGTTATCGGACAACTTCCGACAACCGGAGCTTTTTTGTTTTCAGTAACTTTCGTTACATATTGCGTGGGCTGTTCCCCACTTCACAAACTGTTTTACGAACTGTACCAACCTCCCTACTGAATGTTCGGAAACACATGAGAAGATATGTTCATTTTGTTCAATCTTTTCGCTGAAAATTATTTATAACAGCATCTGAAACTGTATTATTTTTATAGATAAAACGATTGCTTTCGGCCCAGATACGTGCTATCTTATGTCTAGTTCATATTCGAGGGAAAAAGGAGAGGTTTCACGGATGGTTAAGAAAAAGAGAGTTTTATTTGGCGGTTTGACGGCATTACTAGGTTTGACTTTGGCAGCCTGCGGGGGCGGCGAAACAGCCGACAGCAGCGCTACTGATACAGCGGTGTTAACTGATTCAGAAACAGCCTGGGACAAGATCGAGGAAGCCGGCGTTTTGAAGGCAGCCACTTCCGGAACGCTTTACCCTAACTCTTATCACGACAAAGAAACCGACGAATTGACCGGTTACGAAGTGGAAATCATCCGCGAAATCGCTGAACGCATCGGCGTGGAAGTGGTATTCACCGAAATGGGTGTTGACGGCATGCTGACTTCCGTCAACAGCGGCGCAGTGGATGTTGCAGCATTCGGGATCGACCGCAACGGCGAAAATGCCGATAAATACAATTATACAACCCCTTACAAATATTCATTCGGAGCCATGGTCGTCCGTGAATCCGATAATTCCGGCATCGAAACGCTGGAAGATTTGAAAGGCAAAATCGCTGCCGGTGCCGCAACCACGACTTACATGAAAGTCGCACGCTACTTCGGCGCAGAAGAAAAAATCTACGACAATGCAACAAACGACATGTACTTGTCTGACGTAGCGAACGGACGGACCGACGTTATCCTGAACGACTATTACGCACAAAAATTGGCGACTGCCGCTTTACCTGATATCCCGGTAAAAGTGCATGACATTTTCTACAACCCGTCCGAAACTAATTTCTCCATCAAAAAAGGCAATGACGAATTGACCGAGAAATTCAACGAAGCTTTGGACGAAATGCGTGCTGACGGTACTTTGGCGGAATTATCGAAACAGTTCTACGACGGTGCGGATGTAACCGTACAGATCGAATATGATTTCCCAGTCATCGACGTAAGCGATATGAAATAGTAAGGCAATCAGAAAGGTGGGCAAGACATGTCAGGCATCCAATGGCAGTATATCTTTAATCCGGAATTGGCTCTCGACAGCCTCCCGTACGTCCTGAAAGGGATGGGCTATACACTTGGAATCGCGTTGACCAGCATGGTGAATGGCACGCTGCTTGGCTTTTTCCTTGCTCTCCTGCAGCTGGCCAAGTTGAAGCCTTTGCGCTGGCTGGCACGGCTCTACATCTCCTTTATGAGGGGGACGCCTACTTTGGTCATTTTGTTCTTGCTTTACTTCGGCTTTCCGTTCATCGGTATCCAATTCACAGCCGTTACGGCGGCCATCATCGGTTTCAGCATGAGCTCGGCCGCCTATAGCGCGGAAATCATCCGTTCCTCTTTGAATTCCGTGAATCACGGGCAATGGGAAGCGGCTTATGCCTTGGGTCTGAAGTGGTCGTTCATCATGCGCAAAGTCATTGTGCCGCAAGCATTGCGGATCGCCATTCCGCCGATGAGCAACGTGCTGCTGGACCTGATCAAAGGTTCGTCTTTGGCGGCGATGATCACCGTTCCGGAAATGTTCCAGAACGCCAAAATCGTCGGTGGCCGCGAGTTCGACTACATGACCATGTACATTCTGGTCGCGCTCATCTACTGGGCGGTCTGCAGCGTCTTCGCTGCTTTCCAGACACGCATCGAGAAGAAATTATCTTTGTATGTGGAATGACAAAAGAGGCAACCTCGTAATTTGAGGTTGCCTCTTTTTCAGTTTAATACGCAAAAAGCAGGCTGTTACGGGCCTGCTTTTTGCGTATTCTGGAAGCCGGAGTCGGGGCCGGCTTCTTCTATTTATCGTTTTACTCGGAATAGTGTAGTTAGAAAAGCTTATTTGATCTTGTTTCTGAGCACCATCGGCAAAATGCCTTTGTTGCGGTAGTAGTCGATTTCGATCTCAGAATCCAGTCTCGCGATTGCTTGGAACGTCTTTTCCGTTCCATCCGCGGCTTGAGCTGTGACAGTGATCACTTCATTCGGTTTTACTTCATCCGTGATTGCGATCGCGTACTCTTCCAATCCTGTCAATCCTAACGTTTCTGCATCTTCACCTTTTAGGAATTCCAGCGGAAGCGCACCCACCATGATCAGGTTGGAGCGGTGGATCCGTTCGAAACTTTTCGCGATGACCGCATCGACGCCCAACAGTCGGGCGCCTTTTGCCGCCCAGTCACGGGAAGATCCCATTCCGTAATCATCTCCGGCCAGAATCACCAAACCAGTGCCATCTTCTTTATATTTCACACTGGCATCGAAAATCGGCATGATTTCATTCGTCGGCACATATTTGGTGAAACCACCTTCCAAGCCATCCGCCAAAGCGTTTCTGAGGCGGATATTGGAGAAAGTACCGCGCACCATCACTTCATGGTGTCCTCTTCGGCTTCCGTATGAGTTGAAGTCTTTCGGTTTCACGCCATGCTCCATCAAATATTTGCCGGCAGGCGACTTCATTGCGATCGCTCCGACCGGTGAGATGTGATCGGTTGTGATCGAATCCTGGAACTTGCCCAATACACGCAGCCCTTTCAGACTCGTGATCGGCTCTGTCTCCAATTGGAAGTTTTCGAAGTAAGGCGGATTTGCGATATAGGTTGAATCGGCATCCCAGTCGTAGACCGGTTTATCCGCAGATTCAATTTTGTTCCACAGGTCGTTTGAGTCGAAGACGGAACGGTATTCTTCTTTGAACATATCCGCCAGCACGCTTTCATTCACGACTTTTTGGACTTCTTCGTTGCTCGGCAGGATATCCTTGAAATAGACAGGTTGCCCTGCTTTGTCCATACCGATCGGCTCGGTGGCCAGATTCACTTTGACATTGCCCGCCAAAGCGTAGGCGATGACCAAGTGCGGCGCTGCCAGATAGCCGGCTTTGACTTCCGCATGGATGCGGCCTTCGAAGTTGCGGTTGCCGCTTAACACAGCCGAAAGGAGGATGTTGCCCTCTTTGGCCGCTTCGCTGACTTCCGGTCTCAGCGGTCCGGAGTTGCCCACGCACGTCATGCAGCCGTAGCCGATGATGTTGAAGCCCAATGCTTCCAGATAAGGCAATAAGCCCGATTTTTCATAATAGCGCGCCGTCACTTTCGATCCCGGCGACATGGATGTTTTGACATAGCGTTTGACGGACAGGCCTTTTTCGACTGCATTTTTGGCCAACAAAGCGGCGCTGAGCATCAAGTACGGGTTGCTTGTATTCGTACAGCTTGTGATAGCTGCGATGGATACCGCTCCGTTTTCCAGTTCTTCCTGATAACCGTCTTCATAAGTGATCGTCACTTTGTTGTCGATATCAGCTGCATCCAACCCATAGCCTTGATTCCCCATCGGAGCGGCATATGCTTCGATGAATTTTTGGCTGACATCGGATAGTTTCACTAAATCCTGCGGTCTTTTCGGACCGGCCAAGCTTGGTTCCACTGTTGAAAGGTCGATTTCGATCAGCTCCGAATACTCTGGTTCGATTGCATCATTGTAGAAAAGGTTGTTAGCTTTGACATAGGCTTCAATCCTGTCCACTTTCGCCTCTTCTCTGCCGGTGAAGCGCAGATAACCCAATGTTTCGTCATCGACCGGGAAGAAGCCGCAGGTCGCTCCGTATTCCGGCGCCATATTGGCAATGACCGATCTGTCGGCAATCGTCAAGTTTTTCAAACCTTCACCGAAATATTCGACGAATTTCCCGACCACTTTTTGCTCTCGCAATACTTGGGTCATTTTTAAAGCTAAATCAGTTGCTGTTGCACCGTTTTGAAGCTTGCCTGTGAAGCGGACTCCAACGACATCCGGCAGCTGCAGATAACACGGTTGTCCCAACATGCCTGCCTCTGCCTCGATGCCGCCGACGCCCCAACCAAGGACACCCAAAGCATTGATCATCGTGGTGTGCGAATCGGTCCCGACCAAAGTATCCGGGTAGAGGATGCTTTCTCCCTCGACTTCAGCTTCTTTAACCACATCAGCCAAGTATTCCAAATTCACTTGATGGACAATCCCTGTCGCTGGCGGAACAACACTGAAGGAATCAAAGGATTTTTCAGCCCAGCTGAAGAATTCGTAACGCTCACGATTCCGATCGAACTCAATTTCCGCGTTCATTCTGAAAGCATCATTGAATCCTGAGTAGTCGACTTGAACGGAATGGTCAATGACCAAATCCACCGGTATATCCGGATTGATGATCGCGGAATCTTTACCCAATTTTTCGGTTACATAACGCAATGCTGCCAAATCCACGATTGCCGCTCCGCCTGTCAAATCCTGCAGAATGACACGGGATGGTTTGAAGGGGATCTCCGTTTTCACCTCATTGATGGGTTTCCAGTTAGCCAAGGACAGGACGTGTTGTTCAGTGATGACCTTGCCGTCTTCTTGTCGCAACAAGTTTTCCAGCAAGACACGGATGGAATATGGCAATTTGGCAATCGTCACTTTTTCATTTTCCAATGATTTCAGATCGTAGTACTTATACTCCTTCCCATTTGTAGTGATGGTTTTAATTGATTTCTGCTTGCTGTTCATAGTATAGTACCTCTCCAATTTATATATTCTTGTATTTACTTAGTGTGATTGTATCCCTATAATAAACATAAATGAAATATATATTTTTTATGTATATCATAATCAAAACCTATGATAAGGGGATGCTTCTATGGAAATGAAAGATATCGAATACGTGAAGGCAATCAACGACTGCGGTAGTTTGACAAGGGCAGCTGAGTCTCTATACATCTCACAACCCTCATTGAGCATGTACATCAAAAATATGCAGGCCCGCTTGGGATTCCCAGTCTTCAATCAAATCGGAAAGAAATATGAATTGACTTTCCTTGGTGAACGTTTTTTGGCTGCTGGAATCGAGATTCTGCGTATGCGCGAAAACTTTTACGACGAAGCTGCCCATATATTGGACAACAAAATCGGCCGTCTGCGCGTTTCCATTCCCTTCATGCGCGGTTCCTATCTGGCTCCTGATATCTTGCCGAAATTCAATGAAATCTACCCAAATATCGAAGTCGAGTTGATCGAAGAATCCTCCAAAGTTGTAGAAGAAAAAATCAACAACGGCGAAGCGGACATCGCCATCATGAACATGCCGCACCACGCATTGCATCTGGACTATGAAATCATCAAATCGGAAGAGATCCTGTTGGCTGTTCCCTCAGGACATCCTTGCATCAATCAAGGGAAGCCTAATCCGATCAGCAACTATCCTTCCATTGATCTGCAATTGTTCAAAAAGGATCGGTTCATTCTGCATTTCCCCGATCAGCGTACCGGCCAAATCGCCGAAGCGATTTTTGCGGAACATAACTTCGTCCCCAATAAAGTTACGCATACTCGGAATATCGAGACAGCCGTCAATCTGACGATGACGGGATACGGGATCTCCTTTTTGAACGAGACCCATATCCGTCACTTGAAATTCGGCAATGCTCCACGCTTTTTCTCTTTCGAGGGCAAGCCACATTATGCGGATATGATTGTGGCTTACCGAAAAGGGCGAAAACTGCCTCCTTACATCAGAACCTTGATTGAGCTTTGCCGAGAAGTCGTTTGATGATTAATTAAACAAGAAGGGCAGCGGAATCGCACCGATCAGAATGGCAATAATGGTTTGAATCGCGAAGCTTGGAAGACCCCATTTCAGGTATTCTTTTGAGTAATCGCCAAAACTTACTTCTGTTCTGTCAACCAAGACATAAAGAAAGGCTACTAAGGGACTTGCAAAACGGATTGCTTGACCCATCATGGAAGCGACACCGATTTCAGTTGGTGTTGCACCGTATTGATAAGCGATTGGTGCCAATACCGGCAGGATACCGAAGTAGAAAGCGTCATTTGGCAAGAAGAACAAACCAGGTAAAGAAATCAAAGCTAGGAAGAATGGAATGTAGGCACCCATGTTTTCCGGAATCATACCAGCCATTTGTTGTGCGATGGCTGCGCTCATGCCGCTGCCGTTCAGGACACCCATGATGATACCTGCACCATAAACCAAACTTACTGGACCTAAAGCTTCTCCGCCATTTGCAATCAAACGGGAAGATTGCAGATTCAACTGTCTATAGTTGACCAGCAACGCGATGGCTGTACCAAGCACGAAGAGGATACCGCCATTGATGACGTCCATGATCAACATTGTCATGATTGCCGCTGTAAGGATAAAGTTGAACCAAATCAATTTAGGGCGTTTCAAATACGCATCTTTTTCGTTGATTTCTTTAATGATATGTTCCAAGTCGCTGTCATGAATGATGCCGCTGCCTTTTTCGTAGCCCAGACGAGCGCGCTCTTTTTTACCGTAGTAGTAGCACATATACAATGCTAGAAAAGTTGCGCCTATCATACCTGGGATAACGGGTACGAAGAATTCTTTCGGTGTCAAGTTTAGCACCGGCATCGCACGCGCCATCGGGCCACTCCAAGGGACTAAGTTCATTACCGAGTTGCAGAATCCGATGATTACCGCCAAGTAAAGCTGATTCATCTTCATTTTCTTGAAAAGCGTCAGAACCGCTGTCGTTACGATCAACACAGTCGTTGTCCCGTCACCATCCAGTGACACGATTAAAGAGATAACACCAGTAGCGACACAAATCTTCATTGGATCGCCTTTTGCCCATTTGATCATCTTCGTAGCCAATGGGTCGAATAGGCCTACGTCCAACATAACCGAGAAGTAAAGAATGGCGAACAGCAATAAGGTAATCGTTGGGGCTACACCTTTACCGATAAGTTTTCCATCCCCATCAAGCGAGTAATACAAACCTCCAAAAATCCAATCAAATACTTCCAAAAGTGGTGTTCCACTTATAAATGCTGCGGCTAAACCAAAAACAACGGGAACTAAAATTAATGCTGCAAAAGGTGACATTTTCTTGGTTAATAACAAAACCATGAAGGTAACGATCATTCCATAGCCTAACAATGCTAACATTTCAACACTTCCTATTCTTTGTGTTATTTCTATCCTTTATAGAAGACTTTACCGACCATGATTTTTCTCGCGGTCCGGTGACTCGACACGGAGTCTATCTTTATCGTCCCATTTTCATTTTTGTACTTCATCGCAACCGAAATGAGGCCATCGCTGTGCCCAAGTACGATCTCATTCTTCACATTTTCGTTCCCCAGTACTTCATTCGGGATGGTGCCCGGAATCGCGCAGGCAGCTGCTGTACACAAAGCCCCTGTCAAAGCGATGGTTTTGTGGGCTTTTTGCATGCTCATCATCCGGATGGAAAGGTCATATTCGGAAGCGTTTATTTCTTTGCCGCTATCCGTAATGTAATCCTGTGTTGATGATACGATCGTCATTTTGGGCACTCCCGGCGTGACTGTAGCGGCTTCTTCCCAATTATCGGCCAAGCCCATTTTGACGGCTGCTGTACCCCTGATTTTTTCCAACAGTTCAAGATTCGCTGGATCAGCATCGATCACGGCTGCCGTTTCGGATCCGATAAAGCCGATATCTCCCGCTCGCACATATACCAAAGGATTTGCCGCATCGACGATCGATACTTCAACAATGCCGTAGTCCTCGATGTTCAGCAGATCTTTCGGCTGTCCTGTCGGCAAAAGCTTGCCTGTAAAGGAACCTTCCGGATTCAAAAACTCCAGTTCGATCTTCGAGCCCGTTCCTGGAACGCCGGAAATACTGAAGTCGCCTTCATAAGTAATCTCTCCGTTAGGCGTAGGAATATGTTCGTGAATAATTTTCTTTGTGTTTGTATTATATACCCTCACCGTCGTTATCGGCGCGCTAATTTCCACTAGGCCATTCTCAAGAGCAAAAACCCCGACAGCTGATGAAATGTTCCCGCAGTTCCCTGCATAGGATACAAAAGGTTTATCGATCTGAACCTGCGCAAATGTATAATTGATATCCCAATCTTCAGTTGTTTCTTTTGAAATGATGGCAACTTTGCTGGTCGTGGACACTGCCCCACCCAAACCATCAATTTGGCGTTGATCAGGACTGCCCATGATTTTTAGCAGGATCTGATCCCGTTCCTCTTTATTTTCCGGTAAATCTTCTTCCATTACGAATGCACCTTTGCTTGTACCGCCGCGAAAGATGCTGCATTGTAGTTCTTTTAGCATGTCGTCCCTCCAAATGTTTACGTTTTCATATATCCATGTATTTGTGGCCATCCAGTTGAATCCTTTTAGTAACAAGTTCCCATAGACTGCAGTTCTATTGATTGCTCATCACTCAACTTGATATCTGAAGTATAAATTCTGGTTGACCAAATATCCAATCAATCATTTTTATCAGAATCATAGGTTTAACTTATGATGATAACGATTATAATTTCCGGTAGTGAATAGCTGGTTTATTGCGCGGTCAGGCATCCATTTTCTCTAGCTCGAATCAGACATTATATGCATTTCCACAAAGAAAAAAGAGCCGGGAACAATAGGTTCCTGGCTCTTTTCTGAATTTCCCGATTATTTACTGTTGTATATCATTTCAATTTACTACTATAAAACGACGTTTATCCATTGACTTCACGACAGCATGGATACCTATTTATTATCCTCTTATTGAGAATAGGCATCCTAACTGAGAATCCCTTCTCCCGACGATTCAGATATCCATTTGGGGTGAGCTGTTTTCGATTGCAACCTTTGTCTCATGATTCAGCAAATATTCCTTCAGATGCAGTCCTCCGGCGTACCCCACCAACTTCCCGTTCGTGCCGATGACACGGTGGCAAGGGGTGATGATCGATATCGGATTGCGATTGTTGGCCATGCCGATGGCGCGCACACCTTTCGGATTTTCGACCGCGATGGCGATTTCTTTGTAGCTTCGCGTCTCCCCGTAAGGGATCTGGCGCAAGGCTTCCCAGACTTTCAATTGGAAAGGCGTACCGGTCGCATCCAATGACAGATCGAATTCCTGACGCTCGCCATTGAAATACTCCTGTAACTGACGCTCCCCTTCCAGCAACAATGGCGTATCCATCTCAACCATTTCTCCAGCCGCGATTTCCTTTTCGATCCGCGGATCCAATTCCAATGCAACATGCTCCAGAAACGTAATGCCCTTGCCGTTCTCAGCCAGCAAGTATTTCCCGAGCGGTGTTTGGATATATTTATATGCCTTCATACTGATCATCAGTCCTTTTTCGTAATCACACACTCTATCTGCTCCATTATACACAGCGTCGCCGACATCCGGAAGCCTCACCGGAGCTTATATGGGTTTCCGCTCTATCCTCCGGTGAACGCAGGCTTCGCCGGAGTTCGGCCAACATTCTGATGCTCTTCTCCGATGAGAACGGCTTCGTCGGAGCTGAAGCCAATTGATACCGGTGTCCTCCGGCGAAGGGCCCCTCGCCGGAGCTGGGAGCTGATTCGTCCGCTGTGCTCCGAGGAGTGGCGCTTTTCTTCTATCCTCCGGCGAACGGAGGCGTCGCCGGAGTTCGGCCAACATTCTGATTGCTCTTCTCCGATGAGGATGGCTTCGTCGGAGTTGAAGCCGATTGTTACCGGTGTCCTCCGGCGAAGGGCCCCTCGCCGGAGCTGGGAACTGATTCCTCCGCTGTGCTCCGGTGAGCAGCGCTTTTCTTCTCTCCTCCGGTGAACGGAGGCGTCGCCGGAGTTCGACCAACATTCTGATGCTCTTCTCCGATGAGCAGAGCCTCGTCGGAGCTGAAGCCAATTGATACCGGTGTCCTCCGGCGAAGGGCCCCTCGCCGGAGCTGGGAGCCGATTCCTCCACTGTACTCCGACCAACGCACGCCGCAGCCGTTTCTTATCAAATATTTTCAAGCATCTTCACGAATTCTTCACACACTAGCTCTATAGTAGGTTCACAACATTCCTGCCGGGAATGATTCTTTAGGATTTGCTTAAGACTAAGTTGAACCGCTTGCACAAAGAATAGTTTTGATTTAGAATAGTTTTACATCACAACTATTGTCCGGAAAAGGAGCGGATTTCAAAATGAAAATTGATTTTTTGAAAAAAGAGATCTGGGATCTGCTGCGGACCATCCAAGTTTCCAAGGATACCGTGATGTGCCCGGTCGCAAAAGACTACTGCATCACCCCGCTGCAATTGCGGATTTTGATGGAGGTCAACCTTAACGAAGATCTGTCCCTAAACCGGTTGGCGAAGGTGATGGATATGAACAACGGCAACGTCTCCACCATCTGCAAAAAGCTGGAGCAGCAAGGCTACCTCACGCGCGAACGGCGCGCTGACGACGAACGTTTCATCACCCTGAAGCTCTCACCTGAAGGCAACAAAATCCTTCAGAAAATGGAGCAGGATATCGAAAGCAAATACTGCTTGCTGATGGAAGGCGTGTCCGAAGAACGGCTTGAAAAAATTGCAGTGGGCATCAAGGAATTGCAGCTTTTGATACAGGAAATGAACGAACAACAACGAGAGGATTGAACAGACATAAATGGCAGATGACAAAAATAAAAACAACCGAAAATGGAATGTGAATCTGAACAACGAAAACCCCGATAAACGCAGAACGACAGCCTATTACTTGTTGATGGCACTGAGCGTCCTGATGTTCCTGAACTATTTCGTATTGCCTAGTTACATGAACCGAAGCGTGGAGGAAGTGACTTACAGCACGTTCCTGAATCAAGTGTCGACTGGTGACGTATCCGAAGTGAAACTGGAAGAGAACCAAATCACCTTTGTCGCGACCGATGACGCAGGCGACAAACAAGTCTACATGACCGGCCTAATCGATGACCCGACACTCGTCACCCGCTTGGAAGAAGCTGACGTGACCTTCAGCAAAGACATCCCGACTGAAGCCTCCCCGATCCTTTCCATCTTGGTTTCTTGGGTCTTACCGCTCCTGTTGTTCTGGGGATTGGGTAGCCTGTTAGGGAAACAGATGGCGAAACGGATGGGCGGCGGCGGTGCCGGTGGCGCGCTGTCATTCGGCAAATCGAACGCCAAAGTCTACGTGAAGGCAGGCGATTCGAAAACATTCAAGGATGTCGCCGGACAGGACGAAGCCAAAGAAGCGCTCAGCGAAGTCGTTGATTACCTGCATCAACCGAAAAAATACCAAGATATCGGTGCCAAGAATCCGAAAGGTATCCTGCTGGTCGGACCTCCCGGAACCGGTAAAACCCTGTTGGCCCGCGCTGTCGCAGGCGAAGCCGATGTGCCGTTCTTCAGCATTTCCGGTTCCGAATTCGTCGAAATGTTCGTCGGACGCGGCGCCGCCAAAGTCCGCGACCTGTTCAAGGAAGCCAACGAGAAAGCCCCCTGTATCGTCTTCATCGATGAAATCGACACGATCGGTAAGAAACGCGATAACGGCGGCTACGGCGGGGGTAACGATGAGCGTGAGCAGACCTTGAACCAACTGCTGGCGGAAATGGACGGCTTTGAAGCAAACAAAGGCATCATCCTCCTGGCTGCCACCAACCGTCCGGAATCCCTTGACGCTGCCCTACTGCGCCCGGGACGTTTTGACCGTCGCGTACCGGTTGAACTGCCGGACTTGGCAGGACGCGAAGCGATCCTGAAAGTGCATGCAACGAACTACAAGATGGATCCTTCCATCAATTACAATACGATCGCCCGCGCCACTTCCGGTGCTTCCGGTGCCGAATTGGCCAACATCATCAACGAGGGTGGCCTGAGGGCAGTCCGTGAGGGCCGCACCGCCGTCACCCAAAGTGATTTGGAAGAATCGGTGGAAACCGTCATCGCCGGTTACCAACGCAAAAACGCGGTCATTTCTCCGAAAGAGAAAGAAATCATCGCCTACCACGAAATCGGACATGCGCTGGTCGCCTCTAAGCAGACGGAATCCGCGCCAGTCCACAAGATCACGATCATTCCGCGCACTTCCGGAGCACTCGGCTACACGATGCAGATCGAGGAAGGCGAAAAATCGTTGATGACGAAACAGGAACTGTTCAACAAAATCGTCACGCTGGCAGGCGGTCGCGCCGCAGAAGAGATCGTCTTCGGCAGCATCACGACCGGTGCTTCGAATGACATCGAGCAGATGACCAAAATGGCCCGCGCCATGATCACGCGCTACGGGATGAGCGATGCCTTCGACATGATGCAGATCGAAACCCAGACCAACAAATATCTGGGCGGCGACACTTCCATGAACGTATCCGCCGGCATGGCCGAACAGGTCGACCGCGAAGTGCTGGACATCATCAAGAAAGCCCATGAAAAAGCCGCTGCCTTGCTGAGCGAAAACATCGACAAGCTCCATGAACTTTCCCGCTTCTTGCTGGTTGAAGAGACCATCACCGGCGAAGAGTTCATGAAAATAGTAGGCGAATAATGTCTTCAACGGATCCTAAACCACAAGAAACCGGGTTGCCTCAAAATGAGGCAACCCGGTTTCTTGTGGTTTGATGATCTGAGTGTCTAATTGTTTGTTTTTGGGTTCGAGTTCGTGTCGAGATTCCCCGTGAAGGTGATTTTGATGGGGAATATTGAGGTTACTGTGGACAATTTCCCCATCAAGTCAGTTTTGGCGGCTTTTCTGACTGTGATTCGAACTGATTTCCCTGCTGACATTGTTATTGCAGGTTATTTCTGAGCCTAAATTCAGTGCTGCATTTATTATCCTTCCAAGCTCAATACTTCTTGCAGGGTCGGGATGGATTGCATGCCGCCTGGTCGCGTCGTCACCAATGCGGCCACACGGTTGGCGAACGTGCCCATCTCGCGTATTTCATCCAAACTGCAGTCTTCCCAATTAACTCTGTTGGCTATCTGATAGAGGAAGGCTCCTATGAACGAATCGCCTGCCCCTGTCGTATCAACCGCTTTGACACTGATTCCTTCAACACTGGCTTTCTCGCCTTTGAAGTACAGGTCCGCTCCCTTGCTGCCTTTTGTAAGGATCAGCAATTTCGGTTCCGTCTTCAGCAGCGCCGCTATCCCATCCGCTTCCGAATCCGTGTCCGTAATGAAGGACAATTCGTCGTCGCTGATTTTCAGGATGTCGGCATACGGCAGGAATTGCTGGATCGTCTGCTTCAGCATTTCCGGATCCGGCCAGAGATTCAAGCGCACATTCGGGTCAAAAACGATTGTCCCGCCGGCCTGCTGCATTTTTTCCAAAGCGGCAAGATGCGCATACTTTACGGGTGCTTCAATCAGATCGACCGAGCAAAAATGCAGGATATCCGCAGCGGTGAAAACAAGTTCCTCCAACTCTTTCTTGTCCAGCAGCATATCCGCGCTGGGATTGCGGTAGAAACTGAATTCGCGCTCCCCATTTTCCTGGAGCGAAACGAATGCCAGCGCCGTGTTTGCCTCAGCGGTCCGGAACAGGTGACGGGTATCCACCTGATTCTGTTTGAGCACATCGGTCAGATAATCCCCGAAGGCATCCTGGCCCACTTTGCCGATGAAACTCGCGTTCCCGCCCAGACGGCTGACCGTCACCGCGACATTCGCTGGCGCACCTCCCGGTTGTTTGGTGAAGCCCTGAACTTCTTTCAAGGGCACCCCGATTTCGCTCGGAAAAAAATCAATCAGTATCTCTCCGATCGTATACACTCTCCGCATAACATCTCCTGCCTTTCCAAAATATTTTTTCCGCATACCTACCTGCAGCTGCGATCAGATAAAGGGCGTAAAAGTAGCTTCCTCAAACACTGCTTTGCCGCTGCATTCAAAGGAGATGCCCGTCGCTTCCGCTGTTGGATATACGTTTGCGGTCATGACCGCTTCGCCGTTTTTCTCAAACACTTCAACCGACGAACGGTCCAAGTAAATGGCGAGTTCAAGATGATCGCTCTTTCCGGACAATGCTACTTTCCGGCTGACAGGAGGGTGTGCTTCCTCCCCCTTCAGTTCGATACCGCTTGCGGATCGATCGATTCCCAATTCATTCTTTGCTTTGTCATAGTAGACTATGGTTCTTTCGTTCTCGTTCTCACGGAGATGGATGGACAGTTTTTCCAATCCGGACGTGTCCACTTTCAGCGTCAGCAATCCGCAATACCCTGCGATACCAGGGATTGTTTCTTTGGCATCTGCCATCGTGATCACCGGGCTGATTTCTCCCTGATTGTCGCTGTTCGCTACGATGCCGATCGGATATTGCTTCAACTTGCCATCTTCCCATTTCAGCTCTCTCGGGATCGTCATCGATCCTGTCCAGCCGTGGCCCAGCGTATCCGTCGGGAAATTCCGGCCCCACATCTGCATCCAACCGATGCAGATCCTTCTGCCTTTGTCGTCCTCAAGGCTTTGGGGAGCATAGTAATCCAAACCGTGATCCAATTCTTGATAACTTTCCGGGTGGAACTGTTTCGTCGCCCAATCCACCTCGCCGACAGCCAGTACCGACGCATTCAGATTCTGATAGTCGTCCCCATCCTGCGGCCATTGCATCGGCGAGAAGATCAGGCAATCTTTCCCATCCAAGTGGAAGAAATCCGGGCATTCCCACATGATCCCTTGCTCTTTGTTCCCCTTCAGGAAGACGGAGGCAAACTCCCATTCCACCAAGTCAGCAGATTGGTAAAGCAAAATCTGCCCTGTCTCGTCGCCAGCCTTGGAGGCGACTACCGTATAGTAGGTGCCTTCGTGTTCAAAAACTTTAGGATCCCGGAAATCGATCTGGGAAGCATCTGCCGGCAAAGCCGCAACCGGGATGACCGGATTTTGCTGCACTTTCTCGAAGTGCAGACCATCCTCCGACACCGCCAGGCACTGCACCTGGTGATGGACGCCTTCTTCATTGGCTTCGGTCACACCTGTATAAAGCAGATAAAGTTTTCCGTCCCGCTCGATGGCGCTTCCTGAGAAACAACCGGACCGGTCATACGCTTGATCCGGCGCCAAGGCGACAGGCAAGTCTTCCCAATGGATCAAATCCGCTGAGCGCATGTGGCCCCAATGCATGGGACCCCATTTCGCATCATAGGGATGAAACTGGTAAAACAGGTGGTATGCTCCTTGGAACTGGATGAAACCGTTCGGATCGTTCATCCAGCCCACTGGAGGTGAGGCATGATAGCGATTCCGGTATTGCGGATTCACTGTCCCCTTATTTTCTGCTATGTATCGGTTGGCCCGATCGATTGAATACTCAACTTGACTTTGGGTGTTCACGCTACCCCTCATTTCTTGGATTTTTTTTATTTTCTTTATGATTATTTATTGTTTGACAAGTATGTATCATAAGCGTCTTGTTTGATCTGCATCCATTCTTCCAACCCTAAACGGTTCAATTCCTCTACGTAGGCATCCCATTCTTCGGCGATTTTCCCGTTGGCGATCCATTCCGCACGTTTTCTGTTGACGAACGGCATCAAATCCGCTTCGATTTGAGCGATCCGGTCCGCTTGTTCGAGCGACAAGAATACGCGTGGATAATTGAATTGATTATGAACATCAGCCAAGTACGTGTCTTTGTAGATATCCAAACGCCATTGCGCATCATCCGGCATTGTCGTCACAGTTCCGTAGTACTCGTCCAAGATTGCCAATGGTCCGCCAGCTTCGGTTTTTTGACGCAATTCGCCTGGTGCTGTGCCTTCCAAAGGCAAGTGTTTCAACGAATTGGTTGCTTCTACGTATTCAAAGATATTCTGCTGTGTCTCATCTCCATAAGTGCCCCAGTTGTTCTGTACAGATTGGATCGGCACATACATTTGATCGGCCCATTTGGCAGTCAACTCCAGATTTTTGTTGGCGCTTGTGATGACGAAGCGGTCGCGGCTGAATCCGAAGCCGTTCGTACGCGTGACATGTTTTTCCCCATTCGGTCCGGCCAAAGCAGGCAGCGGTTCGTAGGAATCGTTCGCTCCCGAAACATTGGCTTTATCCCATGAGAAATAAACGCCGAACAGTTGCTCTTTCCCTTTCGCCACGTAGGCATTCCAATCCTGTTCGAAAGCTTCCACATCGACCAGATTCTTGTTGTGCAGCTCGTTGAAATAAGTAACGCCGTTTTTGAATTCTTCGTTGTCGGCAGTGAAGTCGATGGTGCTGTCGTCATTGACGACCAAGTGATCATCGTTGTCGCCGATCCCGAATGCGCCGAAGAGGAACTTCATGTCTTCATTTCCGCCATCATTGATGAAGGAAATCGGGATTTCATCGGCTTCGCCGTTGCCGTTCGGATCTTGGGTTTTGAACGCTTCCAATACAACCATCAATTCATCCGTTGTCTGCGGCATTTCCAAGCCCAAAGCTTCCAGCCAGTCGACGTTGATCCACGGGATATCGTTCACCGTGTGAATGGACTCTTTATCCTGGCCCAATTCTTCGATCCATGGCAGTGAGTAGATATGGCCGTCCGGTGCTGTGATCATGGCCAAATATTCCGGATTTTCGTCCAACACTTTTTTGAAGTTCGGCATGTGTTCATTGATCAGATCTTCCAAAGGAACGATGATGCCGTCTTCCGCCCATGAGAGCAGATCATAGTCACTGGCGCCGGCGTTCCACATGGCATCCGGCAAGTCGCCGCTGGAAATGTCCAGATTCCGTTTTTCGATATAGTCAGAAGAATAATTTTTCCATTCGATATTGACGCCGGATTGTTCTTCCAAACGTTGGAAAATCAGCTTTTCGTTCGGATCGGCCGGAGCCAACGGAGAACTGGAAGTGGACATTTTCAAGCTAACGGTCTCTTTCAACGGGAAGGATACATCCGTCAATTCGTAGTCCGGGGAAGAGGCCCCGCCGGATGAACCGCAAGCTGCTAAAGTCAGGACTGTTGCTGTGGATAATAGTGCCGTGCCAAAGTATTTTACTCTCATTTTGTATTTCTCCTTTATATTGTATTTCTTATTGCCTAACCTTTAAGTGAACCTGCCATCATCCCTTTATCGAAGTACTTCTGGAAGAAAGGATACATCACCAGAAGCGGCAAGCTGGAGAGGACGATCGTCGAGTATTTGATCAGTTCGGCCAATTGGGCCATTTCTGCCATCTGGGTGGCGGATCCGATCATATCTTGCTGCGGTTGATTTTGGATCAGTATTTTTCGCAGCACTATTTGCAGCGGCTGCAGGTCTGCATCGTTCAGGTAAATCATGGCGTCAAAGTAGGAATTCCATTGTCCTACAAAGGCATAGAGGAACAATACGAAAATGATCGGTTTTGCCAGCGGCAGCATGATTTTGAAGAATATCTGCATTTCGTTTGCGCCATCAATGATGGCTGCCTCCTCCAACTCGGTAGGCAATTGTTGAAAGTACGTCCGCGCCAGGATGATGTTCCAGATATTGATCGATCCGGGAAGGATGATCGCCCAGACCGTATTCAGCATGCCCAAGTTCTTCACCAACAGATAGGTCGGAACCAATCCTCCACCGAGGAACATGGTGATGATCAAGAAAATCGTGATGGGTCTTTTCCCTATCAGCTTCTTCTTCGAAAGCGGGTAGGCCGTGAGGATCGAAACGCCTACTGTCAAGGCACTGTATGCGGTTGAATAAAAGATGGAATTCAAGAAACCGCGAACGATTGCGGGGTCTTGCAGCACCCGTTTATACCCTTCCACGCTCCAATTGGCAGGATTCAGGCTCAACCCTTGTGAACGAAGAATATACGGATCCATGAAGGAAGCGATGAGCACATATAGCAAGGGCGATAAGGTAACCAGTACCAAGAAACCTATCAGAATGCGGTTCAGAAACAGAATGCGACGATCAAATTTTGTTAAGGTTATCATGTTTATCCTCCTCTCTATAATGCGGCATCTTCACTGCCGACCTTGTTCGCGACTGCATTCACAGTAAGCAACAAGATGATGTTAATGACTGTATTGAATAGCCCAACGGCAGTGGAGTAGCCATAATCGCCCATCTGCAGACCGACTTTATAGACGTAGGTCGAAATGATTTCCGAAACAGGCAGGTTCATCGATGTTTGCATCAGGAACGCTTTCTCATAACCAACGTTCATGATACCCCCGACAGAAAGGATGAACTGGATGACCATGATCGGGCGCAGCGCCGGAAGATCGATGTACCAGATGCGGTACAAGATATTAGCGCCATCCATATGCGCTGCATCGATCAGATCTTGGCTTACGTTGGCTAATGTGGCTGTGTAGAGAACCGACGCCCATCCCATACCTTGCCAAATACCGGATAGGATGTATAAAGTCCGGAAATAATCAGGATCCGTCATGAAGGTAATCCGCGAACCGGTTATAGCCTGTATGAATCCGTTGATGGGGCCATCTGCGGCCAGGAACATGAACAGCATCCCCACAACAATCACCAAGGAAATGAAGTTCGGTGCATACAGAATCAGTTGGAATCTCTTTTTCCATTTTGTGCTGATCAGATGGTTCAAGGATAATGCCAAAAGGATCGGCGGGAAGAATCCCAAAATCAGTCCATAAATACTTATTTTGAGCGTATTCTCCAATAACACGGAGAAGTTCGGTGAGTCGATGAACTTTACGAAGTTTTCCACTCCCATCCATTCGCTTCCCATGATCCCACGCAGCGGGTTGTAATCCTTGAAAGCCAAGAGAATGCCGTACATCGGGAAATATTTAAATACCAGTGTGAGTAACAGTCCCGGCAACAGCATGTAATAGAGCATTCTGTGCTGTTGGATGAATTCCCATTTTGTTTGTGTGCCCTTTGGTTTGATGCTTGTCTGGCTTTTTTTCATGACTGATCTAACTCCTCCTTTTGAAAATTGAAACGTTTCCACTTTGCTTCAAAAAATTCAGAAACGTCTTTTTTCAGAATAGAAACGTTTCCACTTTTTTTCAAAAAAATAGTTTATGAAGAATTTCAGCGACTGATCCAATCGCTTGGGTCAGCCAGCGCCAAAGAATCGGCATGCTACTTTTGAAATCGGTGCGGTTGATCGATAACCAACCTGCCCGCGATTTCAGAAATAGGGAAACGTTTATTCGGTAATTGAAACGTTTCCACTTTTCTTCAAAAAAATATGTTTTTGATTTAAACATATAATAATTCAGTAACCGTTTTCTGTCAATACCTAAATCATATTATTTTAACTTTTTATTTTTCGTCGTCGGCCCTTCTAGGTAATGGACAGGAAAAGTGATCTTCGTTTTGACGGGTTCGCCGTCGATCACTTGGATGATTTTTTCGACTGCGGCTTTGGCCATCAGATCCACAGGCTGACGGATTGTCGATACGATCTGTCTGCGCCCGGCTTCCATCTTGATGCCATCGCATCCGATGATCTGCACTTCCTCCGGCACTTTGCGTTTCATTTCATCCAAAACTTCGAGAATGTCCAAAGCAATGAAATCGGTGTGGGCGAATACGCCATCCACATCCGGATTTTTTTCGAAAAAAGTTCGTATCTCTTGCTTGAATTCCACAACAGGGTCTTCCCCATCGTAGATGGCATAAGGAACTCCCATAAGTCCAGCCTGCGCTTCAAAGCCATCCCTTCTCTTCGTCGTCTCGCTAGGAAAGCGTGAATGGGTTCCGACATAGCCGAGTTTATGACAACCCTTCTCAACCAACTTTTCTACCGCTAACTCACCTGCATGGAAGTTGTCCGATGTGACGCAGACCGTTTCTTCCTTGAAATGACGGTCGATGGTAACAAAAGGCAAATGCGACGAGACAAAATTATCCAAATCCGAATAGGTGATGCCGATGATGCCGTCCACTTTGTTTTCTTGGACCATCTGGATATATTCCAGCTCCTTGTCATTGCTGACATCAGAGTTGCACAAGAGCAGCTTGTATTTATGCTCGGACAAATTGCGCTCCACATAGTAGGCGAACTCCGAGAAAAACGGATGCCAGATTGTCGGAATGATCAATGCGATCGTATGCGTCTTGTTCATCTTCAGGCCGCGCGCATAGGCATTCGGAATATAATTCAACTCTTTCATCGCCGCTTCCACTTTTCGGCGGGTCGATTCTTTTACAGCTCCGGAATTGTTCAGCACACGCGATACGGTACCGACCCCCACCTTGGCTAAAGCTGCTACATCTTTCATTGTTCCCAATTTAAACACCTCCTTTTCTGTATACACTTACAATCTAATTATCATGATAGCAGAGTCGTGAAAATAAGTATAGGAGGATTTTTTCTGGTAAAGGTACAGCCCGCCATCTGACCGATATGCGGTCAAAGGACGAGCTGTTGTTTTTTCAGTCATCTTCATCATTCAAAATGGCTTCCCGGCGCTTGAATTGATGTGCACTAAGTATTCTGAAATGGTTTTGCAGTTCGGGATCTTCCGTATTTTCGGCCATCTCCAAAAGCAGGTTACCATTGATGTCCAGGTCGCAAAGCGTTCCGAGACCCGTCTGGATTTTTTTCATCTCCTTGATGACCGTCTTATCCTTCTCTCCGGTAATCGGGGCGAGGTAGGTCGCGGCATAACGAAGTTTCTTGGCGTTGATGCGCAAGCTGTGGGTCTCTTCATGGTTTGAGAAATCGACTTCTTCCCACTTGCGCATCAAGCGTTTCTTCATTTTTTCCAGCTTTTTGATTGTCGCTTTTTTCTGCTGATCATCATCCAAGTTGATGGATTTCAAGTACTGGGCCGTAGCGGCCTCCGCATCGAGAATGCGTTCAGTCAATGCGCCGCTCGTGATCAATTCATGGATGCTGTCCTGTTCCGCTTGGCGTTCTTCCATCAACCAGGTCATGACTTGGCCGTCCTCGGCCAGCATAGCCGGATACAACCCGCGCAGCTCGCGGCATTCCTCCATAAGCACATCCAGTTCACGTAGATACCCGAAGGTGGTAGCGATTTCTCGCCAATCCTCGCCCGCTTCCCGGTAATATTTCTCCTCGCCGTTCGCCTTATTGAAGTTCAGCAAAGCCCGCAATTGGCGGATTGTTACCCGCAGATCATGCGCCGATTCCGGCTCGACAGGGTCTTGTTGATAAGCGGCATAGGCATGCTGAACGCCTGCCATCTGTTCTTTGATGATGTCGGCGTACAAAGTATCTTCGCCATCGCACGGACCACAATCCGCTGTCCCTTCGTGTTTATCCGCCGCATGCTTTTTGTCCGCTTCATCGTGTTTGCATTTCGCTGATTCGCCTGGATCAACTAACCATTCCAAATTCCCGATCGGATCATCCGCGAAATCCACCGTAAAGAAGGCCACCGCCCCTTTTTTGAAGGGAATCGCGGCACCGATCAATTCTTTCGTCCAGATGCTCATGTATGGTTCGTGCCCGACTAGCGCCACAGTAAAACCCTCGGCCTCTTGTTCCAGTGCCTCCATGAAGGCCACGTAATCTCCGGTAGCCAAAAATTCCTGCTGTTGGATCTCTTCAACAGCCGTGGCTTCACCCACCAATTCGGCAGTCTGGCGCGCTCTTACCAACGGGCTCGTCCATATTTTTAAATTTCTGTGCTCTGTCAGCAAGGGTGCGATGTCGGACAGAAAAGCGTTCATTTCCTCCACTCCTGCTTCCGTCAGTTTTCTGTAGAAGTCATCCCCTTCAGGCGTACGCTCTTCTGCGATTCCATGCCGAATCAGTATCAATTGTCCTCCCATACTGGTCATCCTCCTTTATTTCGGTGTCCCAAATACGGATATCACGCCCCGATTTGTAACCGTTCTCTCATTGAACAGTATACCATTTTTCGCCAATGCATGTGAAAAAAATCCGCCTCTTTCTCAGAAAGCGGCGGACAAATTGAAGCTTATTAAATTTTTGGAGGAAGCATAGCTAGCCCTTTTCTCGAGTTAACTTAGGCCAGCTTCAGCTTTTTCCATTTGCCGGACCGGAAACGCATCGCGATCAGGAACCAGCGGATGATCTGATCCAACATGACGGCCAACCAAGCACCGAGAATGCCCAGTCCGAGCACCTGCACAAAGAAGGTGGCGGCTGCGACTCGGATGATCAAAATACCAAGGAAAGTCGAAATCAGCGGGAAAATCGTATCCCCGGCCCCACGCAAGGAACCTGCGACAATCAGTTGATGCGACTGAAAAGGCTGCGTGATGGCCGCAACCCGGATGGCGATTGCGGCGTTCCGGATGATTTCGGGATCACTGGAATAGAAACTGACGATATACTCGGCACCGAAAAAGAAGGCCAATCCGAGGATCGCACCACACAGGCTGCCAATTTTACCGGTCCGCGAGGCATAGTTTTCGGCCAACTTTGCATCACCCGCGCCCAATGCCCTGCCGACCAAGGACGAAGCCGCGATTCCGAAAGCTTGACCCAGTGTAAACGACAGCGTCAGGATGTTCATGCCGATGTTATGGGCGGCAAAGACCACCGTCCCCAAGCCCGACACGATTTGGATGAAGAGAATCATTCCGGAACGCAGCGCCAACTGTTCCAGCGCTGAGGGCAGTCCGATTTTCGCCAGACTCTTCATTGTTTTCATCGAAAAATGAAAAGGATGCGCGAACGAAAAATTCAGCTTGCTCTTGCCGGAACGCAAGTAACGGATCAGCAGGAAGCAAGCCACCGTGTTGGCGATGACGGTCGAAATCGCCGCGCCTTGGATGCCCAGAGCTGGTACTCCGAACAGCCCGTAAATCAGCAAGGCGTTACCGATGACGTTCAGGAAATTCGCTTGCAAATTCACGCCCATCGGAATCTGGGTTTCGCCGATCCCGCGCAAGGAACCGGAAATGCTAAAATTGAAGGATTGAAATAGGTAACTGATGCAGATGATGCGGAAATAGAGCCGGCCGACTTCGACTGTATCGGGCTGCGCGCCCATAAAGGCCATGATCTGATCGGAATAGACAAAGGCGGCCAGGGCCAATGGGGCGGAAAGGATCATGCTGATGATCATGACATGCTTCATGACGTTTTCCATCCGGTCGTGTTTTCCGGCTCCGAAATAGCGAGCAATCAAAGCTGTGCCGCCTATATTCAACGCCTGTACAACTGCGAGCCCAAGGAACAGCGGTTGGTTCGTCACTCCGACCGCCGAAACGGCCGCTGCAGCATAGGCATGATCCGCGATATTACCCAGCATCATCATGTTGATCATCCCAAACAACGAACTCAGGACCAGTTCGATCAGAACTGGCCACGCGATGTTCATGATTTCCTTGTTGATCGGACTTTTCAGCTGTTTTATGTCCGTTTGCTTCTCTTCCCCCATAATCAACCTCCTACGACTCGTGCTCTTATGCAAAGTACCGAACACTCACTTGTCCATCCTCATTCTTTCTTCAATTATAGCATATTTTTGAGCAACTATTTTGCTCAAAAATTTCTGTTCAACAAAGTTGCATAAACTGCCTGTTTCTTTTCATCCATGCAAAAATAGCGCGCCTGCCCATAATATAATTACACTATGGGCTGCGTCGCTAGTGACTGTTGCAGAGACGGGTGGATAATGCCGCTGCAAAATTAATCCAGTGTTTTATCAATAATGGAACGCAATACCTTTTCTCGCAATTCGACCGTTTTGATTTTATTCTTTATTTCATATCCCCGCACCAGCGTCTCCGAAATATACAATTGCGAAATTTTCCCGGCGAGCGATCCGCCATCAAAAAATTCCACATTGGCGGTTTGCAGGACAATGTCGCCTAATGCAGCAATCGGCGAGGATTTGAAATTGGTGATGGCAATGATCGGTGTATGGTTCTCTTTGGCTATTTTCAAAGAATCGTGGATATCCTTGGTGCGACCACTCAAGGAGAAACAAATCACGAGGTCTTCCGGTCCCAGCAGCGCTAAGGCATGCGCCTGAAAATGCGGATCCACTATGTGATTCGCATGTACCCCTACCCGGAGCAGCATCTTTTCCAAGGAAGCTGCCGACAACCCACTCGAGCCCACACCGATGATGTAGATCCGCTTTGCTTTAGTGATGGCTTCGATTGCCTGCAAGACTACATCCGGATCGAGCAGCTGCCGGGTCGATTCCAAAACTTTGATTTGATTCTCCAAAATCCGATCGTAAAATTGATGCTCATTATCGCCTTCATACTGATTGGCGAATTCCTCTTTGGCGATGGCAATCTTCAAATCGGAAAAACCGTTAAAGCCAAGCTTTTGGGAGAAACGGATCAGCGTGGCATCGCCTACTTTTACCGCCTCGGTTACATCCTTCATTGTCTGATACATGGCCTGTTCTTGATTTTTCAGTAAGTAATCCGCAATCCGTTTCTCGGATTTCGTCAAGGCGTGATATTTTTCTTGGATCAGTTGAGCTAGTCCCATAAAGTCATTCCTTTTCATGTTTATGTCTCTCATTATACACGAACTTTTTAAAATGCAAATTACCTATTTACAAACATGAAAGCGTATGCTATATTTCAATTACGGAGATAATCTCCGGAATAAAATAAATAACGGAGGAAATATCCATGAAGAAGGAAGATTTCATCAACAAAGTCCGTGGCGGCATCATTGTCTCATGTCAAGCGCAACCAGGAGAACCTTTATATACAGAAGAAGGCGGCATCATGCCTTTGATGGCTCTTGCAGCTGAACAAGCGGGCGCAGTCGGGATTCGTGCTGAATCGGTGAGGGATATCCAACAGATTAAGGAAAAGGTTGATTTACCGATCATCGGGATCATCAAACGTGATTACCCCCCTCAAGCACCCTTCATTACGGCTACCCTGAAGGAAATCGATGAATTGGTTGAAACGGGTGTGGAAGTCATCGCCTTGGACTGCACCTTGAGGGAACGCTATGACGGCAAAACGATCAATGCCTTCATCAAAGAAATCAAGGAGAAATATCCCGATCAATTGTTCATGGCAGATATTGCCACGTTTGAGGAAGGCCTGAATGCCTTTAATGAAGGAATCGATTTTGTCGGCACAACGCTAAGCGGTTACACTGAGGAAAGCACCCAACAGGATGGGCCGGATATCACCTTGATGAAAAAACTGGTGGAAGCCGGTGTGGATGTCATCGCCGAAGGTAAAATCCATACGCCTGAACAAGCTAAAGCAATCCAGGAATTGGGTGTAGCAGGAATTGTCGTAGGAGGTGCCATCACACGGCCTAAAGAAATAGCGAAACGTTTCATTGACAACTTAAAATAAGGAGTGGAAAACATGTTTAAAAAATTCTCTCAAATTGGAAGAGCCATGATGCTCCCAATCGCCATTTTACCGGCTGCCGGCCTCTTGCTTGGTTTCGGTGGCGCATTGACCAATCCAAGCACATTGGCGGCCTATCCTTTCCTTGACATTGGCTGGTTGCAAGTGATCCTGAGCATCATGAGTTTTGCCGGAAGCGCCGTCTTTGCCAATTTGGCGCTCATCTTCACCATTGGGGTCGCTGTCGGTCTCGCGAACGGAGATAAAGGGACTGCTGGTTTGGCCGGCGGTGTGGGTTACGTTGTTTTCGTCGCAACCATCAGTGGTTTTCTGCAATTATTTTCCGCAGAAGGCGCTTCGATCGACACTGGGGTTGTTGGTTCAATAGTTGTCGGAAGTACCGTTGCCTTCCTGCATAATCGTTATCGTAAAATCGAATTGCCGCAGTTTTTGGGTTTCTTCGGGGGCTCGCGTTTTATCCCGATTGCAGCCTCATTTGCAGCTATCATTCTTGGGGCATTCTTTTACCTGATTTGGCCACCGATCCAAGGCGCACTGACATCCGCCGGTACAGCCATCGCAGCGATGGGAAGTTTTGGAACGTTCTTGTATGGATTTTTGCTTCGCTTGACCGGTGCGGTCGGTTTGCACCATACGATTTATCCGCTGTTTTGGTATAGCTCTTTGGGCGGAACCGAAGTTGTAGCGGGTCAAACCATTTCTGGTGCCCAGAACATCTTCTTCGCGCAATTGGCTGATCCGAATCATACAGGCCTTTACACTTACGGAACCCGTTTCTTCGCCGGTCGTTTCGCTACAATGATGTTCGGTTTGCCGGCTGCTTCTTTAGCGATGTACCACTCCATTCCGAAGCAGAACCGCCAAAAAAATGCCGGTCTGTATTTCAGTAGTGCTCTGACTTCATTCTTGACCGGTATTACCGAACCACTTGAATATATGTTCTTGTTCGTCGCACCTTGGTTGTATGTGGTCCATGCCTTCCTTGATGGTGTATCCTTCTTTGTTGCTGACTTATTGAGCATCCGTATCGGAAACACTTTCTCCGGTGGGTTCATCGACTTCTTCCTGTTCGGTCCACTGCAAGGCAATGCCAAAACAAACTGGATATGGGTAATCCCGATCGGAATCGTTTGGGCATTGATCTATTACTTCGTATTCCGCTTCTTGATCACGAAATTCAAAGTGATGGTGCCTGGTATGGATGAATCAGAATCTGACGCAAACGTTCCGGTTGCAGCTTCCGGTAAGGCTTCTACATTAAATGATGAAGCACAAATCATCATTCAAGCATTAGGAAATGAAGCGAATATCGAATCCGTCACTGCTTGTGCAACCCGTCTGCGTGTTTCCGTCAAGGACGGTTCGATCGTAGATAAAAATTCCATCAAGAATCTCGGAGCAACTGCTGTTTTCGAAGTGCAAGGCGGCATCCAAGCCGTATTCGGCGGTAAGGCAGACCTGCTGTCACAAGAGATTAATCAAATTTTGGGGACGGAAGACTGATTCAAATCAATTCGAAATTCACTGTAAAAAATGCTCAGAATTATAAATTCAAATATTTATTGTCTATTCAAAAAAAAACCACTAATCCGACATGGATCAGTGGTTTTTTGCTATTCTGTCTTCAATCAGGCTTTGATGCCTTCCTTGCGTCGTTTCGCGAATTCTGCAGTCGCAGTGAACAGGACATCCGTCGATGAATTAAGGGCTGTTTCGAATGAATCCTGCAGGACTCCGATGATGAAACCGACACCGACTATTTGCATAGCCACATCGTTCGGGATGCCGAACAAGCTTGCTGCAAGCGGGATAAGCAGCAGGGAGCCACCAGCTACACCCGATGCCCCACAAGCACTGACCGCTGCCAGGATACTCAGGATGAGGGCTGTTCCGAAGTCCACTGGGATGCCCAAGGTGTTGACCGCTGCCAAGGTAAGGACGGAAATCGTAACCGCGGCGCCGGCCATATTGATGGTCGCGCCTAGCGGAATGGATACAGAATAAGTGTCCCTGTCCAGTCCCAGATCATCACACAGGGTCATGTTCACGGGAATGTTCGCAGCAGAACTTCTTGTGAAGAAAGCCGTGATTCCACTTTCTCTCAAGCATCTGAAGACGAGCGGGAACGGATTGGAACGGATATAGCTGTAGACGATGATCGGGTTAACGACCAAAGCCACGAACAGCATACAGCCGATCAGGACCGCAAGCAGTTTTCCGTAGCCTAACAGAACACCGATTCCGCTAGTTGCGATGACATCGAAGACAAGCCCCATGATCCCTAAAGGAGCGAAGGCAATTACAATTCTGACCATTTCCGTCAGTGCATCAGAAACATTGGATAGCATCAGTTTCGTTGAAGCTGCGGCATTCTTCAAAGTAAACCCGAGCATAAGAGCCCATGACAGGATGCCGATATAATTGGCATTGTAGAGCGCCTTGACTGGATTATCCACGACGTTCAGGAGCAGCGCCTTCAGGACTTCCACCACACCGCCTGGAGCTGTGACATCCTCGGCTCCGGCCCCTAATGTCAAAGTCACCGGGAATATGAAGCTCGCGACCACTGCTACGAGTGCCGCCGAGAAGGTCCCTAAAAGGTAGAGCACGATGACAGATTTCATGTTCGTCTGTTGCCCTTTTTTATGCTGCGAAATCGCGGATGCAACCAAGAAAAATACTAACATTGGAGCGATCGCTTTTAAAGCACCGACAAACAAAGATCCAAAAATGGTGATTGGCTTCGCTACATCGGGAATCGTTAAGGCAAGGATGATGCCTGTGATCAGACCGGCGATGATGCGTTTGACAAGACTCAGCTTGTACCAGTTATTCAATAGTTTATACAATTCAAATTCCTCCTGATTTATGCAAAAGTAATAAAAAGATGAGTACACAAAATTGTATATTACCATAATTTAATCCATCAAGGAACAAAACCTTTATATTTCCGTTTTAGCGCGCTTCATCGACAGGATCTCTTTTCAAAACTTTTTCTGCCCTTTTAGGTACTTTTTGAAAAATAATCTTTTCTGATTGTTCGAAAAGCGGTATAATGTCATTTATGGAGAATTACTCAAGTCCGGCTGAAGAGGACGCACTCGAAATGCGTTAGGTGTCGAAAGGCGCGCGGGGGTTCGAATCCCCCATTCTCCTTAAAAACTTTTAAATATTGTCCGACAAAAGGCCAACACTCCCGAAATGGGGTGCCGGCCTTTTGTTTTGTCGAAATAAACTTGTTTCCCTCTATTTTATGTTGACTTGGAGTCCACTTCAAGTGCTAGTCTGTTAAAAATCGGATCGATTCCGTTCTGAAGACTACCGAAAGAAGGTTTCACAATGGCAAAAACAATGAAATTGACGATCGACGGCATTGCCTATACTGCAACTATGCAGGAAAACATGGTCACGGATATGCTAGGATTCCAAGGACCGCTTGAGTTTCAATTGAAGATATATGCCGATCAGGAATACTATGCACCGTTGCCGAATCCGCTGCCGTTCTCAAGTATTCCATTGACGACAACCGTCCATGCGGGCGGGCTCTATTGTTATGAAGGTTTCATTGCCTTATCCATTCCGTTCGAGGATGCGCCGGTGCATCCCTATGAAGCTATGCACCTCGGCGACATTAATGAAGATATCAGCTCCCATTTGGCGATGTCGGGCAATACCGTCATCCTAAAAATTGAAATCGTTGTTACTTGAAAGCAATATACCCGCGGTTAGGATTGAAAACGATACACCGAAAAATAACAAAAGCGCACTGATAATCATTACATCTGATTTTCAGTGCGCTTTTTTCCCTTCCATTCGAAATTGAACAATTGCTCTTATTCTTCAAGAACAGATATTTTTTTGGAAATCTCTCTTATCCACATCTTGTGCCAAATGATGGGATTCCATGGATATCAGCACTTTCTTACTTTAGACCTAAAAAATTATTCAGGTGGGATTATAGCCCATTAATACAATTACGGTAGAAGTTATTTATAGTCCTATAGGACTATAAACGGTGGGATCATGATGTTCATGGAATAATATAATTACATTCGAAAGTAGAACGTCGTTTTCTGTTTCCTTGTATATTTCAACAAATACCAAATAGAGGGAAATCATTTTTTGATAAAATTGCGAATTTGTTGGAAAATAGGCATATTTTTAGAAAGCGGGCAAAGCGGCGGAGGATCGATACACTGATTGGCATCCCGGTACGGCTATTCGTATCCGGCATTACGCTACTTTCCTTGGCTTTTTTTGATAATATCTCTTACGCTTTTTACATGACGCGTATGTTTTTCCCGCAGGAAGTCGCTGTCGCTCAGACAGGTCCTAGTGACAGCGGCATAATTATGGAAGAGGCAACCACAATGACCCAACTCTCTTTCCCGAAATATGGGGATGAATACGGGACACTGAGTTTGGATACGGGGGGACATCGGAGCTTGTAAAACATCCTTGGATAGAAAACGGAATAGCCCCTCTTGGGCCTCCGCTATGCATGGGTGTTTTTTTGCAGTATGGCTCACTCTGCGGGCACGGCTCTGATTTTCAGTGCGCTCTTTTTTATCCTTCCATCCCCAATAGGATACTGGGCGAATTCTTCAGAGTTGAATATGCCCTTATGAAACTGTCTATTATCCACATCTTGACACCAAGTACTGGCTTTTCATGGACATCAGCAGTTTTTTACTTTACACTTGAAAGAGTATTGTTAAGAAAAAATTAAAGGTCAGCATTTATATGTTGCCCGCAATATATTAGCTAAACCGTTATTTACGAAAATAGCCTGCGCCGGCCGGCCTATTTCCCAAGAAACAGCTAGCTGCATCAACTAAAATGAATGGAGTGGAATGATGAGGAAAAAAATAAGTCAAAAAAATCAGGCAAAGCGGCGGAGGCTCGGTACGCTGATCGGCGTCCCGGTACTGCTTTTCATATCCGGCATCACGCTACTTTCCTTGGCTTTTTTTGATAATATCTCTTACACCTTTTACTTGTCGCGGATGTTCTTTCCGCAAGAAGTCGCAATCGCGCAGACGAACCTGAGCGACAGCAACACGGTTGTTGAGGATGCAACAGTGGCAACCCAAGTATCCTTCCCGAAGTACGGGGATGAATACGGGACGCTGAGCGTGGATGCGGCAAGCATCGTTACGCCTGTTTTCGTCGGCGATGATGCTACGCAACTACTTTACGGCGCCGGCCAATATTATGGCTCCGTATTTCCGGGGGATATCGGAAACACAGTCATTGCCGGGCACACCAATTCCGTCTTCAAGACATTGGGTGACGCGCAGGTCGGCGATGCTATCCGCTTGGAGCTGACCTACGGAACCTATGTTTATGAAATCAGCAATATTGAAATCAAAAACGGGACCGACCAGAGCATTCTGGCGCCCTCCGAAGAGCAGATTTTGACGCTGTACACTTGTTATCCTTTCGACTACATCGGAAACACACCTGACAGATATGTCGTGACCGCAAAATTGGTCGAAGGCAAGCCACTGTCAGAAATCAATTTTTAAAGGAGCACCTTGATGCGAAATATAAAAAAAATCGGCAGAGTGATCCTCAGCTTTCTCCTGATGTTTGTAGTGGTTGCCTTGATCGGGGTCATCTTCATGAAGCAAGTCCTTTTGAACGCAAGCGACCTCAATCAGCAGTTGGACGACAGCCCCTACTACACCCAAGTGGAGGAAAGCCTTTCCGCTAAATTCAAGACGTTGAGCTTGGAAACGTCCATACCCGAGGAAGTCTTCGTGGAAGCCGCGATGGACCAACATGGCCTACAGCAACTTGCCCGCACGAACAATGAACAAGCTCTCAACTATCTGATTGATCCTAACGCTTCCTATGAGGCGGCGACCGATTACAGCATGTTCGCGGAACCCGTAACAGCTTATGTTCAGAGTTACGCCGCAGAGCACAACCAACCGTTCGATGAAGGCTTGCAAACGCAGACTGCTACGATCATTGATGAAGCCACCGCCATTGTCGGTAGCCACACCATGCTGTTCAATCTGGATAACGTTATTGCTTTCCCGCAATTCCAGAACGTCCGGAAAATGCTGCAAACCGTTCTTGCTTACTTCTATCTCGTACCATTGGCTTTCTTTTTGATTGCCGGGGCACTTGTCGGCTTGAACTGGAAACTGCCTCACCGCTCACTGATCTGGATCGGCAGCGGCTTAGTTTCCGGATCTGCCTTCGTCATCATCCCGGTGATCGTGGCGTTGAGTCTTAAGATTCCGCAGCGCATCACCGTTTCAGCGGATCACATCAACACCGCACTGCGCACGTTGGCTATGCATTACACTACCTTCTTGTTGGGCTCAGGCGCACTGGTCTTCATTTTGGGAATTTTTTGTCTGGTCGGTTATAGCCTGATCAGTAAGGCCAAACGAGCGGCTTACCGCCGAAATCGTGCCTATGCGGCCGAAATGGAACAATACTGATTCATCATCGGCTGACAGACGCACTGAAAGGAGGTGAAAAATATATGAAAAAAGTCATCGTATCTCTTTTGTTTGCATTCGTGTTGTTCTTCGGAGCGCAACCGAATGTTGCCGCTGCAACTGAAAATGACATCATCGCAACTTTGGAAGCAACTAGCGTGCCATCCAATTACGTACAGCAAGCAAAAAATTATTTGATGTCCAATGATGTAACTGCTGAAGAAGCGGATCAAATCATTGTCCACATCAATAATGCACAAGCTGTCGTTAACGCACGCGGAGCGAACAGCATGAATCAGCTTACAACAGCTGATAGACAAGCCATCTTGGCTGAGCTTACTGCAGCTGCTGCTGTATTGGATATTACTGTTACTGTTACTTCAAAAGAAGTCGTTTTCAGTAATGCACCTGGCACTGTTGTAGCTACTTTCCCGACAAAGGGGAATGATGTCAAACAGACCGGGGCAAACAATCTCTACTTGGCAGGAGGAATCTCCTTGCTGGTAGCTGCAGCTGGAGCAGCTGTTGTTGCTAAAAAAAGATTTCAATTTGCAGTGGAAGCTTAAGCGCATGTCGCTTAGCTTGCATAAACGCTTGTAAAACACCCCTGCTTAGACGGAGGCTCATCATGGGCCTCCGCTATGCAGGGGTGTTTTTTTGCGCGGTGCGTTCCAATAGGGGGCACCGCTCCGCTCAGTCAGAATAGTCCTCCGAAAAAATCCCGATAAGCATCCTTCACTTCTGCGTAAAGTTCCGGATACGTTTCATTTAAGGAAGACAGCATCCCGATTGCAAGCTGGGAACTGTGGATCGTCTGGATTTTATGGACGCGGATGTAGGAAACTTCCGCATTCAGGCTCAGTTTGGGATAGCGTTCCTTTTCGACCTTGATGTCGTGGACGGGGTCGATATTTTGGCTCGTCGACACTTTCGAAATCGGAAAGGCGGTGAAGTCGCACGGCAGCGTGTCGTATTCGGCCCCGATGATCAGAAACGGGCGCGATTTGAAGGCGATTTTGTCCGTTTCAAGGTCATGATAGGCAAAACGTGTCTTCACAATGGCACCGATGTAGGCTTGCGTTTCGTTCATGGCTCGAGCACCTCCCCTTCGAAATCCTCCAACTCATCCAGATAAACATCAAATAATGTGTCATACAGCCGGACTTTTTTCGCGTCCTCGCGGATACCCGCAAGTTCCAGAAGTTTTGGCTCGGTTTCTTCCGCCGGGATTGCCGTTCTGCTGTTGCGCCAGGATGCTTCGTGGCGCGCCAAATCCGCCAAATACCAACCTTCATACTGCCCGTACGCAAAGACGATGCGGTCGAGGATGAACTGTTCGCGCTCCGTCAACTTTTTCATCTCCAATGGTTCGAAGGGATCGTAGCCTTCCTCGAAGAAGAACTGCATTCCCGGCAGCACCGGTCCCTCTTCCCAAGCTTCAAAGCTTTCTTCGAACAAACGCTCACCCACAAGTGCCAGACATTCCCGCTGCGCAAAATAAAGCATCGTCTGCAGCTTCAGCTCGTTGTCGCCGAACCGGGCTGCCGTATGGTTTTCGTAGGAATAGACCAGATACCTCGCCAGCTGACTCAGTTTGGGCATAACGACTCCCCCTTCCCACATCCTTTTTTTGTTAATGCGCCTTATGATTCATTCTGCAAAATATTCTTCCCAGACGTCCGCCAAAAAGGCTCCTGCATCGGTCTGGACGGCCAATTGGAAATGCAAGGATTGCGGCACGGGCGTCCGGTTCAAGAGGACTGCGTACGGTCCTTTGAAATAGTGGACGAAGCTCGCGGCTGGGTAGACGGCCAACGAGGTGCCTATGACGACCAGCATGTCTGCCGCGCCGATTGCCGCGGCTGCGCGCTCCATTGCCTCCTCGTCGAGCATTTCGCCGTAGAGCACGATATCGGGGCGCACCATCCTGCCTTGGGGATCGCGTTGGATGCCTTCTGCGTCCATGCTGATTGCTGAGGCATCAGCGGGTTCGCCCGTATCGAACGTCCGCCATCTCGCCCCGTTCCCGTGCAGTTCGATGATTGCGCTGCTGCCGGCGGACTGATGCAGATTGTCGATGTTCTGGGTGACGACGGTGACTTTCTTGCCGGTCTGCTCGAGCGCGGCGAAAAAGCGATGGCCGGCGTTCGGGAGCGCCTGCGAAAAATCGAAATGCGCCGCATAATTGCGGAAAAAGAGCTGCGGATAAGTTTCCAGGAAACCGATGCTGAGTGTCTCTTCGCCGCTGAAATGGCGGCCACTCAGCCTGTCGAACATCCCGCCCGCCGAACGGAAATCCGGGATGCCGCTCTCCGTACTGATGCCCGCCCCCGTGAAAGCGACGATGCGCTGCGAATTGCGGATCATATCCGCGAAGCGTTCTTTATCATCATTCATGCTTGAGCTCCTTTCTTTTGTAGTTCTTTCTGCTTTTATTATAGCTTTTGGGAGGGCTGACAGGGTACTGTTTCGCATTATTTTCCGGGTCGGATTTGTTGGGTTGTTCGGATCCAGATAGCGGCTTGCCATCTCGGCTGTTCGCCATTCGTTCTTTCCACAACAGCCGACATCCCCATCCCGGCGCACGGCACCCACTTCTTATTGGCCGATATATATTTACAAACGCATCCCCTTCCATCCGAATAACGTTTTCATCCGTTTGCATAATCCAATTCGCCGACTGTTCCCCTTGATTTATCCGATGAACAGAATTAGTATATATAGTATGAGAAACAAACCGACAGCACAACATCTAGTGTTTTCGCCGTAAATAAGGGAGTGATTATTGTGGATGCAACAAAGACCACATTTAAAGCAGGATTTGAAAAATTGAACAAGGACATCGAGCGGTTCCCGCATGTATTTCCGATCACGGATGATATGCACGTGACTTACGAGGGAGTGTCCCGCCTCGTCATGTTGGATCGCTACTCCTACAAGGATTCTACCAAGGAGACCCTGTCCGAAGGGGATCTGGTGATTCTGACGGTCAAGGAGGACCCGAAATATCCGGCCCGCGGAACAGGAACCGTCCTTTCCGTAAACCACAAGGAACAGACTGTCCGCATCAAAGTTTCCGAAGAATACCAGCACAACATCGATGATTTCGAAGTCGAGGAAGGCGGCATCGTGACGCGCCGGATCCTGACATTGGACAAACCGCTGGAGCTTTTCTACGAACAGATTGCGATGCGCAATGCGCATGGTCTGGCCGAGGTCGAAATCACGCCGGAACTGCGCCATGAAGCGTTCCTGAAGTTCTACGAAGAACAAAAAGCTTTGAATTTCATCCCGGCCGGGCGCGTGCTCTACGGCGCCGGCTCCGGTACCGATGTGACCTATTTCAACTGTTACGTCATGCCTTTCGTGCCCGACTCGCGCGGCGGTATTTCCGATCACCGCAAAAAAGTCATGGAAATCATGAGCCGTGGCGGTGGCGTTGGCTCAAACGGTTCGACTTTGCGCCCGCGCCATACATTGGTGAAAGGAGTCAACGGCCGCTCTTCCGGTTCCGTTTCCTGGATGGACGACATCGCCAAGCTGACGCATCTGGTCGAACAAGGCGGTTCCCGTCGCGGCGCCCAGATGATCATGCTGGCCGACTGGCATCCGGACATCTTCGAATTCATCATTTCCAAGATGCAGAATCCGCGCATCCTCCGCTACATCATCGAAAATTTTGAGGATGAACAGATCCGCATGCTGGCGAAGGAAAAGCTGCATTTCACGCCATTTTCGTCTAAAGACATCAACATGTACACAGGCATCGTCAACTACAAGCACATTGCCGGACATGGCGGTTTTGACGCCTCGGTCATCCATGAAGCCGAAAAGAAACTGCGTGATGGCGGCACTTACACCGTCAACAATCCTGAATTCCTGACCGGCGCCAACATTTCCGTTTGCATCACCGACGACTTCATGGACGCCGTGATGAGGAATGAGGAGTATGCGCTGCGTTTCCCGGATGTGGAGCACTACAATGAAGCCGAGATGATGCACTACGATGCCGAATGGACCAACTGCGGCGATGTCCGCGATTGGGAAGCCGCAGGCAACGCTGTCACCACTTTCCGTACCGTCAATGCCCGCGAATTGTGGCGCCTGATCAACGTCTGCGCCACTTACGCCGCCGAACCAGGCATCTTCTTCATCGACAACGCAAACAAAATGACGAATGCGGTCGCCTATGGCCAAAAAGTCGTCGCGACCAATCCCTGCGGCGAGCAGCCATTGGCAGCCTATTCCGTCTGCAACTTGGCCGCTGTCAACTTGGCCGAAATGGTCAACAAGGACCTGCAGATGGTCGACTTCGCCAAATTGGAACAGACCGTCCGCACCGGCATCCATATGCAGGACAACGTCATCGACTCCACCCCTTACTTCTTGGAAGAAAACAAGAAACAAGCGCTCGGCGAACGCCGGATTGGCTTGGGGATCATGGGCTTGGCGGATATGCTGATCTATTGCGGCGTCCGTTACGGTTCACTGGAAAGCCTGCAGCTGATCGACCAAGTATTCGAAACGATCGCCGTGGCGGCCTATGAGGAAAGCATCGAGTTGGCGAAAACGCGCGGCAGCTTCCCGTTCTTGGTCGGACAGACCGGAAAAGAAACGCAGATCCTGCGCGAGCGTTTCATCAACACCGGCTACATGAAAAAAATGCCGGAACACGTCCGTGAAGGCATCCTGAAATACGGCATCCGCAACTCGCATCTGTTGACGGTGGCGCCTACCGGATCGACAGGCACGATGGCCGGCGTTTCCACCGGTTTGGAGCCTTACTTCTCCTTCACGTATTACCGCAGCGGCCGTCTCGGCAAGTTCATCGAAGTGAAGGCGGAGATCGTCCAAGAATATCTGGATCGCCATCCGGACGCCGATCCGAACCAATTGCCTGATTATTTTGCGACTGCCATGACGCTTGCCCCCGAGGAGCACGTCGATGTGCAGACGACGATCCAGCGCTGGGTCGACAGTTCCATTTCAAAAACGGTGAACACGCCGAAAGGCTATACTGTCGATCAAGTCGAGAAAATCTACGAGCGCCTTTACCTGGGCGGAGCCAAGGGCGGTACGGTCTACGTCGACGGCAGCCGCGATTCGCAAGTGTTGACGCTGAAAGCCGAAGAAAACGTTTGGGATGACGAAGCCAAGCTTGAAGAAGAAAAAGAGCACGTCAAAATCAACAAGGACAAGACTTTCCTGGTGGATTCGATAGCCAGTCTCGCGTCCACTGATGTCACAATCGGCAACGAAATCGGCGACACCTGCCCGATCTGCCGACAAGGTACGGTCGAAGATCTGGGCGGCTGCAACACGTGCACCAATTGCGGCGCGCAGCTGAAATGCGGATTGTAACTGAAAACACCGAAGAAGGGCCGGCACATTTAATGTGTCCGGCCCTTCTTTTGGTGTTGTTTACATCTATTTTGTCCTTTATGGTTGTTTTCTTTCGGGTTGCGGTTATCCGATAACTAAAAAGTATCGGACAACCTCTTCACGTTCTTATCGCTGCTTGTCCGATAATCGCACTGAATCGGACAACCTCAAAGCATTCTTATCGCTGCTTGTCCGATAACCGCACTGAATCGGACAACCGCAACACATTCTTATCCCTGCTTGTCCGATAATCGCATAGTATCAGACAACCGCAACACATTCTTATCGCTGCTTGTCCGATAATCGCATAGTATCAGACAACCGCAACACATTCTTATCGCTGCTTGTCCGATAACCACACTGAATCGGACAACCTCAACATATTCTTATCGCAACTTGTCCGATAATCGCACTGAATCGGACAACCTCAACACATTCCTATCCCTGCTTGTCCGAATCTTCCGGTTTCCCCGCTTCCAATAGGACCCGGTCGCGGATAGCGAAGAATGCCACGACCATCAGGAACACGCCCGATACGGCCATCAGGATTTCTATCGCCATCCGGTCCGCCAGCGGTCCGAAGACCAGCATCCCCAACGGCATCATCGAGCTTGCGACCATGCTTTGGACGCCGAAGACGCGGCCAAGAAAATCCTCCTCGACCTTTTCCTGCAGCAGCGTCATGCTCGGGGCGTTCAGCAGCGGGATGAATAGCCCAACCAGCCCCATCAGGAAGAGGTAGATCCAGAAATCCGGGATGACACCCATCCCGAAAGTGCTCAAACCCATGACCGCGATCGCCGCCGCGATGGAATGGATCCGGTTCTTGAAGCCGCCCCATGACGCGATCCAGAGACCGCCGCCGATCATCCCGATGGAAAAGGCGATTTCGATCGCCGTCAAGCGCCAAACGTCCTCACCGAACGAACGCGCGACTTGCAAAGGGGATAGGAACGACACCGGCGCCGCCATGAAAAAGGCGAGCGAAAAATAGAGGAACAGCCTTTTGATGAACGCGTGGTTTTGGATGTAACGGAATCCTAGTTTCATGTCCTGCAGATAATTGCTGACCTGCTCCTGGCTGGCTTTTTCATGCGTCGGGACTTTCAGCAGGAACACTAGGATGGCGATCGCCAAAGCCGCGGTCACGATATCGATCAGGAAAATGCCTTCCATCGGCGCAAATTGGTAAAGCGCGCCGCTGATCATCGGCGAAACCAGCATGACGACGGCCTGGATGCTGCCGTTGAGCCCGTTGATCCGGGTCAATTCCTTTTCCGGCACGATCTGCGGCAGGATGGCGCCGACCGCCGGCATCTGGATGCCCGCCCCGACTGCGCGGATGGCCGAGGTCGCCAGCAGGATCCAGATCGAACGCTGCCCGGCCAGGAACAGGAGGACAAGCACCAAAGTCGAGATCGCGGTGATGCCGTCGGAAAGGACGATCAGGCGCTTCCGGTTGTAGCGATCGGCCCACACGCCGGCGAACGGCGAGATGAAGAACGTCGGCAGGAAGCCGAAGATGGTCGAGAGCGTCATGATGACGCCGGACTGCGTTTCCAAGGTCAGATACCAGAAGATCGCGTATTGGACAAGGGAAGAGCCGAACAGCGAAATCGTCTGACTGCCCAAAAAGAGCGCCGTTTGACGCTGCCACTTTTCATATTTCATATGCTTTGACACTTTTTTCACTTCCTTGCTGCTGGAAAGGATTTCGCCGCGCCAAGATCAAACGGCTGAACGTATGTTTCCATTCATGTTATACTATTCTTAACAAAAAGTAAAAGGATTGAAACGGATGAGCAGAGAAGAAATCAACCAAAAATTGGCGCTGTTGCCCGACTTGCCCGGCTGCTACATCATGCGGGACAAGGATGACGAAATCATCTACATCGGCAAGGCCAAAAATTTGAAGAACCGCGTGAAGTCCTACTTCCACAGCAAGCATGAAGGCAAAACGCAGCTGCTGGTCGCGGACATCGAGCGCTTCGAAACGATCGTCACCAAGACGGACAAGGAATCGCTGCTGCTGGAGATCAATCTGATCAAGCGTTACCAGCCGAAATACAACATCAAGCTGAAGCAAGGGACGATGTATCCCTATCTAAAGGTCACCAACGAAAAGGATCCTCAGCTCCTCATCACTTCGACGGTCGAGGATGACGGCGGCCTCTACTTCGGCCCCTATCCACACGTCTACGCGGCGACTGAGACGCAGGAGTTCATCCAGAAAATCTACCCGTTGCGCAAGTGCGCCAAAAATTCCAAGCGCGCCTGCCTTTATTACCATATGGGCCAATGTATCGGCTGCTGCGATCATGAGGTATCAAAAGAGGAATATGATGCCCAGATCAAACGCATTGCCGCTTTCCTGAACGGCGAGGTCAAGGAAATCAAGAAGGATCTGCGGGAAAAAATGCACCGCGCCGCCGATATCCTGAACTTCGAGCAGGCTGCCGATTACCGCGACCAGATCAGCTATATCGAGGCGACCGTCGAAAAACAGACGGTCATGTCCCGCGACTACACGAACCGCGACGTCTTCGCCTTCCATATGGACAAAGGTTGGCTGTCGATCCAGGTCTTCCTGCTGCGCCAGTCCTCGATCATCAAACGCGAAGCCGCCCTTTTCCCTTGCTACGATACGCCTGAGGAAGAGCTGGCTTCCTTCATCATGCAGTTCTATCAGGATCCCAATCATATCCTGCCGCAGGAAGTGCTCGTCCCGAAAGGCGTCGACACGGAATTGCTTCAGGAAGCGCTCGGAACAAAGGTGCACACCCCGGTCCGCGGCAGCAAGCGCAGCATCCTCGAACTGGCAATCACGAACAGCGAACTGGCGCTGACTGAGAAATTCATGCTGATCGAGCGCGACACCCACAAGACGGTCGGCGCCATCCAGGAACTTTCCGAGGCGCTCGGCATCGAATATCTGGAGATTATCGAATCGTTCGACCATTCGAACATCCAGGGAACCAATCCGGTCTCGGCGATGGTCGTTTACAAGGACGGCAAGCCGGAACGCAAAAACTACCGGAAATACAAAGTCAAGACGGTCGAAGGAAGCAACGAATTCGCGACGACCCAGGAAGTCATCCGCCGCCGATACAGCCGTCTGCTGCGCGAAGGACGCGCCATGCCGGATCTGATCCTGATGGACGGCGGCAAAGTCCAGGTGCATGCCGCCAAGGAAGTGCTGGAGGACGAACTCGGGCTGGACATTCCGGTTGCCGGCATGGTCAAGGACACGAAGCACAAGACGTCCTCGCTCATCTTCGGCGAGAAGGATGAAATCGTGGAACTCAGTCCGAACAGCCAGGCCTTCCATCTTGTGCAGCGAATCCAGGAAGAGGTCCACCGTTTCGCAATCACTTTCCATCGCCAAGTGCGCGCAAAAAACAGCATCGCTTCGCAATTGGACCAGATCGAAGGTGTCGGACCGAAAACCCGCATGAAGATCCTGAAGCATTTCAAGACGATGAAGAACATCCGCGAAGCCAGCTACGAAGACCTCAAAGCATTGGGCATCCCGGAAAAGACTGCGATGCTGATCAAGGAGGAACTTGGCGAACGGAACGATTGACCGATTGTTCCGGCATCCGCTCCGTTCCACTTCATGAAGCGGTAGCGCCGAAATTTTCCAAATGGACGAAACGTGCTATACTGTAGAGTAGTCCACGGAATATCCCGTGATAGAACTCGCGCTAGAGGAGGCGTTCAAGATGAAAATATTTACCGATAGTGCTTGTGATCTGGCCTATGCCTATCTGCAGGAGAATGATGTGGAAGTCTTCCCGTTGACCACGCTGCTGGATACCGGCGAATACGAAGACATGATCGAAATACAGGCCGACAAAGTCTATGAAATGATCGCACGCGGCGGTCATCCGAAAACGAGCCAAGTGTCCTTGGAAAAATTCCTATCCGGTTTCCGGAACGTGGCCGAAGCCGGCGAATCAGGCATCTACATTTCCCTTTCCGCCAAGCTTTCCGGCACCTACCAAGCGGCCAACTTGGCTTATCAGCAACTGAAAGAAGAGTTCCCGGACTTCGATCTGCGGTTGGTCGATTCCATGAGCGCTTCGGTCGGTGAAGGCTTGTCCGTCGTTGAAGCCATCGAAATGCGCGAGGCCGGTTTTACTTTGGATGAGATCGAATCACGTGTCCGTTTCACGGCTGCCAACGTCGTGTCTCTGTTTACGGTCAAGGATCTGAATTATCTTGCCGAAGGTGGCCGACTTTCGAAATCAAGCGCCTTTTTCGGGGGATTGCTGAATATCCAACCGTTATTGGAAGTCATCAATGGTGAATTGGTCCCCGTCGAAAAACTGCGCGGACGCAAAAAGGTCATGAACCGGATGTACGAACGCCTGCGCGATGAAGCGGATATGATCCAGGAACAGAACGTCTTCCTTTGCCACAGCGACGATGCCGAAGCAGTCGAAGAAATGCGTCAGTACATCGAAGAACATTTCCATCCGCGCCACGTCTATGTGAACACGATCGGTTCCACGATCAGTTCGCATACAGGACTTGGGACACTGGGATTGTTCTTCCTGAAGAAATACGAATAACAGCTTATGATTTTACACAAAAAAGCGGCCGTCTCTTGCAGACAGTCGCTTTTTTGTTGCCTTTTCGGCAGAATTTAATTGGAAGATCGGGTAAGGTCGGATCGGTTTTAGGAGGGCGGTGGCCTCAACTCCGGGGAACGGATGTTATCGGACAACATACGAGCCTTATGTGCTGCGCTTGTCCGATTCTTCGCGGTTATCGGACAACATACGAGCCTTATGTGCTGCGCTTGTCCGATTCTTCGCGGTTATCGGACAACCTACGACCCTTATGTGCTGCGCTTGTCCGATTCTTCGCGGTTATCGGACAACATACGAGTCTTATGTGTTGCGCTTGTCCGATTCTTCGCGGTTATCGGACAACCTACGAGTCTTATGTGTTGCGCTTGTCCGATTCTTTGCGGTTATCGGACAACATACGAGTCTTATGTGTTGCGCTTGTCCGATTCTTTGCGGTTATCGGACAACATACGAGTCTTATGCGCTGGGCTTGTCCGATTCTTTGCGGTTATCGGACAACCTACGAGTCTTATGTGTTGCGCTTGTCCGATTCTTTGCGGTTATCGGACAACATACGAGCCTTATGCGCTGAACTTGTCCGATTCTTCGCGGTTATCGGACAACCTACTAGCCTTATGCGCTGCGCTTGTCCGATTCTTTGCGGTTATCGGACAAACTACTAGCCTTATGCGCTGCGCTTGTCCGATTCTTCGCGGTTATCGGACAACCTACGAGCCTTATGCGTTGCGCTTGTCCGATTCTTTGCGGTTATCGGACAAACTACTAGCCTTATGCGTTGCGCTTGTCCGATTCTTTGCGGTTATCGGACAAACTACTAGCCTTAGCAGCGAAACACTCTTACTACGGTCAACACACAAAATGACCGTCCCATTTTATTCCGAGACGGCCACTTTCTTACTTACTGATATACGTGCTGATGATCCGGACAAAAATCGGCATCAGGAAGATGACCGAGAACAACCGGATGAGATGGATGGACGAGACGATGATCGTATCCGCTTCGAAGGCAGCCGCAAGTATCGTCATATCGGTCAAACCGCCCGGCGAGGTCCCCAGCAATGCTGTAATCAGATCGATTCCGGCTACTTTATGCAGGATATATCCGGCGATCACGCCTACAGTCAACAGGATCAACACGGAAGCGATCGCAGGCAGAAACACCTGTTTCATTTCGGCCAAGCTGCTTTTCGTGAAGTTCATGCCGATAGTCCCGCCGATGATGATTTGGCCGACGATCTTCAGATTGGGCGGCATATAGCCCATCTGCGAAAAATAATTATAGATGGCGACCGCGACCAGCGAGCCGATCATCCCTCCGGCTGGAACTCGGAAGCGGATCCCTGCCCAGCCTCCGATGAATGCCACAATCAATGTCCCCACTAGCTTTCCAAAATTCATATATGTAATCCCCCTTGAGTCAATTTAACACTCTCCTCTCATTTTCGACTTTCCGCCGAAATAGTCAAGTTCATTTCAGCGCAAAAAGAGGCCCACCGTGTTCTTTCGGTGTTCCTCTCCATTCTCATCATTCGTATTTCTTTTTCTTGGGTGGTGGAAACGGCAGGATGATGCCTTGACCCTGCTCGGTCGGTTGCGCCTGGAAAAAAGTGCGTTTCAGAACGATGGTGATTTTCGGCCGTTCCATCTCGACTGTCTGCGATTCCAGAATCGCGTAAAGGCGCTCTTCGGCATCCAACAAGTTGGCCAGAACAGCATTCTCCGACCGCGGCACATAACCTAGCATGTAGCCGGCTTGCGTCGCAACAGCGATGGCATTCGCGTCATAAGCATTATCGGTCTCGCGGACTAACTGCAGCAAATCCCCCGGTTTCAGAAAATCGGCGACACCGCTCAGCTCCTGGAATTGCGTGCCGGCGATATACGTATGCAGCAATTCCTTATCCGTATGGGCATGGCTCAATGTTGGCTGCTTGACCTTCAGATAACGGCTTTCTTTTTGATTCTTCAGATTTTCCGGCTGCAACAGTCTGTCGATTTGCCGCTTCAGTTTGATGTTAGGCTCTTTTTCAAGCGCAATCCGGAGTTCGGATTCCACTTGGTCGGACCATTTTTTCCTGTGCTGCTGCAGCACCTGGGCCGCCTTTTTGCGCACGCCGGCATTGCGGTAATGGATGCCGCGGATGCACCAGGCTTCATTGTATTTGCGTTTCTCGCTCATCACTTCGAACAGGCGCAACAACCATTCGTCGGCGCGCATCAGATCCGTTACGCTCGGATTCTCCGGCTCTTCGATTTCCAAAGGGAGCGCATAAAGATCCGGGTTCAGGATCGCTTCGAGGTATTCACAGACATCGTCGAAATAGAATTCGGGATTGATTTTCAGGAAAAAATCGAGCATATTGAATCCCAAAGGTTGCCGACTCAGCACTTCCATGAAAGCCGGAAAATCGGGATGCATGTTCAGATAGACGAGCACTTTCATGATCAGGTTATCCGATTCATTCGGGGCGGAAATTTCTTGATAAACGACATGGCGCCATTTGGGTTGGTGCAGGAAACTTTCGACTTTATGCACCAGCTTTTCGTAGCGGGCGATGCGGGTATCCCACATGGTTTTGGTACGGCGGTATTTCGTCTCATTTTGACTGATGAAGTCATAATCCTGCTGCCAAAAATCGACTACCTGATACCAGATGCTGACGAGCGCGCCCAGATCGATGAAGCTTGCCGCAAAGTCGCGTTTGTCGATGAACCTATACAGGAAGTCCAGCTGGGCATCAATGGTCACGCTATCATTGTTGTAGTCCGCATAACAGATCAGATACGCAAAATCCGTAAAATTGGCGGCTGTGATCTCCGTCTTTTTGAAATAGGCGCGCATGTCCGTTTTCTGGATGCAGAGATTGGCATAGATGTTGGCGAGGAAATCGCTCTTGATGCCCTCATGCATCATCCAGTGTTGCTGCTCCCATCGGACCGGCTTCAGCAGGAACATGGCCGCCAGCTTTCCGTAGCCGACCGTGTGCTTGGCCAACTCAAAGATGAAATTGTTCTGCAGAGGGAAAATGAACTGGATGCTCTCGAGCACATACAAGGTATACTCGCTGTGGTAACCCAGTGTGCGCATGATTTGTTTGGTCGTATCATACGGAAAGAAGCCCAAAAGGATGATGCCCAATTTCACCTGTTCAGGGTCGGTACCGCTGCGTGCGAGCCGCATGCCGAGGTGATAAAGACGCTCCCTCGCTCCTGATTCCGCTTCCAAAGTAATGCGCACTCTTTCGCGTAATTCCAGAAAATAACTGCAGATCGGATAATGCTCCAGAAAATGGCGCAGGACAGGATCTGTCAGGATCGCTTCTTCTTTGTTGACGAGGTCCTTGAGGATGCCGCAGCACTCCTTCGCCAAGTCCTCTTTCCGCCAAAAAGGGATCCCTTCAGATGCAAGTACATAAAGCACATCTTTTTGCCCAGCCGTCCGCTCATCCTGGAATCGATAAGGCAGACCAGGCTGTTCGTCCCTCAGCCGGCAGATTGTATCAAAAATGCTCTGGTTATTCTCCAATTGGCAACCCTTCTTTCCCATTGACTCCGATGCTCTCTTTCTTCAATATTACCATATATTATACAGTGTCACTATGTTAGTTTTTAAAATTGTTAAATTAACCTTAGTAAAATGCACAAAAAAACTCCCCGGTTGCAGGGAGTTCGCTGTGATGAAAAATAGACAAAATTTTAAAGTCCTGCTGTATAGACGGCTCTTGCATCCTCGGTAGTGAAGTCGCCGCGCTCGGAAATGTTCTCTTTCTTGTGGCGGACGAGTGCTTCCACCAAGCCCGGAATGTCGCTCTCATCCAGTCCGACGTCCGAGAAGCGGATCGGCGCGCCAAGGCCGGCGAAGAAGTCTTCGGTCTTTTTGATGGCCAGATCGATTTTTTCTTCGTCGCTCAGATTGGAATCGCCGCGGATATCCCACACGCGTCCCGCATACTGAAGCAGTTTGTCCCATTTCTGGTGCTTGCGGACTTTCATCATGGCCGGCAGGACAATCGATAACGTGCGCGCATGGTCGATCCCAAATGCCAACGTCATCTCATGGCCCAGTTGATGCGTAGCCCAGTCCTGGGGAACACCGGGAGAAATGAAACGATTGAGCGCATTCGTCGCTGTCCACATGAAGTTGGCGCGGGTCGCATAGTCGTGGTTGTCCTCCTCGACAACGTCCGGGCCGATTTCGATCAATGTCTGCAGCAACCCTTCCGCCCAGCGATCCTGCACTTTTGCGTCAATCGGATACGTCAGATAGGCTTCCATCACATGGATGAAGGAATCGATGACACCATTGGCCAGTTGACGTTTCGGTAACGTGTAGGTCGCTTCCGGTTCCAGGATGGAGAATTGTGGATAAGTATGTGGACTGGCGAAACTGATCTTCGCTTGCTTTTCCACAAAGGTGACAACCGAATTGTTGTTCATTTCCGATGCAGTGGCCGGCAACGTCAACACAGTCCCGAAAGGCAGAGCTTTTGTAACCGGCAAGCCCTTGCCTACGCCGCTGCCGAACATATCGACAGGATCGCCCGCGAAAACTGCAGCTGCCGCAACGAATTTCACGCCGTCGATGACGCTGCCGCCGCCGACTGCCAATAAGTAGTCATATCCTTCCGCTTTGATCTTATCGACTGCTTGTATCAGCGTTTCATAGGTCGGATTGGCCTCGATGCCGCCGAATTCAGCCCATTCGCGGTTGCCCAAAGCTTCGACTACGCGGTCGAAGGTGCCGAATTTCTTGACGCTGCCGCCGCCGTACAAAATCAATACTTTCGCATCCTGAGGGATCAAATCATTCATGCGTTTGATCTGGTCCTTGCCGAAAACTATTTTTGTCGGATTTTGAAACTCAAAATTACGGATTCCGTTTTCCAATCTCATCACTCACTTTTCGTATATTATTTTCTAATTGTAGCACAGCTATGTGGATAAACCGATTGGGATGCTTCGGCAGGCGCGGACGCCGGCATCAGCTTGCGTGATCTCCGGGGAACGGGGGCCTCGCCGGAGTTCTTCCCAATATTTTGGTTTAAGCTCCGATGAGCCCCGCCTCATCGGAGAAGCAGCGGATTTCGGGCGCTCAACTCCGGCTTGGCGGTTCCCACCGGAGCTGGCCCCGTTATTCACCGCTGTCCTCCGGCGAACGCCGGAACATACCAAAAAAGGGGCCGCTGGCGGCCCCCACATACTAACGATTATTTTTTCAGGATACGGATGCTGTTCAACACGGCCAAAACGGTCACGCCGACATCGGCGAAGACGGCTTCCCACATGGTTGCGACGCCGAACGCGCCGAGGATCAGGAACACCCCTTTGACTGACATGGCGAAAATGATGTTCTGCCAGACGATTTTTCGTGTTTCCTCGGCCACGGTGATTGCTGTCAAAATCTTTGATGGCTGATCGTCCATGATGACTATGTCGGCCGCTTCGATGGCGGCGTCGGATCCCAATCCGCCCATCGCCATCCCGATATCGGAACGGGCCAGCACCGGAGTATCATTGATGCCATCGCCCACGAAGATGACTTTTTCACCTTTGCGTTTGCTCGCCAACACTTCCTCCAGCTTTGTCACTTTGTCCTGCGGAAGCAATTCCGCATGGACTTCATCGATGCCGATTTCTTTAGCGACCGCCTCGCCTACCGCACGGGAATCCCCAGTCAACATAATGGTGCGGATCCCTCTCGCCTTCAAGCCGGCGATCGTGGCCTTCGCATCAGCTTTGATGGCGTCTGCAATCAGGATGTAGCCGGCATACTGTTTATCCACAGCGATATGCACAACCGTCCCGGTTTCAGGAGCCGGTGCATGTGCGATGCCAAATTTCGCCATCAGTTTGGCATTGCCTGCCAGGATTTCTTGCCCATCAACGACGACCTGCAAACCCTGGCCCGGTATATCATTTGTGGTGGCAATCCGGTCTTCAGCTATCGGTTTTCCATAAGCTTCCTTGATGGAATCGGCAATCGGATGGCTGGAATGCAGTTCTGCATAGGCTGCCAGTTCCAGCAAGCGTTCCTCCGCCAGCTCGCCGGCGCTTTCGATCCGGGTCACAGCGAATTTACCTTCCGTCAACGTTCCGGTCTTGTCCATCACGACCGTTTTGACATCATTCAGGCCTTCTAGGAAGTTGCTGCCTTTGACGAGGATGCCTTTGCGCGAGGCTGAACCGATACCGCCGAAGAAGCCGACCGGAATCGAAACGACCAAAGCGCACGGACACGAGATGACCAGAAAGATGCTGGCCCGGTACAACCATTCCTGGAAACTTTCGCCCGGGAACAAGAGCGGCGGCAGCACCGCCAACAACACGGCAGCGATGACGACGACTGGCGTGTAGTAGCGGGCGAATTTGGTGATGAAGTTTTCCGTAGGCGCTTTTCTGCCGCTGGCGTTCTGAACCAAATCCAAAATCTTGACGACTGTGGACTCCGCAAACGGCTTTTCGACAACTACTTCGATGACCCCGTTCTTGTTGATGAACCCGCTTAGGATGCTGTCGCCGACTTTGATGCCACGTGGAACCGATTCGCCGGTCAATGCCGAGGTATCGACAGCGGAGGTACCGCTCACGACTTTCCCGTCCAACGGCACTTTTTCGCCTGGGCGGATCAAGATGATATCGCCGATTTTGACGGTTTCCGGTGCCACTTTTTCGATACCCGCTGCTGTTTTCACGTTTGCGTAATCAGGGCGAATGTCCATCAGTTCAGAGATGGAGCGCCGGGATTTGTCGACGGCGATGTCCTGGAACAGTTCCCCCAGCTGATAGAACAGCATAACAGCCACCGCTTCCGGATACTCCTGGATATAAAAAGCACTCAAGGTGGCGATCGTCATCAGGAAGTTTTCGTCGAACAATTGACCGTTCTTGATATTCAGGAGCGCGCTCCAAACGATGTCGTAGCCTGCAACCAGGTACGCAGTCACAAACAATGCCAGCGAAATCGTTCCGCTGACTGGGGCGAAAATCGCCGCCAGCAAGATCCCAAAGCCGACAGCGAGTCGGAAGACGGCTTTCCGGATTTCATCCTTATCCCCTTCTCCATGCGCATGCGTGTGTTCATGTGCAGCATCATGGTTGTGCTGTTTGTTGATGTTTGTGGATAAGTCATCTTGGGGATGTTTCAATCCCATCGGAAATCCATCCACTCCAATTGATGCGCCGCTTTTTTTCAGAGTCGGATGGATATCCGGCTCCAGTACACTGAGTTTTTGTTTCACTTTCGGTAAAATATCGGTCTCTTGATCCTCTTCGATTTCGATCCGCAAAGTCTTCGTCATGAAATTCACGTTGCTTTCCAGGATCCCTTCTATTTTCGCGATGCCGGTCTCGACTTTGTTGGCGCAATTGGCACAATCCAATTCGTCCAAGTACCATTCAATCTGCTTCACTTTCTCAGACATATTTTTCACTCCTCAACCCTAAGCATTCGTATTATTTATCCGAAAACGGAATGATTCCGCATTACATATGAAAATACATTCATGTGTTGTTTATATTATATTCCTTGCAGTTATGTATGTCAATTTGCGTCAGCCGATATTTAACCGTTTTCCCCGAATTGCATGAGGGAAAAATTCCCGCGCTGGTTGGAGGCTGTTCTATTTTTAGGCATAAAAAAAAGCAAGCATCAGGAATATCCTGCATGCTTGCTTTTCGTTTGCGCGGCAACGTCCTACTCTCACAAAGGGAAACCCTTCACTACAATCGGCGCTAAGAAGCTTAACTTCTGTGTTCGAGATGGGAACAGGTGTGAC
>NZ_QAOM01000009.1 GCF_003051085.1 Trichococcus patagoniensis | reverse complement strand
AAGTACTCAAGTGGCTGAAGAGGCGCCCCTGCTAAGGGTGTAGGTCGTTAACGCGGCGCGAGGGTTCAAATCCCTCCTTCTCCGTAGCTTTATCAGAAGAATAAAAGATTGGTCCGTTGGTCAAGCGGTTAAGACACCGCCCTTTCACGGCGGTAACACGGGTTCGATTCCCGTACGGATCATTGTCATGGCCCTTAGGTCATAATATTATTATCGCGGGGTGGAGCAGTTGGCAGCTCGCCGGGCTCATAACCCGGAGGTCACAGGTTCAAGTCCTGTCCCCGCAATTGATTCTGATTTCAGTTGAATGAGGATCTACTATCGCGAATCCGATTCGCGTCATGCGCTTTTGAAGGGCCTATAGCTCAGCTGGTTAGAGCGCACGCCTGATAAGCGTGAGGTCGATGGTTCGAGTCCATTTAGGCCCATTTTTACTATCTTTATGGTCCGTTGGTCAAGCGGTTAAGACACCGCCCTTTCACGGCGGTAACACGGGTTCGATTCCCGTACGGATCATCATTGCAAAGCACTCTTATTGAGTGCTTTTTTCTTATGCGTAAACAGGCAGCTGCACCAGTCGAAAAGACCGGTGCAGCTGCCTGTTTTTGTTAGACCAAAAATAGTAAGGAATAACCTAGCGTGAAAAGAAAACTGTAGTTGGCCAGATATTGTTCCATTCTGAGGGCGGTTTGATATCTTCTTTTGAATAAAGGAAAGACCAGTAGAGCGGATAATCCGAATAAGATGATGGCCCATGGAGAGCTGTTGAGGTTCAATATTTGAAAGTTTGCTGTCGCATAGGCAAGCAGGAAGGAAGTCATTTTCAAAGATTTTGAGTGTTTCATTAGTATTTGTTGATAATAAGTGATCGGTTGGTCGCCGCTCGCAGTATTCTTGACCTGAATCTGTATCAAACCAAAGATGTGGAATAGGATCAATGGAAGCAATTCGTATTGCAGTTGAAGTGGGATAAAATTTGCCTGCGAGAAGAAGGCTATGGACGAAAGGATGAGTATCTTGAAGAAAGGTCTAAGCAATATCTCGTAAAAGGTATTTGTCATACTGTACGGATAAAATTGTAAGATAGAGTAAACAAAATACAGCAAAAGAATGGCAACCAGGATCAGGTTCGATAAAGAGGAAAGGATGGTCAGCGATCCGATCGAAAGGATCCCGAAAAACAGAATCATTCTAGAGGGAAGTTTTGCGCCGGCTTGTTCACTTTTTGAGAGTAACCTTTCCAAAGCATGGGTAAACAGCAGAAATAGATAAAGCATGAAAAGCAGCAGGTAGTTGGGTCCGTTGAATGTCATGCCTCTCCATGCTCCGAAAAGAAGCAACGTCAAAGGGGCTGTCAGCATCGCCAAAAAGGTGTGGTTCATAAGGTGCATGAATTGTTTCTTGATTGTCAGCATAATCTCTTCCTTCTTCATTAATGGGTACAGTTAGGGTATCAGCTCATATATATTGCGCAAATTCATCATAGGGTAACGTCATTGCGATGTCAAGCTACTGAAGAGTCAAAAGGGACCAGACAATGTTTGGAGGAGTAAGTTTTTGTGGGCACCATCCGTGGCACAAAGATGAAATTCTCTTATTTTTTGTTGCTTTTTCGACGATGATAGCGTATATTAGGTATGTTGCTTTTCAGAGGCTAATTGCAATATCCCGATAGGATTCACAATATGTGAAGACGCCTTGTAACCAAAAAATGGGGGAATGAAAAATGGTAGAAAAAAGATTATTTACTTCAGAGTCAGTAACGGAAGGTCATCCGGATAAAATTGCTGATCAAATCAGCGATGCAATTCTGGATACACTGTTGGCTGCTGATCCAAATGCGCGTGTTGCTTGCGAAACGATCGTCACGACAGGACTGGTAGTTGTCTTTGGCGAGATCACTACAAGCGCATACGTAAACATCCAACAGATTGTCCGCGATACTGTAACTGAAATTGGTTATACACGTGGTAAATTTGGTTTTGATGCGGATAATTTAGCTGTAATGGTATCCTTGGACGAACAATCCGACGATATCGCAATCGGCGTCAACGAATCATTGGAACGCAGAGAGCTAGGGACTACGGATTACAATGAAATCGGGGCAGGGGATCAAGGTTTGATGTTCGGTTTTGCAATCAACGAAACGGAAGAACTGATGCCTTTACCTATTTCGCTTAGTCATAAGTTAGCGAAACGTCTATCTGAAGTCCGCAAAGACGGCACTTTGGAATATTTAAGACCGGACGGAAAAACGCAAGTTACCGTGGAATACGATGAGAATGGCAAACCGAAACGTGTGGACACAATCGTTTTGAGCACGCAACATGATGAAAATGTCACATTGGAACAATTGAAAAAAGATATTTTGGAACATGTCATCCATGCGGTCATCGACGACGCATTATTGGATGCTGATACTAAATACTTCATCAATCCTACAGGACGCTTCGTTATCGGCGGACCTAAAGGTGATTCCGGTCTGACAGGAAGAAAGATCATTGTTGACACTTATGGTGGGTATGCGCGTCATGGTGGCGGTGCGTTCTCAGGTAAGGATGCTACAAAAGTTGACCGTTCCGCAAGTTATGCGGCGCGTTACATCGCGAAGAACATTGTTGCGGCTGGGTTAGCTACAAAATGCGAAATCCAATTGGCGTATGCTATCGGCGTTGCTGAACCTGTATCGATTGCGATCGACACGTTCGGTACAAGCGAATATCCGGAGGCTACTTTGATAGAAGCGGTACGCAAAAACTTCAACTTGACACCAGCAGGCATCATCCAAATGTTGGATCTGCGTCGTCCAATCTTCAAAAAAACAGCAGCTTACGGACATTTTGGCCGTGCTGATGCTGACTTCACTTGGGAGAAGACGGACAAAACAGAAGCTTTGCTTTCATATGTCCAAGCTGGCAAATAATTTTAAACTAAAAACCACAAACTAAAAAAAGGAAAGCGACCGGTATATTTGCCGGAACGCTTTCCTTTTTTTAGTTCATAAATTTATGACTGAAGTCCACTGCGGACAATAACATCTTCCGCACCCTTATTTCTGATATTGTGGATCCCTTGATAGGTATTGCGGCGTTCCAACTCATGGTCGATTGCGTTCAGCACTTCCCACTTTTTGAGGCTCCACATCGGACCGACGAGGGTGTCACGCGGCGCGTCACCGGTGATGCGGTGGATAACGATTTCTTGCGGAATGACTTCCAGCTGGTCGCAGACGAGTTCAACATATTCGTCCTTCTCCAGCAACCTTAGCCTGCCTTGATGATAGTCGCGAAGCATTTTGGTGTTTTTCATCAAATGCAGCAAATGGATTTTGATGCCTTGAATATCCGAATCGAGGATGACACGGTTGACGCTCTCCATCATCATGTCATGGGTTTCGCCAGGAAGACCGTTGATGAGATGGGTGCATACCGGTATATTGTGCGCACGCAGTTCATCTACTGCCTTCAGGTAAGTGTCATAGGAATGTGCGCGGTTGATGATTTTGCTTGTTTCCTCATGGATGGTCTGAAGTCCCAATTCCACCCATATATAATAGCGCTTGTTCAGTTCCGCCAAATAGGCGATTGTTTCCGGCGGAAGGCAATCCGGACGTGTCGCAATCATGATGCCGACCACACCTTCCTCGTTGACGACCTGCTCATAACGATGGCGAAGAATATCCACCGGCGCGTGCGTATTGGTGAAGTTCTGGAAATAAGCGATGTAGCTTTTTACATTCAGCCATTTTTTGTGCATCATGTCGATGCCTTTGCGCAATTGGACAGGGAGCGGGTCGATCCGGTCTTGGGCGAAATCGCCGGATCCGGAAACGGTGCAGAAAGTGCAGCCACCGTGTGCGACGGTGCCGTCGCGGTTGGGGCAATCAAAACCGCCGTCGATGGCGACTTTGAATATCTTTTCACCAAAGTGCTGCTTTAGATGGTAATTCCATGTATGGTAACGTTTATTAATGTCACTGTATAAAAATTGATTTGTCAATACTTTCACCTCATCATCCATTTTATCATGATTATTGGCCAGTCAGTAGACTATTTGGCGGCTTGGTCAACATTTTATAGGAGGCAAAAGGAGGAAAGGGCTTACTTTTAAGTAACGGAAAAGATTGTTACAGATTTATTTCAATTATTAAATATTGAATATAGTTATGAAAGCCATTCAAAAATTCGGGAAACAAACATATAATAGACATATTGGATAATTTTCTTAAAAGAAATTTAAATTATTTTCCATCATTTTTATAAATTCAGATGTCTTTCACTGCCAAACAGGCAGTATTTTTGATACAGGGAGTGGTATATTTTGGTGTTATCCAGAAACGAACGCATCACCCAAAAGAAAAAAGAACAATTGATTAATTCTTTTATCACCACGAATAAAAGACTAAAACGCAGCGTAGCAGTGTTGAGCACATCGTTCTTTATGACAACTGTCGTGAAGCCAGTCCAACTGGTTTTGGCAGCAGAGACGACTACGCTTGGAACAACGGATACACAAGTATATTCCACTAATCCTTTTTTGAACCAGATCATCCCGTCCGCGACCGTAATCGCTGCGCAAAATGATCTGTACGCCTCTGTGATGATGGCACAAGCCATTCTCGAAAGTGGGTGGGGTACAAGCGCTCTATCGAAGGCTCCCAACTACAACCTGTTCGGCATCAAAGGGAATTACGAGGGAGAATCCGTCAATATGGGGACTCTGGAAGACAGCGGTGGGCAGAATTACTATCCCATCAACGCTGAATTCAGAAAATATCCTTCATATGCGGAATCTCTGCAGGATTACGCAAATCTTCTGGCAAACGGAACCAGCTGGAATCCGACTTACTATGCTGGCGCTTGGAAGAGCAATGCTGCAACCTATCAGGATGCAACGGCTTATTTGACCGGCCGCTATGCGACGGACACGGCCTACAGCACCAAATTGAACAGGATCATTGCACAGTACGGCTTGGATCAATATGACAATTATCAACCTGTTGTCGAAGAAGAAGTTGAAGAACCGGATGCAGGCAATATCGATTTCGAAACGCCGAGCGAGACACCTGAGCTACCGACTGTAGAACTTCCGGAGAATACAGACGAAGATACTCCAGAACAAGAGACGCCAGGTGAACCTGCAGAGGATACGGAAGAAACTGAAACACCAGAAACTCCAGAAACTCCAGAAACTCCGGTTCAAGCGGGGGATGCTGTCCATGTTGTCCAATCCGGCGATACGCTATATGCTATTGCTAAAAAATACGGGATTTCGTTAGTCGATCTGCTGTCTCTGAATAAAATGAACTCCAATATGATTTATGTGGGTGACCGTCTGGTGCTGCCTGAGAGTGTCGTCGTTGAGGAAGAGACGCCTACGGAAGAAGAAACAACTGCACCATCTACGCCAACCGAAACGCCGTCAAATACGACAACTGCGTCTTATACAGTAATCGCTGGCGATACCCTTTACAAAATCGCTTCCGCAAAAGGCTTGACGATCAGTGAATTGAAAAGCTTGAATACACTGACGAGCGATACCATTTACGTGGGCCAAAAGTTATTATTGGGCAAAGCGACAACGACTACTCCGGATACGACTGAAAACGGATCAAGCAGCAATACGGGTCAAACAACTACCCAAGCCTATACGGTTAAATCTGGTGATACATTGTGGTCGATCGCAAATGCAAACAACATGACCGTTACCGCATTGAAGACCGCAAACAGTCTGACGTCCGATGCAATCTATCCGGGTCAAATTTTGAAAACTACCGGCACCACAACACCAACTACCGGAACGAATACAGGCACTACGGGAACCACTATCACAGGTGCTTTCATCAAACCGGCCAGCGGATACATATCATCTCCATTCGGATACCGTACGTCTCCTGTCAATGGTGCGTTAGAATTCCATCGGGGCATCGATATCGCGGGCAGCGGCAATATTTCCGTGGCACAGGCGGGCGTTGTGGAAGTCGCTACTTATCACTACAGCTACGGCAATTACGTCGTCATTAATCACGGCAAAATAAATGGCGTGACCATCAAGACATTGTATGCGCATATGCAATCCGGTCTTTCGGTATCGGTTGGGCAGACCGTCAGCCAAGGGCAAAAAATCGGCGTGATGGGAACAACCGGCAGCTCTACAGGGGTCCATCTGCATTTTGAAGTGCAGGAAAACGGGACCGTCGTCAATCCAGTCAACTACATCAATGGCACCACTACGGTGACACCTGGAGTGACAACACCAACAACTACGCCATCCACCGGCAGCAGTGTCGTTGTCGTGTCCGGAGATACTTTGTGGAAGATTGCGAATGCGAACGGATTGACCGTTGCGGAATTAAAAAAATTGAACAACCTGACAAGTGATGCGATTCTGACTGGGCAAACACTGCTCTTGAAGAGCGCGGCTACGGTAACGCCAACCACACCGACAACTCCGACAGTGACGCCGGGAACAACAACAGTAACAGTAGCATCGGGCGACACGCTCTGGAAAATCGCGAATGCGAACGGTTTGAGCGTAGCTGACCTGAAGACTCTGAACAATTTGACGAGTGATGTCATCGTCCCAGGCCAAACATTGTTGCTTAAACAAACTAGTGCAACGACCACGCCAAGTGTGACGCAACCGACATCACCGACTGCGCCAACATCACCGTCGACTGCAAGCACAATCACGGTGGCATCCGGCGATACGCTTTGGAAATTGGCGAATGCGAACGGTTTGACCGTTGCAGCATTGAAAACATTGAACAATCTTACCTCTGATGTCATTGTGCCAGGGCAAGTATTGACGCTCAAAACCACGACGGTTACTGCACCGATTGTTACACAACCGACGACAACAGCGCCGACAACGTCCACCACGACGAGCACTATCACCGTGGCATCCGGCGATACGCTCTGGAAAATCGCGAATGCGAACGGCCTGACCGTTGCAGAACTGAAAACACTGAACAACTTGAGTTCCGATTATATCTATCCAGGTCAATCGTTGAAAGTGAAGGCTACGGTTTCTGCTGGGAATTCTGCAACCGTCGTAACCAATCCGACTATAACAACACCTTCTGTTCCGACTGTAACGAACAAAGTGTACACGGTCCAAAAAGGGGATACGCTCTATAAAATCGCATCCGCTAATGGCGTTTCGGTTGCCGACCTGAAGACTTGGAACAACTTGAGCACGGATATCATTTTTGTGAACCAATCGCTGAAAGTGGCTGCAACGACAACTTCTGCGCAGGCAACAGCACCAACGACTAGTGCGCCTGCAGCATCAGCCAATTCGTATACCGTCCTAAAAGGCGACACTTTGTACAGCATTGCCAAGAAGAATGGCGTTAGCTTAGCGGCTTTGATTGAAGCGAATGATATTACGTCCAACGTCATTTATGTCGGCCAAGTCATCACTTTCTAAGTCATCATCCGAATGACTATTGCAGGCATCAAGTCTTGATGAAATGAGTTTTATTTGTTAAAATAGCAGATGAGTCAATTGATAACTGAAACAGACATAGAGAAGGAATAGTAGGGAGCAGCTTTTTCGAAGAGAGTGCATGGTTGGTGGAAATGCACAAAGAGCCTCTTGAACTCGCCTTTGAGTTGTTCCGCCGAAAGCATCAGTAAGCGGGACCGCATCGCTGCGTTACAGGCATGAGAAGGAATGCAAAGACATTCAATATAGGTGGTACCACGAAAAAACTCGTCCTATAGGCAGAACCAGTGATGGACGCTGCCTATGGGACTTTTTTTATGGCCAATTGCTTGTTTGGATGAATGAAAAGAAAAGGATGTTGCTGGAAATGGGTTATACGCATAAAACGATCGAGAAAAAATGGCAAAAATATTGGGCAGACAACCGCACCTTCAAAACGACCGAAGAGGGCGGGAAACCGAAATATTATGTATTGGATATGTTCCCTTACCCATCCGGCCAAGGCTTGCATGTAGGCCATCCGGAAGGCTACACGGCGACGGATATCGTTGCCCGCGCAAAACGCGCACAAGGATTTAACGTATTGCATCCGATGGGTTGGGATGCTTTCGGATTGCCGGCTGAGCAATATGCGTTGGACACCGGCAACGATCCGGCTGATTTTACCGAGCTTAACATCAAGACCTTCAAACGCCAGATCCAATCATTGGGATTCAGCTATGACTGGAGCCGCGAAATCAATACGACGGATCCAAGCTACTACAAATGGACGCAATGGATCTTCACAAAATTGTACGAACAAGGTTTGGCCTATGAGGCGGAAGTTTCCGTCAACTGGTGTCCGGCGCTTGGCACCGTCCTTGCCAACGAAGAAGTTGTCGATGGCGTCAGCGAACGTGGGGGACATCCGGTTTACCGCAAACCGATGAGACAATGGATGCTGAAAATCACTGCCTATGCAGAACGCCTGCTGGATGATCTGGAATTGGTGGACTGGCCTGAAAGCATCAAAGAGATGCAACGGAACTGGATCGGACGTTCGGAAGGTTCGAACGTCACTTTCAAGATCAAAGATACGGATAAAGACTTCACGGTCTTCACGACCAGACCGGACACGCTATACGGTGCTACCTATGCTGTTATGGCGCCTGAATTGCCATTGGTGAAGGAAATCATGTCAGGTCAGCAAGCCGAAGCCGTCGAAGCTTACATCGATTCCATTTCACTGAAGAGCGATTTGGACCGTACGGAGCTTGCGAAAGAAAAGACCGGCGTATTCACTGGCGCATATGCGATCAATCCGGTGAACGGCAAAGAAATCCCGATCTGGATCGCCGACTATGTATTGGCGACATACGGCACCGGCGCCATCATGGCTGTTCCTGCCCATGACACCCGCGACTATGAATTTGCCAAAACATTCGATTTGGAGATCATTCCGGTTCTTGAAGGCGGCAACGTCGAAGAGGAAGCCTATACGGAAGATGGCTTGCACATCAACTCCGACTTCCTGAACGGTTTGGATAAAGCGACGGGGATTGCGAAGATGAACGACTGGCTGTCCGAAAACGGACTGGGCGAAAAAGTGATTTCCTATCGTCTGCGCGATTGGTTGTTCTCGAGACAGAGATATTGGGGCGAACCGATCCCAGTCATCCACTGGGAAAACGGCACATCGACAACGGTTCCTGAGAATGAACTGCCATTGCTGTTGCCGAAGACCGATCAAGTGAAACCGAGCGGCACTGGGGAATCCCCGCTTGCCGTCATTGCTGAGTGGGTCAATGTTGTCGATCCGACGACTGGCATGAAAGGCAGACGCGAAACCAACACAATGCCGCAATGGGCAGGCAGTTCATGGTACTTCCTGCGCTTCATGGATCCGCATAACCGCAATGATCTTGCTTCTAATGAAAGACTTGACTATTGGCAGAACGTCGATCTTTATATCGGTGGCGCTGAACACGCGGTGCTGCATCTGCTGTATGCGCGCTTCTGGCATAAATTCCTTTACGACATCGGCATCGTTCCGACGAAAGAGCCGTTCCAAAAATTGTACAACCAAGGCATGATCTTGGGCGAAAACAATGAAAAAATGTCCAAATCAAAAGGAAATGTCGTCAACCCGGATGACATCGTGGAACGCTACGGCGCGGATACGCTGCGCATGTACGAAATGTTCATGGGACCGTTGGATGCTTCATCGACATGGAGTGAAGGCGGCATCGAAGGTAGCCGCAAGTTCTTGGATCGCATTTGGCGTCTGCTTTTGGATGAAAATGATAAGATGCGCGACCGCATCACAACCATCAACACGCATGAATTGGACAAGGTTTACCATCAGACAGTCAAGAAGGTAACCGAGGATTACGATAACCTGCATTTCAACACGGCAATCTCGCAGATGATGATCTTCATCAATGAAGCCTACAAAGTGGATGCATTGCCGTTCGAATACGTCACTGGCTTTGTTCAATTGCTTGCGCCGGTCGCGCCTCACTTCGGTGAAGAGCTTTGGGTGAAACTGGGCAAACCGGAAGGCATTTCCTACGTTGCATGGCCAACTTATGATGAATCTTTCCTTGTCGAAGACGAGATCGAAGTCGTTTTCCAGATCAACGGTAAAGTGAAAACTAAAGAAATGGTTCCCTCTGATATTTCCAATGATGAGATGATCGCATTGGCATTGGGAAACAGTGTCATCAAAGAAGGCATCGAAGGCAAAACCGTCAGAAAAACCATCGCTATCCCAGGCAAATTGGTCAATATTGTAGCGAATTAATCTGAAACAATAAAGAGAACGCACACCCCAACTCTGACGGGGTGTGCGTTCTTTTAAATAGGCTGCTGCAGTCATACTTAAGGGATGATCAACACTTGCCCGACACGGATAAGGTTCGGATTGGTTATGCCGTTGGCGTTCACAAGCTGTGTGATGGTTACGCCATAACGAAGCGCAATCGCATAGAGCGTATCCCCAGCTTTGACTGTATACGATGTTCCGGTTGTAGGCGTAGTAGGAGTCGTCGGCGTTCCGGTGCCCGGAATCGTCAATACTTGTCCGACGCTGATCAGATTGGCGTTGGCGATGTTATTGGCGGTAACGATCGCTTGGACCGTCACACCATACCGCAAGGCGATGGCATAGAGCGTATCCCCGGCCTTTACTGTGTAACTAGTCGTAGGCGTTGTAGGAGTAGGAGTAGTAGGAGTTGTCGGCGTACTTGTTCCCGGAATCGTCAACACTTGTCCGACGCGGATCAGGTTGGCGTTGGTGATGCCATTTGCATTAACGATTGCTTGGACCGTCACACCATACCGCAAGGCGATGGCATACAGGGTATCCCCGGCTTTGATTGTATAGGACGTGCCGGTTGTCGGCGTTGTAGGTGTTGTCGGCGTACCTGTTCCCGGAATCGTCAACACTTGTCCGACGCGGATCAGGTTGGCATTGGTCAAGCCATTGGCGTTAACGATCGCTTGGACCGTCACACCATACCGTAAGGCTATTGCATAAAGCGTGTCACCCGCTTGGACGGTGTAGCTGGTGCCGGATCCTGTTCCCGGCGTGCTTGTGGTGTTCATAAGCTGAGAAAGAGTCACAAATGAGTAGCCCATCGCACGCAACTGATTGATCATGTTGGGCAATGCGGCATTCGTCCCGTTGGCGCCGTAACCGGCATGCATCAATACGATGGCTCCCGGTACGACGTTGTTTATGGCACGGTTGTAGATGTCATTAGCTGAATTGCCCGTCCAGTCGAGCGTGTCGATTGTCCACTGGAATGTGTATGTGTATCCGGCGTTTCCGACCGTTTGCAGGACGGTACTGTTATAGGATCCGAAAGGAGCGCGGAAGAAAGGCTTTGTGCTCTTGCCGGTGAGGTTTGCGATGATTGTTTCGGTACGGTTGATTTGGTTTGTCATCTCGGTCGTCGATACGGTTGTGAAATCCGGATGATTATAGGAGTGGTTTCCGATATCATGGCCAGCAGCGACAATGTTCTTGATTGCCTGCGGATGATTTTCAGCGCCTTGACCAGTGAGGAAGAAAGTGGCTTTTACATTATTAGCTGATAATGTGTTCAGAATTGATTGGATATAATATCCGTCCGATCCATCATCAAACGTTAAGGCAACAACCTTATTGGATGTAGAACCTTGGTAAATAATCTGCGAGGTAGCAGCCAAAGCAGGTGTTACCGAAAAGGTGAAGAAAAGCAGGAGCGAAAGGATGACTCCGAATAAATGTCTGAACCCCTTTCTTGAGGTGTTCATTTTTATTCCTCTTTTCTATTGCAGACTGTGCGACACGGTTGACGAGACAGCGTTGAAAGCCAAGTGCCTGTGAATTGTGATTTTGACAAAAAAATGGATTGTCTTCGTTCTTTTCCACACTTACATTTTACCATAAACGATCAGGCGATGGTATGAAAACGCATGCAATGGAGAGGGGCATTTAGCCTGGAAATGTCAGGGATTAATCCGAAATTGTTAGGATTTTGCAAAATAAGACTGCTATAGATTGAAAAAAACCGGATTTTTGGTAAAATACTTGAGTGATGGTATTATTATCTTTCATTCATCGGGAAGAAAGCAGGTTGCAAATGTCAACAGATAGAAAAATTAACGAAGAAAATGAAACAACCAACAATAAGATGGTGCAAGGGACTTTTTGGATGACTTTCGGGAGCATTTTTTCCCGCTTGATCGGCGCGCTCTACATCATCCCATGGAATGCCTTGATGGGGTCTACGGATGCGGCCAATACGGCAAATGCCCTTTATTCGATAGGCTACACACCTTATCAGCTCTTCCTTTCGATCGGAATAGCAGGCTTCCCTGCAGCGATGTCCAAGCAGGTGGCCCAATACAATGCAAAAAATCAATACCGCACCGGGATCGACATCTTCAAGAAGAGCATGTTCTTCATGATTTTGACGGGTGCCGTCAGTGCCGCATTGATGTACGGGTTGGCACCGATGATCGCTGAGAACAGCCCGGCCGCTTCGCCTGAGGATGGCGCATTGGTTATTCGGGCGTTGGCTCCGGCTCTATTGCTGGTGCCAGGCATGAGCTTGATGCGCGGTTTTTTCCAAGGCTATCAGGATATGGTGCCCTCTGCGATTTCGCAAGTGTTCGAGCAGATCGGCAGAGTCGTGTATCTTTTGGGAGCCACCTACATCGTGATGCAACTTCTGGACGGCAACATCGCCACAGCTGTTGCGCACTCCACTTTTGCGGCTTTCATAGGCGCAATCGTTGCTACCATCATCCTTCTTTTTTATTACAAAAAGAAAATGGCTGAATATCAACCCTTGATCGCCAACAGTGAACCTTCCAGCAACATCCAGACGACTGCGGCCATCAAGAGCATGCTGCAGGAATCGATTCCGTTCATCCTGATCGGCTCAGGCATCACTTTCGCCAAGCTGATTGACCAAGTGACGTTCAAACCGATGATGGAGAACCTGACGAGCTACTCAGGCAAAGAAATCGAGGATCTGTTCGGTCTGTTCAGTTTCAACGCCGACAAACTGATCATGATTATCGTGTCCTTGGCAGTCGGGATGGCCACAGCGGCAGTGCCATTGATTGCCGCAGAATTCACGAAAGGCAACTTCCGTGTGCTGCAGAGCCAGGTGAGGGAGATCATCCAATTGTTCGCTTTCATCATGCTTCCGGCATCTTTGGGGATGATGATCGTTTCCGAACCAATCTACAACGTGTTTTATCCGCTTCATCCGGTAGGTCCTACGCTATTGGCGGTATCGGCTATGATGAGCATCGTTTTGGGGCTGTTCACGATTCTCGGGTCGATTTTGCAGTCATTAAGCAGACATAAGACAATGATCTCCTATCTGCTGGTTGGGCTTGCTGTCAAAGCGCTCATGCAGTACCCGATGTTGGCTTTGTTCGATACGGCAGGCGCATTGGTTGCGACGACGATCGGATTCATCGTTACAGTGCTCTTGAGCGGACGGAAAGTCTATCAGCTGACCCATTTTGGGTTGGTCGATACAATGAAAAAAACCGGTAAAATCTTGGCGGTTGCATTATTCATGGCTGCCTGCGCGTTCATCGCCTTGAAAGCCAGCATGCTGGTCATTCCGATCGACCGCAAGTTGACGGCACTTGTGGTTGTCGCTATCGTAGCGGCAGTCGGAGGCTTCGTCTACTTGTTCCTGACCCTGAAATTGCGCATCGCGGATGACATTTTGGGCGCCAAAGCGAACGGCCTGCGCAGAAAAATGCGCATCAAATAAAATAAACGAAACCGGAAAGCAGCCTCAGTGGGTGCTTTTTGGTTTATAAGGGAGAAAAAATATGCGTTTGGATAAACTGCTGTCGAATTCCGGATTCGGATCCAGAAAAGAAGTCAAAGTGTTATTGAAAAAGAAACTGATAACGGTCAATGGGGAAATTGAAACGAAAGCGGAAGCTAAAGTGGACAGCGAAAAGGACACAATTCTGGTCGGAGGCGAACCGGTCAGCTATCAGGAATACATTTACCTGATGATGAATAAGCCGCAGGGCGTCCTCAGCGCGACCGAGGATAATCACCAAAAGACGGTCATCGACCTGTTGGCTTTCGAACTGCATCAGCAGGAACTTTTTCCGGTGGGGCGACTGGACAAGGATACGGAAGGACTGCTGCTGTTGACGAACGATGGCCAATTGGCGCATTTCCTGCTGTCGCCGAAACGGCATGTGGACAAGATCTATTTCGCGGAAGTTGACGGTCGGATGACGGAAGAAGATCAAAAAGCCTTTGCTGAAGGGCTCATACTGGAAGATGGCTACCGTTGCCTGCCGGCAAAACTGGAGCTCCTGCGCTATGATGAAGAAAAGGATTGCTCAGAGGTAGAGATCACGATTAAAGAAGGGAAGTTCCATCAAGTGAAACGGATGGTGCTGGCCTGCGGAAAAGAGGTCACTTTCCTGAAAAGGTTGACAATGGGGCCCTTGCATTTGGATGAGCAATTGGAAAAAGGGAACTATCGTCCGTTGCGTGATGAGGAACTTGCGGCATTGCGGGAACATCTGCCGGAGTCGATTAAAAAAGGCTAAGATTTTGCGGATTGTTGGGCCTAAATACCAAGCTTTTATTTGGATATTTTGCCAAAAGTGATATGATGATAGCATGATAATTTTAAGTTAGGACGTGTGCGCATGGAAATCAATTGGAAAAAAGAAGTGGAAGCCAGAAGAACGGAACTGCTCGAGGATTTATTCACGCTGTTGCGTATCGACAGTGTAAGGGATGATTCAAAAATAACCCCTGAAGCCCCGGTCGGACCAGGCCCCAAGGAAGCGCTGGAAGCCTTCTTGGCGATCGGCGAACGGGATGGTTTCATCACGAAGAATGTCGGCAATCTGGCCGGACATATCGAATTCGGCGAAGGCGAAGAATTGATGGGCGTATTCGGCCACGTCGATGTTGTGCCTACCGGAACCGGCTGGGATACGGATCCTTTTGTGCCGGTCATCATCGATGACCGCATCTATGCCCGTGGTTCCAGTGATGATAAGGGGCCTACGATGGCTGCCTATTATGCACTGAAGATCATCCGTGACTTGAAACTGCCGATCTCCAAAAAAGTCCGTGTCATCATCGGAACGGATGAGGAGAGCGGCTGGAAATGCATGGACCACTATCTCGAGAACGAACGGATTCCTGATTTCGGTTTTTCGCCGGATGCAGAGTTCCCGATCATCAATGGTGAGAAAGGCATGCAGACTTTCATGGTCCAATTCAGAGGCGACAACAAAGGCGGCAAGAACGAGCTATTGAGCTTTGACGCAGGTCTTCGCGAAAACATGGTCCCTCAGGATGCGACTGCCGTATTCAGCAGCCCGGAGACCGACAGAATTGAGCAGGCATTCGCTAGTTTCCTTGAAAATAATCCGGTTAAAGGAACGATTTCTGTGGAGGGGGAACAAGTAACGATCGAATTGATCGGTAAAGCCGCTCATGGCATGAATCCGGCTGCCGGCGTGAACGCGGGCACGTACCTGGCCACTTTCCTGAACAAATTCAACTTCGGCGGACAAGCGGCCACTTTCCTGGAATTGATCGCGGACAGTATCCACCTGCAGCACGATGCACAGAAATTGAACTTGGCTTATACGGATTCGGTCATGGGCGAATTGACCATGAATGCCGGCATCTTCACTTTCACACCGACAACAGGCGGTGAAGTGGCTTTGAACTTCCGTTACCCGCAAGGCGTTTCCGAAGAAGGCATCGAAATCAAATTGGAAGCGGCTTTGGCTTCCTATGGCGTGACGATCGCAAAAGGCGGACACGGTAAATTGCCGCACTACGTTCCGGCTGACGATCCGTTGGTCAAGACGTTGCTGGCTGTCTATGAAAAACATACAGGCCTGAAGGGGCATGAACAATCCATCGGCGGCGGAACCTACGGGCGCTTGCTGGAACGCGGCGTTGCTTATGGCGCGATGTTCCCGGACAGCATCGATACGATGCACCAAGCGAACGAATTTATCGCTCTCGATGATCTTTTCCGCGCGACCGCCATCTACGCGGATGCCATGTATGAGCTCTTGAAATAAACAGACAGTTTTTATGCTGCCTAACGTAAAAAACAGAAATGCTGTTCTATCAGCATTTCTGTTTTTTAGCATATTTACCTGGGCCGACTTGTCGTCATATTAAATTTCTTCTTTTGGAAATTTCCCATTCAAAAGTCCAAAAGTATGACATGCTTACACCCTCTTCCGCGAATGAATTGGAGTATTTCCTGAAGAGTATCTTGCTCGTCCCGATTTTACCGCTCGCGATGGTTTTAAGCCATAAATAGCTTGTCACTTATTCAATACTCGGATTTAGGCGATGATATTTGCCAATTCCGCTGCTTTTCCTTAGAATGAGGGGTGAAGGCTGACCCTTGAAGCAAAAAAATATCTAAACAGCCCATACTAAAGAATCGAAGGGAGTCCTGTAATCATGACATTGAAAGAAAAAGTAAACAAGGATTTCATCCAAGCAAGGAAAGACAAAGACACATTGAAGACGGATGTGCTGCGCCTCATCAAATCGGAGTACGATTCCTTTGTGATAGACAACAAGCGCGAAATGACCGAGGCGGAGGAAATCCATGTTTTTCTGAAGGACATCAAGAAAACCAATGAAGCCATCGCCTTTGCGAAACAGGTCGACCGCACGGATCTGATTGAAGAGAGCCAGAAAAAGTTGGCCATTTTGGAGGCATATGTTCCCAAAATGATGGATGAAAGAGAAGTCCGCTTCTTTTTGGCCGAAAACGGGGTAGCCGAAATGCCATTGAAGGATGCGATGAAATTCTCGATGCAGGTGTTGGACGGAAAAGCCGACAAAGCACTCGTCTCCAAAATCATCAAAGAACTGTTGGCAAAATAATGCATCAGACAAGAAAAGGACTGCGCGGCTCTTGCTGCACGGTCCTTTTCTGAAGTGAAATCCAAGGTTCCTCCGCCCTGAAACGTTCAAGTGATCAATATTAGGCGAATAATCAGTCTTTTTTGATCCATTTGTTTCCGGCTTTGTTTGTAGGCGGAAGTCTGTGCCCTTCGACAATATGGACTTCTTTGCTGCCGGTGATTTTGCCCCCTCTAGGGCCAACTTCTTTGTATACGCCAGGAGGAAGATTATCCGTACCTGGTTTGTGCAAATCTTTTGGATCGATTTTCATGCTTATTGCTCCTTTCTTTCCTGAAGAGCGATGGCGGAGGCACTGCTTGATACAGGTCAATTATATCGCTGCAAGCGCAAACAATCAAATGATGGCTGTCTTCAGAAGGCATTGTGCAAATATGAACAACATTTCAGGATTTACGACTGACGTAACAAATTGAAATACAATTGTCATATTTCTATCATGTAATAGTATTTTAACTTTGATATACTTCATCTCGTAGAAGAAACAGGAGGAGAAGTATAATTGGGAAAAAAACATATCGCGTTGTTCTCATCAATCTTATTGCTTAGTCCGATTGCAGGTGGTTTTACTGCTCAAGCGGCTACATTGGAAGAATTACAACAACAAAAAGATGCTTTGCAATTAGAAACGAATACGATTCAATCGCAGATTGAAGAAAAATCAAATTCATTGAATACTTTGGAATCCGAAAAATCAAATTTGGAAACAAAGGTAAATGAACTTCAATCGCAATTGGATGAATTGATGAACCGATTAGCGGCTCAAGAGCAAAAATTGGCTGATATCGAATCAAAAATTTTGGAATTGCAGGCTGAAATCGAAGCGTTACAAGTGGTCATCGACCAGAGAACCGAAAAATTAAATACGCAGGCTCGCTATATCCAAACGGATGCGGGCGTTACGAATATAGCTTCAATGCTGTTGTCTTCAGAGAATTTCTCTGACTTAGTCGGTAAAATCACGGTCGTTTCAAAGATTGTGACTGCCAACAAGGACATCGTGGAACAACAGGAAGCGGATCAGCAAAAAGTCGAAGACAGCAAAGTGGCTGTTGAAGAAGAAAAACTTGCTGCTGAAGCATTGAGACAAGACATTCTGATTTCAAAAAATAATGTCGTAGCCCAAAAAGCTGAGATCGACGTCCAAATCGCGCAAGTCATCGAGAACTATGAGTTGACTGAAGCCGAGAAAAATGGCTTGGAATCAACTAGAGCTGATTTGGCTGCACAAACAGAAACAATCAGCAATGATATGGCGGCTGAACAAGCCCGCATCACGGCTGAAGCCATCGCAGCAGCCGAGGCAGAAGCAGCAGCTATCGCAGCGGCGGAAGCGGCCGCAGCCGCAGCAGCCAATAACTTGACGGCATCTGTCGCAACAACGACAACAACAACCAGCTATTCAGTGAATTCCAGCGGATTCTTGAGACCGGCAAGCGGCTATATCTCTTCTCCTTTCGGAAATCGCGTTTCGCCATTCGGCGGTTCGATCGAGTTCCATCGCGGCGTGGATATCGCAGGCAGCGGAGCGATTTCGGCAGCGCAATCCGGAACAGTTGAGACAGCTACTTACCATGCCAGCTACGGCTATTATGTCGTGATCAACCATGGCACAATCAATGGCGTAAACGTTAAAACATTGTATGCCCACATGCAACCGGGTTTGTTGGTGGCTCCAGGTCAAACTGTCAGCCAAGGGCAACAAGTTGGTGTGATGGGTACGACAGGAAGTTCGACCGGCGTCCACTTGCACTTTGAAGTACAAGAAAATGGCGCAGTAGTTAACCCTGTAAATTACATCGGCGGATAAGTAACCGAGAATACACAGAAAATATAGAGAAGAGATCAGGATTTTCTGATGCCTTCTCTTTTTTTTGCAACGATAAGGGCGATGATGCGTTATAATAGGGAATATGTTGAACTGAGGAGTTAGAAAATGGAAAAGATCGTATCGATGAAAAATCAAAAAGTAAAACAATGGAAAAAACTGCAGACAACCAAAGGCCGGAAAGAAGCGGGAGCTTATCTGATCGAGGGGACGCATCTTTTGAAAGAAGCCATCAAGGCAGAAGCGAACATCCAAGAAGTCGTAATGACAGAAGCTTTTCATCAACAGGCGGATCTGCAGATTGAGGAAAGGGACATCATCATCGTTTCCCAGGAAATCCTTTCCAGCCTGGCTCAGACCGAGACGCCGCAAGGAGTCGTTGCGATCGTTCAGATTCCCGAAGCCACTCCGATATCGGAATACAAAGGCAAATATATCCTTTTGGATCAGGTTCAGGATCCAGGAAATCTCGGCACCATTATCCGAACGGCAGATGCTGCCGGGTATACAGGTGTCATTTTAGGGGAGGGATCGGTGGACCTCTACAATGACAAAGTGCTGCGTTCCATGCAAGGAAGCCATTTCCATCTGCCTGTTTATCGTGGTGATTTGAAAAAGTTGATTCCCGAAATGAAGAGCAACGGTATCCCGGTCTACGGAACCGAACTGAATGCAGCAGCTGTCGATTACCGGACTGTTTCCCCGACCGATACAGTTGCGTTGATACTCGGTAACGAAGGTAATGGCGTTTCCGACAAAGTATTGGCATTGACGGATCAGAATTTGTATATTCCGATATTCGGCGAAGCGGAGTCTCTGAATGTCGCAGTTGCAGCAGGAATCCTGCTTTATCACTTCGTCGGCTGAAGAAATGCATGAAAAAAACGCTATATTTTCAATTAAACGTGAAAAAGTGTTGCCTTTGTGAAATTCCTATCCTATTATAGAAAACAGACATAAACTTTTTGTATGCGAGCAAGCGGGCTGGCGAATTCCTCATGAACATCATTCGTGATTATTTTCCTTTTCGGATGGAAAGAAGCGGCGGCCACAAGCATTTTTCTGAGGAATTACTTCAGTTAATGCAGATTGCGAAACAGGATGCTTATTTTTTGTAAACATTTTGTGACAAAAGGCACATTCCCTTTGACAGGGGAAATGAGGGTGTTTATAATAGGTCAAAGAGGTGAAGGCTGTGAATGAAATGCTGGAAGTAAAAAAATGTATTTGTCCAAAGTTTGAAAAAACATTCTCTATTTTAGGGAAAAAATGGACCGGCTTAATCATCGAAGTCTTGATGGACGGAGATAAACGATTCAAGGAATTGGCCGTGCAGATACCTAATGTCAGTGATCGAGTATTAGTAGAACGCTTAAAAGAGCTGGAAGATGAAAAAATTGTAGTAAGAACCGAAAATCCTGCGGCGGCAATCAAAGTGATGTACGGATTGTCCGAAAAAGGGAAAGCTTTGAACAATGTGATGCTGGAAATCCAAAATTGGTCGGATGCTTGGGTCTGATTCCGAACTTGACGGAAACGGCATTTCCGGGTAAACTGGCAAAGTAAGTAAAATGAATACGAAAAGCGTTGAAGGGAACCTTCACGATCTGCAGCTTTTTTCAGGGAATAATGGCCATTGACTGCGAGCCTTTATAGAAGCCGATTGTGATTTTTCACTCCCCGAGCTGACTTTGGGATTTGCCCTGTGCAATGAATAAAGTTCCGGTTTATTACCGTTAAACAAATGAAGTGTCGTTGCTTGCAGCGAAACAAGGGTGGTACCACGAAAATCTCGTCCCTTACCAGGGACGGGATTTTTTTGCATTTTTTACGAAAAGGGGACAGAACATGGAATTGAAAGCAAAATTACAAACGTTACGTATAGATGCCTTACAGCAAGTCGAATCTGCAGAGGATCTGCAGGCATTGAATCAAGTCCGCATTTCCTATTTGGGGAAAAAAGGGCCAATCACAGAGGCTTTAAGAGGGATGAAGGATTTGAGCCCTGAAGAGCGCCCCGTCATCGGAACGTTAGCAAATGAATTGCGTGACGATATTGAAGCCGCCATCCAAGCCAAAAAAGATGCGCTTGAAGTCAAAAAAATGGAAGCCGAAATCGCGGCGGAAACGATTGATGTCACCTTGCCTGGCAAAAAAATCGCCCAAGGCACGACACACGTCTTGACGCAGATCAACGAAGAAATCGAGGATCTGTTTTTGGGCATGGGTTACAAGATCGTGGACGGCCCGGAGGTGGAACAGGACAGCTACAATTTCGAAAAGATGAATCTTCCGAAAGATCATCCGGCCCGCGATATGCAGGATACTTTCTACATCACCGATGAATTGTTGTTGCGCACGCATACGTCTCCTGTCCAAGCGCGCACGATGGAGAAGCATGACTTTTCCAAAGGACCATTGAAGATGATCAGCCCCGGGAAAGTCTACCGCCGCGACAGCGATGACGCGACACATTCCCACCAATTCCACCAGATTGAAGGATTGGTCATTGGCGAGAACATCACTTTGGCTGATCTGAAAGGCACACTTGCCGTCTTCGCCAAAAAATTGTTCGGAGAAGAACGCGAAATCCGTTTACGTCCAAGCTACTTCCCGTTCACGGAACCATCTGTCGAAGTCGATGTCAGTTGCTTCAAATGCGGCGGGTCCGGCTGCAATGTCTGCAAGCAAACCGGTTGGATCGAAATCCTGGGTTCAGGTATTGTCCATCCCAATGTTTTAGAAATGTCTGGAATTGACTCTACGAAATACTCCGGGTTCGCATTTGGTCTAGGCCAAGAACGTGTAGCGATGTTGAAATATGGTGTCGATGACATCCGTCACTTCTACCAAAATGATATCCGATTCTTAAGTCAATTCGATGTAAAGGAGTAACATAATGAAAGTATCCTATAAATGGTTAAAAGAATATTTAGATTTATCCGATGTAACACCAGATGAATTAGCAGAAAAAATGTCCCGCACGGGCATCGAGGTGGACGACGTCGTCTATCCTGGCAAAGGCTTGTCCAAAATCGTTGTCGGCGAAACGTTGTCCGTGGTCGACCATCCTGATTCGGACCATCTGCATGTCTGCCAAGTGAATATCGGGGCTGAGGAACCAATCCAGATCGTCTGCGGCGCGTCCAATGTGGCTGCCGGTCAGAAAATAATCGTGGCTTTGCACGGCGCGCGGATCACCGGCAATGCAAAAATCAAAAAGGGTAAGATGCGCGGACAAGAATCGAACGGAATGATCTGTTCGTTGGCTGAATTGGGCTACTCTGAAAGTGTTGTTTCAAAAAAATATGCGGACGGGATTTTTGTCCTGCCTGCTGAAGCAGTTCCCGGAATGGAAGTCGTTGACTTGTTGGATTTGGATGACGCGATCCTGGACATCGACATCACGCCGAACCGTGCCGATGCTTTGAGCATGCGCGGATCCGCCTATGAAGTCGCAGCCATCTACAACAAAGCGCTCAAATTCCCGGAGGCCCCTGTCTCTGAAAAAACAGGATCTGTTGCGGATTACATCAAAGTAGCCGTTGAGGACACGAACGATGCGCCTGCCTACCATATCCAAGTAATCAAAGACGTAAAAATTGCGGAAAGTCCGCTTTGGCTGCAGAATAAATTGATGAACGGCGGCATTCGTCCAATCAATAATGTAGTCGACATCACGAATTATATCCTGTTGGAATACGGCCAGCCGCTGCATGCTTTCGACTATGATAAAATCGGCTCCAAGGAGATCATCGTCCGCCGTGCCAAAGCGAATGAAACGATGACTACTCTTGACGGAGTGGAAAGAACGCTTGACACGGATAACATCGTCATCACGAACGGCACTGCGCCGATTGCTATGGCGGGCGTCATGGGCGGTCTGGATTCAGAAATCACCGATGAAACAGTGACTGTGGCATTGGAAGCTGCCTTGTTCAATCCGGTTTTGATCCGCAAAACAGCAGGGAAGTTCAATTTGCGCAGCGAATCCAGTTCCCGTTTCGAAAAAGGCATCAACGTCGCGACCATCCGCACAGCCGGACAACATGCCGCAGAACTGATCCATGAGTTGGCGGGGGGCACAATCGTTGCTGGCACGGCTTCCGTTGATACGGTAGAAGTGAAGGATACGGAAGTGGTCATCACTTTGGAAAAAATCAACCGTTCGTTGGGGACTGCCATTTCCAGCGCTGAAGTGACTGCCATCTTCAACCAGTTGGGTTTTGCATCAACGTTTGACGGCGAAACTTTCACCGTTGCTGTACCGCCGAGAAGATGGGATATTTTCATTTATGCGGACATCCTGGAAGAAGTCGCACGCATCTACGGATACGATAATCTGCCGGAAACATTGCCGATCACACCGGCTTTGCCGACTGCGTTGACGCCTAAACAACACACGATGCGCATCACCAGAAGATTTCTGGAAGGCGCGGGACTGACGCAGAACATCAGCTACGTCTTGACTACCGCTGAAAAAGCGAGAGAATACGCAGTCGAAGACAAGGAAGGCATCCGTCTGGCTTGGCCGATGAGCGAAGATCGCAGCACGCTGCGGATGAACTTGTTGAGTACGCTGCTGGACAATGCCGCTTACAACGTTGCCCGCAAGAACACGGATATCCAATTTTACGAAATCGGTCGTGTGTTCTTTCCGTCGGCTGATCGCGTTTTGCCGATTGAAGCAGAACGTTTGGCTGGAGTGATGACAGGAATGGCCTACCAAAAAGATTGGCAAATGGCTGCCGAACCCGTCAACTTTTACCATGCCAAAGGGGTATTGGATGGCTATTTCGAGACGATGGGCCTGAGCGATCAGATCCGTTTTGAAGCCGCCAAAGACTTAAAATGGATGCATCCGGGCAGAACGGCTGCCGTTTATCTGGGCGATGTCTATATCGGTTATGTCGGCCAAGTCCATCCGGCAACGGCAAATGCCTATGACCTGAAGGAAACGTATGCTTTCGAAATCGATTTCGAAGCGATCATTGCCGCACCGAAGGAAGTGATCACGCAACAGCCGATCCCTAAATTCCCTGGCGTGACCCGCGATGTGGCTTTATTGGTGGATGAAACCGTCACACACCAACAGATCGTCAAGACCATCAAGGAAAACGGCGGGAAATTCCTGAAGGATGTCCATCTGTTCGATATCTATCAAGGCAAAGGCATTGAGGACGGCAAGAAGTCTGTTGCTTATTCCATGTCATTCCTGAATCCTGAAGCGACGCTTGTCGATGAAGACATCAACAAAGCCTTCGCGAAATTGGTCGCAGCTTTGGAAACCGAATGCGGAGCTGCCATCCGTTAATTAAGAAGAACAATGTACAAATAAAGAGTGGACTGTCTCGTAATGAGGCAGTCCACTCTTGTTGTTTTGTGGCGTGTTAAGCTGCGGTGTTGGGGCAAGCATGCGGAGGTGAACAGCGCAAAAAAAGTCCCAGCTCCGGCGAGTCTTCCGCTCACCGGAGAACAGTGGTAATTTTCGGACGCAACTCCGACAAAGCTGCCTTCATCGGAGAACGCAAGCGAATTGTGGATTGAACTCCGGCGAAGCCTCCGTTCGCCGGAGTTCAGAGTCGAAACCACCTTACGACACGCCGTCAAGCTATCTGTTAGCCAATCGGATGGCTTTTTGGGTATTGGCGAAGTGGAGCTTCGTGTATTTGTCCAACAGTTCCAAGCCGCCTTCACGGTACATGTCGGCAGCAATCAGGTCGACGTTGGCGCCGGCGCCTGAAGGGATCGGATAACCGGAGGCTGCGGTCATGTCCACCAAGGTCTTCAGGAAGTAGTAGCGGGCGATGATGGAAGCCGCCGCCACCGCCAGATGGTGGGATTCTCCTTTGGTCTGGAAATGAATGTTCTCCTTCACTTGCACTTTTTGATCGGCGATATGTTTGAAATACGTCGAAGGCAATTCAAACTGATCGACCAGTATCGCTTTGGGCTTTTCCGGAGCGATTTTCTTCAACAGCTGATCGAGCACTTGGTTGTGCAGCAAAGCCTTCATTTTCCCTTGGGACATCGTCGGTTGGACCTCATTGTATTTTTCCGGCATCAAGTTGATGACGCTGTGCGGGACATGCTGCAACAATTGCTTCGCAATGGTGATGATGCGGGCATCCGTCAGCGCTTTGGAGTCCTGGACGCCCATGTTTTTCAGAAAGGACAATTGTTCGGCGGACGCGTAGACAGCGCAAACCGTCAAGGGCCCGAAATAACTGCCGTTGCCGACCTCATCGCTGCCGATGACGGACCAGGTGGAAAAACCTGCTGGGAGGCTAGTTTTGCTCACTGACTCTTTTTTTAGGCCGTTTTTTGCGACAGGTAGTTTTGAATCCCCAACCTTCTCGCTGGCTGATTGCCATTGGTTTGCTTCGCTTTCGGCGTTCGGACCTTGGAACAGCACTTTACCGGAATTGTAGCCGGTGATGGTGGTCTGGTTCTTTTTGGCTGTGAAAAGGCTGTGCGGCACTGGTTTCACTGCGTAACCCTGGTAAAAGACGGCCATCTTTTTCAGTTGGCCCATCGTTACTTTCAATACGACATTCGACATATTCTCATCCTTGCTCTATTTGATTTTTTCTGTACGGCATTTTGCTGGTAGCATCCCTTATTCTATCACAGGAAGTCCTCTTCTTCATGGGGGAACAGCAGCGGGTTGCGCAGCCGTTTTTTTGGGAAAGGAGAGGATTGGGAACTTGAAGAGGTTTATACTGCAATTCGTAGGATTTATGTTAAAATATACTAGACAGTTTTTTAATGGAGGTCTTTGAATATGACGGAAAACAAAAGAAGATTCAAAACAATCATAGCAGGGAAGACCTATACGATTGTGGGAAATAAAGCACCTGAGCATTTGACTGCGGTATCGGAATTGGTCAATGCGCAATTGGAACAGATCAAACAGGCAGCACCGGCGCTTGGTCGGGAGGAGCGCGGCATTCTAGTGGCTGTGAACGCCATTTCCGATCAGATCACGAAACAGTTGGAGATGGAAGAGCTGTTGCTGAAAGTGGCGAAGCTAGAGAAGGCTTTGCAGGAAAGCCAAAGCGTTACACGCTCCGCTTCCGTTGAGGAAACAGAACAGGCTGAGCCGGAGAAGGCTTTAGCCGTGGCGCCCAAACCTGAAGCGGTAGCCGACGTTGAACCAAAAACGGACGCCGTTCCCCTGACAGAGGAGAAAGCAGCTACACAAGCAGGTGAATCCGAGGCAATAGCGGTTGAAACGCCTGAAAAGGAACACAATGCAGAAAAGAAGGCCGGGAATGCGGCCTCTAAGAAGGCAGTGACTAACTTTTCTGGGATAAAGCGCGATAAAGAGAGCCAAACAGTTAACGCTATGCCTGCAACAATAAGTGAACTGCAACAAGCTGCCCGTGAAGCCAATGACCTGCCAGCCAGGAAATCCAATTCAAAATTGACGAAGACGACAACCGCTTCCGAGGCGGCACTGAAACGGGCGCAACACAGAAATCAAGTGCGTTCGGCTTTGGGCGTCAACAGGAATGCTGAAAATGCCATTCCACCTTATACTAAAAATCAGGAGCACGATGGAAAAAAGTAGTAAAAAGACTGTAGAAATCAGGTGAAAAAATGCTTACGTTGATCATAGTGCTCTCGTTATTGTGGGGCATCTATACAGGCGTCAGAAGAGGACTTATTCTGCAGGTTGTCTACACCGTGGGATATTTCATTTCTTTCTTGGTCGCCAGAGAATACTATGCCGTCGTTGCGGAAAAAATCGATCTGTTGGTCCCGTACCCATCCGTCGAGTTCGGCAAAGAACTGATCTTTTACTCTGAACAGGTGTCCTTTGTCCTGGATCAGGCGTTCTATAACGGTTTGGCGTTCATCCTATTGTTGTTCGCTGGCTGGCTTGTCACGAGATTTGTCGGGAGCATGCTGAATTCATTGGCGTTCTTCCCGATCATCAAACAGCTGAATGAACTTGGCGGCGGCGTGCTCGGATTCCTGATGCAATACATCGGGATTTTCCTGTTGCTGACCCTCGCATCGATGATTCCGCTGGATTTCATCCAACAACTATATGTCGAGAGCGACCTTGCGGCTTGGATGGTATCGGAAACGCCATATTTCTCACGTTTGATCTATGACTGGTGGATCGGCATCATTCAGTAACAGAATGTTAATTTAACAGAAGGGACTGTATAGTGTACTATATCGTCCCGCTTTTTTTTGAGAAAGCATTTTTTAGGAGAATAAGATGAATAATAAAATTAGCAAAACATTAGAGTTCGAAAAAATAAAACAACAGCTCCAGAATTTTGCGGCAACCGACCAAGGGAAGGACCAGATTCAGGCATTGCAGCCCGAAACCGATCCCGGAAAAGTTGTTGCTTTGCAGAATGAAACGGAAGACGGCAGAAAGGTGTTGCGCCTGAAGGGCGGGATCCCGATGCCAAGGCTGAAGTCCATCCGCAGCCACTTGAAGCGACTGGAGATAGGTGGTACCTTGAACGGCAAAGAAATCGCCGAAATCGGACGGGTATTGTCGACGACAAGAGAAATCATCCAGTTCTTTCAATGGTTCGAAGACAACGAGATTCCCTTTTTTGTCCTGGACGAATTGGTTGCCAGGCTGGTTGTATTGCCTGAAATCACAAGAAGGATCCAAGCAACCGTCTATGAAGATGGGACGATCCAGAATGATGCCTCGCCTGCCTTAAAAGGAATCCGCACAGGAATCAAGCAGGGCGAACAGAATATCCGGACCAAATTGGATGACATCATCAGAGGCAACAAAGCGTCCTACCTAAGTGATGCCATCATCACGATCCGTAATGACCGGTTTGTGATTCCGGTCAAGATCGAATACCGCAATCAGTTCGGCGGGATTGTCCACGACCAAAGCTCAACCGGTCAGACGCTTTACATCGAACCGCAAGCCATACTGGATCTGAATAATCATCTGCGCCAGCTGGCTGCGCAGGAGAAAGCGGAAATCGAGCGGATTTTGTATGAATTATCGATGGAAATCGAGCCTTTCACGCAGGAATTGTACGGGAACAGCGAAGTGCTGGCGACGCTGGATTTTATCAACGCAAAAGCGCGGTATGCCGATTCCCTGAAGGCGACACGCCCAATCATCAGCAAAGAAAACCATATCGCCATCTGGAAAGCCAGACACCCGCTCATCGATCAGAATGACGTAGTCGCGAACGATCTGATCCTCGGGGAAGCATACCAAGCCATCGTCATTACCGGTCCGAATACGGGCGGGAAGACGATCATGCTGAAGACACTCGGGATCATCCAGATGATGGGCCAATCCGGACTTCAGATACCGGCGGATGAGGACAGCCAAATCGGCATTTTTACAGAAATTTTTGCGGACATCGGCGATGAACAGTCAATCGAACAGAGCCTGAGCACGTTCTCTTCGCATATGACCAATATCGTTTCGATCCTTAATCAGATCGATGACAAAAGTCTGGTGCTGTTGGATGAGTTGGGTTCCGGAACCGACCCGCAAGAGGGAGCTTCTCTAGCTATCTCGATTTTGGACTACATCGGCGGCATCGGCAGTTATGTCATGGCCACCACCCATTACCCTGAACTGAAAGCCTACGGTTACAATCGCTCCGGCACAATCAATGCCAGCATGGAATTCAACGGCGAGACTTTGGCTCCGACTTATCGTTTGCAGATAGGCGTTCCCGGACGAAGCAATGCCTTCGATATCTCGAAGCGACTCGGCTTGATCCCAAGCATCATCGATCAGGCGCGCAGTTTCATCGATGTGGACAGCCAAAACCTGAACGAAATGATCGCGGATCTGGAACAGAAGCGACGCGTCACCGAAAAAGAATCCTTGCAGCTCCAAGAGCAGTTGGAGGAATCCGACAAGTTGCTGGCGGATCTGAAGCGCGCCAACGAAAAACTGGAAACCAACAAGGAAAAAGTCATCGAAGACGCCAAGAAAGAGGCCAACAAGTTGGTCGATACTGCGAAAGAAGAAGCGGAATTCCTGTTGCAGGAAATCCGTGAAATGCAGCTGAACATGGGGACTTCCGGCAGCATCAAAGAACACGAGCTGATCGATCTGCGCAAGCAATTCAATGATCTGCGTCAAGAGGAATCTTTGGTCAAAAACAAAGTGCTGCGCAAAGAAAAAGAGAAAAAGATGTTCAAACCAGGCGATGAAGTCATGACGGAGACGTATGGCCAGCGAGGCACGCTCGTTGAAAAGAAAGGCAACGCCGAATGGGTCGTGCAGATGGGGATCATGAAGATGAAGTTGCCGGAATCGGACCTCAGGCTGATCAAAGAGGAGCCGCAGCAGCAAAGAAGACAAAGGCAGATTGCCACTGTCAAATCGGCTTCATCCAGTCACGTGGCGACGCAGCTTGATCTCAGAGGCCAGCGCTATGAAGAAGCTTTGGCTGAAGTCGATCAGTATTTGGACGCCGCTTTATTGGCGGGTTATCCGCAAGTAACTATCGTCCACGGGAAAGGGACAGGCGCCCTCCGCAAAGGGGTGGGTGACTTGCTGAAACGTCATCCGCAAGTGCTGTCTTACGAGTATGCAGCGGTGAACGCCGGTGGAAACGGCGCGACAATCGTGACGTTCCGCGGCTGAGCAGATTGATTGGTACTGAGCAAAACCTCTGCTATAATTGAAACATAAAGAAAGAATTTGAAGGGAGTAAATACAATGGTAAAAATATTAACAGATGCAAATTTTGAGGCTGAAACGAAGAATGGGGTCGCACTGGTGGACTTTTGGGCAACTTGGTGCGGACCTTGCCGCATGCAATCACCGATCATCGATGAATTGGATGCAGAAATCGGGGACAAAGTGACATTCGCTAAAATGGATGTGGATGCTAATCCGCAAACGCCAAGCCAATTCGGCATCATGGGAATCCCAACATTGTTGATCAAAAAAGATGGCCAAGTCGTAGAAAAATTAGTCGGCTACCATGCAAAAGAAATGCTTGAAGAAACGCTTGAAAAATATATCTAAAAAATAAGCAAGAGTTGCCGTTGACCTGATGTTTCAGGAGTTCCGGCAACTTTTTTTGTTTTGGCCGCAGCTTCGGCTAAGGCGGCTTTTGCCGGAGAACAGTCAACCCTCGCATAATTCCCCAAAAAACGCGCAAGCATCCCGGCAATTCGCTGCCGGGATGCTTGCGCGTTTGGATTCATTCGATGAACAGGGTAATGAGCACTTCTTTTTTCTTGTCTTTGCCGACTAGGATCTCTGCTTTTGCTTCACAGGGGAGCCCGGTCGTCATTTGGATCTGCTGCGCCAAAAATCCGGCTTCTAGTTGGAAGGAAGCCTGCTCATTCTGGGTGCGGACAGTGATCAAATCGCTATCCAGACTGTATTGTTGCGTGTTTTTTTCTTTTTTGAGCAGTTCCAGCTGTCCGAAACCGCAATAAATCATCGCTTCGTATAGGTCTTCCTGACTTTTTAATGGGAATTGCCGAGCCAAATCTTTTCCGGCCCAATACAATATTTCATCGGTATGTTCGCCAAGGATGTTCCCCAAAAGGTAATCCCTTATCAATAAATAGGAGAAGTGTTCGTTATCGATAATATGGGCATTTTCGTTTTCAGGATTCAATTAATTTTCCCCCCCTTAAATCTACACTTCATTATACACGTATTTTAAATAGTGGATAGAGCCTATTTTCAGGCGATGCCTATCAATGGCGTTTTTTTTCAACATCAGGCATAATAGGGTTAAGAAATCCAATACTTAATTTGAAAGGAAGATGTTTATGTGGACTGCCAAGAAAGCGTTGGGATTGATAGTGCTGTTGATTCCGGTCTTCAAATATATTTCGGACTGGAAAAAAGAAGAGGAACAACGCCACTTGCTGAACGGCTGAACAGACTTCTCCGTCCATAAAAAATGAAAACTCGTTATATCGCACTGCGCGATATAACGAGTTTCCTTTGTGATTATGACCTGATACCATGCACTCTTTTGATGTCCAGCCCAAAAAGGATGCCGTTCCCGGGTGCGGTGATGGTTACCGCTTCTTCGATTTGGTTGATGATTTTTTCGGAATGTTCTGCCTTGGTCAACACCAGCAGGATTTCCTTTTCCGGTTCCAAAGCCAAATTGAACAACTTTTTGTTCTCATGCATTCCGGATCCGCGGCCGACAATGACGGTGCCGCAGTAGGACTCTTCGCAGCGCGCGCTTTCGAAGACGCGGTCGATCATGCCTTTATCGACGACAGTTACAATCGATTGATAACTCATCTGTGTGTCCACTCCTTTTCCTGGTTACTGAAATTGACACCATTGTAGCACAGATTTTTTTTAACGGCCAATAAACGGCAGTGACCCCGGGAAATTGAGACCCTATTTTCCGTAAAAACGAAGCAATTTCGGATGAAATTTGCCTCATTTTCACCAAAACAGTGCATCTTAAGGTAAAATAGAGATACGAAAACAAATAAAGGAAGTTACTGCATGAGCAAAAAAGCAATCGGTTTTATTGACTCTGGTGTCGGCGGCTTGACCGTCGTGAAACAAGCAATGAAACAACTTCCCAATGAATCCATTTATTATCTTGGGGATTCCGCCAGATGCCCCTATGGACCAAGGCCCAAAGAAGAAGTGGTTCAATACACATGGGAAATGACACAGTTTCTGCTGAAGAAAGACATCAAAATGTTGGTGATCGCCTGCAATACAGCGACAGCAGCCGCCTTGGACATCATCCGTGAGCGTGTGGACATTCCGGTGATCGGCGTCATCAATCCCGGCAGCCGTGCGGCAATCAAACATTCGAAAAACGAACGCATTGCCGTGATCGGCACAAAAGGCACCATCAACAGCGACGTTTATAAACAAACCATCAAGGACAAAGACAAGGACATTTCGGTCATCAGCATGAGCTGTCCCAAATTTGTGCCGCTTGTGGAGAGCAACCAATACAACGGATCGATTGCCAAAAAAGTGGTTGCGGAAACGCTGAAACCCTTGCTGAAGGAATCAATCGATACCCTCATTCTGGGGTGCACGCATTATCCGCTTTTGACACCGCTCATCCAAAATGTGATGGGTCCTTGTGTGACCCTTATCGATTCCGGTGCTGAAACGGTATCTGAGGTGAGTACCTTATTGGACTATTTTCGCTTGGCGGAAAGCTCGCACAACAAGGAAGCATCCGAATACCGTTTTTATACGACGGGTTCGCCCAAACTATTTTCGGATATTGCAGAAAACTGGCTCGGACAGAGCAATTTTACAGTTGAAAAAGTTGATTTGGTAAATTTGATTGGAAATGATTGAGAAATGAGGGATTCGATGAACACAACTGAAAAAAAGAAGATTGTGATAGCGACCAAAAATCCGGGGAAAGCCAAGGATTTCGCTGTCCTTTTTGAACCAAAAGGCTATGAAGTCGTGACTTTGTTGGACTATCCGGAAATAGAGGATGTTGAGGAAACCGGCTACACATTTGAAGCCAATGCGCGGAAGAAAGCTGAGACGATTGCTGGTTTATTGGGCATGACGGTCTTGGCGGACGATTCCGGAATCTGCATTGATGCATTGGATGGCCAGCCAGGTGTGTTTTCTGCTCGTTTTGCCGGTGGAACGAAAAGCGACGCCGCCAACAATGCGAAGGTGCTTGCGATGCTTGGGTCCCAGAAAAACCCGTCCCGAAAGGCACACTTCCATTGTACGTTGGTGCTGGCCCACCCGGATCGGGAGAGTCTGGTTGTCGAAGGGGATATCGCGGGCGAAATCGCCGAGTTTCCGAGCGGAGACAATGGTTTCGGATATGATCCGTTGTTTTATTTGCCGCATTTGGGCAAGACGATGGCGGAATTGAGCGATGTCGAAAAAAATCAGATCAGCCACCGCGCGAATGCCCTGAAAAATCTTGAGAAAAGTTGGGCAGCTTGGCTGGAAAAGGAAGCGGACTAGATGATAAAAATACTTGCAGTCAGCGACAGCCACGGCCAAAAAGACATTCTGAACGAATTGGCCTTGCGATATGCAAATCGGGTTGATCATTTTGTCCACTGCGGCGATTCGGAATTGAGCAGCTCCGATCTGATCTGGGGAATCATGTCCACAGTGATGGGGAATTGCGATTATGATTATCAAATGAACGACGAGTACCGATTCCAGGCAGGCAATAAAAACGTGCTTGTTGTGCATGGACATCGTCATTCCGTGAGGGACTCCTTAGCCGGGCTGAAACACGAAGCCCAGCTAGCGAATGCTTCACTGGTATTTTATGGCCATACCCACATCGCCAAAGCGGAGCAGGAGGACGGCATCCTGTTCATCAATCCGGGCAGCATTAGCCAACCGCGAGGGACATTGATGGAAAAGACCTACTGCATCGTTACGTTGGATGATCAATCCGTCACAGTAACCTATTACAATGACCGTCACCAGGAAATGGTCGACCTGAAAAAAAATTTCAAATTCTTTGATCACATGCAATGAAGGTTCTTCTGCCGGCATAGACGCCGGATGGATACCTTTTAGGAGGAAATTAAAATGATTAGTAGCGAAGTAGCCGCCTTATTGTTGGACAATGACGCGTGCGGAGATCTGATGATTCTTGGCGAAAATGTCGCCAATGTGCATTCCTCGAATAACCTGAACCATGCGTTTCTGGTTCTGTCTCAAGTGAAGTATTCCGTCATTCCCGTTTTGGATTCGAAGTCCCGGATCAAAGGCCTGATCTCCATACCGATGATCATCAAAGCCATCACGGAAATCGATGCAATCCGCTATGACAAGCTGGAGACGCTCACAGTCCAAGAGGTAATGGACCGTAATGTACAGACTATCCGCCCATGGACGGACCTTGAGGATATCCTGAATTATCTGATCGATCACAATTTCTTATGCGTTACCGAAGATGATGGCAAATTTATCGGCATCATCACGCGCAAAGAGATTCTGACGAGAGTGAATCACCTAGTGCACGGCATCCATCGCATCTATAAATTTGAAAAAATAGAGCAGAAGGAAGAAGTGACATCCGAAAGATAGAAAGCAGCTGTCTGCTTAAAGCCTCGCTCTACAAAAAAAGTGCGCGCCTCCACATGGTTTGGGGGCGCGCACTTTTTTGTGCAGGGAGCTTATGCTATTGGTGTGGTATAAGGCATAGCCGGAATCTGGATGCCGGCTTCCAACAATGCGGCACGGTAGCTTCCCAGGAACAGGTTTTGGACGGTGAACTGCTGACCATTCAATGTATAAAAAACCACGCGATAGGCAAGTTGGCCATTCCCTTTGTCGGTGATGCCGACAACATTCGGACCTTTGACGATTTCCGGATGCTCCGGGACAATCCGTTCATTGACGGCATGGATGACCTGATCGACTGTATCAAAATCGGTATCCGGATACAAGAGGATATCGATCATTGCCCGCATATCATTTCGGGACAGGTTGCTGATGGTCGTGATGGTATGGTTCGGCAAGAAATGCAACGTTCCATCAAAACTCTTGATCTGGGTCGTCCGCAGGCCTACGTTCACGACAGTACCATTGATGCCGCCAATGATGACGTGATCGCCGACATCAAACTGGGATTCCAGGATAATGAAGAAACCATTGACGATATCATTGATGAATTGCTGCGCACCAAGACCGATCGCCAGACCTGCAAGACCTGCACCGGCAATCAATGTAGCGATCGGGACACCCATAATCGAGAGGACTCCGTAGGCCAAAAAGAAAAACAAAAGATAGCGCAAACCATTTTCGGCAATTTTATAGATGGTGGTAGCGCGGTTCTGTGTAATGTGTTTGGTCAATATCTGCTTTTCGAAAGTCCGGTGCAACACGTAATTGGATAATCGTTTTAAAGCAAAAAAGATGAGAAGCAAAAAAAGCAAGGTTATACCTTTTGAAATAAACAAGCCCACAATATCTTCCCAAGCGATGCTGTTCCACCATTTGACGAAAATGTTTGGATTCGCAACTACTTCCCCTATCAAATCTTGCGCAAGAGCGCTGTCTTGTGTACTTGCATTATTCATTAAAACCCCTCATTTCTAAAACAACTGTTACCATTGTATCAAATAAGCTGGCTTATGAAAATGAAGATAGGGTTACGTTTTATTGAAGAAAGCATGTCCGAAGGGGGACCATCCATTCTCAGGCGATTTGGCATTATCTAAAGGGGTTTCAATAGCATATCGGAAATGTCTATGGTATCATTTTATTATAAATGATATAAATCTTATAAAAATTCATACAATGCTTTGACAGAGGCAGGTATGAATCAAGAAGGAGTGAGTACAAATAATGGGGTATGGTGAAATTGCAGCTTTGATTGCTGCGCTAGCTTTTGCGGTATTGGTGGTTTTCATCATCTTGGCATTAAGGAAAGTCACAGACATCTTAGGCGAAGTTGAAAAAGTGACCCAGGAAGCGAATAAAAGCCTGGCCGTCATCACGAAAGATGTCGATCACTTGTCGATTGAAGTCGAAGGCTTACTGAACAAAGCCAACACGTTGGTGGACGACTTGAACGGAAAAATCAGCAAGACAGATCCTTTATTCACCGCAATCGGTGATTTGGGTGTGACCGTCTCAGATGTGAACCAATCAACCAGAAATTTGGCAGTATCACTTAAAGGCGGAGGAAAAGGCGTCAAAAGCGCATCCGGTTCCTCCACTGTCGGAAAGCTTGGACGGACGGCAATGGCAATTGCACGGCAACGGCAAGCAAAGAAAGAGACGAAGGACACAAAGTTCAAAACTTACTGAAGCATCAACCAAATCATAAACGAAAAGGAGATTGAAGATTATGACAAAAAATAAAGGCGGATTTGTATTAGGGGCAATCATCGGTGGGGCAGCTGCAGCTATAACAGCTTTATTGTTTGCGCCAAAACCTGGTAAAGACTTGCGCGATGACATCACGGAGGAAGTTAATAATCTGCTCGATACAGCACGCGATTACGCAGACATCGCCGTAGAGAAGGGCAATGAGTTCATGGATGTCGCCAAAGAAACTACAGAAGACATCAAAATCAACTTGAAGGACACGACTTCATCGATCAAAACGCAATTCAATGAAACGACCAAACATGTCGGTGACGACTTGAAGAAAGCTAAGGAAGACATCAAAGAGAAAGCCACTGATGTGAAAGAATTTGCTTCCGTCATCGCTGAGGAAGGCAAAGAAGAAGCTGCAGCCGTAACGGAAGAGAAAAAAGCTGCAGTGGAAGAAAAAGTCGAAGAAATCAAAGACAGCGTGGAAAACATCTAAACGCAACAAAAAAACAGGCAATCTGCCTGTTTTTTTGTTGCGCTTTGTATTTAGTATAGGCTAGCTTGTTACACAAACAAAACCGACTAATCGATCAATTTTGAATAGCTGTGTATGCCGGTAGGGGTATGCGTGAAGGATTCAAAGCCGTCAGCGGTCACAAACCCGCAATCCTCGACCCTGATCCCGATATCCCCTTCAATGTAGATGCCAGGCTCGATGGAAAAACACATGCCTTCAGTAAGGACCAGTTCATTGCCTTCCATGATGGATGGGAATTCATGCACACCTTGACCCAAGCCATGGCCCAGACGATGGTTGAAGTAGCGGCCGAAGCCTGCATCCGCAATGATCGTCCGCGCTGCGGCATCCAATTCGCCGGCTGTGATGCCGGGGCGAACCGCAGCCATCGCTTCATCATGGGCTGCCAACACCAAATCGTAGATTTTTTGTTGGTGCGCAGAGGGCGCGTCGCCAAAGAAAAGGGTGCGGGTCACATCACTGGCATAGCCTTCGTGCATGGTTCCCAAATCGAACAGCACAAATTGGTTTTGCTTGAGTTTGGTGTCGCCAGGGACGCCATGGGGACTGGCTGCATTTTCGCCGAACAGCACCATGGTGGTGAAGCTCATTTCGGCTACACCTCGTTTTTTCAGTTGGTATTCAATTTCTGCAACGACTTCCAACTCGGTGATGCCCTCTCGCAGGGTTTTGGCGCCTATTTTGAGAGCTTCGTCCGCCCAATGGCCTGCTTCCTTCATGAAGGCCAGTTCTTGTTCATTCTTGATCAGGCGCATTTTCTGAAGCGTTTCGCTGATGTTATGCCCGAAAGTTGCCGTCGGGAAATGAGTCCGTAACGCTTCCATGCGTTCGACAGTCAAGAAATCTTTTTCGATGGACCAGTCCGACAGGCCAGAATCACGCTCTTTTATGCTGGTTGCCAACATTTTCCAAGGATCTTGGGTATCCATGTAGCTGACCACATCAAATTCCGCAGCGGCATTCCGCGCATCATTTTCTTCCAGCGCAGGGACGAACAGCAGGGGTGGGGCATCCTTGAAAAGAACAGCAGCCAAAATCCTTTCATGCGGATCGCTCCTGTATGAGGAGACGTAAAAGACATTTTTAGGGTCATTGAGAAATACGATGTCGATATCTTGTTTTTTCATCAAATTGATAATTGAGTTTAAAGGCATTTTTAATGTGACACCTTCCTTTCTTTAGTATTATAGCATATAATGAGGGTTCGATTTCTGAATAATGCAATGTGAAATTTTCATGAAAACTTTTATAAAACGCTTGCATATCTCGTGAAACAATGGTAAATTCTTTATAAGCTTGTAAAACAATCACTATTTACAACATTATGTTGAGTAATGGAAAATAAAAAATTGAAAACAATTGAGATAAGGAGCAACATAAATGGAAAAACAAACGATTACAATTTACGATGTCGCTCGCGAAGCAAACGTCTCCATGGCAACTGTTTCCCGCGTAGTGAACGGTAATCCCAACGTAAAACCATCCACAAGGAAAAAGGTATTGGAAGTCATTGAACGTTTGGATTACAGACCGAACGCGGTCGCCCGTGGTTTGGCAAGCAAGAAAACAACGACTGTAGGGGTTATTGTACCTGATGTCACTAACTTGTTCTTCGCATCTTTGGCACGCGGAATCGATGATATCGCTACAATGTACAAATATAATATCATTTTAGCGAATTCCGATCAGAATGACCAGAAAGAAATCCAAGTATTGAACACCCTACTTGCTAAACAAGTGGATGGCATCATCTACATGGGCAATAAGATCACAGATGAGTTGCGCGCAGAATTTTCCCGTTCCAAAACGCCGGTCGTACTGGCGGGAACAATCGATCCTGAGCAACAAGTTGGAAGCGTCAATATCGATTACATCGGCGCAACCGAAGAAGTAGTAGCGAACATGATCGCGAACGGCAAGAAGAATATTGCTTTCGTATCAGCATCTCTTTCCAATCCGATCAATGGACAGCATCGTCTGAAGGGCTACAAGAACGCTTTGGTCAATGCAAACATTGCATTTAATGAGGCTCTTGTCTTCGAATGCGAGCCGACTCTTCAAAATGGTGAACTATTGGCTGAACAATTACTTGAAGCCGGAGTTGATGCAGCATACGTAGCTGGTGATGAGCTTGCCATCGGCCTGCTGAATGGTATCATCAATGCAGATGTCAGCGTTCCTGAGGCATTTGAAGTCACTGCCAGCAACAATTCCCGCATAACAGAAATGGCGCGTCCAAAATTGACGTCCATCATGTTGCCTCTGTATGATATCGGCGCTGTTGCGATGCGTTTATTGACTAAAATCATGAACAAAGAAGAGATTGATGAAAAATCTATCATCCTTCCTTACAAAATCGTCAACAGAGGAACAACATCACCTAAAAAGTAATCGGTCCCTCCGAAAGACACGCAAGCCCAAAAAGCCCTGCATCCGAAACAGATGCAGGGCTTTTTTCTGTCCAGAACAAGAACCGGGCATCTTGCTTTTCTGATTCGGCGGCAAACAGCTGACGACAAATAAAAGGATAATTGAATTTCGCCGTGAACTCGAACTCAGGATCAAATCTCTATGCCACTAAACCACAAAGAGGTCGCCTCATTTGATCATGAGACGGCCTCCCCGTTCGCTTATTCTTCAGTTGTTGGAGCTTCGTCAGCAGGTGGAGTTTCCTCTTCTGCTTCCGCGTCATTGGGTGCTGCTTCATCTTCTGCTGCCGGTTCGTCCTCTGCGTCAGCAGCATCGTCTGCAACGTTGTTTCGGTTTGCCGCTGCGGCGGCAGCATTGCGTCTCGCTGTTGCTTCAGCCAGGTAGCGGTCCCAATAGTCTTCCAGATCCTTATCGGTAGCACCTGGTGAGAATGCATAGGAGATTTCTTTCGGTAAATCATCAGCTTTGAACAGGTCGCTCCTTGTGGCACCGTTAAGGGTGACGGACAATCCATTCGCGAAGGACACGGTTCCGGCTAAAGTTCCGGTTTCGGCCAACACCGATTTTTCGACAATCCCTTCCGGTTGTTGGTGCGTCTGGTCGGTGCCAAGGATGTCCGGATTGATGCTGTAGATCTTGTTGGCGATCTGGGACCAGTAATTCAGATTTCGTCCGGTCGGAAGACCTTGGTTGTTAGGGTCATAGAAGACATGCTCTCCCTTGTAATTATCATAACCCATCCAAGAGCTGAGCGTGACGGTAGGGGTGCTGGCGATGAACCAGATATCCCGGTTGGCTTCCGATGTCCCTGTCTTTCCGGCCCAATCGGCGCTGAAATTCAGATAATTGTTGATCGATCTGCCTGTGCCATCGGTGATGACGTCGCGCAGAATGTCCAAAGTCAGATAAGCGGTGTCTTGCGAGAATACTTCAGTCGTTTCGGATTCGTGCTGATAAACGACGTCCCCGTGCTTGTCCGTGATTGTTTCGATCAGATAGGGCGAAACGTGATTGCCTCCGGTCGCGAAAGTCGTGAAGGCACTAGTCTGTTCCAAAACGGTAGGGCCGTCATTCGTTGCTCCGATCGCCAAGGATGGATTGCCATATTCCGATTCGTCGATCGAGGTGATGCCCATTTTTTCAAGGTATTGCCCCGGATTCATGCCTTCGTCGTTCATGGCGACATAGAGCTTGATCGTAGGGTTGTTTTTTGATTGGTAGAGCGCTTGGCGAGCAGTCATGTAAGTATTGGAAATGGTGTCGCCGAAGTTTGTAGGCTCCCATAATGTGCCATCTGGCTGTTTGATGCTTATTTTCGTATCAGGCACCATGGAAGCAGGGTAAATCAGGTTCTGTTCGATCGCTGGCGCATAGACCAGCAACGGTTTGATCGTTGAGCCAGGTGAGCGGTTGGTGCTGAAAACGTGGTCCACTTGATTGACCGAGAAATCGCGGCCCCCGATGAATCCGATGATTTTCCCGGTTTGGTTCTCGATCAATACACTACCTGTTTGGGCAAGCTCCGTCACTTCCTGCGTGACCCCATCTGCATCAACATAGGTATCCACGAATGTTTCTCCCAAAGTTTGCCCATATTCTGATGCGACTTCCTGCATGCCGTTATAGATGTCTTTGTCGATCGTACTGTATACGTTGTAGCCGGATAGGCGCAAAGTGTTGTCCGCATTCGCGTAATATTCGTTGTACAATTCGGTGTCCGCTTCCAGATCCTCCAAGGTGAGGTCGTTAGCTGCAGCAGCCTGTTCCATCAGCACGAGGATCGCCTCACGTTCGACGGCTTGATAAAGGTAACTGTTCCTGTCCTCTTGTGTGGCGTGGGCGGCGACGAAATCCTGGGTGATGTCGTATGCGATTGCAACATCATACTCTTCCTTAGTGATGTATCCTTCGCTGAGCATACGGAAAAGCACGGTATTTTTTCTGTTAAGGGCCGCAGTCAAATCTTCCTTCCTTTCTCCGTATTGCGTGAAAGGGGTATAGGTGTAAGGATTCTGTGGGATGCCTACAAGAAATGCCGCTTGGGCCAACGACACATCGGTTGCGTGTACGCCAAAAATACCGTTCGCCGCTTCCTCTATGCCTGCGATGTTGGAACCGCTGCTGTTTCGTCCGAAGGGAGAGACGTTCAGGTAGGCTGTCAGTATTTCATCTTTTGTAAAGAAATTTTCAAGCCGCAGCGCTAATAAAATTTCATTGGCTTTGCGGGAAAAAGTCACTTCATTCGTCAATATTTGTTGTTTGACGAGCTGTTGCGTCAAGGTGGAACCGCCGGATTGGCTGCCGAAACCAGTCAGTTCAGTCACCAACGCCCTCAGAATGGCTTTCGGTACGATCCCATCATGCTCATAAAAGTTTTCGTCTTCCGTTGCGATGAGCGCCTCTTTGATAGTCGGAGAGATGTTTTCCGACCCGACGGTAGTCCTGACCAAGTCGGTGCGGATTTCCGATATGGCTTCGGTATTTGCGTAGTACATAGTGGAGACGAGTTCGACATTGCCGATGTCCTCAGCCATGCTTTCGTATGTAGGAGCAGTCTCTTTTGAAATCAAATTAGCAAAGTAGCCCAATCCTGCTCCACCGCCAAAGATACCCAACAGGAGCAGCAAAAGTATGATTCCGGTAAAAATATTTCGGATGACACCAAAAAAAACATTGAAACCGAAAGCTCCTTTTGAAAGAAGAGGCTTCATGTTTGTTTCCGTATCCAGCTTCCGTTTCATTCTTCGCAAAGTCACTTTGACTTTATCCATACGCTTGTAGGTGTTTTGTTCCCAAAGCAAAGCTTTTTTCTTTGTTCTTGCAGCATTTTCTTTCGTGAAAATCCGCTGGAGGCTGCCATTTATCGATTGCCCAAGACGCTTAAAAAATTCGCCGGTCTTTTTCAGCCATTTTCCCGCTTTATTTCCATCTGGATTGTTCATATATTCCCTCTTTCCTTTTCAGGTGGTCACTTATCAGTATAACAAAAAAGCTTTGCCATGACTATTACATAGCACGAACAATCACTAAGTCGGAGAAACCAAAAAACCAACCAAAAAAAATCAGCAGGGACTGTTATCCTTGCTGACCTCGTTGTTGTTATGCAGTTGTTGCGGCAGAGTTTTCCATGGTCTCTCCGATGGCGGCCAAACGCTCCGCTACCTCAGACAACGTCAATTGATTGCGCTGCACATAATAATTCGGCTGGTGGACGCGGCATTCATGCGAGCAGCTGCGCATGTACTTGTGTTCATTCTCTTCGGAACAAAGCATTCTGCGGTTGCAGCTCGGATTGGCGCAATTCGCATAGCGTTCGCATGGCGTACCGTCGAACCAGTCTTTTCCGACTACGACATGTTCGATACGATTGATGTCGACACCGATACGTTCATCGAATACATACATTTTCCCATCCCATAGGTCGCCTTTGATCGTTTCGTCTTTACCGTAGGTTGCGATCCCGCCATGCAGCTGACCGACATCCTTAAAACCTTCCTTGACGAGCCAACCCGAGAATTTTTCGCAGCGGATGCCACCGGTGCAATAGGTCACGACGCGTTTTTCCATAAATTGTTCTTTATTTTCACGGATCCATTGCGGCAATTCGCGGAAGTTTGCGATATCCGGACGAACAGCGCCGCGGAAGTGGCCGAGGTCGAACTCGTAGTCGTTGCGGGCATCGATGACGACTGTGTTTTCGTCAAGGATGGCTTCGCGGAACGCTTCCGGGGACAAGTATGCGCCAGTCATTTCATTTGGATCAAGGTCGTCTCCTCCTAGGTGCAACGATACGATTTCCTGACGAGGACGGACAAACATTTTTTTGAAAGCATGGCCGTCCGTTTCATCGATTTTGTATGTGATGTCGTTGAAGCGCGGATCTGCGTTCATATGCTCAATGTACGCTTGCGTTTGTCCGACGGTCCCGGAAACCGTTCCGTTGATGCCTTCCGGTGCAACCAAAATTCTTCCTTTTAAGCCGATTTCTTTGCAGAATCCTAGATGTTCTTGCGCGAATGTTTCTGCATCCTCTATCGGTGTATATTTATAATAGAGTAGGACACGATATTCTTTTGTCATACTGCTCCCCCTAATTCAATCTGTTTTACTTCGAACGTTATGAAATTATACACATTTTGTAAGCGAAAAGCCAAGAATATGCTCAACGACGAAAAAAAGGCGTCACGCTTTATATGGGAGGAGGCTGCGTGCTAAACTTGCATTGAACACAAAAAGAAAGCGGGGGAATAAGATGGGCATTTGTACATTGATCGTCAATCCGTCGTCAGGGGGCGAAAAAGCTACTGGCTATTTGGACTTGATGCGGACGCAATTGAGCGAAAGGTTTGAAGAGGTCGCCGTAAAAGACACCGAGAAACAGGGGGATGCCGAACTGTTTGCGCATGAAGCGGCAAACCACGGCCATGACGCCGTCTTCTGCATGGGCGGCGATGGAACAGTCAATGAAACCATCAACGGGTTGGCGGCTGCCGGGAAAACCGTATCCTTCGGGTTTGTTCCATTGGGCACCGTCAATGACCTTGCAAGAGCGATCGGCATCCCTTTGGAACCGGAACAGGCCATCGCAATGTTGGACAAGGCAACCTTGGTCGATCTGGACATCGGCAAGGTCAATGATCGCTATTTTGTGTCGAATGTAGCCGCCGGTGCGATCCCCGAAGCTGTTGAAGAGGTCAGTGTCGAGCAAAAAACTAAATATGGTCCGCTGGCTTATTTCATCGAAGGAGGAAAAGCACTAGCGAAACAGACCATGCATCGCTTCCGCATTACAGTGGATGGAGAGACTTTTACACAGGAATCCCCGCTCATTCTGATTGCGCTGACGAATTCGATCGCCAGCTTCGAAAGTTTCATGCCCGAAGCAAAAGTCGACGACGGCAAGATGCGGATGGTCATCTTCAAGGAGTTCAATCTGTTGGATTCGCTGAAACTTTTGCCGCAACTCATCAGGGGCGAAATCAAACATTCGGATACGGTCATCTACAAATCCTTCAAACGGGCCACTATTGCTCTTGAAGATGGCGATAGTTTGCTCACTAATGTCGACGGAGACGAAGGGCCGGCATTCCCGCTGGAAATCGAAGTGTTGGCTTCCTTCATCAAAGTTTACGGGCCGGCACAGACATGATTAAAAACGGACACCCACGGCTGCTGAAGCCGTGGGTGTCCGTTTTGTCTCTAGATATATTTTTCGGTCAAACGCAGAAATTCTTCCACGTCTCCCGCCATGATCTCCAAGCCTTGGTTCCAGAAATCCGGTTGCGTGATATCGGCACCAAGATGCTTCATCACGAGGTCTTCCGTCGTCATCGATCCGGTATCCCGCAGCAGCGAAATATAGGTTTCTTCAAAATTTCCGGTCTGCTTCATCGATTGTGCGTAAATCCCCAGACTGAACAGGAAGCCAAACGTGTAAGGGAAGTTGTAGAATGGCACATCATCGATGAAGAAGTGCAGTTTGCTTGCCCAGAATAGAGGGTGATAGTCACTCAAAGTCTCTTGGTAAGCCTCTTTCTGGGCAGCCTCCATCAGACCGGACAAACGTTCTGCCGTGACAAAACCGTTCATCCTTTCGGTGTAGAATGACTTTTCGAAAAGATAACGAGCATGGATATTCAGGAACATGGCCGTCGCATTTTCGAGCTTCGTATTGAGCAAGGAAATTTTTTCTTCATCGCTGTTTGCTTCTCTGACAGTAGCAGCGCTGATGATGGTTTCCGCAAAAGTCGATGCCGTTTCGGCGACGTTCATGGCGTAGCGCGTGTTCAGATCCGGAAGGTCGCGCATCACGTGGGAATGGAAGGCATGGCCAAGTTCATGGGCAAGTGTGCTCATGTCGCTTGCCGAACCCGTAAATGTCATGAAAATCCGTGATTCTTTCGATTCCGGATAATCTTCGCAATAGCCGCCAGGTCTCTTCCCGGATCGGTTTTCGGCTTCGACCCAGCGGTTCTTGACTGCATCCAAGGAAAAGTCTGCCAGTTTCGGACCGAAGGAGGCAAAGTGCTCGATGATGTAATCGACTGCTTCGTCGAAGCTGAAGGTTTTTGATCGGAAACTGCCGAGCGAAACAGGGGCATCGACATCATACCAAGCCAACTGATCTTTGCCCATCAGAGCGGCTTTGCGGTCCAAAAACGAAAGGAAAGGCCGTTTGTTCGCACTGATGGCCTGCCACATCGCATCCAAGGTCTCACGTTTGATGCGGTTGTAGCGCAAAGGCTCCGCCAAGAAATCCTCATCCTGGTGCGCCTCGAAATCTGCCAAACGGAAACCTTGCAGGTGATTCAGTGTATCGGCGAATGCTGGAGCAAGGGATCCCCAAGCTTTTTCCCATTCGACGAATATTTTTTTGCGCACGCTCGGATCGGGATCGGCATACATCCGATTCATCGCTTGGCCGGCGGATAGTTCGTTCAAAGTTCCATCAGCTTCTTCAAAAGGAATCTTGATGAAGGATACGAGCGTGTCATAGTGTGCGCTCCAACCGTTGAAACCATCGACACGCAATGTCGCCAATAAGGCTTCTTCCTTGTCGGACAGGAGGCGGCTGCCTTGTTGGCGCCATTCCGACAGGGCGAATGCAAGCTGGGAAAAGGCGGGCTTTTCCACCAACAGTTCCCAATCGCTTGCTTTGACTGCGGTTACTTTTTTCTTCAGAGTCGTTTGAATAATTGTTAATTTGCTGTACAATTGAATTATTCGCGCATGGAGTGCGCTTGCATCCAAATCCGCGACATCGGCTGATTGAACACCCGTTATGAAACTGTTGCATTGCATCAAGGCTTTTGCGTACAATTCCTCGTAATGAAGCAAATCCTGAAAATCAGGATATTCCGGTTTGTCTTGATCGGGGTCCCAAGTGTTTGCTGCGGATTCAAAATCCTTCAATCCATCTTGGATCGACTGTATTTTTTCTTGTAGGGCGGGCGAAGAACTTCCTCCTTCAAAAAATGAGTCTAAATCCCAGGTAAGGCTATATTTCATGTTTTTCATCCTCTCAGGCTGAATTGACTAACGTAATGCCATAATTTCATTATAACAATTCCCAACAAAATATAAAAAAGAATTCACATCAAGAAAGGAAAAAAGCTGCATGCAAAGAGAACAAAAGAGCAATTCATACATAGTGGGAGCAGTTCTGATCATGGGGTACCTTTATTACCGCGCCACTTTCCAACAAGATTTTTATGCTTTGCCGAACATCATCGCGAACCTACTGCAGGCACAACCGCTATCCGGGTTATTCGCAACCTTCACCTTCCGATATGGGGAGCAGGTGATCAGCATGGAGGCATTGGGCTATTTCGGTTTTTTGGGATTCTTCGGCAGCAAAATCTGGTTATTCCTTTCCTACTCCATACTGGCTTACCTTTGGTATGGCGGACTTTCCGGGAAGATGCGGGAGGCATTTACGCCTATAGTAGTGGCGCTGCTGCTTTCCGTGAGTTACGCTGCTGCGGATGAATTTCACCAGTCGTTTGTGTCTCCGGCATTTGCGATGAAGGAAGACGTGATTTTGGCTGGCATAGGGGCAATTTTGACGATAATCGCCGGTTGGTTTTTTCTGATAGCCAGAAAAGGCAGAAAGTGAATTGCCATAAGCGGTTACTTTTGATAAAATGATTGAGTAAATTAATAGATGAGAAGAGGGATCTGAATGTCAGGACATTCAAAATGGAGTAAAATCAAAGGCGCAAAAGGCGCTGCAGATCAAAAACGAGGTAAAATTTTCCAGAGATTATCAAAAGAAATTTATATGGCTGCAAAAAACAGCGGTCCGGATCCCTCATCTAACCCGAGCCTGCGCATGATCATCGATAAAGCGAAAGCGGCGAACATGCCGAACGACAACATCACACGCGCCATCAAAAAAGCAACATCTGCTGGAGAAGGCGAAAACTATGAAGAAATCACTTATGAAGGCTACGGCCCGAACGGTGTCGCTGTTTTGGTCCATGCTTTGACCGACAACCGCAACCGTACCGCTACAAACATCAGAGTCGCTTTCAACAAAAACGGAGGATCTTTGGGAGAATCCGGTTCAGTGAGCTACATGTTCGACCGCAAAGGTTATCTCGCAATCGAGCGCGAAGACTTGGAAGTGGATGAAGACGCGATGTTGATGAGCGTGTTGGAAGCCGGTGGGGAAGAGTTGCAGACAAGCGATGAAGTATTCGAAATCTACACAGATCCTACCGATTTTGATGCGGTTTGTGAAGCATTGAAGGCAGAAGGCTACGTGTTGGCCGAAGCGGAAGTCACGATGGTTCCGCAAACTTTGTCAGCTATCGCAGCGGACAAAGAAACGCAATTCAGAACGATGCTGGAAAAACTGGAAGACGATGATGACGTCTCCGAAGTATTCCACAACGCTGATTTGGATGACGAAGAATAACATTTTACAGAGAATCAAACCCGGTTGCCTACTTGTCAGCAGACAGTGGAAGGCAACCGGGTTTTTTTCGGATTTGGCTTTGCTCCTAATAGACAACCTTGTATCTGAAATCGCTTTCTTCTTTAGCTTGTAGTATAATTTAGTTAGCCAAAGTCGGATTTTCCATGGACTTTTCGAACAAGGCTCTTAAAGAGAAGCTATCATTATCCGATCGGGATAAACAACGAATGGGGGAACAGCGGTATGGCAAAAGTAATATTTGTTATTGCACCTGAAGATTTCCGCGACGAAGAATTATTCATGACCCAGGAAGAAATTGCAAAATGCGGACATGAAATGTGGATCGCCAGCCACAAGACCGGGACCTGCATGGGTGTGCATGGTGGAATCGCGCAATCGGATCTCTTGGTTGAGGATGTCGATACGACCATTTTTGATGGAGTGGTGTTTGTTGGAGGGACGGGAAGCCGCGTTTTCTTCAACGATCCGCATGCGTGGATGTTGGCTCAGGCAATGAATGGGCAAGGCAAAATGGTTGCTGCAATCTGCATCGCACCGGTCATCTTAGCGAACGCGGGTTTACTTAAGAGGAAAAATGCGACTGTTTTCGAATCTGAGATTGCAGCTATCGAAGCCAAAGGAGCAGTTTATTCTGAGTCCGATGTGACAGTGGATGGCAATCTCATCACTGCTAGCGGTCCGGATCAAGCAAAACAGTTTGGGTTGGAAATCTGCAAGTTTTTGGCTGGTTAAAGAGGAAACAAGGCTGTTGGTGAGGAATTGGAGGCGGCAAGGAATATGGAAGAGCTGAAAGCCAGAATCGATTCGTTGAAGGAACAGGATCCCATCAAAATGCAGGATCTGGAAAGGAAGTACGGATTGCTGAAGTTCGAGCTGCTGGAAGCGAAGAAAGCAGTCGAACTGCAGGAAATCACCTTTGCAAATGTGAAAGGCGAATGGATCAAAGACAATTCGGAAGAGAACCTCACCATTATGCGCGAGGAGGAACAGAACCTGAAGATTGCCAGATTGAAATACAACGCCGCAGTGGAGAAAATGGACATCATGAAAACAGTCGTTTTCCTGCTTTCCTGACAGGGTGAAAACAGTAAGATAAAGAAGCATCCATAACCAAAAAAGAACGGCAAGGACTATTTAAAATGTCCTTGCCGTTCTTTTTTGGTTATGGAGTTGTTTAGCGATCATTCCGACTGTTCGTCGATGAAGTCGTTGATTTTTTGTTGGTATTGCTCATCCGAAATCAAATAAGAGAACCCCTCGCCGATGACGCTTTGGGCTTCGCTGATTGTGAAGAAAGCCTTCGGATCGATGGCTGTCACAATCCGGTTGAGCGGCATCAATTGCTGTCTGTTGACGACAATCAAAATCACCTTCTTTTGGCTTTTGGAGTAATAGCCTTCGCCTTCCAAAAAGGTCATTCCGCGACCGATTTTCTTATCGATTGCCTCAGCGATTTCCTGATACCGCTCCGAGATGATCAGAACTTGTTTTTTCGGATTGAACCCTTCCAGGATGAAATCCAGCACTTTCGTTTGCACATAGAGATGCACGACAGTCAAAACGACATTCTCCAGCCCGATTACGAAGATGGAAGGTCCAACGACGAATAGGTCCAATACGACCAGTGCTACACTGGTGCTCCAGCCGAGATATTTATTAATAATCAAGGCGATGATATCAGTACCGGCCGTGGAACCGCCTGCCTGCATCACGAGGCCCAAGCCTGTGCCGACCAAAAATCCGGAGCAAAGCGGCGCTAGGATGATTGTTTCCATCGGATAGCGCCAAGCTGCCGTCAGATAAAGAAACACCGACATCAACAGCGTGGCCAAAAGCGTCAGTCTCATGGTCGATTTTTCCAAAAAACGGAACCCGATAACCAGAATGATGGCGTTCAAGACGAAACTCGTTATGGCTACCGGAACATCCATGGTATAGAAGGCCAACAAACTAATGCCGGTGACGCCGCCTTCACCAAGATGGTTCGCAACGGAAAACATATTGATGCCTACCGCGAACAGGAATGTTCCGATTGCAATCAGAAGAATCGAACCAACAACGTTCTTTTTCAAAAAAGTTCACCTCCCCTATATTGAGTGATCCCGCTTGTTTTTCGCATTTGGGACCGCTATTTATGCCAATATAACATATTTTTAACTAAGTTTCTCGTCGGAGAAAGAGCGGATGCGAGGATTTTGCAGAAGCTATAAGTGACGGCAAAATAGAAATGAGGTGATGATATGGAAGAAAAAGCAGAGAGCCTATTGGCCGATGCGATGCGGTTGGGTGTTTCCGACATCCATCTGCTCCCTTATGAAGACCACTACGAACTCTTTTTCCGCGTGAGTACCGGCTTGTCGAAAGTATCGGTGTATACAATCGAAAAGGGTGAACGACTGATTTCTTATTTTAAATTCCTTTCGAACATGAATGTGGGCGAAAGGCGGAAACCCCAATCCGGTGCTGTCAGGTACCGGCTGAACGGCAAAAAAATAGAACTGAGGCTGTCCACCATCGCAAATTTCCGCTACCAAGAGTCGCTTGTCATCCGCATGCTGTACGTAAATCCGGGTTCTGATCCGGGTTTGCACGCATTTTTCCCGGCCCAGGAGGCGGAGTTGCTCGAACTGTTGGACCATAAGAGCGGGCTGGTGCTGTTTTCTGGACCTACCGGTTCCGGGAAAACAACCACCATCTATCATTTGCTGCGCAGAAAATACGCCGATGAACCGCTGCAGATCATTACGATGGAGGACCCAGTCGAAATTGAGGAGCCGCTGTTTCTGCAGGCCGAAGTGAACGAAGCTGCGGGCATCACGTACGATCTGCTCATCCGTCAGTGCTTGCGCCATCATCCGGACATCCTCGTCATCGGCGAAATCCGGGATGAGGAAACGGCCAAAATGGTAGTGAGAAGCGCATTGACCGGACACTTGGTGATCGCAACAATCCATGCCAAAGAGTCGTTCGGGGTATTGGAAAGGCTGCGGGAACTGGCTATTTCTTCCGAACAAATGAAGCAGACGCTGCTGGCTGTCGTCTCCCAACGTCTGATCGCAAAATATTGTCCGCTGTGCTCCGGTAAATGCACGATTCACTGTTCCCACTATCAGGTAAACGAAAAGTCGGCTGCCATCTACGAAATATTGGCAGGCAAGGAACTGCAGGATCATCTGCAGAACAAGGAGGACAGAAAGCGGTTTGTCACTCTGAATGATAAATTGCGCAAAGCCTATGCATGTGGATACATTACGGAAAAAAATTACCTGGAGAATCTCGTCTGAAAAACGTTGGCAGGCAAAAGAGCAGGCATATTTTCTGAGGCGCTTGGGTGAATTGCTTAAGGAAGGTTTTTCGTTGTCCGAAGGGCTCGCCTTTCTGAAGATGATGCAGCCGAAGCGCTTGGTCGATATCCAGCGCATGCTGAGCAAACTGGAAACAGGCATCAATCTTGCTGATGCCTTGGCTGGATGCGGCTTCTCGGAGCAAGTCGTATCGCAGCTGAGGCTTTCCTTCCTTCACGGGAAATTGACGGAAACTTTGCTCTTTTGTTCAGACTTCCTGACGGAAAAGGACAAACAGCTGCATAAGCTCAGAAAAGTCTTGATCTACCCGTTGTTTTTGCTGGTGTTCGCAAATGTGATGCTGATTGCGATCAGGCAGGTCCTGCTGCCTAGTTTGGAAACGATGCTGGTGCCCTCGGAAGAAGGTTCCGGCGTGATGGTCCGCATCATCCTGCTATATCTGGAGAACCTGCCGCTCATCATCTTGGGAAGTTTAGCCTTAGGTGCCGGTTTGTTCCTGTTGGCAAAAAGTTATTTGAAAAAGAAATCAGCTTTCCAAAAATCGTTGTTGTTTTGCCGGATTCCTCTCTTCAGTAAATGGGTCCAACTCTACTATTCCTTTTTTTTCTGCCGGGAATACGCCTATTTCTTCCGAAACGGCATGCAGTTGAACCAAATCGTTTCGCTCATGCGCGGCGATGAAGGGACTGCCTGGATGAAGGAAATATCCGGATTGGTGGAGGAAGGGCTGATGCAGGGCGACAGCCTGACGACGATCATCAAACGTTATCCCATCTTCAAAGAGGAGATGGGCTGGATCATCTATCACGGCGAGCTCACCAGCCAATTGCCTATCAAGTTGAGTATGTACAGCGAAGAATGTTTCCGGATGCTGATTGCGGACATCGAACAGAAAATTGGCTGGCTGCAGCCTATCTTGTTTCTCATGGTCGCTGTCATCGTTATGGCGATCTACCTTATATTGTTGATGCCGATGCTTAGTTCATTAGGAGGAATGTATTAATGAAAACGATCAAAAAAACACTTAAAAATAAAAATGGTTTCACTTTGATGGAAATGGTGCTTGTTCTGTTCATCATATCCGTACTGATGCTGATGATCATCCCGAATGTGGCGAATACGAAGAAAAGCGTGGAGACCAAAGGGACGGATGCATTGGCGGTCGTCGTGCAGACCCAGGCAGACATGTACGAACTCGATACGGGCACGGAAGCGGCAAGCTTCACTGTTTTGAACACGGAAGGCTACCTTAGCGCAAAACAAGCGACCGAAGCGACTGCCAAACTGACAATATCAGACGGTAATGTGTCCAAAATCGAATAAAAGTAATGAAGGAATGAATAATGTATAAAAGCGGATTTACTTTATTGGAGAGCCTGTTGGTCCTGATGATTGCATCCATGATTTTGCTGTTGGCCCCGCAACTGGATACCGCGGCGGATGAATTCGCGTTCAATCTGTTTTTGGACGATTTCCTGACGGAACTGCACACGGCGCAGAGTTATGCGGTCATCACCGGGAACGGCGTCAACATGGATGTCGTGCGGCCGATCGGGGCAACACATTACGCTGTTTTCAAAGATGGTGCCGGTTCGGACCGCTACATTAACCGCAAGCTGCTGTTGCCTGAAGGGGCTAAGGTGATTCAAGGCTACACCGGATTCATCAAAGGGGGCAGCGGTTATCTGCAGCCGAACACCATCATCATGGAAACGGCCCGGTATCGTTATACAATCACAATCCAATTGGGGAGCGGTCGTTATGAAGTCAACAAAGCTAAACGATAGCAGCGGTTATATGCTTTTCGAAAGTCTGATCGCTTTGGCCATGGTCAGCCTCTCGCTCTATGTGCTGCTTCCGCATTCCATTCAATTTTTCACGACCTTAAAAGCGGCGGGGGCGGAAGTTGCCTACTGGCGGGTCGCGCAGGATCAGATGCAGGTCATCGCCAAGGGTGGCAGCCCAATTGGAAGTCAGGCTTCCGGAGGGATACTATTCACCACTACTTGGGACCCGGAAACCGCACTGCTGGAAGTGAGCGGTGGTGATGGGACAGAAAGGGTGACGGTGCATGCCGACGAAATCCAAGCGGAAAGTCCCTAAACAATCGCAAGCCGGCTTCACCTTGTTGGAGGCGGCTTTTGCGTTGACAGTCAATACGCTGGTGCTCCTGTTGCTGATGGGAGGTATGGAGGTGATCCGCACGGCGAATAGCCAGATGGAGCAGACGCAGGATGCGGAATGGCATCTCTTCCTGATTCAGCTCGAGCATGAGTGGGAGGACGAGTTGTTGGTGCAGAAGACGAGCACGACCATCCGCACCAAATCGCTAAATCCGGCCGACACGGCTGCCTACACCTATGAGTTCCGGATCAATAAAGTCCTCCGGTACAAAAACGGGGCCGGCTATCATCCGATGTTGCTGCACGTCAAAACGTTGAAATATGAGGTGACCAATGAAGGGATTTCTATCCAGGCTACGCTTTCTGACAACCAAACGCGCAGAGCGCATCTCATCTTGCCGAAAGCCCCCATTTAATAATCATCAATTTCGGAGGAAGAGCGGCTCCATTTTGCCGATCGCCATTTTCTACCTGTTCCTTTCGCAAATGATGCTTTTCGGACTCATCCGGATATATGAGAATCAGCTCTATCTGTACAGATTGACGGAAAACCACTATAAAGCGCAAACTTTGCTGGCCTACACCGACTATTGGCTGAAGGATCATAACAAAGCATCGACTCCGGAAAATCGGATTGTGCCAGCTGTCCTGTCTTTCGAAGAAGGAATCGTGCACTGTGTGGCGGATGCTACCGGGAAAGTAACTGCGACCGTGATCTTGCAAAATGCCTACAGCGAAACGCTGGTATTGGAAATAATGTTTCCGGAGTGACAAACAGGAAATGACGTGCCTTTAAGCGACGCAGGAGTCCTGTAATATAGCGAGACGCACAAACAAGCCGACAATTTGCGGGTTTGTTTGTGCATTTTTCGCTTGCTCGCTGCTTTTGAAAGTGCTGTGGATGCATGTTGTAGTCCGCGAGGCTGATATTCCCTCTATCTATGCGGGCTCTTTTTTGATATACTGGGTAGGTATGTTTGTAAACAAACAGGCTATTTTTTTGGAAGGAAGTATGTGAAATGAGTAGAGTCTCAAAATTGCAGGCTGCCATCAAAGCGAAGAAGATGGATGCAATGCTGGTGACAAGTCAATATAACTTACGTTATGTTTCCAATTTTACGGGTACGACCGGTTTGGCGGTCATCACTCAAAAGGAAGCTTTTTTTGTGACCGACTTCCGTTATACCCAGCAAGCTGCTTCACAGGCGCAGGGGTTTCAGATTATTCAGAATAAAGGGCCGATATTCGATGAAGTGAGAAAGATTGTGGAGGAGAAGGGCCTTTCGTCTCTAGGCTTCGAAGACGCCCTCCTGTCTTTCCGCAGTGTCGAGGATTTGGAGGACCTGGTGATGTGCGATCTGCTTCCTGCTTCAGGCATCATCGAAGAAGTGCGTGAAGTCAAAGACGAAGCAGAAATCCAGACTATCAGACGGGCTTGTGAAATTGCGGATGCCGGCTTCAGGTTCATCCTTGATCATATCCGTCCAGGGGTTTCGGAAATAGAGATTGCTAACCGTTTGGATTTCCACATGCGCGAATTGGGAGCGAGCGGCGTTTCGTTTGAAACGATTGTCGCCAGCGGCATCCGTTCTGCTATGCCGCATGGTGTGGCCAGTCCGAAGTTGATCGAAAAAGGCGACTTCGTGACGCTGGATTTCGGTTGTTATTACAATGGCTATGTTTCGGATATGACCCGCACAGTTTCAGTGGGGCAACCGCATGCAGAATTGAAGAAGATTTACGAGATAGTGCTGGCTGCCCAATTGCGTGTGAATGCAACGGCAAAAGCTGGCATGACCGGTATCGAAGTCGACAGTGTGGCACGCGATTACATTACGGAACAAGGGTACGGAGATGCGTTCGGCCACTCCAATGGCCATGGAATCGGTTTGGAGATACATGAGGGACCGAATACATCGCAAAAATCCGGAAAAGTGCTTGTTCCAGGAAATGTCATCACAAATGAACCGGGCATCTATCTCGCTGGTCTTGGGGGCGTCCGGATTGAAGATGATCTTGTGATCAGGGATAATGGCAACGAGATTTTGACGCATTCTCCAAAAGAATTGATTATTTTATAAAAAAATAGAATCCGAACTAAATTAATGGTAAACTTATTTCAAATGAGTTGCCACAGGAGGAATTATTAATGATTTCAGTAAATGATTTTAAGACAGGCCTGACGATCGAAATTGATGGAGGATTATGGAAAGTTGTTGATTTCCAACACGTAAAGCCAGGTAAAGGTGCGGCTTTCGTCCGTTCAAAATTGAAGAATCTTCGCACAGGAGCTGTACAGGAAAAAACTTTCCGTGCGGGTGAAAAAGTCGGAAAAGCGCATATCGCGAACCGCAAAATGCAATTTCTGTACGAGAGTGCCGGTGCTTATGTCTTCATGGACACTGAAAACTATGAACAGATCGAATTGAATGCAGGCCAAATCGAATATGAATTGAACTATCTGAAAGAAAACATGGAAGTCAACATCCTGATGTACGAAACAGAAACAATCGGTGTCGATCTTCCGAATACAGTAATCCTGCGAGTGGAAGAAACTGAACCAGGCATCAAGGGCGATACAGCTTCAGGCGGTTCAAAACCGGCTAAAATGGAGACAGGATTGATGGTCAACGTACCATTCTTCGTGAATGCTGATGATATGCTTATCGTCAACACAACGGACGGTTCTTACGTATCCCGCGCATAATGTTTCCCAAGAAAGGAGAATGACAGATGATGGAAGAAACAAACATTCCTTTAGCAAACGGTCCGGCTCCACTGGGAGAGATTGAAATTGCTCCTGAAGTGATTGAAGTGATCGCGGGTATTGCAGCGAATGAAGTAGAAGGTGTTTATGCGATGCAAGGGTCTTTCAAGACCGGCGTCAATGAGTTGTTGGGACGCACTGCCCATAACAAAGGTGTACACTTGACAGTCGATGAAAATGGTTTGGCGGTTGATGTGTACTGTTACATTAAGTACGGGACTTCCGTACCGAAAGTCGCTTTGGATATGCAAGAAAAAGTGAAGGAACAAGTCCTTTACATGAGCAATCTCGAAGTGTCGCAAGTGAACGTCCATGTGGTTGGTCTTGTCGCACCGAAGTCCGAAGACAATGCCTATCTTGATTTGGATGCAGAATTGGGGGAGAATGCGTGAGCACTTCCCGTTTAACCAGAAGAGAAATCAGGGAAAAGGCGCTCCAAGCCCTTTTCCAATTGAAAACGAACGAAGAATTGACCCCTGAAGAAGCCATCAAGCAAGCGGTTTTGAGCGATTCAGAGGAATGGAACAGCGAAGAGGATGTCGAAATTCAGGATTATCCTTATTTGGTCACATTAGTGCATGGCGTTTTGGATAATCAAGCGGCGATCGATGAAGCGATTCAACCTTACCTGAAGAACTGGACTGTGGACAGATTGGCCAAAGCAGATGCTTTGATTATGCAGATTGCTGCTTATGAAATGCTGTTGGGAGATACGGAACAGGTACCTCAAAGGGTAGCGTTGAATGAAGCAATCGAAATTTCAAAACTTTATTGCGATGAACAGTCGAGCAAATTCATCAATGGCGTATTGTCCAACCTCATTCCTAAAACGGAAAATCCTTAATGCTTCGGCATAAGGGTTTTTCTTTTTTTGTCGATGAATTCGGGCATGCCAAGCCCGCTTTTCTAACCGTAATCCAAGATAATATGTTAAAATAAACGGTAACACCAAGGAAAAGGAGATTGATTAATGGAAACGATTATCATGGATGGAAAAGGCTTAGCAAAAAAAATGCAGGATCAGATGAAAGAACAGGTAGCGGCATTGACAGCAGAAGGGAAAACCCCGGGTCTTTGCGTCATTTTGGTCGGCGAGGATAAAGCAAGCCAAGTCTATGTCCGCAATAAAGAGAAGCAATCCGAAGCAATGGGTATGAATTCGCGTGTCGTTCGTCTTGCGGCAGACATTTCCGAAACAGATCTCCTGGCAGAAGTTGAAAAGCAGAACCAAGATGACAGCATGCACGGCATTTTGGTACAGCTCCCCTTGCCGAAACACATAGATGAACAAAAAGTGTTGCGCGCCATCCGATATGAGAAGGATGTGGATGGTTTCCATCCGATGAACGTCGGGAACTTCTTCCTCGGCAATGAATCTGCTCTGCCTTGCACACCGTACGGCATCATGAAGATTTTGGAAGAATACAACATCGAACTTGAAGGCAAAAAAGCATTAGTGATCGGCCGCAGCAATATCGTCGGCAAACCGATGTCCATCATGCTTATGAACGAAAACGCGACAGTCACGATCGCCCACTCCCGCACTAAAAACCTGAAAGAATTGGCTAAAGAAGCCGATATCCTGGTTGCAGCGATCGGCAGAGGCCATTTCGTCACTGCCGATTTCATCAAAGAGGGCGCAGTCGTCATCGATGTCGGGATGAACCGCAGTGCAGAAGGCAAATTGATCGGCGATGTGGACACAGCCGGTGCAATGGGCATCGCAAGCCATATCACACCAGTTCCTGGCGGTGTCGGTCCGATGACCATCACGATGCTGTTGCAACAAACAATCGATAAAGCAAAATAATCAAGGAGGCACAAAGTTGGAACCTGTCTATCTCAGCGTCACCGCTTTAACCAAATACATCAAAAGAAAATTTGATGCCGATCCTTATCTCGAGCGTGTTTACCTTACTGGTGAAATATCCAATTATCGTCCGCGTCCGGGCCATCAATACTTCAGCCTGAAGGATGACAATGCTGTCATCTCAGCAGTGATGTATAAAGGCAGATTCGACAAGTTGGCCTTCAAGCCCAAGGAAGGGATGAAGGTCATGCTCATCGGACGGGTGAATGTCTACGAATCGGGCGGAACCTACAATATCATGGTCGAGCATATGGAACCGGATGGGGTCGGTGCTTTGTACCAAGCGTTCTCGGAACTGAAGGAAAAATTAACGCGCGAAGGGTTGTTTTCCCTGCCTAAGAAAAAGCTTCCGGTATTTCCAAAACGCATCGCCATAGTCACCAGCCCAAGTGGTGCGGTCATCCGGGACATCATGACGACTGTGAAAAGAAGATATCCGATCGTCCAGCTCGTGCTCTATCCGACCATTGTGCAAGGAAAGGATTCCGCTGCCAACATCATCAAGAATCTTCAAGCAATTGAACAAAAAGGTGATTTTGATGTGGTCATCGTCGCAAGGGGTGGCGGCTCCATAGAGGATCTTTGGTCCTTCAACGAGGAAACAGTCGTCCGCCAAATAGCGGCCATGAGTGCCCCGGTCATCTCTTCCGTAGGGCATGAAACGGATACGACGTTGGCCGACTTTGTTGCGGATGTCCGTGCCGCTACTCCAACAGCAGCGGCGGAATTGTCTGTGCCGGTGTTGAGCGATGTCATCCGTTATATCCATCAGATCGACAACAGGCTCTATCAAAAGATGCGGCATCTGCATACGATGCAACAACAGCGATTGAATCGCGCCATGCAATCCTATATCTTCAGACAACCGGAGAGGATGTATGAAGGTTATGCCATCAAAGCGGATCAGGTGCAACAACGCCTGGCCAATCAAATGCAGCAGCAGATCCAATTGCGCTCCAATGAGCTGCAACGGCTGCAATTGCGCCTTGAAAACCGCAATCCTGCAAGGGACGTGCAGCTGGCCGGCAATCGCAGACAACAGGTCACCGATGAACTGAAAAGGGCCATGGATCGCTACTTGAAACAAAAGGAACTGCGCATGACATCGGCTATGCAATCGTTGGACTTGTTGAGTCCATTGAAGATCATGTCGCGCGGCTACACCTATACGACAAGGGACGGGGAAGTAGTCGCATCAGTAAAAGAGTTGCGCAGCGGCGATAAATTGAAAGTAAATTTTTCGGACGGTTATGCCGAAGCAGAAGTAAAACATGTGGTGGAGGAAAAATGATGAAGGCGGACAAGAAAGTAAGTTTTGAAGAAGCGATGAACCAATTAGAAGCTATTGTAACAAGACTGGAAGCAGGGGATGTCCCATTGGAAGCGGCATTGGAGCAATTCAAGGTCGGGATGGATCTCAGCAAGTATTGCCAAGACACTTTGAACAATGCTGAAAAGACGTTGACGAAAATCGTCAACCCGGATGGATCGGAAACGAATTTTGAAGAGCCGGCTGCCCAAACCGAAGGAGAATGACAAGCATGAATCTTAGCGAATTTCAATCGGAATGGATGCCTCGATTCGATGCTTTCCTCTACTCGGAATTGGATGCACGTGTGCCTTCGCAAGAAAATCTGCACAAAGCGATGACGTATTCTTTAATGGGGGGCGGAAAAAGAATTCGCCCTCTTTTAGTGTTGGCGACCCTTTCGTTGGCAAGTGTGGAGATTTCGGATGGCTTTGCAGCCGCAGCCGCTTTGGAATATATCCATACGTATTCCTTGATCCATGATGATCTGCCGGCTATGGATGATGATGATTACAGACGGGGACGCCTGACTTCCCATAAGGTATTTGGAGAATCCACCGCGATCCTTGCGGGTGACGCGTTGTTGACGGCTGCCTTCGAGATCCTTGCGGAATCTGCCACCATTTCGGCAGACAAAAAAGTCAAACTGATCGGCTTGTTGGCTAAAGCCTCGGGTCCGGACGGAATGATCGCCGGCCAGATGGATGATGTTGAGGGCGAGCAGAAGACGCTGACAATAGAAGAGTTGAAGCAAGTGCACGATAATAAGACTGGAGCATTGATAAGGTACGCTGTCACAGCGGGATGCCTCATCGCGGAAGCGGATGAAGCATTCACAACCGAGATGGAAGGATTCTCCAGACACTTGGGTTTGGCTTACCAGATCCACAACGATCTGAAGGATGTCGTGTTGGATGAGACCGAGACGGGCAAAACCATCCATCACGATGCCGCATTGAACAAAAATACATACCCATCCATATTGGGTGTCACTGGAGCCATCCAGGAACTGAACGGCGTCATCCGCCAAGCGGAAGGCTGCCTGGACCGAGTGGCACTGTCCTATGACGATGCAGAGGATAAAATAGAAGTATTCCGCCAATTGTTGGATTACGTCAGAATATAACGGGAGATTACCATGGAAAAAGAAAGATTGGATTTACTTGTAGTACAACAGGGCTTGACTGAATCCCGTGAAAAAGCCAAAAGATTGATTATGGCCGGGCAAATTTATGACGAAAACAACCAGCGTTACGATAAACCGGGCGAAAAGATTTCCGTCGAGAAAACCCTCCATATAAAAGGAGAAACACTGAAATACGTGAGCCGTGGCGGATTGAAGCTTGAAAAAGCAATCGCTTTATTCCGAGTGGACCCCAAGGACAAAATCTTTTTGGATATCGGCAGTTCAACAGGCGGCTTTACGGATGTCGCGCTCCAAAACGGGGCAAAGCTATGCTACGCGCTGGATGTCGGCTACAATCAATTGGATTGGAAGTTGCGCCAGGATGAACGGGTCGAGGTGATGGAACGGGTGAATTTCCGTTACAGCAAACTGGAGGACTTTGAAAAAGGACAGCCGGAGATGGCTTCCATTGATGTGTCCTTCATTTCGCTGAAGCTGATTTTGCCGGTTCTTAAGGAAATCATCGCAGTCGGCGGAGACGTCGTTGCGCTGATCAAACCGCAGTTCGAAGCCGGAAGAGGGAAAATCGGCAAAAAAGGCATTGTCAGTGATCCGGCAGTCCATAATGAAGTGTTGCGGGATATCCTGGATTTTGCTTCCCTGACCGGATTCGATGTGAAAAATCTGAGCTTTTCGCCTATCACTGGAGGGACCGGAAATATCGAATTTTTGGTCCATTTACAGGCCAATGCCCATGCACCGGGTATCGTCTCTCCAGAAATCGACAGCCCGCAGATTGTCAAAGAGGCTTATCTGCAGCTGAAAAGCAAATCAATCTCAATTTCCGATAAATAGGTGATTTAAGGAACCGTTGCGAAGGGGAATGCGGAATGTTACAGGAGTTGTCCATTAAAAATTTTGCAATAATTGAAAATCTTCAAGTAAGTTTCGACGAGGGGATGACCGTGCTGACTGGGGAAACCGGAGCAGGGAAATCCATCATCATCGATGCCGTCGGTCTGTTGGCAGGCGGGAGAGGATCCAACGATTTGATCCGATACGGCGAAAACAAGACGGTCATCCAAGGGCTTTTCAGTATTCCCGAAAACGCCAAGACAGTGGCCGTGCTGGAATCGTATGGAATCGAAGCGGACGGGAACCAAGTGCTGCTGCAGCGGGAACTTTCCCGGAACGGCAAAAACATTTCCCGGGTCAACGGCACAATCGTAACGGTTGCGACTCTGCGTGAGGTCGGCGAAACGCTGATCGATATCCATGGGCAGAACGAGCATCAAGAATTGATGGATCCGCAAAAACATATCGACTTGCTGGATCAGTTCGCCGGGAATGAACTGAGAGAAGTCAAAATGACATATCTCGATACTTATGCCAAATATGTGGATACACGTAAGCAATTGATCCAATTGAAGACAGACGAGAAAGAAACAGTCCAAAGAATCGACTTGTTGACTTTCCAAATCCAGGAAATCGAGCAAGCTCAGTTGAAGGATCCTGCAGAGGATGAAAAACTGGAGGAAGAACGGAACCTGCTCGTCAATTATCAAAAAGTCATGCAAGCTTTGACGAGCGCGTACGATTCAATGCAGAACAGTGAAGAGAACGGCATCGACAAAATCGGTCTCGGCATGGCGGCGCTGGAAAAAGTGCAGGATATCAATCCGGTCTACCAGGCAATCGCATCCTCCGTCTCGGCAGCGTATTACCAATTGCAGGAATGCGCCGGTGACATACTGTCGGAGATCGAGCAATTGTCCTACGATGAAGGGCGCTTGAACGAAATCGAGAACCGATTGGAATTGATCCGCCAGTTGAAGCGGAAATACGGAAACACAATCAGTGAGGTGCTGGGGCATTACGAAAAAATTGCCCGCGAGTTGGATCTGATCGAAAATCGTGAAAGCTACCTTGAGAAACTCAACGTGGACTACAACAAGGCAAAAGAAGAGATTCTGGCCATCGGCAAACAACTGACCGCCATCCGCGGAAAAGCTGCAGTCGTTCTGGAAGAACAGATCCAACTGCAGTTAAAGGAACTGTACATGGAAAAGGTCCTTTTCAAGACTGTTTTCCATGTACAACCAGGGAAGATTGCGATTACGGATAACGGGTTGGATCACGTGGAATTCTATATCGCGACGAACGTCGGCGAACCCCTGAAAGCATTGGCTAAGGTGGCCAGCGGCGGCGAACTCTCACGGATGATGTTGGCCATGAAAGCCATTTTCACCAAAACGCAAGGCATCACAAGCATCATCTTTGACGAGGTTGATACAGGTGTTTCAGGCAGGGTAGCGCAAGCGATAGCCAATAAGATCCACTTGGTGGCCAGTTACTCGCAGGTGCTCTGCATCACGCATCTTCCGCAAGTGGCAGCGATGGCGGATCAGCATCTCTATATAGAAAAAGAAATCATCGCCGAGCGGACAAAGACACATGTCAAACCGCTGTTCGGGCCTGATCGCATCAACGAAGTCGCACGCATGTTGGCGGGAACCGACATAACGGAACTTTCACTGGCCCACGCAAAAGAATTGCTGGAGTTGGCCGATACCGAAAAAAACAAAGCATGAATGAAAAACTGCGCAGATGAGCAGACCGGAAGGGTTGGGGAGATTGGCATACACTAAAATCATTGCGCACAGGGGCAGTCGCGGGACCCGACCGGAAAATACGCTGGTGGCTTTTCAGGAAGCGCTGAAAGTTGCAAGCGACGGTATAGAATTGGACGTCCATCTGACTAAAGATGGTGAGGTCGTGGTCATCCATGACGAGACAGTGGACCGCACGACATCCGGAAAAGGCTATGTCAAAGAGATGACCCTGGAACAATTGAAAAAATTGGATGCCGGCAGCTGGTTCGATCCGAAATACAGCAACGCCCGCATCCCGACACTCCAAGAGGTGTTGACCCTTTTGGCGGAGAATCATTTTACAGGCGTTCTTAATGTTGAATTGAAGACGGATGTGTTCCAATACCCCGCAATCGAAGAAAAGGTGCTTGCTTTGGCAGAGCCTTATCTTGACCGTTTTTCGGTCATCTATTCAAGCTTTCATTATGAAACCTTGAAAAAAATCAAGGCTTTGCGCGAGGACTCAAAAATTGCCCTGCTTTTCAGTAAGAAAGGGAAGCAACAAATGGAGCTGGGTGCAGGCATCCCTGTAGAGGGTTGGCATCCGAAATTCTCAATTCTGCGCAGTCTGCCCCCTTTCGAACAATCCAACATCCCGCTTCGCGTTTGGACGGTGAATCGAAAGGTCGAAATGCAAGTCTGTCTGCGCAAAAATATCGATTCGATGATCACGGATTATCCGGAACGCGCACTGCAAATGAGAAAGGTGATTCAGGGTGTCTGAAACAACAAAGGAAAAATTAGCTAAAATCATGATCATTGTCGGTCCGACAGCAGTCGGAAAAACCGCACTGAGCATCCGACTGGCAAAAAAATATAACGGCGAAATCATCAATGGGGATTCAATGCAAGTATACAAAGGCTTGGACATCGGGACTGCGAAGGTGACCGAGGAAGAAGCGGAAGGCATCCCGCATCATCTGTTGGATATCGTTCCGATTGAGCAGGATTACACTGCGTCCGACTTCAAAAGGGACGCTAGACTGGCCATCGAGTCGATTCTGGCAAAAGGAAAGCTTCCGATTGTGGTCGGGGGTTCGGGCCTTTATATAGAAGGACTTTTGTTTGATATGCAGTTCGGCGGGGTGGCTGCCGAAGATCCTCACTACCGGAAACAGCTGGAAGCTGAATTGGAACGGACCGATGCCATGCATATATGGAACCAATTGCAGGAGCAGGATCCCAAAGCGGCTGAACAAATCCACCCGAACAACAGCAGAAGGGTCATCCGCGCTTTGGAAGTGATCCACTTCAGCGGGAAACGCTTCTCGGATCAGACCGATCGGGAAGCAGCTCCTCATTATGACGCACTGCTGATCGGGCTTGACACCGAGCGGAGCATTCTTTACGATCGCATCAACCGGCGTGTAGAACTGATGGTGGCGGGTGGCCTGGTAGAAGAAGCAAAAGCTCTTTTTGACAAACAGCTCCCTGCCAAGACGCAAGCGACCAGAGGTATCGGATACAAAGAATGGTTCGCCTATTTCAATGGGGAGGTCACACTTGAGGAAGCCAAAGAACTATTGAAGCAAAATTCAAGGCGCTATGCCAAAAGGCAGTTGACCTGGTTCCGGAACAGAATGAGCGGCATCCATTGGATTGACCTGGTACAGGCCAATCAAGAGATGCGGAAAATCGAAGATTTAGTCGAGTCGTTCTTAGCCTGATGGATGAGAAAGAACGAAAAAAGAAAGTTGGAAATTTTATGGAAAATACGAAAGAAAAAGTTATTCTGGTTAACGTTCAGACGAATCAAACAGATGAAGCCTTTGAATATCAACTGAGAGAACTGGCGGAACTGACCGAAACCGCGTTAGGGGAAGTTGTCGGCATATTGACCCAAAAGAGGGACCGCAAAGATTCCCGGACGGTCATCGGCAAAGGCAAAGTGGAAGAGCTGGTGAATTTGTGTGCAGAGCTGGAGGCGGATACCGTCATTTTTCAACAAGAACTCTCTTCTAAGCATGTACGCAACATCCAAGAGAGTGTCGATTGTAAAGTCATCGATCGCGTTCAACTCATACTGGACATCTTTGCGATGCGCGCCCGCAGTAAAGAAGGTAAACTTCAGGTAGCCTTAGCGCAATTGAGTTATCTGTTACCGCGTTTGATGGGCCAAGGTGTCAATTTATCCCGTCTGGGTGGGGGAATCGGAACAAGAGGGCCAGGTGAGACTAAACTCGAGACCGATCGCAGACACATTCACAGTCAAATGCAGGAAATCAAGAAGACATTGGAAGAAACAGAGTTGCACCGCCAAAGGGCACGAGAAAAACGCCATGCCAGCGAAGTCTTCCAGATTGGTTTGATCGGTTACACGAATGCAGGGAAATCTACGGTCATCAATCGTTTGACCGATGCAGCAACCTTGGAAGAAGATAAGTTGTTCGCGACTCTGGATCCTTTGACAAGAAAGCTGACGTTGCCGAATCAATTTCAGGCTACGATAACCGATACTGTAGGTTTCATCCAGGATCTTCCGACACAGCTGATCCATGCTTTCCATTCGACATTGGAAGAGAGCCGCAATATGGATGTATTCTTGCACGTGGTCGATGCTTCGACTTCCTTCATCGATGAACATGAAAAAACCGTATTGGATCTATTGAAGGATTTGGATATGGATAAGACACCTATGTTGACGATCTACAACAAACGCGATCTTGCAGGTCCGGATTTCCAGCCGCGCCTCTTTCCGAATATCGTTATTTCAGCACTTGATGATGACGACATCAACCGTTTGAAGGACTTCATCTGGGATGAAATCGCCAAAATGTTGGTTCCTTATACAAAAGACCTTGATGCCAGTGGCCCTGAAGCCCGCACGATGAATAAAATGCAGCAAGAAACCTTTGTGGAATCCATCGAATATATAGAAGAAACAAACGCCTACCGCTTAAGAGGGTACGCTAAAAGCAATTCAAAATGGTTAGGGGACAAGGCAACGGATGCAAGTGACGAATAAAGAAGCAAGGCTGGCCGGCTTAGTCGAAAAAGTCGACAACAAAATACAGCCCGTTTTTAAAGGGATACAGGAAAAGGCTTTATTTAATCAAGGCAAGGTGCTGGAGGCTTTCCGGAAGCACCGCGTCAGCGATTACCACTTTAACCCGAGCACAGGCTATGGCTATGATGACGATGGCCGCGATACACTGGAAAAAGTCTACGCAGAGGTTTTTCAGGCTGAAGCTGCTTTGGTCAGGCCGCAAATCATTTCCGGAACACACGCTATCTCAACTGCGCTCTTCGGAGTGCTGCGGCCCGGGGATGAATTGATGTATGTGACCGGAACGCCATACGATACCCTTTTGGATATTGTCGGTCTGACCGGGAACGGAATCGGCTCTTTAAAGGAATACAATATCGCGTATCAGCATATCGATCTGTGTGCAGACGGCAAAGTGGATATTCCGACGGTTCTGGAGAAAGTCAGCCCCAAAACAAAAATGATCGCGATTCAACGCTCCCGCGGCTATGCATCCAGGCCTTCCTTTACGATCAATGAAATAAAAGAGATGATTGCAGCGATCCGGCCGCATGTGGGAGCAGAAGCCGTCTTTTTTGTCGACAATTGCTACGGGGAATTTGTCGAAACGCTGGAACCGATCGAAGTCGGAGCCGACTTGATTGCCGGCTCCCTCATCAAAAATCCCGGCGGTGGCATCGTGAAGATGGGCGGTTATCTCGCTGGCAGGGAAGACCTGATCGAACGTTGCGCCTATCGACTGACAACTCCGGGGATCGGCCGCGAAGCTGGAGCCTCCTTATACAGTCTTTTGGAGATGTACCAAGGTTTGTTTTTGGCGCCCCATGTTGTCGGTGAGGCGGTCAAGGGGGCGGTCTATACTGCTGGACTTTTGGAAGAATGCGGCGTATCTTCCACCCCTGCTTGGGACAGCCCGCGCACGGATCTGATCCAAATGGTCGCACTGCCGAGCAAGGAAGCTATGATTGCTTTTGCTCAGACGATCCAGAAATATTCCCCCGTGAACGCAGCGGTCAAACCGATTCCGGCCTATATGCCCGGTTACGAGGATGATGTCATCATGGCTGCCGGAACCTTCATTCAGGGCGCAAGCTTGGAATTGACGGCAGATGGCCCGATTCGACCGCCTTATCTGTTGTACGTGCAAGGCGGTCTGACCTACGAACACGTCAAATTGGCAGTAACAGCAGCAGTGAAGGATACGTTCTTCGCAGAATAATTTGTGATTCCGGGCTGAATAGCACGCACATTCAGCCTGAAAATCACACTTTTGGAAATAAAGAACTCCCAATCATGTAAAACCTCAAAACCTTCCCGCGAAAAAGTGTTGACTTTAAGCTGGTTTCCGTCTATACTATTAAATGTTGTGAGTCATTCAGACGGCTCAAATTTTTGTCTCAATAGCTCAGCCGGATAGAGCATTCGCCTTCTAAGCGAACGGTCGGGAGTTCGAATCTCTCTTGAGACGTCCTATCTGTTTTCAGGATCATAAGTCCATGACAAAGAATCGGTTGCATCCGTAAAGAAGCGGATGCGACGTTTTTTTTCTCATGACAGCCTAAATGGACCGGTTGATAGATGGAAAAGGCGGCAAGATTGTCCGTTTATTGCGATGGTGAAACATTTTTCGAGAAAAAGTCTAAATCATGGTGACAATTTAAACGGTTTGCTGTATAATCATTTCTTGTGACACCGGTTTGGAACGGATCCAACATTATTTTGCCGAATATTAATTTTGTCTCAATAGCTCAGCAGGATAGAGCATTCGCCTTCTAAGCGAACGGTCGGGAGTTCGAATCTCTCTTGAGACGTATTTAACACAGAAAAAAGCCCGCCGCAAGGATCAGATCCTTGCGGCGGGCTTTTTTTGTGTGACTGATTTTCAGGTTTTGAGAAATCAATCCAGGTATTCAAAGACATTTTTTGCAGCTTCGTCGAAAACAACTTCATGCGAGTCGCTGTTGTCGATTTTCTTTAATGGGAAATTGGTGCGGTAGATACTCTGATCAGGGAACTGCTCCAAATAAATGACGAAATTTTTCGGATAGAAACTTACCATTTTCGTGAATACATGATCTTGGTCGATGATGACAGTCTTCACTTCAGCCATGCTCTTCACCCAGTAAGTATCCACATTGAAATATTCACCTGGATGAACCGTGTATTCATATTTCAGTATCGTAATAAGGTCATTCAACATCATAAATCCCTCCTAAGCAGAATGTTAAACTCTTCACATCCTCATTATACATCATAGCAAGCAGATAATTAATACATTTTTAAAATGAAATTGCGGACCCGATTCAATAATTTGAAAGTTATATTTCGATGTTAAAGTCAATAATTGGAAATATAGGCTAAATTATGAAAAGTGTGGTATACTACTACTTGTAAGTCTGTTGCAGTTCCTGGTTCTTAAAAGTGAGGCGATAATGGAAATGGTACGAAATATTACTAACGAAACGAAAACCATGATTGAGAGCGAATTACGTAAAGGTACGAGCAACTCACGTATTGCGAATCTGCTTGGCGTGTCGTATGAGCAGGCTTTGGAGGTCGTTGAAGCCATCAAGGAATCTATACGTCCTGAAATCGGTGATGAAATAAAATTTACCTTCCGCAAGCAGGAAATGGTAGGGGTAATCCGAAAATTATTGACAAATAGCGCCGTCGTAGAAATTTATTGGGATTTATCCTCAGGCACGATGAAGGATATCTGCGAGGATAAAACGATTGTGAATTTCAAAGACATTGAAGAGTTTGTTAAAGTTGACTAATACATATATGGAAAGAAGCGGCGCTCATCGTCGCTTCTTTTTGTTGCGGCGGGCCGTATCAAGCGGGCGGTTTATCCTGCAGTGTAACGTAACCGTTTTAATTACAGTGGGGAATCCATGAATCTTGCAGCAGCGAAAGATATAACAGAAAAATTATTATCGAAATGCTTGACAGGTTGTATAAAATTTTATATAGTTTGAAAGTCGAAAGGTTTGAACATCAAACTATTTTGACCTTCAAACGAATTGTGGTTTGAGTGGGCATCGAAAGGAGGAGAGATATCTTTGGATCATTCCATAGATAAAATTAACTCATATCTCGTAGCTGTCTTCAATGAAGTGTTGGATATCGAAGAGCGTGCATTGCGTGTCAGTACATTTTCTGATTTATCCATCAAGGAGATGCATACAGTCGAGGCAATCGGCATGTATCAAACCCATACAACTTCTGAAGTAGCAAAAAAATTGAACATAACTGCGGGAACTTTAACGGTGGCCATAAACGCTCTGGTAAAAAAGGGGTATGTCGAACGCATTCGGATGGAGAAAGACCGCAGAGTCGTAAAACTAGGATTAACCAAAAAAGGACGCTTACTGTATCGTCTTCATGATAAGTTCCATAGAGAGATGGTAAAGAATACCATTCGCGATATGGAAGATCAGGAAGTGAAAGTTTTGCTGAAAGGCCTAAACAATCTTCACGGTTTCTTATTTGGGTTAGTTCAAAATATCAAGGAACAGGGTTGATGGAATTGGGTTCAAAAATTAGCGCAACAGGTCACTATCTTCCTGAACAGATCATCACAAACGATGATCTGTCTAAAATCATGGACACAAGTGATGAGTGGATCAGCAAAAGGACAGGCATCCGCAGCCGACACATTTCGAAGGATGAGAATACTTCCGATCTGTCAAGCAAAGCGGCCCTCAGAATTTTGCAAAACGGCAACATCACTGCAGGCCAACTGGACTTCATCATTGTAGCAACAATGACTCCGGATGCGCTCAGCCCATCGACTGCTTGCTTAGTGCAAGAAAAGATAGGTGCAGTAAATGCTTTCTGTTTCGATATCAATGCAGCTTGTACCGGCTTTGTCTACGCATTGTCTACCGGGCTCCATATGATGCAGAGCGGTCTCTATCAATATGGCATGATCATCGGTGCTGAGACAATGTCAAAAGTCGTCAACTGGGAAGACCGTTCCACGGCTGTCCTGTTTGGGGATGGCGCTGGCGGCGTGTTGTTGGAACGAACGGAAGACGATTGCTTCGTTGCAGAAGCGCTCCATTCTGATGGTGGACGCCATATGGCATTAGTGGCGAACACTATGAAAGTCGAAAACCCGTACGGAGACTCCTCCCAGGAGGACCAAGCTTTCCTTACGATGGATGGCAGAGCCATCTTCGATTTTGCAATCCGCAGTGTGCCAAGCATCATCCGCGAAGTGATGGAGAAAGGAAATCTTTCCGACGGCGATCTGAAGAAGATTTTGGCTCATCAAGCGAATGTACGCTTATTGGAGGCAATCAGCAAAAAAGTGAAACTGCCATTTTCATTGTTTGCCACAAACATTGCGGAAACAGGCAACACCTCAGCAGCAAGCATTCCGATACTATTGGATCAGCTTGTTCAAACTAAGGAAATTCAACTCGGCACTAAAGATAAGGTGCTGATGACAGGATTTGGTGGCGGCCTCACTTGGGGAGCCATCGTAGTATCATTAAACTAAAAAAACATATATGGAGGAATTTATTATGACATTCGAAAAAATTCAAGCTATTATCGTGGAACAATTGGACAAAGAAGTAGAAGAAGTACAATTAGCAACTAACTTCAGAGAAGACTTGGATGCTGACAGCCTGGACTTATTCCAAATCATCAATGACATCGAAGACGAATTTGACATCAAAATCGAATCAGACGAAGGCATCAACACTGTTGAAGATTTAGTTAAATACGTTGAAGCTCAATTAGCAGAATAAGCAGTAAAAGGAAAGTAGGCCTTGTATGAAGTCAGAATTATGTGAATTATTAGGCATCCAATATCCAATCATTCAAGGAGCAATGGCGTGGGTAGCGGATGCTGATTTGGCAAGTGCCGTTTCCAATGCTGGTGGGCTTGGTCTTATAGGGACTGGACATGATAGTGTGGATGTAGCGAATGAAAAAATTTCGAAAATGAAAGCATTGACGAATAAGCCTTTTGGCGTAAACATCATGCTTTTGAATCCGCATGTTGATGCTATTGTTGAAGCAGTGATCGCTTCTGGCGTTAAGGTTGTCACAACCGGCGCGGGAAGTCCAGCCCGCTATATGAACCAATTCAAAGAAGCAGGCATCACAGTCATTCCGGTTGTGGCTTCCGTAGCTTTAGCGAGAAGAATGGAGAAAGACGGCGCACACGCTGTCGTTGTCGAAGGCATGGAATCCGGTGGACACATCGGAAGAACAACGACAATTGCCCTGGTTCCTCAGGTTGTCGATGCCGTTTCCATTCCTGTCATCGCTGCCGGCGGTATTGGTGACGGACGCGGGATGGCGGCTGCTTTTATGTTGGGCGCATCTGCTGTTCAAGTCGGGACCCGTTTTGTAGTTGCCAAAGAATCCAATGCCCATCAAAATTTCAAGAATGCCATCCTTAAAGCGAAAGACATCGACACAGTCATTACCGGTCAGATTACCGGGCATCCTGTTCGTGTGTTGCGCAACAAGTTGACCAGAGAATATCTGCAAGTCGAGAAAGAAGAGACGAGCAAGGAAAATCCGGACTTCGCAAAACTTGAAGAAATGGGCAAAGGCGCTCTGAGAAGAGCGACTGTCGATGGTGATAAAGACTACGGTTCGATGATGGCCGGACAGATTGCCGGTTTGATTTCGAAGGAACAGACGTGTCACGATATCATACAAGAGTATATGACGGAATGCAAAGAAGTTATCTTGGCCCAAGCAAAATTGTGGGCTGAGTAACAAATTTATAGAGGTGAAATAATGGCAACAGCTTTTGTCTATAGTGGTCAAGGTGCGCAATATTTCGGAATGGGTCAAGAACTTTATAACGAGTATGCCGTTGTGCGCACTGTTTTTGATGAAGCTTCAGCAACGCTTGGTTACGATGTTGCAGAATTATGTTTCCAAGAGAACGACAAGCTTCATTTAACTGAATATACACAACCAGCAATCTTAACGGTTAGCTACGCCCTTGATCAATTACTAGCTGAAAAGGGAATTCAGCCAGATTTTGTTGCAGGATTGAGCCTCGGAGAATATACAGCACTGGTGAAAGCCAATGCTTTTTCTTTTAATGAGGCTATTTCGCTCGTAGCAAAACGCGGCAAATACATGAGCGAGGCAGTGCCTGCAGGACGCGGCAAAATGGCCGCCGTCATGAATGCGGAACGCGCTGTCATCGAAGAATCTTGCAGGGAAGCAAGCGAAACAGCTTATGTAGCGCCTGCCAACTACAATATGCCGACGCAGATCGTCATCGGCGGGGAAATCGAAGGCGTCAATAAAGCCATCGAAATCCTTGAGTCCAAAGGCGTGAAGCGCATCATCCCGTTGAATGTCAGTGGTCCTTTTCATACAGCTCTGTTGCATCCTGCAGCGGAAAAGTTGGAAGTGGCTTTGGCTGAAGTGACTGTCGATGAGCCGAAGATACCGGTTGTAGGCAATACCGAAGCGACCATCGTAACAAGGGACGCCATCAAGGGTCTGTTGGTGCGTCAGATCGAATCGCCGGTTTTATGGGAAGACAGCGTCCGCAAGCTGGTTGAACTGGGTGTGGACACCTTCGTAGAAGTCGGCCCTGGCACGACTTTAAGCAAATTCATCAAAAAAATCAATAAAGAGGTCACTGTATACAATGTGGAGGATCTAAAATCCTTCAACAAGACCCTTGAAGCGTTACAAAAATAAAGAGATCTGACAAGAAATGAGGGATAGTCTTGGATTTAAAAGGAAAGACGGTCATCGTCACTGGTAGTTCAAGAGGAATCGGGGAAGCCATCGCTGAAGCGTATGCGAAACGTGGAGCCAATATCGTTCTGAACGCACGCAAACCGATTGCTGAAGAAAAAGTTGCGCATCTGGAATCCTACGGCGTCACTGTCAAAACACTCTTAGGCGATGTCAGCGATTTTCAGACCGCCAAAGAAATCGTCAGCCAAGCCAAAGAACTTTTCGGTTCCGTTGATGTTTTGGTTAACAATGCAGGGATCACCCGCGACAAATTGATCATGCGCATGGATGAAGAGGATTTCGATGCCACTTATCAAGTGAATCTGAAGGGTACCTTCAATATGATCCGCCACGCTTTGCCGCTGATGCTGAAGCAAAGAGCCGGCAGCATCATCAATATCTCAAGCGTCGTCGGTGAAACCGGAAATACAGGGCAGGCCAACTATGCTGCCAGCAAAGCCGGAATCATCGGATTGACGAAATCTGTCGCCCGTGAAGCTGCAACAAGAGGCATTACTTGTAATGCCATTGCTCCAGGATTCATCGAAACGGAAATGACGGATGTTCTTTCAGAAAAGATTCAGGAACAAATGTTGACGCAAATCCCATTGAAACGATTTGGAAAAGCCGAAGAAGTGGCAAACACTGCTGTCTTCTTAAGTGAGAATTCTTACATCACCGGCCAGACCATCAGTGTCAATGGCGGCATGTACATGTAAGTCAGGAGGATAAATATGAATCGCGTTGTAATTACAGGTATGGGTGCTATCACACCTTTAGGAAATACAGTCACTGAATATTGGGACGGCATCAAAAACGGTAAAAACGGTATTGCTGCCATCACCAATTTTGACGCAAGCGAAACGGGCATTTCTGTCGCAGGTGAAGTGAAAGACTTCGATGCGACTCTGTATATGGACCGTAAAGAACACAAGCGTATGGATCTGTTTTCGCAATATGCGGTAGCAGCCTCAGCTCAAGCCGTGGAAGAAAGCGGCATCGACATGGAGAAAATCGATGCGGATCGCTTTGGCGTTACCATCGGGTCTGGTGTCGGCGGCTTCATGACTATGGAATCCGGCATCATCAAAATGCATGAAAAAGGACCGAAACGCGTTCCGCCTATGTTCGTACCAATGGCGATCGGAAACATGGCAGCAGGAAATACTGCCATCAAATTCGGCGCCAAAGGACCAAGCATGGACATCGTTACTGCTTGTGCTTCCGCGACAAACTCAATCGGAGAAGCGTTCCGCAGCATCAAACATGGTTATGCAGACCTGATGCTTGCAGGTGGTGCTGAAGCAACGGTCTGCGAAATCGGCATCGCTGGTTTTGCGGCACTGACTGCTTTGTCCACAAGCACTGATCCGGATCGCGCTTCCATTCCTTTCGACAAAGAGAGAAATGGTTTTGTAATGGGTGAAGGAGCGGGCATCTTGATGCTTGAAAATCTTGATCACGCATTGGAACGCGGCGCAAACATCTTGGCTGAAGTTGTCGGATACGGCGTCACTTGTGATGCTTACCATATGACGGCTCCATCAGCTGATGGAAGCGGAGCTGGCAAAGCGATGCTCCTAGCCATGAAAGAAGCGGGCATCACTCCGGCGCAAGTTGATTACATCAATGCTCACGGAACAAGCACGGCAGCAAACGACTCCGGCGAAACGGCTGCCATCAAATACGCTTTCGGCGAAGAAGCCTACAACGTCGCTATTTCAAGCACAAAGAGCATGACTGGTCATCTATTGGGCGCTGCCGGCGGTATCGAAGCTGTTGCCTGCGTTAAAGCCATTCAAGACGACTTCCTGCCGCCTACAATCGGGTTCCAAGTGGCTGATGAAGGCTGCGATCTGGACTACATCCCGAACGTTGGACGTGAAAAAGAAGTCACTTACACATTGAGCAACTCTTTGGGCTTCGGCGGCCACAATGCCGTACTATGTTTCAAAAAATGGGAGGCTTAATACGTGAATATTGAAGATGTAAAAAGCCTCATTTCCTTGATCGATGAATCGACCTTGACTGAGTTGCATTATCAGACTGGCGACTTTCAACTTTTGTTGTCCAAGAACAAGTTGGTCCAATCGAACCAACAGTCAAGCGACAGCGTTCCGGCTGCAGCTCCAACTCCAGCAGTGACTGCTCCGGTCCAAAACATCAAAGAAGCCGTTTCTGAAGCGACTGCGAAAAAAGAAGGACAGATCATTACTTCTCCGATTGTCGGCGTTGTTTACCTTTCACCGACTCCGGATGCGAAACCGTATGCCACTAAAGGCCAAACCATCGCTAAAGGCGATGTAGTCTGCTTGGTGGAAGCAATGAAACTTATGAATGAAATCAAAAGCGAATTCGATGGGGAAATCGTTGAAGTGTTGGTTGAAAATGAACAAATTGTTGAATACAACCAACCGTTGTTCCGCATCGTCTAAAAAAAGGAGATTATTAAAATGAGTTTATTAAGCGCACAAGAAGTTATGGCTATCATCCCGAACCGTTACCCAATTTTCTTCATCGACAAAGTTGAAGAGTTGACACCAGGCGAACACATCGTCTGCTACAAAAACGTAACCATCAATGAACCGTTCTTCCAAGGACATTTCCCTGGCGAACCAGTAATGCCGGGTGTATTGATCGTTGAAGCATTGGCTCAAGCAGGATCTATCCCGTTGTTGACATTACCGGATTTCGAAGGACAAACAGCTTACTTAGGCGGATTGAATAAAGTCAAATTCCGTCAAAAAGTTGTTCCTGGCGACGTTTTGCGCCTTCAAGTGGATATCATCAAATTGAAAAAATTTGCAGGTATCGGTTATGGACAAGCTTTTGTCGGAGACAAAAAAGTTTGTGAAGTTGAAATGACATTCATCATTGGTAGATAATATGTTTACGAAGGTATTGATCGCAAATAGAGGAGAAATTGCTGTCAGGATCATTCGGGCTTGTCATGAATTAGGAATCCAGACGGTAGCGGTCTATTCTGAAGCTGACCGCGAAGCGTTGCATACACAACTGGCCACTCAGGCTATCTGTATCGGTCCTGCAAAAGCGAGCGATTCCTATTTGAATATGACAAGCATTTTGAGTGCGGCAGTCGTTACGGGAGCCCAAGCCATCCATCCAGGCTTCGGTTTCCTCTCGGAAAACAGCGCATTCGCCACAATGTGCGAAGAAATGAATATCCGATTCATCGGACCTTCTTCCACCATCATCGACCTGATGGGCAACAAAGCAAACGCCCGCAAAACGATGATTGCAGCAGGCGTGCCTGTGACCCCGGGAAGCGAAGGCTACATCTCTTCATACGAAGAGGCAGTGCTGCAAGCAGAGAAAATCGGTTATCCGGTCATCCTGAAAGCTGCTGCTGGCGGCGGCGGTAAAGGGATGCGGAAAGTCTACCAAGAAAACGGTTTGGAGGCAGCCTTCAGTCAAGCGAAAGCGGAAGCCAAGGCAGCCTTCGGAGATGACCGCATGTATCTTGAAAAGATCATCACACCGGCTCGTCACATCGAAGTGCAGATTTTAGGGGATTCATTCGGCAATGTTGTCCATCTGGGCGAACGCGATTGCTCACTTCAGCGTAATCATCAGAAAGTGCTGGAAGAGAGCCCGTCCACGTTCATCACTGAAGCTACGCGCAAAGCCATGGGAGACGTCGCCATCCGAGCGGCCAAACATGTCGGCTATACGAATGCAGGTACGATCGAGTTCCTCGTCGATGCCGAACAACGTTTCTATTTCATGGAAATGAACACGCGTATCCAAGTGGAGCATCCGGTAACCGAAATGGCGACTGGCATCGATATCGTCAAGGAACAATTGCGCATCGCAAGCGGTGAGCCTTTGTCCTTTACGCAAGATGAGGTAGCCATCACCGGTCACACAATCGAGTGCCGTATCAACGCTGAAAATCCGGCTTTGGGCTTCCGCCCTTCATCCGGGAAAATCGACTACCTGTTCTTGCCTAGCGGCGGGAATGGACTGCGTGTCGAAAGCGCCATGTATGGCGGATATGTGATTCCGCCATTCTATGACTCGATGATCGCCAAAATCATCACAAAAGGCGACAACAGAAGTGAAGCAATCGCCAAAATGAGGCGTGCGCTTCAGGAGCTGGTCATCGAAGGAGTCGACACGAACCAATTCTTCCAGGAAGATATTCTGCAGGATCCTAATTTCATTTCCGGAGATTACGATACGGAATATCTTCAGAATGTGTTCCTGAAAACGTGGGCACCTGAAGAAGAGGAAAGTGTATAAATCAATTAGTCAAGAAGTCACACTAGAGGTGAGGAAATGAAATTATTTCGTAAGCGTCCTTACATTCAGATAGCTCAAGTTCCCGCTTCAAAAGCAGACGATCAGAAACCGATCGTTCCTGAAGGCTTATGGGAAAAATGCCCGAATTGTCAAAAGACGATCTACAGCAAGGATTTGGGGAAAGATAAAGTATGCCCGCATTGTGCCTATAATTTCAGGATTTCGGCATATGAACGCATTTCCAATATCGTTGATGAAGGTTCTTTTGATGAATGGAACGCGCTCATGCCCGAAGAAAATCCATTGGCTTTTCCGGGGTATGAGAACAAACTGAAGATTGCCAAAGAAAAAACGGGACTTGACGAGGCGGTTGTAACCGGCGCGGCATTCATCAATAAGCATAAAGTTGCTTTGTGTGTGATGGATTCGAACTTTATCATGGCAAGCATGGGGAAAGTTGTCGGCGAGAAGCTGACGCTCGCGTTTGAACGCGCAACGTCAGAAAAACTCCCGATCATCGTCTTCACGGCTTCGGGCGGCGCCAGAATGCAAGAGGGCATCATGTCCTTGATGCAGATGGCGAAAGTCAGCGTTGCAGTCTCCAATCACAGTAAAGCAGGACTGTTGTACATCACAGTCCTGACCGACCCGACGACTGGGGGCGTAACGGCCAGCTTTGCGATGCAAGGGGATATCATCCTGGCTGAAACAGGGGCGACTGTCGGTTTCGCCGGCAAACGCGTCATCGAACAGACAATCAAAGCGAAATTGCCTGAAGGCTTCCAGACGGCTGAAAAAGTGCTGGAAAATGGCTTTATCGACAAAATTGTAGCCAGAAAAGATTTAAAGAGAGCATTGCAGCATCTTTTGCTGTTGCATGCTCCTGCAGAAAAGGCGGGTGAAGTGCAGTGAAGGATGTCAAAGAAATTATCACATCTGCAAGAAGCATCTCCCGTCTGACGGCGACAGAAATGATCCATGCCATCTGTGAAGGTTTTGTTGAATTCCACGGCGACAGAAAATTCGGTGACGACCCTGCTATCGTCGGAGGAATCGCATTGCTGGATGACATGCCGGTAACCGTCATCGGAACGCAAAAAGGCCATGATGTGACTGAAAATGTCTATCGGAATTTCGGGTCACCGCATCCGGAAGGCTATCGTAAAGCGATCCGTTTGATGAAGCAGGCGGAGAAATTCAATCGTCCGATCGTAACTTTCATCAATACCTCAGGTGCTTTTTGCGACGTCGATTCTGAGGACCGAGGCATAGGTGAAGCAATCGCTGAATCGCTTTTGGTGATGAGTCAACTGACGGTTCCTTTCATCGCTATCTTCATCGGCGAGGGAGGCAGCGGCGGTGCATTGGCGCTGGCGATGGGCAACGAGGTTTGGATGTTGGAGAATACCATGTATTCTGTCCTGTCTCCGGAAGGCTTTGCCTCCATTTTATGGAAGGATTCCTCACGATCCGATGAAGCAGCCAAAGTAATGAAGTTGACGCCTGATGATCTTTTTTCATTGGACGTCATCGACAAAATCATTATGGAAACCCGTAGGAAAGTGGCCCGTAAATCGGATGATGTCATGTTGGAACTGAAGCGGGAATTGAGTGCCAAGCTGAAAGAGCTGAAGCAACTGACTCCAGCTGAATTGGTCGAGCAAAGACAAAAACGATTCCGGAACTATTGATTCAAAATCAAGAACAGCTACGGACCGTCCGCACAGCATCAGCTGTGTGGGCGGTTTTTTTCGCGTTCGCTTTTGTGTTATAATGACCTAACAGGAAAATCAGCTTAAACTTAGATTGGGGTGATGGAAATGGGAGAAAGAATTGTTTTTCCACTAAATTACGAGGGATACTTGAAAAAGGGATTGTTGGCATTTGAAGAGGGGAATCTGCAGCTTGCGGAAGAATGGATCGGCAAGGCTGTTGCCATCAAAAAAGCGGACGATATCCTCCCGCTGTATCTTATGTTGCTGCAGGAGACCGATCAAGCAGAGAAGAGTGTGGAAATGATAACCGAAATGCGTCCGGATATTGCTTCCTCCATTTCGGTGGACGACATCGATTTCCTTTACTTGAAAGGCTTGTCGCATTCCGGATCATTCGACATGGCCCGCGAGCAAATCGAAGCACGCAAAAATACTTTCGGTCTGTCGATGGAACATCAATTCGCTTTGGAGCAATTGGAGGCTGAAGTCGAAAAAGTTGAGCTTAAGAATTTGGAGAAGAAGCTGAAAAAAAGTTCAGAAATACTCAAGGCAGAAAAAAGCATCGATACGCAACCGTTCCACAAGCAACAAGCCTATGCGCAACAATTGAAGGAATTGGAGGATGACCAATTCGGCAAAATAGCGCAACGCCTGCTCATGAACAACAATCTCCACCGGATGCTCAAGACAGAGATCATCCATCAATTTCTGGCGCGCGGGCTCCATCCAACGCTAACTGTCAGATTGGACGGGACCGAAGAAAAATTGGATCTGGCTGGAGTTGTCCCGTTGATCGACTCGAAAACATACAAAGAAGGCATGGCGTACATCCGGGAAGAAATCGCCAATAAAAACCCGACTATGGCGGATGCTATGGAGAATGCCTTCTTCATGCAATTATCCCTCCTTTATCCGTTCGAAGACAGGACGATCCTATCCGTGACGGAATGGCTGGAGGTGCTCTACCGCATTTACAACGGGACCGGATCGACGGGCGAGCCAAGCGAAAAGAGCATCCGTGATGAAATTGAACGATTGGAAAATAAGCTGGCCGAATTTTTTGGTTTTTTTGAATAAGTGCAAATGAAGCTATCAGAATAATTGACTCTAAAGGGATTCCTCTCTATAATGAGGGTAACCCGTCTTTGTGAAAGCAGTTCCAAAGAAATGAGTGTTGAAGGAGGATGTACAATGGAATTTGGCAAAGTAAAGTGGTTCAATAATGATAAAGGGTATGGTTTTATTGAACTCGATCAACAGGATGACGACATTTTCGTACATTTTACCGGTATAGCTGGAGAAGGCTTCAAAAGACTTGAAGAAGGGCAACGCGTTCAGTTCGATATCGCTGAAGGCGTCAGAGGACCACAGGCCACTAATGTGATCGTCTTGGCAGGATCATAAAAAAAGTACAGTAAACCGCAAAGGTGAGGGGAATCCATTCAGGATTTTCTTTCACCTTTGTTTTTTAGGATGTGGAACATTTGATAAAATTATTTGTCGATGGGGCGGCCACCGGAAAAGAAGGGTATGCTGCCATCGGGATTTTGATCGTTGAGGACGGCGTACAAGAGCAGATAGGCCTACCTTTAGAGGACAGAATGGATAATCATCGGGCCGAATTCGAAGCGCTCCTGTATGGATTGCGTCATCTGAAAAAACACAGCAAACAGGATCAGCTCGTCTTTTGTTACACCGACAGTAAACTCGTTGCCGAGTCGATCAGGAAAAAGTATACCAAAAAAGCGGAACATAAACTTTTGCTGGAAGAGACTTTGCAGCAATTGGCTGCGTTCACCAACTTTTATCTGGAATGGATTCCGGAAAAGGAAAACAAAGGGGCCGATAATCTCGCGAAAAAAGCGCTCTATCAGCTCACCAAAAAGAAAAAATGAGTCCGGATTACTATCTGGGTAAATACGAAGTAAATATTCCATAACTCAAAAAAGCCATCTCCTTTTGTAATGAAGAGGGGATGGCCTTTTTGCTTGCCTCTATTCGCTGCTTCGTGCAATCAAGTTGTTGATTATCCTTGACTTTGAGTCCACTTCAAGGAGTATACTGTCAGCAACATAGGAAACTTCTATGTCATCAAATTGAAGTTGGAGGGGTATGCTAATGGATTATGTGAAATTCGGCAATACAGGGATGGATGTTTCAAGGATTTGTTTGGGAGCCATGGGATTCGGCGATCCGAACAGCGGCTTTCATAATTGGGTACTGGAAGAAGCAGAGAGCAGAAACGTCATCAAAAGTGCGTTGGATTTGGGGATCAATTTCTTCGATACGGCAAACATCTACTCATACGGAGCCAGTGAAAGCATACTCGGGAAAGCCTTGAACGATTACGCCAACCGAGATGAGATCGTGGTGGCGACAAAAGTACATCAGAAGATGCGCCAGGCACCGAACGGAGGGGGCCTTTCCCGCAAAGCGATCCTGACTGAAATCGATCACAGTCTGGAAAGGTTGGGCATGGACTATGTGGACCTTTACATCATCCACCGGTGGGACTACAACACACCGATCGAGGAAACGATGGAAGCTTTGCATGATGTCGTGAAATCCGGCAAAGCCCGCTATATCGGCGCATCCGCCATGTTCGGGTGGCAATTTGCCAAAGCGCAATCTGTTGCCGAAAAAAACGGCCTGACAAAGTTTGTTTCGATGCAGAATCACCTGAATCTGTTGTACCGGGAGGAAGAACGGGAGATGTTGCCGTTGTGCGCCGATCAGAAGATTGCTGTGACGCCATACAGCCCGCTGGCTTCAGGGAGGCTCACCCGTGATTGGTCGGCCACTACGAAACGCTTTGAAACGGATCAAATGGCGAAATACAAATACGATACAACCGAAGCGCAGGACCGCGTCATCGTGGAACGGGTTGCAGCGATTGCCGAAAAATATGGCGTCGAGAGAGTTCAGGTTGCTTTGGCTTGGCTGCTGCAGAAGGATCAAGTCGTTGCGCCGATCATCGGGGCAACAAAGGAAAGCCATCTGACCAGCGCCATTTCGGCTCTTGACTTCAAGCTTTCTGCGGAGGACATCCTTTCTCTGGAAGAACCATACATCCCTCATCACATAATGGGGCACAACTAAAAAGCTCGTGTGCATAAATCATCAAACAACAAATAAGCCCGAATGGATTCCTGTTTCCAGGAGACCCATTCGGGCTTTCTTTTCTTATCCTGATGAGTGTGCGGATCAGTGTCGCCTTTGTTCAGGCGGCAGGGATTATTTCTTGTAGTCCGTTGAGGCTGCAAGTTCTGTTTGCGTCCTGAAATCGGCTAAGCGGTTCTCAAGCGTAGAGATTGTGCTTGCCAACGCTTGTGAACCGAGGACCATGCGCAGCGGGGCGGGTGTGATGTCGACGCTTTCAATGATCCGTATTGCCATCTCGGCAGGATTTCCGGGTGCCAATACCTTGGTTGAATCAAGCATCGCAAGAAAGCTGTGCGCCGGGTTGCCGTCTTACTCAGGCATCAGGTCAGCGACTTGTGCGCTACCGTAGCGGAATTCAGTCCGTGCGCCGCCTGGCTCTACAAGGGTCACACCGATGTTGAAAGATTCAACTTCCTGGGCGACGGATTCGCAGAAGCCTTCGATCCCGAATTTTGTGGCATGGTACATGGAGTTTCCCGGGAAAGCGACTTGTCCGCCATAGCCAGCGTTATTGATGATGACATCGATTTCTCCGTGTTTTACAAAAGATTCCTTCACAACTTGATGTACCGTGGGCGTATCGGTCACATCAAGGATCTGGCAATCGAACAGCGTCGGGTACTCCGTAATCAAATCAGAAATTTTGGCTTTATTGTGCACCGTTCCGAGCACCGTATCGACTTTATCCAACAACGGTTTGGTCAGTTCGTAGCCAAAACCACTACTCACACCTGTAATCATCCATGTTTTATCTAAGTTTGTTAAGATTGGATGGAACTATGGTCAACGTAGGCGCCCCTTCAGAAGCGGCTCATTTGCATATTAACAGATTGCTCGGTGCTCGCAAGTCATTCGTGGGTTCGGCAATTGGCGGAATTAAAGAGACACAAGAGATGCTTGATTTCTGTGGCAAACATAATATTACTCCAGAAATCGAATTGACATCTGCGGATAAAATTGATGAAGCCTACGAACGCGTGCTTCATTCAGATGTAAGATATCGTTTCGTGATTGATACCCAAACAATTTAATAATGCTCAAAAAAGTAGAACCTCCCAACTATTCATTATTGAGAGGTTCTACTTTTTTGTGTTCTGGAACAAATTAAATGCGTAAAGTTTCTGTGATGGTAATTAATTCCCTAGATGAATTAATCCAAATATTTTTGGAAAAACTCTGTTATCTCATCAAATGGAATAATATCCATCTGGTCGTATAAATCAGTGTGAGAAGCGCTTGGAATGATCTTGATTGTTTTGTTATTACCCTCTAGGTTTTTAAATGCGTCTTGACTAAAGTAAAGCGAATGCGCTTTTTCTCCATGAATCATGAAAACTGCGGTACGAATTTCATTACTATATTGTGAAAGTGGCATATTCATAAATGATAGAGAAGAAGTAATATTCCATCCATCATTAGAATTTAGTGAACGTTTATGGTAACCACGATCTGTTTTATAGTAATCATAGTAATCTTTTACGAAAACAGGTGCATCTTCCGGAAGAGGATCTACCACCCCACCGGCACGCTCATACTCTCCATTTTTATAGTCTGCAATTCTTTGCGCGTTTAAATTTACTCTGGTTTCGTAGCGTTCTTCTTCTCCCATAGCATCAAAATATCCTTGGGCATTTACACGCGACATATCGTACATCGTAGAAGTTACAGTGGCTTTTATTCTTGTGTCAATCGCGGCTGCATTTAGTGCCATTCCTCCCCAACCACATATACCTATGATTCCAATTTTTTCAGGATCAATATTTTCTTGGACAGACAAGAAATCTATTGCGGCTTGAAAGTCCTCTGTATTAATATCGGGCGATGCCACATAACGCGGTGTTCCACCACTTTCTCCAGTGAATGACGGATCAAAAGCAATAGTCAAAAATCCTCTTTCAGCCATCAGTTGGGCATATAAGCCAGAGGACTGCTCTTTAACGGCACCAAATGGGCCGCTAACAGCAATTGCTGGAAGTTTTCCTTCAGCATTTTTAGGTTCATAAAGATCAGCGACCAAGGTGATTCCATAGCGACTATGGAAAGTTACTTTACGATGATTCACTGTTTCACTTTGTGGAAAAACTTTGTCCCATTCCTGTGTGATTGTTAATTCTTCTGTCATAATCTATTTCCTCTCCTTTAATCATGATAGTGATGCATCCACATTTGAATGCATCATTATCATAACTCTTAACCTTGACTTGAAGTCAAATGAATTTATTGATGTAAAGAACTAAGTAATTTTTAGGGGAGGTTTTAAGTATCGCCCGATATATGCTCATTCTAAAGATTTATTGACTATGTTATCCAAAAGTTTTCCAACTTTAGCGGACACTTGATTTGCGGTCAATGGCATTTCATTGGTTACCCACCATTCTACAATTCCAACATAAGCATTTGCGATAAAGTGTACTTGAATTTCTTTGTCCGGGGAATTTATTGAAGGATCCATACTTTTCTCAAATTCTTTGATATTGAAGGCCAGAAATCTACAGCGAAAGTACCTCGCACCTTCACTTGCTAGCATTGTAGAGAAAAATAAATGATTTTCTTGGAAGTACATAAGACTGTGCAGAATAAATTTCTTATAATCTATTGTAACGCCATCGCAAAATGAGCTGATCGTATTCATATGTTCTTCCATAATTTTATCCAGAAGATCAAATTTATCTAAATAATGATGATAGATTGTTCCGCGATTCACATCAGCTTGATCAGCGATATCCTGTATTGTAATCGAATCAAAGTCTTTTTCAGACATCAATTCTATCAATGCTGTTTTAATTGCTGTTTGACTCTTTGCTACCCTACGATCGGTTTTTTTCATGAAGTCCACCTGGCTTATGCTTATTTTCAACAAAAAAGATAGGTTTGTTTATTATTCAACAGATTCAATATTTTTAACCATTGTCTATTTGCTGACTCCTTTTATAATAGTAGACAAGTGTTGAATAATCAATCACTGTTGTAGTTCGACAAGAAATGAATTGGAAAGTAGGATATTATTATGGGAAATTTATGGGGAAAAATTAAAGTTGGGAATATGGAATTGCCTCATCGCTTGGCTTTGGCACCTATGACGAGAAGCAGGGCCCATACAGATGGCACACCATCAGACTTAGCTGTGGAATATTACAGTCAAAGAGCTTCTTTAGGATTATTGATAAGTGAAGGAACTCAACCTTCAGAAGATGGACAGGGATACTTAAATACGCCTGGAATTTATAACGAAAATCATATCAAGGGCTGGGAAAAAGTTAGCGACAAAGTGCATGAAAACGGCGGCTATCTATTTATTCAATTGATGCACGTTGGCAGAATGTCTCATCCAGACAACACACCTCATCACCGAAAAGCGCTAGCTCCGTCTCCAATTGCTGCAGAAGAAAAAATATTTACATCAAAGGGGTTATTGGATATTCCGGCGCCAAGGGAGATTCAAACAGATGAAATTGCTCGGTTGATCGAAGAGTTTCGTCATGCAGCAGCTTCTGCGATCCAAGCAGGTGCTGACGGTGTAGAGATTCATGGAGCAAATGGGTATTTGTTGCATCAATTTTTTGGGGAAAATACAAACCAAAGAACAGATGCTTATGGTGGTTCGATTGAAAACAAAGCTCGTTTTGCTATTGAAGTGACAAAAGCTGTTGTAGATGAAATTGGTGCTGATAAAGTTGGATTTAGAATTTCTCCTGGGGCTCCTTTAGGTGGAGTAAGAGAAGGGGAACCTGGTAATCGTTTGTATGAATATCTTGTTGCAGAACTGAACAAGTTAGAATTAGCCTATCTCCATGTGATGCATTTAGGAAACGAACAATTATTAAAATCGGTTAGAGAAAAATGGTCCGGAATCTTACTTGTGAATAGAGCTGGTCGTGCATTGGAAGATATTAGTATAGATTTATATCAAAACCTGGCTGATGTTATACCTGTAGGATCTTGGGCAATCGCTAATCCAGATCTTGTTGTGAGATTAAAAAAAGAAAAAATAAAGCTTAATGAAATAAACAAAGACACTATTTATGGCGGTGGGGCGGAAGGGTATGTAGACTATCCCTTCCTGCAATAAATAACAGAATATGAATAAGATTATGGTTAGAAAGTTGCGGGAAAGAACATTCTGTCAAACTGAATCTGTAACCATATCAAGTAACAAAAAACCACGAAAGTTGTTTGATCAACATGTTTGTTTATTTGAATAGACCATTTGAGAGATCTGGTGCTTTCGGTCCAGCTTTGTAAATAATTAATTGGTTGATGTTGGCAGTAATCCCAGCAACCACACCTAAAATAGTAACGAGTACAATCGTTGTTACATAAATACTGTCTGCAAAAAACATTAGAATATATATAGTAATCAATGCAAATTGAATAGTAAATATTGTTTCATTTACGTTCGTTATAAGAATTCTACCAGCAATGATATTTCTTACAATATTTGTTAAGCCATAGATTGATAGAACAAGACTAATCCTAGGTGTTGACAAAAGAGTAATGTTTTCCAAAAAATCGGACAAGTAGCTGTAAAAACCAAATAAAGCACCATTCAACAAAATAACTAATAAGATAGCAATTGACTTAATGTGGACATTAAGTGATAAGATGAAAATAAATTAGTTCTTATTAGGAGGAACAAAGATGGCTTTTAAAGAAGGATTTTTATGAGGTGGCGCTACCGCTGCAAACCAATGCGAAGGAGCCTATGATGTCGATGGAAAAGGTTTATCTGTCGCAGATGCAATGCCTGGTGGAAAGGAACGATTTTCCATCATCTCAGCTCCCGAATTTAATTGGGAGCTTGATACAGTTAGATACCGTTATCCAAATCATCTAGGAATTGATCATTATCGCCGCTTTAAAGAAGATATTGCGCTATTTGCAGAAATGGGGTTCAAATCTTATCGTTTTTCAATTGCTTGGAGTCGGATTTTTCCAAAAGGGGACGAGTCAGAGCCGAATGAACAAGGTTTGATATTCTATGACGCCTTAATTGATGAGTGTTTGAGATATAATATTGAACCCGTGGTAACTATATCACATTATGAAATGCCATTGCATTTAGCAAAGGCGTACGGTGGTTGGAAAAATAGAGATTTGGTTACGTTCTTTGAACGCTATGCCAAAGTATTGTTCGAACGCTTTGCACCTAAAGGAAAAATATTGGATGACATTTAATGAAATCAACTCTGCAATGGAATTCCCCGCCTTATCTCAAGGGTTGATTCCAGCAACTGGAGCAAATGATTACACAAATCGCTTTCAAGCATGGCATCACCAATTTGTGGCCAGCGCATTAGCAGTAAAGATCGGAAAAAGCTTGCGAAAAGATATTCAAATTGGTTGCATGCAAATCTATGCACCACTATATGCTTTTGACTGTAATCCAGAGAATCAATTTGCTTCTCAATTCAAGCAACGAGCATTTGACTATTTTACTAGTGATGTACAAGTAAGGGGATATTATCCAACTTACATCAACCAGTTATTAAAACAATACGATGCAGATATGCCAATTATGGAAAAAGGTGATAAGGCATTACTAAAAGAGAACGTAGTAGATTATATTGGATTTAGCTATTATATGAGCATGGCAATCAATGAGACAAGTTCTGAGGAGACAGATCCGGCAGCGGGCAACTTGATGGAGGGAGTACGCAATCCTTTTTTAGAAGCTAGTGAATGGGGATGGCAAATTGATCCGCTTGGGTTAAGAATTTCATTAAATGAGCTATGGGATCGCTATCAAGTGCCATTGTTCATTGTGGAAAATGGGTTAGGTGCTAAAGATACAATCGATGAAAATGGCCAAATTAATGATGATTATCGCATCGATTATTTAGCGAAACATATCCAAGCAATGGCCGACGCTGTAGATGATGGCGTGGATTTAATGGGTTACACACCTTGGGGATGTATTGATTTAGTTGCTGCATCCACCGCTGAAATGAGCAAAAGATATGGTTTTATTTATGTTGATTTGAATGATGAGGGGAATGGCACATTAGATCGTAAGAAAAAGAAATCTTTCGAATGGTATAAAAAGGTCATTGCTTCAAACGGAAATAGCGTAACTTCCAAATAAACAGATCTGTACCGTAACATGAATAATCTTCCTATAATATGGATATCATATTATAGGAAGATTATTTCAGGAATACTGTTCATTAACTTAAATAAATGCGAGGAGAGATTAAGATGAGTAAAATTCTATTGACTGTCAATGGGGAGACGTTTCGGGCAACATTAGAAAGTAATCATGCCGTGGAAGCTTTTCTGAACCGATTACCCATTGTAATCAAAATGAATGAGATGAATGGGAATGAAAAGTACTATGATTTTTCTGAAGGTTTTCCTACTGAGAGTGAACGGGTCGATAGGGTGAAGTCAGGTGAACTGATGCTGTTTGGCTCAAACACGCTCGTTCTTTTCTATAAAAATTTCTCGACTGCTTATACTTACACACGATTGGGCGCATTAGATAATCTGAGTAATTTAGCGAAAGTATTAGGCAGAAAAGATGTCTCTGTGAAAATTGAACAGGAGTAAGCACTAAAAATAGATTTAGGAGGAAAGACAATGATTCAGCCAGTAAAAATAAATAGTACTGACGTTTTTCCTATAGGTATTGGTACATATAATATTGGCAATCATCGAGTAGACGAAGCCCGGGAAATTGAGGTAATAACCGCTGGTATTGCTTCAGGTGCCCAAGTGATTGATACGGCAGAAATGTATGGCAAGGGGCTTTCAGAAAGATTGGTAGGCAAAGCCTTGCAACAAGTCGATAGAACATCGGTTTATTTAATCTCAAAAGTATTGCCCGAAAATGCTTCTAAAAAGCACTTGGCTCAAAGTTTAGAGCAATCGTTAGAGCGATTGGATGTACCATTTTTAGATATGTATTTGCTTCATTGGAAAAGTTCTGTTTCGATTGAGGAAACAATTGACGCAATGGAACAAGCGAAGGCTGATGGAAAAATTCGTGCATGGGGAGTATCTAATTTTGATACCCATGATTTAAAGAAAATGGCTAATTTAGCAAGTGGAAACCATTGCATGGCAAATCAAGTGAAATATAATTTAATAGATCGGGGAATTGAGTATGACTTGATTCCTTACATGCAACGAAATAAGATGCCGTTAATTGCCTATTCTCCAATTGCGAAAGGCAATTTAAAAGGATTGCTGCCATCACAAAAGCAATTGCTACAAACGATTGCAAATAATCATCAAGCCACCATCCCTCAAATTTTGTTGTCTTGGAGCATTCGCGACAGGCAGACAATTGCTATTCCTAAATCAAGTAATCATGCACACATGATGGATAATATTCATGCTGCTGAAATTCAGTTGCAGGATACGGAATTATCACAAATCAATCAATTTTTTAATAAACCAAATAAAAAACAATCACTTGCTTTGTGGTGATGAAAGGAAATAATTATGTTGAAAAGACCTTATGTTATAATTCACACACATACCTCTTTAGATGGAAAAATAAACAGTATGAAATTACCAGAATTTCAATCTGCCAGTCAACAGTATCAAGAACTAGCGTTAGATCCTGAGAAGCAAGTTTTCAATATTCAAGGATACTTGAATGGACGAATTACAACGGATGATAATACCACACATTATCGTGAACCCGAACTGAATGAACATGCGCAACCTGTTCCGCCAGGAGATTTCATTGCGAAACCTACCTCCTCAATGTACTACGTTTCGATTGACCCTTCAGGAAAATTAGGCTGGCAACAAAATTATGTTGATTATGGCAACAGAAAATCTCATGTAATTGAAGTGCTTACAGAAAAAGCCAGCAATGCCTATAAAGATTTTTTGAGACGGTTAAACATCTCTTATATTATTGCTGGTAAAGACATGTTAGATAAAGAACTTGCCCTTCATAAATTAGCAACGGATTTTAATATGCAAAAGATAATGATTGGTGGCGGAGGTACACTAAATTGGGCGTTCCTTCAAAATGGGCTTGTAGACGAAGTAAGCATTGTGATGGCTCCGATTGCTGATGGTGATCCTAACACACAAACATTGTTTATGGCTAAGGAACCATTATCAAGTATTGATCCTACTTCATTTTCGTTAATAGATGTCCGTCCTTTAAAAGATAGTACTGTTTGGTTGAGGTATAAAGTAATAAAGTGAATTTGATATAAATAATATTGATTCATTTTTTCCGAAAGTAATTTATGGAAAACATTTTAAAAGTTTAAGCAACACAAGTGATTTTGGAAGTAATATTAAGGTTCTAATTGAAACAGCACATGAAAAGTTACTTTGAGAGGATGAAATGTATTGAAAAAATGCTTATTTGGTGTTGCAATATTCTCTTGTTTATTAACAGGCTGTTCAATTGGAGGCAATGAAACGGTTCGGTCTTCAATTTATTCCTCCAATTCTATTGAGTTAAATTCTGATTTTAGTTCTTTGGAAACAGAAAAATCTTCTTTTTCAGATAGTGATATTGATGAGAGCGTTCAAAGTTCTGATTTCTCAATTGAAAATGGAATTCAGGATACAAATGCAATAACTATTACTATCGGTAATGAGATTTTTGAAGGAATATTGAATGACAACCTTTCAGCACAAGAGTTTAAGAATCTGTTACCTTTAACAATGACAATGACTGAATTGAACGGAAATGAAAAGTATTATAACCTTCCAGAGAATTTATCTAAGAGTAGTGAAAACGTTGATACAATAAATACTGGCGATTTAATGCTTTATGGATTAAATACTCTTGTTTTATTTTATGAAGATTTTGCTACCTCCTATTCATATACCCCAATCGGTTCATTTGATGATCCAAACAGACTAAGAAATGCTCTGGGAAATGGAAATATTGAAGTAATGTTGCAGCTATCGGAATAGAATAACATAAGTTGTAAATTGGATTGAACAAAGCGATTGAACAAAACATTGCATTGGTGCTGACAGGGAAAAGTGAATCAGCTAAACAAGCGTGTTGCGGCCGTCTCGTCGATAGCGGACCGAATCGTTTGCGTGATCAAAATGATCTGGAACTTGACAATCGCTTTGCCGTCTTCGCCAAAAGAATGGGAGCCATTTCAGCAACCGTAGCTGTAGACAATTTTGAGATGACGCCTGAATTACGCGCAGAAATCGGTTTGATTTCCTTTACCCCGGAACGGGTAACAGGGCGTTCAGAAAAAAGTTTACTATCCCCAAAAAAGCAGTCTGAACACCCTCGCTGATGCGGGGCCTTCAGACTGCTTTTATTTATTTGAAAAAATTATTTTTCTTTGGTTTCGCTGACGTCAAGCTCTTTTTTGATTCTTGGCGGGCGCGTTCCCCAATATTGGAAGAAATCGGTACGCAATCTGCCGTTGTAGAGTTTGCGTTTTTTCGTGGCTCTTTCGCCGTAGAATTCTTCGAAAAGCAATTCGCTTGTCAGGATGTATTTGCTCCATGTCTTCATCGGACGGAAAACTTGGCCCATCTCTTTGTAGAGTATCTCGATCTCTTCCTGATCGGAAAGACGCTCACCGTAGGGCGGGTTGCAGACGATCGTGCCGTATTCCTTGGTTGTTGTGAAGTCGGCCAAAGCCAACTGTTTGAAAGTGACATAATCCGCAACGCCTGCTTTTTCGGCATTGCTCTTCGCGATGGCGATGACATGCGGATCGATGTCCGAACCGCCGATATCCAACTTCACATCGAAGTTCGCCGCAGCTTTTGCTTCATTGCGGATGCGATCCCATAAACCTTCTTCGAAAATGTTCCATTCTTCGGAAGGGAATGAGCGCTTCAATCCTGGAGCGATGTTCAGGCCGATCAAGGCCGCTTCGATTGGAATCGTGCCGGAACCGCAAGTTGGGTCGTAGAAGGGACGGTCAGGGAACCAATTGGTCAACATCACCAAAGCGGCTGCCATATTTTCCTTCAAGGGTGCGCCACCTTTTTCGGAACGATAACCGCGTTTGAAAAGGCTGGAACCGCTCGTGTCGATCGTCAGGATCACTTCATCCTTATTGATGGCCACTTCGATCGGATAGAGTGCGCCGGATTCAGGCAAACGGGTACGACGGTGATAGTATTCACTCAGGCGGTTGACTATGGCCTTTTTGACGATCGCTTGGCAATCGGGCACACTGTACAAGGTCGACTTTTGCGATTTGCCGGAAACAGGGAATTCCGCATCCATCGGTAGGATTTGTTCCCACGGCAAAGCTTTCGTTTGCTCGAAAAGATCATCAAAAGTTTTTGCTTCGAATTTGCCGAATACAATTTTGATGCGGTCAGCGGTGCGCAGCCACAGATTGGTGGTGATGATGTCCGCTTCCGTACCGGAGAAGTAGGCTTTGCCGTTCTCGACCTGGACGTTGTAGCCCATTTTTTTCAGCTCATTGCCGGTGATGGCTTCGATGCCACTTGCGGCCGTAGCCATTAATTGATATGTTTTCATTTGTTGCTCCTTATTGTTTTGCCTTAGAAATTGCCGGATAATGCACGAAAAATGGGACAAAAATTAGCTTGTCCCATCCTCGATCGTATTCTTTTTGAAGAAAAAAAGCCTGATTTGTAAATTTCTGTAAGCCATGTTCTGTCGCGCCATCGGAGCCAGGCCTCTGATGGCGGAGGTAATTATCTATCTGCATTTCTGCCTCTTTCCCTCGTTCATTTCCTTGGAAAGAGTGCCCCTACCAAAGTTTGGGTTGCTCGCTCGAGGGGTTTACCGCGTTCCACCAGAAAGGTTTCCCCGTCTGCTTCGTCACTGTGGCACTTTCAAGAATACTCAGGCATAGGCAGAGCCCTTAGCCTTTTTTTCTGCCGTCAATCTATCGATTGCCTTAGCTTATTGTTTCGCTAAGCACGAACACTACAAGCATCTCAGCTTGTGCGAGCATGGACTTTCCTCAGCCTCCATGAAGGAGACCGCAATTACCCGAAATTTACAAATGTTTTTTGATGCTAGTTTGCTTCTTCGTTGGTTTCATCCAGTTTTGAACCGAATACATGTTTCTCCAAATTGGAAAGACGTTTCAGAATATCAAAATTCGTTACACCGCTGCCGACTGATGATACATTCGATTGGGTCGGCTTAGCTAAAACTGCTTGCTTCGTCAACTCATCCACACGGCTCATCAAACGTTCATTCTCGCTTTGAAGATAAGAAAGATCTTTTTGATAAGATTCATAATCTCTTATGATCATATCCAGATATTCATCGACTTCTGCAACATTATAGCCTCTCATAGCGCTTTTGAATTCTTTTTGCAGAATATCTTTAGTTGTTAGATTTTTATCTGCCATATTTGCACACCTCGTTAGTTGTCCTTGTTACCTAAACAGTATAGCATAAAATCGTAATATTAATAAGCAAATATTCTAATCAACATCATATCAGGCTTTTCGCATAAACTCAACCTATTTTTTTATTGTCCCCGTCGCTGTTCAGGAAAGACCTAAGTGATTGGAAAGCCTAATAGGGCATAGCTCCTTGGAAATTGATGATGATGTAGTGCTTGTTTCCGGAGTTGGTTGTCGTGATGGATAAATTTTCATTAAGAACAGGTTGCTTGCCGAAAATCTCCAACAGAAAACTCTTGAAGACTTTATCCGTTTTGGATTGCAGGACCTCTTTGAAGAATTCGCTTTTTGTGGCCGGATCGATGCCATCTTCGAAAATGATTTTTTCATCCGCTGTAAGGTAATCATCTTCCAACGCTATTTCAGCCCTTCGACCGAATGGAATCTGGACTTTCAAGCTTTCTTTGTATTCTGCTTTCTGGTAATCACGGGCGATGCGCGTCACTAAGTAATCGATGGATTGTCTGATCTCTGATTGTTCTGTCATGAAATATCCCTCCAACTTTTTTCCTGACCTAAATATATCACAAACCGACCCTTTAATAAATCGTTCCCTGCACTTCGCGTGCCGTTTTTCGTTAAATGCTCAGCTGATGCATAGCCCGGAATATATCTTTTTCCGGTTTTTTGCTACAATGGATTGAGAGCTTCATTCCGAGGCGGTACACAGCCATTAAAGCAATGCCGAAACGAAAAAGAGGTGGAAGAAAATGGATAAAAGTATGATCGACAAGATCCACGATGAATTGGAAGAGCAGCACTTGCCTTGCGAATGGCGATTGGAGTGGCATAAACCCTTCCATACAGTCGAAATTGTGTTATTATTAGAAGTCAGTTATCCTCCAGACAACAGTATTTCTGATATATTTGGCCATTCGAATCATGAAGATCGGTTCGTTTTTGAAGATTCCGTTTTGTTCTATGATCGTGCATCCTCAAAAATCAAAACAGAGGAGTATTTGGCCGGCATTCCCTTCGATCGGAAAAAAGGGATCCAAGGCGGATTGGCTGAAGCAGTGGTCAAGAACATACGCCTGACGGTTGGCGAAGCTAACAGCAAACTCAGGGATTTTCTTAATAACGAAGGCGACTCCAGCTTCGAATTGCATTGGAATGAGCTGAATTTTATGCAGACAATCGAAACACTGAAGGAAATAGGTAGATATGATGAAACGTATTATCGTTACCCTTAATGATAGGAAAGGTGATTGCAAATGGAATGGAATGAAGTGAAGGTTGTGACTGCTACAGAAGCGGTTGAGGCTGTATCAAATATATTGATGGAAGCCGGTGCGAAAGGCGTCGCGATAGATGACGAATTGGACTTCGTCAATCTGCAGGATGATGGTTTCGGCCAGATAAAAGAGGAACGTGCGTTGCCTGAGGAAGGGCATGCAGTCTACATCATGGCTTATTATCCGAACAACGCGGGTTTCCAGGACACTGTGTTGTTCATCAAAGAACAGTTGGCGGAACTGGAGAAAATTGATCTGAAAATCGGGAAGAATGAGCTGCAGATCAACCAAGTGAAGGAAGAGGATTGGGAAAATTCCTGGAAAGAATATTTCCATCCGATCCGACTGACGCGCTTTTTGACGATTGTACCTTATTGGGAAGAATACACGCCTGAAGATGAAAAAGAAATGCTGATTCAATTGGATCCGGGGATGGCCTTCGGAACCGGAACGCATCCTACGACGCGTCTGTCGATCGAAGCGCTTGAAGCAGTGATGCGTGGGGGCGAAAAAGTGATCGATGTCGGAACCGGGTCGGGCGTTTTGAGCATCGCAGCTAAGGCAATGGGCGCAGACACTGTCTATGCCTACGATATCGATGAAATCGCCACACGTGTTTCCAAAGAGAACATCGCTTATAATGCCTATGCTTCGGACGTCATCGTGAAAGAGAACAACCTTTTGGTAGGGATTGCCGATCAGCAAGCGGACATCATTGTTGCGAATATCCTGGCGGAAATCCTTCTGCTATTGCTTCCCGATGCCTACAAGAACCTCAAGGATGATGGCTATTTCATCCTTTCGGGCATCATCGATTCGAAGAAAGAGGAACTGATCGAAGCCTTGATCAGCAATGGCTTTGAAATCGAGCAAGAAAAGCAAATGAAAGATTGGGTTTGCCTGATCTGCACAAAAAATGTGGAGGCTTGAGGCATGCAACGATACATCATTCCGCCTCTAACAAAAGATTATCAAACGCAGCCGATCATTTTGTCGGATGATTTCCATCACCATATGGTGCATGTGATGCGCATGAAACCGGGGGAGCAGGTATATTTGGCCGACAACTCCGGGATTTCGTTCGTTGCGGAAATCACCGATATATCCGCAAATACGGTCGGTTTGAAGTGGGTGGCCGATGAAGACCGCTCCACGGAACTTCCGGTCGAGATTACGATTGCCTGCGGATTGCCGAAGGGCGACAAGCTGGAATACATCGTCCAGAAGGGCACAGAGTTGGGTGCGGCAGCCTTCATCCCTTTCGCAGCAAAAAATGCGGTTGTGAAGTGGACAGCGGACAAAAGCGCAAAAAAACAGCAGCGCCTGCAGAAAATTGCGAAAGAGGCAGCGGAGCAATCGCACCGTCAAAAAGAGCCGTTTGTGCATCCTGTCCACAACCTCAAAGAGTTGCTGGCGGAAGCGGCAAAATACAGCAAAGTGTTGGTTGCCTATGAAGAGGATGCAAAGGCCGGCGAAGGCAGCATCTTGGTGGACATATTGGAAAAACTTGAACCGGGCGATTCGTTATTGTTTGTGTTCGGCCCTGAAGGCGGATTGGCGCCGGAAGAGCTGGCGGCTTTCAGACAAGCCGGCCATAAAAGCTGTGCGTTGGGACCGAGGATTTTACGGGCTGAGACAGCACCCTTGTATGCATTGTCAGCAGTATCCTATGAAATGGAATTAAGAAAAGGAGCAGATAAACATGGTTGAAAAATTAAACAAATACATCGATCACACGTTATTAAGACAAGATGCGACAGAGGAGGAAATCAAAGCCCTTTGCGAAGAAGCGAAGGAATACGACTTCAAATCCGTTTGTGTACAACCCTTCTGGGTCAAAAAGGTTGAAGCCTTCCTGACCGGTTCGGATGTGCTTGTCTGTACCGTCGTCGGTTTTCCGCATGGCGCCAATACGGCAGAAGTGAAGACATTTGAAGCGAAACAGGCGGTACAGAACGGTGCCGATGAAGTCGATATGGTCATCAATATCGGAGCTTTGAAGGATGGCAATTACCAAACAGTTGAACATGAAATCGCAGCTTTGGTCGAAGCCGTCAAAGGCAAGGCAATCCTGAAGGTCATCATCGAGACGTGCCTGTTGACTGATGATGAAAAAGTCATCGCTTGCCAGTTGGCTCAAAAGGCAGGCGCCGACTTTGTCAAGACATCCACCGGTTTTTCAACAGGTGGCGCAACATTGGAGGATATCGCACTGATGCGCAAGACAGTCGGTCCTGTGATGGACGTCAAAGCAAGCGGCGGAGTGCGCACGTATGAAGATGCATTGGCTTTCATCGCAGCCGGAGCAACGCGCTTGGGCACTTCCAGCGGCAAAAAAATCGTCGATGGTTGGCTTGCGGCAAAATAAATGTAACGGATACTCGATTTGCATCCGAATAATCGAATGATCAAGGAAACCTTGAAGGACTTCTTTTTTATGAAGCTGTCCTTCAAGGTTTTTATGATGCTTGGTGCTTGTAAATAGAAGATATTTGTTGATGGCGCATCGTTCCGATTTACAGTATAATAAAGGGAAATATATTCACTTTTTCGTTTGCAAAATATGATATATTCAGCAGCTTTTCCGTTTGCGTGCGGAATCGCAGTAAGTAAATACATAATCCTAAGAGTCAGGAGTGACAACATGCCGAAAATCAAAACCTATTCACCTGAAGAGGTTGTGCAGCTATGCGCGGAATATATGAATGAAACCCATGTGGCATTTGTCCAAAAAGCGTGTGATTTTGCCAGGGAAGCTCATAGCGGACAGATGCGGAAGTCCGGCGAGGAGTACTTCGTTCATCCGACCCAAGTCGCAGCGATATTGGCAGATTTGAAATTAGATCCAGAAACGATTGCAACAGGATTTTTGCATGATGTTGTGGAAGATACAGAATATACCTTAGAGGATATTGAACGCGAATTTTCCAAAACCGTAGCCATCTTGGTGGATGGCGTCACGAAGTTGGGGAAGATCGAATACAAGTCGCATGAAGAGCAACAGGCCGAAAATCACCGTAAAATGTTGATGGCCATGGCGAAGGATCTGCGGATCATCATGGTGAAGCTCGCGGATAGATTACACAACATGCGCACGCTGAAATACCACAAGCCGGAAAAACAACGGACCATTTCCAATGAGACACTGGAAATTTATGCGCCCTTAGCCCACCGTTTAGGTATGAACCGGATCAAATGGGAATTGGAGGATACTTCGCTCAGATATCTGAATCCACAGCAATATTACCGGATCGTGCATCTGATGAACAGCAAACGAGATGAACGGGAACTGTACATCAAGGATACGATCAACAAAATCAAAGATTCAATCGATGAATTGGAAATTGAAGCCGACATCTACGGAAGACCGAAGCACATCAACTCCATCTACCGAAAAATGAAGGACCATAAGAAACAGTTCACGGAAATCTATGATCTGTTGGCTATCCGTGTCATCGTCCATTCCATCAAAGACTGTTATGCCGTTTTGGGGGCCATCCACACAAAATGGAAACCAATGCCGGGCCGATTCAAAGACTATATCGCCATGCCCAAAGCGAATATGTATCAGTCGCTGCACACGACCGTCATCGGGACGCAAGGCACGCCTGTCGAAATCCAGATCCGGACAATCGAAATGCACCAAGTCGCGGAATATGGGGTTGCGGCTCACTGGGCATACAAAGAGGGCATCACCAAAAAAATCGATCCGGATAAAATGCCCCATCAGATCGATTGGTTCCGCGATCTGATCGACTTGCAGGATGATTCCAAAAACGCCAGCGAGTTCGTCGAAAGCGTCAAGGAGGATATCTTCAAGGATAAGGTGTATGTCTTCACTCCGAAAGGCGATGTCGTTGAATTGCCATCGGGTGCCGGTCCGTTGGATTTCGCCTATAACATCCATACCGAAATCGGACATAAAACCATCGGGGCAAAAGTCAACGGAAAGATCGTCCCTTTGAATTACAAGCTGCAGAATGGCGATATCATCGAAGTGATGACATCCCCGAACTCATTCGGTCCAAGCAGGGACTGGGTCAACTTGGTTTCCACCAGCAAGGCAAAAAATAAAATCAAACGCTACTTCAAGCTGCAGGACCGCGATGGACATGTGATCAAAGGCCGGGATATGCTGGAAAAACAATTGGTGGAAATGGAGTTTTCGCCGAAGGAATTCCTGACGAAACTGGCGATCAAAGATTTGTTGAATCGCTTCAATGTGAATTCGGAAGATGACCTCTATGCCGCCATCGGCTTCGGCGAATTGTCTGCATTCATCGTATCGAACCGTTTGACCGAAAAAGCCCGCCGTGAGCGGGACAAGCATAAAGCGGAACAACAGCTGGACACGATTGAGCAAAAAACGAAAAAAGATAATCCTAAAATGAAAATCCGTCATGAAGGCGGCGTAGTCATACAAGGAGTGGACAATCTGCTGATACGCATCAGCCATTGCTGCAATCCGGTCCCGGGGGATGAAATTGTCGGCTATATCACGAAAGGGCGCGGCATATCGGTCCACCGGAAAGATTGCCCGAATGTTCAGGTATCTGGAGAGCACGGCGACCGGTTGATCGATGTCGAATGGGAAGATACCGGCACATCCAATATCGATTACGAAACCGAATTGACGGTCGAGGGCTACAATCGCTCCGGTCTGTTGAACGAAATTTTGCATGTGGTCAATACGATGACCAAGAATCTCAGCAGCGTAAACGGGAAAGTCGACAGCAATAAAATTGCGGTCATTACGTTGAAAATAGGAATACAAAACTTGAGCCAACTGGACAAAATCGTCGATAAAATCAAAAATATCCCGGACGTCTACACTGTCAGAAGGGTCACATCCTAATCAAAATGAATCGAGGGCAGCTATGCGTGTTGTTGTACAGAAAGTGACGGAAGCATCCGTCTCGGTTGATGATGAAATCATCGGGGAAATAGGTGAGGGCTTTATGCTTTTGGTCGGCATCGGCAAGGAAGACACACAAGACGATGTGCACTACCTCGTCCGTAAAGTTTCGAATCTCCGGGTTTTCGAAGATGAAGAGGGCAAAATGAACCGCTCCTTGAAGGATGTGGATGGAGCCATCCTTTCAATATCCCAATTCACTTTGTTCGCTGATACCAAAAAAGGGAATCGCCCAAGCTTCACCAATGCGGCCCCTCCGGAAACCGGGGAGGCCCTTTACCAAGCGTTCAACGAGCTGTTAAGAGCGGAAGGTTTTCCTGTGGCATCGGGTAAGTTCGGTGCGCACATGTCTGTCCGTTTGAACAACGATGGACCCGTAACCATCCTCATCGATTCCAAAAACAAATAACAGAGCCGGCAGCTTGAACCTCGAATGGTTCAAGCTGCTGACTCTGTTTTCTTATTCAGCTTTTCTTGTTTATTGGAAATATTCGGTCAATGCTTGGTAGATGCTTTCTGCCACCAACGAGCGATAATAATCGGAATTGAAGGTCTTGACGTCGGAGTCATTGTTCATATAGCCGAGCTCCAACAACAAGGAGGGTTGCTCATTTTCGCGTGTGACTAAGAAATCGCCGAATTTGGAACCATTGTCCTGCAACGGCAAAGCGTCGGCCAGGTGATCATCGACCAGATTTGCCAACGGAATATCCGCATCAGCATAATAATACGTCGTGAAACCCGTCGCGGAAGTACCGCTTGCGGTGGAATCATAATGCAGGCTGATGAACAGATCGGCGTTGTTGACATTACTCATTTCTGCCCGATCTTCCAAGGTGACGTAGACATCAGAGGTGCGCGTCAATATGACGTTGGCTCCGGCACTGCGTAATTTGTCAGCCACCGCTTCAGCGGTTTTGAGTGTTACTTCCTTCTCGTAAATATAAGTCCCTTCCGCACCTGGGTCTTCTCCTCCATGGCCCGGATCGATTACGATGGTCGCTTCGGCTAGCGTGGTGGTGGATGACGCAGTGACGGGAGTATTGAGCGACTTGGATGTTTCCACCAACCAGGAGGCGACGTAGCCTTCCTTATTGCCCTCATAAAGGATCTTATAGAAATCACCGGATTCACTGATCAGTTCGTACTCTTCGTCTTTTTCGGCAATGAACAGGATAGCGCTGCCGGTAGTTGGCCCACTGCGGACATTTACGCCATCCATCGTGATGATGACTTTCGGATTGGCGTCGTCTGCAACAACCGTGGTGGTGTCGACTGTTTCCGGCGCCAATTGGATGCTGCCTGGTGAAATTTCGATCAGTTCCGACAGAATCCAAGCGACTTTATTGTTGTATTGGATTTGGCTCCAGCCGTTCTCTTCATACAACAGAGCGAATTTTTCGCCTTCACTGGCCGTTCCGACAACTTCGGATGTTTCATTGTTCTCTTTCCGAACGTTGGCGGAGGGGACAAGGACCGTTGCCAATAATTCGGATGTTGCTGCGATTTCGGTGTTGTTGATCAGCCAGCTGGCAACCCAACCGATTCTTCCGTCCGAAAGCCGGACTTTGTACCATTCATTCTTGTCAGCCAAAACATTGACTGAGGAACCGCCTTGTATTTGCGTCATAATGTCGTAGGATAAGCCTGGACCGGACCGGACATTTACGATGCTGGCGGAGATGCTGACCGTAGTATAGTTGGCTAATGCTACCGTACCGAAGGAGCCCAATCCGACAAATAGCAGAACAAGCGCCAAGAAGAAAAGATGTCTATTTTTTGCGATAGTCTTCACTGATTGTCTCCTTTCTGGTTTGGAATGCATAAAATTTACAAAAATTGTTCAATTCTTCTATCATTATAGCAAAGATACGGCATCCAATGCAAAGCCTTTTCAGAAATTATGGATCTGTTCCCTATACGGACAAAGAGGAACCGCGAGGCAACCAGCCGACACAGAATATGCGATTGACTGTGCTGACCCGGAAAGTGAAAATATGATGAAAACAGTATTGACAATTCGGTGCGTATCTTGTATCGTTAAGGAAATTATAAATGTCCAGTGAAGATCGAAGTAGAATAGATTGGTTTGATTCAGAGAGGATTGCCGCGGCTGAGAGCACTCCCAAACGTTTATTTGAAAGACAGGTTGGAGGATTAATAGTGAAAAGCTATTACGCCACGAACGTTACTCGTTAAAGGAAAGCTATGCTTTCGAATAAAGGTGGCACCACGTCTGACTAATCGTCCTTTTCCATGATGGAAAGAGGGCTATTTTTTTGCTTTTTTTCAGACAGAAAACAGTATGAAGCGAAAGGAATGGTTATAAAAAATGATACAAAAACCAAAAGGGACTGCCGACATATTTTTGCAGGAAGCAGAAATTTGGCAATACGTGGAAGAAACATCCCGGATCTTACTGCATGACTATCAATTTTCAGAAATCCGCACCCCGATGTTCGAAAGTTATGAACTGTTCTCCAGAGGGGTCGGCGATACGAGTGACATCGTATCGAAGGAAATGTACGACTTCTACGACAAGGGCGAACGACACATCGCATTGAAGCCTGAAGGAACGGCTCCAGTAGTCCGGGCTTACGTCGAAAACAAACTGTTCGGTCCTGAACATCCGAAACCGCTGAAAGTCTATTACATCAGCCCAATGTTCCGCTACGAAAGACCACAGGGCGGACGGATGCGTCAATTCCACCAATTGGGTGTCGAAGTTTTTGGAAGCGTAAATCCGGCGACCGATGTCGAAACCATGGCGTTGGCATGGGATATACTGAAAGAATTGGAATTAAGCGATCTGAAATTGGTCATCAATTCGTTGGGCAAGACCGAAGATCGGATCAGATACCGCGAAGCGCTGATCGCCTACTTGGAGCCTTTCCATGATGAATTGAGCAAAGATTCCCAGACCCGTCTCCATAAGAATCCGTTGCGCGTGTTGGACAGCAAAGACAAGCGCGACAAGGAAATCGTTGCCCAGGCACCAAGCATCTTGGAGTTCCTGTCCGATGATTCAAGGAAACATTTTGAAACAGTTCAGGAAATGCTTCAGGCATTGAAAATCCCTTTCACGATCAACAGCAATATGGTCCGCGGACTCGATTATTACCAGGATACCATCTTTGAAATCATGACCTCATCCGCAGTCTTCGGAGCGGAAACGACCATCTGCGGCGGTGGTCGCTATGACGGTTTGGTCCAGGAAATCGGCGGGCCGGAAGTGCCTGGTTTTGGCTTCGGGATGGGCTTGGAAAGACTGATCCTTTTGATGAAGGATCAACAAGTCGATGTACCGAAACTATCCGAGTTGGATGTCTATGTGGTCGGTTTGGGGGAGGCTACGAACATCGAAACCTTGAAATTGGTCCAAAACGCGCGCCAAGCAGGGTATTCGGCGGACCGGGACTTCCATGACCGCAAAGCCAAAGCGCAATTCAAAACCGCCACGAAGAATGGGGCCAAAGTAGTGCTGACCATAGGCGAAGACGAGTTGAACAACAAACAAGCGCAATTCAAAGTAATGTCGACCGGCAAAGAGCAGAAAGTGGCGTTGACTGAGATTTACGCGGATTTTGATAAAGTGTACAAAATACAGACAGCCGACATGACGGCTTTTAATGAATTTTTCGGAAAAGAAGACTAGAACATACAGAAAAGGGTAGTGAAAATGGATAGAAGAACAGAGTATTGCGGATTATTGACGGAAGCATCCGTTGGGCAGACTGTCGTCGCCAATGGTTGGGTAAACAAAAGAAGAGACTTAGGCGGATTGATCTTCATCCATTTGCGTGATCGCGAAGGCATCGTCCAAGTCGTTTTCAATACAGAGTTCAACGAAGAAGCGTTCCGCATCGCAGAAACAATCCGTGGGGAATATGTCCTGCAAGTCAAAGGTAAAGTAGTCCTTCGTGAAGCAAATCAGATCAATCCGAACATCGGCACAGGCACGATCGAAATCGAAGCGGAATCCGTGGAGATTTTGGCGAAAGCGAAAACACCGCCATTCTATATCGAAGGCGATCTGAACGTATCGGATGAATTGCGCATGAAATACCGTTACATCGACTTAAGAAGAGACAAAATGATGAACAACATGAAAATTCGCCACCAAACGACGCGTACAGTCCGCAATTATTTGGATGACTTGCATTTCATGGATATCGAAACACCTTATTTGACGAAATCGACTCCGGAAGGTGCGCGTGACTATATCGTTCCATCCCGTGTCCACCAAGGCGAATTTTATGCACTGCCGCAGTCGCCGCAACTGTTCAAACAGATGCTGATGGGCGCAGGCTTTGACCGCTATTACCAAATCGTGCGCTGCTTCCGCGATGAAGATCTGCGCGGTGACAGACAACCGGAATTCACCCAAATCGATATCGAAACCAGTTTCCTGTCAGCTGATGAGATCCAGGAAATCACCGAAACTATGCTTCAGAAAGTCATGAAGGACGTGTTGGGCAAAGAAATCCCGGCTCCATTCCCCCGTATCTCCTACGACGAAGCAATGAACCGTTTCGGTAGCGATAAGCCGGATACCCGTTTCGCTTTGGAACTGATCGACATGAATGAATTTGCGAAAACATCTTCATTCAATGTATTCAAAGCGACCAGCGAAAACGGCGGCCAAGTCCGCGGATTGAACGTCAAAGGCAAAGCCGACGCCTATTCGCGCAAAGACATGGATAACCTGATCGAATACGCCAAACAATACGGCGCGAAAGGCATGGCTTGGATGAAGGTTGAGGAGGACGGACTGAAAGGTGCCGTGGCGAAATTCTTCACCGAAGACAGCGAAGAACTGATCAGACTGATGGGTGCGGAACCTGGCGACTTGCTGGTGTTCGTTGCTGACAAAAAAGAAATCGTTTATCAAGCTTTGGGAGAGCTGCGTCTGAAGTTCGGCCGCGATCTTGATCTGATCGACAAATCCCAATTTGCTTTCGTTTGGGTTGTGGATTGGCCATTGCTTGAGTACGATGCGGACGCAAAACGCTACACTGCCATGCACCATCCGTTCACTCGTCCAAACGATGAAGATCTTGCCAAATTAGCCGATCATCCGGAAGAAGTCTATGCACAAGCCTACGATATCGTCCTGAACGGCTATGAAATCGGCGGCGGATCTCTGCGCATCTACACAAGGGAAGTACAGGAGCAGATGTTTGCGGCACTTGGCTTCAGCAAAGAAGATGCCGAAGAGGAGTTCGGCTTCTTGTTGGATGCATTCGATTACGGTTTCCCACCGCACGGCGGCATCGCTTTAGGATTGGATCGTCTGGTCATGTTGTTGGCTGGCGAATCGAATATCCGCGAAGTGATCGCGTTCCCTAAAAACGGGAAAGCTTTCGACCCGATGACGAACGCCCCAAGCGAAGTAAGCGCAGCTCAGTTGAAAGAATTGAGCCTGAAAATCGCTTCATTAGACTAACACTCGAGCAAAAAAGAGCATCTGATGGTAAGGAAAACCAGCCTTATGATACAATAATCGTATCATAAGGCTGGCTTTTTCGTCTCTTTTCATTAAAGGAAGGCGTAATTGCCTATTAGGATAATACACAACAAAAGGGTGAAGATATGTTAAAGATAGGATCACATGTTTCTATGGGCGGTAAAAAAATGCTGTTGGGCTCAGCAGAGGAAGCAGCAGCGTACGGTTCTTCGGTATTTATGATCTACACTGGCGCTCCGCAGAATACCCGGAGAAAAAATGTCGATGAGATGAATATTCCGGAAGGCATGGACTATATGGCCAAGCACGGCATCGTTGAGCTGGTCGTTCATGCGCCCTACATCATCAACTTGGCCAATACCACAAAACCGGATCATTTTGAATTTGCGATCGGGTTTTTGCGCGATGAAATCGTGCGGGCGCAAGCGCTGGGCGCAAAACAGATTACGCTGCATCCGGGTTCGCATGTCGGCGCCGGTTCTGAAATAGGCATCAAACAGATCATCAAGGGCTTGAACGAGGTTCTGGAGCCTAGCCAGACTGCACAGATCGCGTTGGAAACGATGGCCGGAAAAGGCACCGAGATCGGGCGGACTTTTGAAGAGTTGGCTGCCATCATGGATGGCGTAGTCCATAACGACAAACTTTCGGTGACGTTGGATACGTGCCATACGAACGATGCGGGCTATAACGTCAAAGAGGACTTCGATGGCGTGTTGGAAGAATTCGACCGCATCATCGGCCTGGAACGTTTGAAAATGATCCATGTCAACGACTCGAAAAACGAGCGAGGGGCCCACAAAGACAGACATGCGAATATCGGTTTTGGCACCATCGGTTTCGAAACCTTGAACAAAATTGTTCACCATCCGCAACTGCAGGATCTGCCGAAAATTTTGGAGACGCCGTTCGTCGGCGAGGACAAAAAGAACAAGAAGGCGCCTTACAGATTCGAATTGGACATGCTGAAGTCGCAGACATTCAATCCGCGTTTATTGGAAGATATACTGAATCAGTAAGAAATACATCTTTGGATGGATGCGGTTTTACCGAAGTTCAGGGATAATTGTATACAAGCACAAAATGAAAGATTAAAGGAGATGGAATGATGAAAGGTTGGTTGAAAGGCTTAATCGGAGTTTTTATTGCGGTGTTGCTATTGGGAGTACCGTTGATCAGCTCCTATAATGGTTTGGTGACGGAGGAGAGCAATGTCGATGTGCAATGGGCGAATGTGGAAACCAAACTGCAAAGACGTTATGATCTGATCCCCAACTTGGTGGAATCGGTAAAAGGCGCCATGGAACAGGAACAGGAAGTATTCGGTGCAATCGCTGATGCCCGTGCCAGAATCGGCAGTGCCCAAACGACCGAAGAACAGGTTACGGCCAGCAACGAAATGGAATCCGCACTTTCACGCCTATTGGTAATTGTCGAGAACTATCCGGAACTGAAATCAAACGAACAAGTGACGGCTCTTATGGATGAATTGGCAGGTACCGAAAACAGGATTTCAGTCGAAAGGGATCGTTACAACGAAGCTGTGCAACAATACAACAACAAAGTCAAACGGTTCCCGGGATCGCTCATGGCAGGGCTTTTCGGATTTAATGAAAAATCTTATTTTGAGGCGGTCAGCGGCGCTGAAACCGCACCTAGTGTAGACCTGAATACAGACGATGAATAATTGAGGGGCTGATGATGTTTTGTTTCAAATGAGGAAAAAGGCGCGATGGCAATTGCTTGCGGTTTTGGGGGTATTCTTCTTTTCGATGGCGTTCGCGCCTTCCAAACATGCGCAAGCCTTGCCTGATCCGACAACTGAGTTTTATGTCTATGATCCAAGCGGCACGCTCTCCGAAGAAACGAAAGCATTCATCCTGAGCGTGAATGAGCAATACGAATTGACGGAGGAAAAACCCCAAGTTGTCGTGGCAGTGGTCGATTCGCTGCAGGGTGAGACAATCGAGGAATATTCTGTCGATCTGTTCGAAAAGTGGAAAATTGGGCAGGCGGATGCCGATAACGGTGTGCTGATTTTGTTGGCTCTGGAAGAAAGGGAAATCCGCTTCGAAATCGGATACGGTCTGGAAGGTGCCTTAACGGACAGCAGGACCGGCAGAATTCTGGACAATCATCTGGATTATCTTTCGGCCAATGACTTCGATGGCGGTCTGAAAGAAATCTTTACTGAGGCGGCGGTCGTCGTCAATGAGGAATACCAATATGATGACGACGTGATTTTCTCCGGCTATCCTGTCGATACAACGCAATACGCGGAAGGCGATTCATCATTCTTCGCGTCAATCGTCCAATTCCTGTTCATCCTTTTAGTGTTGTCCTTCTTTTTTGGCGGCAGAGGCAGAGGCGGACGCGGTGGACGGGGCGGCGGAATGAATCCGTTGTGGTGGTTGCTTCTTAGCGGTGGAGGTGGCGGTTACCGAGGCAACAATCATCGTGGCGGGTATGGCGGCGGCGGCTTCGGTGGTGGTGGTTTTGGCGGAGGCGGCGGCTTTGGAGGCGGAGGTTCTTCCGGAGGCGGCGGATCCAGCAGAGGGTTCTAGCAAATCAGTTTCGGAATCGGAATAGAAGAAAAAGAAGGGGCTGTCACAATGACAGCCTCTTCTTTCGATATCATGGAATGATGGTTGTGTCTGAGATTTCGATGCTGCTCATGATGATGGCGGCTGTTTCTTCTATAGAACGTTTGGATACATTGATGACGATGCAACCCAATTTGTTGTACAATTCATAGGCGTATTCCAGCTCGGCCCGGATGCGGTCCATGTCCGAATAAATGGTTTCAGGCGATAATCCGTAGGCAATCATCCGCTCTTTGCGGAAACTATTCAATACCTCAGCATCATTGGTCAATCCGACGATTTTTTTCGGATCCACTTGCCAAATTTCGTCAGGCACTGAGGCTTCCGGCATAATCGGCAAGTTCGCCACTTTGATGGTCTTGTTCGCCAAAAACATGGATAGCGGCGTCTTTGAAGTGCGGGAAACGCCCAGCAGGACCAAATCGGCATCCAAGAAACCCTTCGGATCTTTGCCGTCATCGTACTTGACTGCGAACTCGATGGCGCTGATCCGGTTGAAGTATTCATCATCCAAACGATGCAGGGCGCCTGCTCTCCGGATAGGCTGCTGTCCGGTTGTTTCGGTAATATCCCTGACCAGTGCTTTCAATATATTATAGCAAGGCAAGTCCTCTGCAGCGCAGAAACTGTCAGTGTATTCACTCAAATCTTCGACGACCAAAGTATGGATAACAAATGCTTTCAGTTCTTTGGCCTCTACCAATACAGGCTCCAAGTCTTTCATTTTTCTGATGAACGGATAATGATACATATGAACAGTTATCGATGGGAATTGTGCCAAGACGGCCTGGAGGACTTTTCTGGCGGTGTCTCCTACCGAATCGGATATGATGACAAAATGCAGGTCATGTTGCTCTGGTTGTTCCATATAATCTCGTCCTTCCTGAATCTTAATGATTGCAATCTCACTAATAATATACTATAGTCAATTTGAAATTGATAGAGTCGGGAGGGAAAATGATGCCGGTAGATACCGTTACCATGGCACTGCAGAAGTTAAAGAAACAAGGTTATAAATATACCCAAAAAAGAGAAGATATCATTACGGTTTTTGTGGAAGCTAACCGCTATCTGTCTGCAAAATCTGTGCTTCATGCCTTGGAGGATGAATATCCGACACTCAGCTATGATACGATATACCGCAACCTGTATACTTTTGTGGAAGTTGGGATCTTGGAAGAAACAGAATTGAACAATGAAAAACTGTTCCGGATCACTTGTTTGCATGAAGGGCACCATCATCATCACTTCATTTGTCAACAATGCGGGATGACGATTGCTTTGCAGATGTGTCCGATGGATTTCTTTGAGCAACAGTTGGAGGGATGCCAAATTTCGTCCCATCGCTTCGAAATCTTTGGTGTTTGCAAAAATTGTTTGGCTCTTGCATAGGTTTTCCCTCTGATCAATAGGCTGAAGGTTTCGTCCAGTCGGATCATCCACTTTTTTGTTTTGCAATAAAACGTTGCAATTGCTTCCACCTATGATATAATATCCAAAGAACAATTTCATTTTGATTGCTTACATTCAAAAGGAAACGTTACTTTTAATGCTCGGAGGGAGGGAATATTTAATGTCAAAAACAGTTGTTCGTAAAAACGAATCTCTTGATGATGCTCTTCGTCGCTTTAAACGTACTGTTTCAAAAACTGGAACTATGCAAGACGCACGTAAACATGAATTTTATGAAAAGCCAAGTGTGAGACGCAAGAAAAAATCTGAAGCTGCCAGAAAACGTAAATTCTAACAGCCGGATGCTCACTTTCTGAAATTCTTAGAGACTGACCAATAAAAAATGGGATGATATCCGTATCATTCCATTTTTTTGTCGTCCAGAAAAATTATCCCGAATACCAGAGGGATAAATATTTTCATAAGCCATCCCGCTTTATGTTATACTGTTAGCAATGAGCAGTGAAAAAAATCCCCAAAAAAAGAGGAGTGTAGCTTGTTTGACCGATAAAGTGAATAAAACAGAGAAAATTGAAGTGATGGACGCATCCGTTTTGCCTCAATTATTTGGATCACAGGACAAGCATCTGAAGATGCTGGAAGATGCTTTGCATGTGACCATTACAAGCCGCGGCATGAAAATCGAAATCAGTGGTGAAGAGTCGGCTGTCGACAAGGCCCGCTCCCTGTTGAAGCAACTATTGGAATTGTTAGCGCGCGGCATCCCTATTTCACAAACAGATATCGTCACAGCTATAAAAATGTCGGAACGCGGTAGCCTAGACTTCTTCATCAACCTTTACGAAGAGGAAATCGGCAGATCGTATGCAGGCAAGCCTATCCGGGCGAAAAATTTCGGCCAAAGACAATATGTGCAGGCCGTCAAGAAAAAAGACGTCGTATTCGGAATAGGCCCCGCCGGAACCGGAAAAACCTTCTTGGCCGTAGTGATGGCTGTCGAGGCGCTGAAGAACGGTAAGGTAAAAAAGATCATCCTGACCCGTCCGGCTGTTGAAGCTGGAGAAAACCTAGGCTTCCTGCCCGGAGATCTGAAGGAAAAAGTTGACCCGTATCTGCGCCCGGTTTATGACGCGCTTTATGCGATCTATGGCGTCGAACACACAACCCGCTTGATGGATAGGGGAGTCATCGAAATTGCGCCGCTCGCCTACATGCGCGGACGGACGCTTGAAGATGCCTTCATCATCCTTGATGAGGCTCAGAACACGACTGTCGCACAGATGAAGATGTTCCTGACGCGGCTCGGGTTCGGATCAAAAATGATCATCAACGGCGACAAGACCCAGATCGATTTGCCGAAAGGCGCCCTTTCAGGATTGATCGATGCCGAGAAGAAACTTCAGGGTATCCCGGACATCACTTTTGTCACCTTTGATACTTATGATGTCGTGCGCCATCCGGTTGTTGCAAGCATCATCAAAGCCTACGATGTCAAAGCGGAAACAAAAAACAACATAGAAAAGTGAGCGATTATATGGAAATAGATATTTTTGATGAAACCGAATCTGTACAGAAAGACCACACCGAATTGGTCCATTCCTTGATTTCCTTTGCGGGGGAGTATTTGAAGTTGGCGCCCGATACCGAATTGTCGATCACTTTTGTGGACAATGAGCGCATCCGGGAGATCAACCGTGAATACCGCAACAAAGATCAGGCCACGGACGTCATCAGCTTTGCGCTGAACGATGACATGGATGACGACTTCCCGATCAATATGGAAAGCATAACCGGCGCCTTTCCTACGAATATCGGTGATATCATCATCTCGACAAACAAAACCGCTGAACAAGCGGAGTCCTATGGCCACAGTTTCGAGAGAGAATTAGGCTTCCTTGCGTTGCATGGTTTCCTGCATTTGAATGGTTATGATCACATGACGGAAGAAGACGAAAAGGAAATGTTCGGTCTTCAGAAAGAGATACTGGATGCTTATGGACTTAAAAGAGACTAGTAGGGAAAAGTTGGGGAAAATCGGAAAGAATCCAAGCTTTTTTGCTTCAGTGAAGCACGCTTTGGACGGCATCGGCATTATCCTCAAAGAAGAAAAAAACATGCGCAGTCATGCTTTGTTTGGCTTGATACCGCTCTTGTTGGCTTGGTTTTTCGGATCCAGCCCAATGGAGTGGATCGTGATCATCTTCTGCATTTTTTTAGTGATCATCATGGAGTTTTTGAATACGATATTCGAAAATGTGGTCGATCTGGTGACCGATTACGAGTATCATCCTCTGGCAAAGAAAGCAAAAGACATCGCTGCCGGAGCAGTCTTGGTTACGGCATTCTTTGCCATCCTGATCGCGGCCATCATTTTTTTGCCCAAGTTTTTAGAATTATATTATAAGTTAATTTGAGGAGTTTTGTATGAATAAAAAAGAAGGTTTCAAATCAGGATTCGTCTCCATCATCGGGAGGCCTAACGTAGGGAAATCAACACTTTTGAACCGCATCGTCGGTCAAAAGGTCGCCATCATGAGTGATGTCCCCCAAACTACCCGGAACAAGATCCAAGGCGTAGTCACTTCGGATGATTCCCAGATCGTCTTCATCGATACGCCCGGAATCCACAAACCGCAGACGCGCTTGAACGATTTTATGCTGAAGAGCGCATACAGCACGTTCAATGAAGTGGATTTGGTTTTGTTCATGGTGAATGCGGCAGAAAAAAGAGGAGCGGGCGACAATTTCATTCTTGAGAAACTCAAGAACTTGCGCACTCCGAAATTTTTGATCATCAACAAAATCGATCAGGTCAAGCCGGAAGAATTACTGAAAATCATAATGGACTATACTTCAGACAATGAATTCAATGAAGTGGTCCCGATTTCCGCCATACAAGGGAACAATGTGGATGAAATGATGATCACCATCAAAAAATACATGCCGGAAGGACCACAATTCTATCCGGACGATCAAGTGACGGATCACCCGGAATACTTCGTCGTGTCCGAGTTTATCCGCGAAAAGATCCTTCAGTTGACCAAAGAGGAAGTGCCGCATTCCGTGGCCGTCGTCGTGGAATCGATGAAGCGCAACGAGGACGATAAAGTCCATGTCCATGCAACCATCATCGTCGACAGAGTCAGTCAAAAAGGCATCATCATCGGCAAGGGCGGGAAAATGCTGAAAGAAATCGGTGTCCGGGCACGTCGGGATATCGAAGCGATGCTTGGTGATAAAATTTATCTCGAGCTTTGGGTGAAGGTCCAAAAAGATTGGCGCGACAAGCAGAGTTATCTGCAGGACTACGGGTATCGCCAAAAAGATTACGATTGATCAGCTAATGCTCAATTGATACATGAATAGCAATCAGTAAGAGTTTGGGAGGCTGCCTTCCGGACTCTTCTCTTTTCGAAAGGGTGCGACATGGAGACATATCAGGAATTTGATGGCATCGTCTTATCGATCCGAAAACATAGGGAAAAGGATGCTTTGGTAAAAATATTTACGCGTGATCATGGAAAACGGATGTTTTTTGTGAAGAACATCAAAAATCCGAACCATTCCTTGAAAGCTGCGCTCCTGCCATTCACGAAAGCGACTTATCTGGGCCGAATCAAGGATGACGGCCTCAGCTTCCTGCAGGACAGCCGCGAAATCATGCACTTTTCCAAAATGCAGACGGACATCCATCTGAACGCCTACGCGACTTATTTGAACAACCTAGCTGATGCGGCCATCAACGATGCCATCAAGGCCGCCGACCTCTACGATCTGTTGGAGGAATCCTTGGTCGCCATGCAGAACGGAATGGATGCGGAAATCGTAGTGAACATTTTCGAAATGCGGGTGCTGAAATTTTTTGGTGCAGCGCCGCAATTGCAGGAATGTGTCATCTGTCACAGCAAGCAGGAACCTTTTGATTTTTCGGTCAAATATTCCGGGGCCCTGTGCCAGAAGCATTTTGGGGAAGACCCCAGAAGATCGCACGCAAGCCCTGCAGCTGTCCATTTTGCCCGGATTTTCCAATTGGTCACGCCGAGGCAAGTCGGGAATATCCAAATCAAAGCCGAGACGAAACAGGCGCTCAGAGCCTTCATCGACGAATTATATGAAGAATATGTCGGGATCCGCCTGAAAAGCAAGAGCTTCATCGATCAGATGTACGCTTGGGAGACAAAGGTTGAGATTCCATTCCGTTCCGCTTCCGAACCGGAGCCAAACAAGCCGAGCGAAAGCGGACAGTCCGATCCAAGTAGTTCTTGACATTCTGCGGGAACAAGGCTACTATTGAGAAGAACTAAATACTGGACGTTGAAGATAAAAGTACCTCTGGTCAGTACCGAAAAGCGAATTTGGGATAGTGTGAGCCAAAGCGGGAGACTATTGCGGAAAGGCGTATCCGAGTCCTGTAACGAAGTGCCGGCAATTGCCGGAATTAGGGTGGAACCGCGAAAATATTCGTCCCTATGTTTCAAGGAGACTTGATGCATAGGGACTTTTTTTTATGTATTATTTCAAGTGGAGGAGATTTATGATGGAAAACAAATTAACTGTGCAAAAAATGATTCAAGCGCTACAAAATTTTTGGGCAGATCAAGGCTGCCTCTTGATGCAATCCTATGACACTGAAAAAGGTGCCGGAACAATGAGCCCGTACACTTTCTTGCGCGCAATCGGCCCAGAACCTTGGAACGCTGCATACGTGGAGCCTTCGCGTCGTCCAGCTGACGGCCGTTACGGTGAAAATCCAAACCGCCTGTACCAACATCACCAATTTCAGGTGGTCATGAAGCCATCACCGGATAATATCCAGGAGCTTTATCTGGAAAGCTTGAAAGTATTGGGCATCGATCCGATCGAACATGACATCCGCTTTGTCGAAGACAACTGGGAAAACCCTTCATTGGGTTGCGCAGGCTTGGGCTGGGAAGTCTGGTTGGACGGCATGGAAGTCACCCAGTTCACTTATTTCCAGCAAGTGGGCGGCTTGGAATGCAGTCCTGTCACAAGCGAAATCACCTATGGTTTGGAGCGCTTGGCTTCTTATATCCAGGATGTGAACAGTGTTTACGATCTTGAGTGGACAGAGGGCGTAAAATACGGCGAAATCTTCGGCCAACCGGAATACGAACATTCCAAATATTCGTTTGAGGAAAGCAACGTCGATTTGTTGTTCCAACTGTTTGATTCATTTGAAGCAGAAGCGACGAAACAGATTGAGAATGGTCTCGTGCATCCGGCTTATGACTATGTCCTGAAGAGCTCGCATGCCTTCAACCTGTTGGATGCAAGAGGTGTCGTTTCTGCGACTGACCGCGCGGGTTATCTCGCACGGATCCGCAATATGGCGCGCCAGTTGGCGAAAGCTTTTGTCCAAAAGCGAAAAGAACTGGGTTTCCCACTGCTTTCGGATGATCAAAAAGAACTTGCCCTGAAGGAGGACTAATGTGATGAGTCAAACTGTATTATTAGAAATCGGACTTGAAGAAATGCCTGCGAAATATGTGCGCAGCAGCAGTATCCAACTGAAAGAAAAAATGGCCGCTTTTTTGGAAGAAAACCGCGTCAGCTTTGATGCAATCGAAATGTATGCGACGCCGAGACGTTTGGCGGTCATCGCAAGCGGAGTCAGTGATAAACAGGCTGATTTGGCTGAAGTCGTCAAAGGGCCCGCAAAAAAAATCGCTTTGCAGGCGGACGGCACTTGGTCAAAAGCTGCACTGGGTTTTGTGCGCGGACAAGGATTGACTCCTGAAGACATCTACTTTGATGAACTGAAGGGTGTAGAGTATGTTTTCGTCAAGAAGGAAACCAGCGGAAAAGCTTCGTCCGAAGTGCTGAAGGAATTGAATACAGTCGTTGAGTCATTGACTTTCCCTGTTTCGATGCATTGGGGCAACCATCACTTCAAGTACATCCGTCCGATCCATTGGATTGCGGCATTGGCCGATGATGAAATCATCCCATTCCAGGTCTTGGATGTCGTTTCAGGCCGGACCACCCGCGGACACCGTTTCTTGGGCGAAGAAGTGACGCTGGCGCATGCGAGCGACTATGTGGATAAATTGGCTGGACAACATGTCATCGCCGATCAGGACAAACGGAAAAACATGATCCGGGCCCAATTCCAACAGATTGAAGCAGAAAATGGCTGGATCATACCCAATGATGAAACCTTATTGGAAGAAGTCACTTCACTGGTCGAATATCCGACAGCATTCTTCGGTGAATACGACAGCAAATATTTGACGTTGCCGGCTGATGTTTTGATCACATCGATGAAAGACCACCAACGCTATTTCGAAGTGAAGGACAAAACCGGTAAACTATTGCCGTACTTCATATCCGTACGCAATGGGAATGGCCTATTCATCGATAACGTGAAAAAAGGGAACGAGAAAGTCCTGACAGCAAGGCTTGAGGATGGCCTGTTCTTCTTCAATGAAGACCAACGCATCACCATTGCGCAGTCGGTCGAAAAACTGAAGAAAGTCACATTCCATTCGAAAATAGGCTCCATTCATGATAAGATGGACAACACAGCGAAAATCGCTGCCCATCTTTCTGATGTGCTTGATCTGGAAGAGGACGACAAAACGCAATTGTTGCGTGCGGCTGCCGTCTACAAATTTGACTTGGTGACCAACATGGTTTCCGAGTTTACGGAACTGCAAGGCATCATGGGTGAGGTCTATGCGTTGCAACAAGGCGAAACCGCTGCTGTAGCAACCGCGATCCGCGAACACTACCTGCCGGTATCCAGTGAAGGCGAATTGCCGGAAACCCAAATCGGAGCCGTTTTAGCGATGGCGGATAAATTGGACAGCATCATCAGTTTCTTCCTGCAGGGTATGGTTCCGACAGGATCGAACGACCCGTATGCATTGCGCCGTCAAATGATCGGGGTCATTCAGATCATCGAGAAATACCAATGGGCATTTTCGTTGGAAGAATTGTTGTCTGCCTTGTTGACCGAGGTTTATGCGGTTGAAGATGCAGAAGCGTTCGATAAGACAATGAATGAACTTGCCGTTTTCGCAAATGCCCGTATCCAACAGAAACTTCAAACCTATGGCATCCGTTATGATATAGTGGAAGCTGTGCTGCAATCCGGCGAAAAAGATGTCAACACCCTCTTCACTAACGCCAAAGTATTGCAGGCGCACAGTGAAGAGGAATCATTCAAAGCGATCATGGAAGCTCTTGCGCGCGTCGTAAACATTTCCGGAAATCCTGATGAATCGATTCCCGTTCAGAAAGATTTGCTGGAAACAGCCAGCGAGAAGAATCTGTATGTGCAGATCAACCATCTCGATTTGGCTCTGTCCCACGGCGATCCTGAAGCGGATTACGCCGCCTTGGCTGCGATCGTGCCATACATTGAAGCGTATTTTGATGAAAATATGGTCATGGTTGAGGATATTGCTATCCGCAGCAACCGCTTGAACACGCTCGGAAACCTGACCTTGAGCATTCTGCAGTTTGCTGATGTCAGAAAATTGATCCTTAAATAGTGAAGTGATGGAGGCGGGGCTAACATTGTTTACTCCCGGCTCCATCATTTTGTCTTCCGCCGGGTGTGGGCTGGATCAAAACCTTCAATACTGTATTTTCTTTTCGTTTTTTGGTTAATATGGTAAATTAAGAGGGAAGAATGAGCGGTTCAGAAGAACGAAACGCAAATTATTTGTTAAGGATACTTGTCCGAATTTTTGACTGCGGAAGCGCATTTGAAAAAGTTGGACCAATCGAATCATTTTGTTCGGCACAAAGAGTGCCGAACAGTTTTCCAAGGGGGAAAAAAGATGTCAATGTTTTTGGATCATGCAAAAGTGCATGTAAAAGCCGGTAAAGGCGGCGATGGAATGGTAGCGTTCCGTCGCGAAAAGTATGTTCCCGATGGGGGTCCTGCAGGTGGCGATGGCGGCCGTGGGGGAAGCATCATATTTGAAGTGGATCCAGGTCTGCGTACGTTATTGGATTTCCGTTACAACCGGAATTTCAGAGGTAAGCCCGGCGAAAACGGCATGAGCAAAAGCATGTTCGGCCGCGGTGCAAAAGATACAATCGTCAGAGTTCCGCCTGGTACGATTGTACGCAATGCGGAAACAAAAGAACTCATCGCTGATTTGACGGAACCTGGACAACAGGCTGTGGTTGCAAAAGGCGGACGTGGCGGACGCGGGAATAACCGTTTTGCCACTGCGAGAAACCCTGCACCCGAAATCGCCGAAAACGGTGAACCCGGGAAAGAGCTTGAGTTGGAGCTTGAGTTGAAAGTCATCGCGGACGTCGGTTTGGTTGGATTCCCATCAGTAGGTAAATCGACATTGCTCTCGATCGTGTCAAAAGCGAAACCAAAAATCGCAGCTTATCACTTCACTACGCTTGTGCCTAACTTAGGTATGGTACAAACACGCAGCGGAGAAGAGTTTGTCATGGCCGATTTACCGGGATTAATCGAAGGCGCGTCCCAAGGCGTCGGTCTGGGAATCCAATTTTTGCGCCACATCGAGCGCACAAGAGTCATTCTGCATGTCATCGATATGGGCGGCACAGAAGGCAGAGATCCTTTCGATGACTATGAAAAAATCAACAAGGAATTGGAAAGTTACCAATTGCGTTTGCTTGAAAGACCGACCGTCATTGTAGCCAATAAAATGGATGTGGCGGAAGCGGAAGATAATCTTGAAATCTTCAAACAGCAAATCGCCGAAAAATTCGGTGATGACGAAGCACCAAGAATTTTCCCGATTTCAGCCTGGTCGACTACCGGCGTTGCCGAATTGTTGGATTACACTGCTGAAGTTCTGAAGGATACGCCTGAGTTCCCATTATTCGATGAAGAAGAAGTCGAATCATCCGTCCTTTACAAATTCGAAGAAAATCAAGAACAGTTCACTATCGGACGCGATCCAGATTCCACATGGGTATTGGGCGGCGAAAGACTAGAAAAACTATTCAACATGACCAATTTTGCTCATGACGAAAGCATCATGCGTTTCGCGCGTCAATTGCGTTCCATGGGCGTGGATGAAAAACTGAGGGCTAAGGGAGCGAAAGATGGCGACATGGTCCGCATCATGACCTACCATTTTGAGTTCGTCGATTAAAAAGCAACACCAGTATCATTAAATGGGGGATAATTATCGTGACATTACAAACACGCTCCGTTCCATTGGATGGGATGCGGGCGCTTGCGATTCTTGCCATCATTTTCTATCATTTGATGCCTCATGTTTTGCCGGGCGGTTACTTGGCCGTAAACATTTTTTTCGTCCTGACTGGTTTTTTCATCACAGCGTCTGTGATCGAAGAATACGGTCAAAAGGAAAAATTGGCTTACAAGCGCTATTTGGCCAGAAGGTTCAACAGATTGTTCCTTCCGTTATTGGGGATGCTGGTATCGGTGACTGCCTATATCACTTTGTTCCAAAGGGACTTATTGCTTAATTTGCGGCCTTGGCTCCTTTCGTCATTGGGGATGGTCAACAACTGGTGGCAAATTTCTGCTGGCGGTTCGTATTTTGAACAATTCTATGTGCAATCGCCTTTCCTCCATCTCTGGTTCCTTTCGGTCATGAGCCAATTCTATGTCATCTGGCCTTTGGTTGTGCTGTTGCTGTTGGCCCTTTTCAAGGATAAACGAATCATCTTCTGCGCAGCGGTCGGGCTTTCTTTGTTTTCAGCCCTTTTGATGGCCATGCTGTATATGCCGGGAGAGGACGCTTCACGCGTCTATTATGGGACGGATACGCGCTATTTTTCATTTATGATCGGAAGTGCGCTGTCGGTTGTTTGGCCGTTAGCGAAATTGAACGAGCCGGTGTCGAAACGAACGAAGCGAAGACTGACGCTTGCAGGCTTTTTCAGCTATGCCGTTCTCGGTTTGATGTTGAGCAGGATGTTGGATAGCCAGTCATTCACCTACAGAGGCGGAATGTACCTTAACAGCATCATTATCGGCGTTGCGGTAGTCTTGACAGCGCACACGGCAACGAGCCTTTCAAGAATCATGCGGTTCAAGCCGATACAGTGGCTCGGCAGACGGAGTTTCCAGCTTTATCTCTGGTACTATCCTGTCATTTCCCTTTATCAAGCGAAAGTAGTTGATACGAGCGTTGATCCCGGTCGCCATATCTTGATCCAACTGGCAGTCATGCTCAGCCTTTCCGAAATAGGCTATCAACTATTCGAAAAAAAGCGTTGGAAGATGACGTCTATGCAGTCTTGGCGGCCTGCCGATACGACTGCCCGAATGAAGGCGTCAGGATCCGAAGGTTCAACCAGGCATTTTTCGGAAAAACTTGCGGCATTCGTCAGTTTCAGCCTGTTGCTGACTGCTCTGACGGGATTTATCCAAGCACGATCCGGCGAGAATGCCGCTGTGCAGGAACTGCGTGAGCAGATCGCTGCCAGCCAAAGCAAAATGGAAGAAATCAATCGCGACGATTCCACCCGCAGCAGGGCCATCAACAATATCGAAGGGCTCGAACGGGAGACCGTTTTGTTTGCCCACGGCGCGGATATTACCTTCATAGGCGATTCCGTATTGCTCTCCGTCGCGGATCAGCTGGTTACGATTTTCGGTCGGGCAGTTGTCGAAGGTGCAGTCAGCAGACAGCTTTACCAAACCACTGAGGTGATTGCTGACTTGGAAAAAAGGGAACAATTGCATGATACAGTCGTGGTCTTTCTGGGTTCCAACGGGACTTTCACTCAGATGCAAATGGAAACTTTCATAAAGGAAATCGGGATATCCCGGAATCTGTTTTTCCTCACGACGAATGTACCGCGAATCTGGAAGGACAGCGTGAACGAGCAGTTGGCGCTTGCCGAAAGCAACCATTCCAATGTCCATATTTTGGATTGGAATGCCTTCAGCAGCGGACACGACGAGTGGCTTCTGGAGGATCAGGTCCATCCGAATCCGATGGGTGCGCAACAATTAGCCCTTTTTGTGGCAGAGGAAATCTATCAAGAATTAAATGATGAAAATGGGAGCAACTGATTATGAAAATTCAATTTTTAGGCACCGGAGCGGGTGTTCCTTCCACCAGCAGAAATCTTTCCAGCATAGCATTGAAATTGTTGGATGAACGCAATGCCATCTGGCTTTTTGACTGCGGAGAGGGGACACAGCAACGTGTGCTCAAAACAACGATCCGGCCCAGGAAAGTCGAAAAGATCTTCATCACCCATCTGCATGGAGATCATATATTCGGCTTGCCCGGGTTCTTGAGCAGCAGGGCTTTCCAAGGCGGAAATACGCCTTTGAACATCTATGGCCCTGTGGGAATCAAGGAATTTGTGCTGACCAGTCTGCGCATATCCCAGTCCCACCTGCGCTATCCGATTTTCTTTCATGAAATAACCGAAGATGGCGTAGTGTTTGAAGACGAACAATTCCGTGTGAGTTGCGCAAAACTGAATCACGGCATCGTTTCTTACGGGTACCGTGTCGAAGAGGCCGACTATCCGGGCGAATTGCAGGCCGATAAGCTGAAAGAGATGGATGTTCCCGCGGGACCACTCTACGGAAAGCTGAAAAATGGGGAGACCGTTGTTTTGTCTGACGGGAGAACCATCAATGGGCTGGATTTTATCGGGAAAACGACTAAAGGACGCGTCGTAACCATTCTGGGCGACACAAGAAGAACGAAAAATACGGTCGTTTTGGCAAAAAATGCCGATGTCTTGGTTCATGAGAGCACCTTCGGTAAGGAAGACCAAGCAATTGCGTCGGATTATTTCCATTCCACCTGTATCGATGCAGCCAATGTGGCCAAAGAAGCAAACGTCAACCAACTTTATTTGACTCATATCAGTGCGCGTTACCTCAACGGCAATGCGCATCAGTTGCAGCGGGATGCCCGCAAAGTCTTTCCCAGCACGAAACTCGTCAACGATTATGATGAATTCGAAATAGCGCTGACGAAATGATCGCAGGAAGCTTGCTCACCTGAGAATCATTTCGTTGATAAGTGTTGCAAGTTGACTATGCATCGGCAAAAAGATGATAATAAGGGTGAGAAATATCAAAATGAGTGGGGCGATTGTAATGAAAAATCAATGGAGATTAGTAGCGGGCATTATTTTGATCATCATCATTGTGTTGTTTGCCGTTTTCAATGTCGATTCTGTGCCGGTCAATTTTGGTTTCGCTGTTGTGGATGGACCCCTTATCATCGTCATCCTGGTTTCTCTCCTGATGGGCTCGCTCATCACCTTGTTGGTTGCGACAGGCAGTGCAACGAAGAAGAACAAGGAATTCAAACAGATGCGCGCTGAAATCGATACAAAAGGGAAAGAAATCCAAAAAGCAGTCGATGCAGCAAAAGTCGCTTATGAACAGCAAATCGCCGATCTGCGGACGGAATTGATTCAGAAAGACAACAAAATCAATTCGCTTGAAGAAGAATTGATCAAGAAGTTTACTGGGGGAAGCCCGAATCAGCCAAGCGGTGTTTGATAAGAAATGCTGAACGGGTTCGTTCAGCCCTGAAAGAAATTTAGGAAATCTGTCCGACTGAGCATCGAAGAGCGCAATAGGACAGATTTATCTAATTTCCGAAGGGCTAACCCGTGAAGCTGGACATCTTTTTAGGTGCATGAAACATTTTGCAAAATTGTGAAACACCTATGGTGATGCACTTTTCACTCTGGAAAATTTTATAAATTCCTATATGTTGAAAATAGAGGGGCAGATCTACCTGATCTGTCACTTTCAGTTGCAAAGAAAAGACTAGAACGAGTTCTGCTTCTAGTCTTTTTTGGATTAGTGGGAGCCTCTGTGCGCCTGTACAGTTTAAATAGTTAGGAGTCGGTAAATTGTTATCGTCAAAGATGAATTGGAAAATACGCAAATCAGAAATTGATGATTCTGTATGCAAGGAAATCAGTCAGGCTGCAGGTTTATCAGAAAAATTCGTCGCGCTTTGCATGCAGCGAGGATTGGAAACAAAAGAACAGATCAAAGCTTTCATTGATGGCGCCGAAATGGAATTCCATGATCCGTATCTGCTGCACGATATGGATAAAGCGATTCATCGTTTGACTGAAGCCATTGAAGCGGGAGAAGAAATCGTTGTATATGGAGACTATGACGCGGATGGCATCACAAGCACAAGCATTCTTGTGGAAACGATCGAAGTATTGGGCGGCAATGTCGGCTATTATTTGCCGAACCGCTTCACTGACGGTTATGGTCCGAATGCGGCTGCGTTCAAGAAATTGATCGAAAACGGGGCGCAACTGATCCTGACATGCGATAACGGGGTTTCCGGCCATGAGCCGATAGCGATGGCGAAAAAAATGGGGGTGGATGTCATTGTTTCCGACCATCACGAATTGCCAGACGCCTTACCGGATGCATATGCCATCATCCACCCGAAACATCCGGCAGGATCCTATCCTTTCCCGGATCTTTCCGGAGCTGGCGTCGCCTTGAAAATTGCGGCGGCCCTGCTGGGTGAAATGCCATACGAATCGCTTGATCTGGCCGCTATCGGTACGGTTGCGGACCTGGTCAGTTTGACAGGCGAGAATCGCTGGATCGTGAAGCAGGGACTGCAAGTCATGAAACAAACGCATCGACTCGGTTTGGCTGCGTTGATGGAAGCCGCGGGAATAGATGTGGCCAATTTGGACGAGGAAAGCATCGGTTTCATCATCGGTCCGCGTTTGAATGCTGTCGGTCGGTTGGAGGATGCGGGTCCGGGAGCTGAACTGATGCTGTCATTCGACGAAGAAAAAATAGCTGAACTGGTTGCGTACATACAGGAGAAGAACGTTGAGAGACAGGGTATTGTCCAATCCATCCATGAAGAAGCCAGTGCCGAACTGGCGAAGAACGACAGCATGCCGGATGTTGTCGTGCTGGCCGGCAAGAATTGGCATGAGGGTGTTCTCGGTATCGTGGCCAGCAAACTGGTCGAGGAATTCGGGCGCCCGACAATCTTGTTCCGCATCGACGAAAAAACCGGCATCGCGAAAGGATCGGCCCGCAGCACGGAAGCGTTGGATATGTATACTGCGTTGACCGATTCAAAAGACCTTCTCACCAAGTTCGGAGGGCACAAAATGGCAGCAGGCATGAGCCTTCCCGCTGCAGATTTGTCAGCCTTCACTGAAAAGATCAACAGCTATGCGGCTCTTTATCACGATGCCATCGTGTCGGGCGAATCCATTTACATCGACGCCATGCTGCCGCTTGCCGATGTCACGCTTCCGTTTTTGAAGGAATTGGAATTGCTTAAACCTTATGGAACCGATAATACAAAGCCGATATTCGGCTTCCAAAATGTGCCTTTGACAGACATCAGACAGATCGGTGCCGACAACAAGCATCTGAAGTTCAAACTCAAGGACAAAAACCTCTTTCTGGACGTGATCGGCTTCAACAAGGGGAGCATCAGCAACCACTTGAACGAGGCGGATGTCGTTTCCCTCATCGGGGAGCTTTCAATTAACGTTTGGCGGGACAGCGCGAAACCGCAACTGCAGCTGAAGGACATCAAAAACAAACATGTCCAGTTTTTCGACAAAAGGAGTTCGGTCATCCAAGAATCGGTATTGGCTGTGGAAGATGCCTTGTATCTGTTTTCGACTTCCGGCATCATGAAACAATTTTATGAGCGCATCCCGAACAGTTCGAACGCCGCGTTGCTCACTGACAATACAGCGGACGCGTTGCAGGATGTCAGCGCCAGCAACCTGGTGCTTTTCGAATGTCCTTTGAAGATGGGCTTGTTGGCTGATCTTTTGAAGAGCAATCAGTTCGAAAATGTGTATGTCGTATCTCATGAATCAAATAGCGTTTACGCAGACGGAATCCCTCCTAAAGACCAGTTTGCAAAGTTCTACCAATATATCCGTTCCCATAAGGATATCGATGTGAGAAATCGGTTAGATGCCTTAGCAAAATACTTAAAAATCAAAAAAAATCTTGCCATTTTTATGATTCAAGTGTTTTTGGAGGCGGGATTTGTTACAATAGACAATGGTTTCATCAATGAGGTCAAAAACCCTGTCAAAAGGGCTTTGGACGACACCCAGGTATACAAAGATCGCCTGCAGAAAATGGAAGCTGAGAAGGTATTCATCTACAGCCCGTTTTCGCAGTTGACGAAATGGTTGAATGAACAGATGATGGCACAATAATTAGGAGGAACACAAAATGGATTTGAAACAATATATTGATGATGTCAAAGATTTCCCGGAGCAAGGCATCGTTTTCCGAGATATTTCACCCCTGATGGCGAATGGAGAGGCTTACCGCTATTCGATCAAAGAGATTGTGAAATATGCCCAGGACTTGAATGTCGATAAAGTAGTCGGACCCGAAGCGCGTGGGTTTATGGTCGGCTGTCCGGTCGCTGTTGAATTAGGCTGCGGATTCGCAATGGCCCGCAAAAAAGGCAAATTGCCGCGTGAAACAGTGGAAGTATCCTACGGACTGGAATACGGAAAAGCAACGCTGCAATTGCATAAAGATGCCATCTTGCCTGGTGACAAAGTATTGGTATGCGATGATTTGTTGGCCACTGGTGGCACTACAGCCGCAACCATCGAATTGGTGGAAAAATTAGGCGGAGAAGTCGTCGGGTTGGCATTCCTGATCGAGTTGCTGGATTTAAAAGGCCGTGACTTAGTTCAAGGGTATGACATCTTCACACTGATGGAATACTAAGCTTAATAAACAATCCAAATATGGATACACATGCAAAAAGGCTGCCAGTAGTTGGCAGCCTTTTTGCGGCAGACGGGTGAATATCCGTCATATGATGTGGTTCCGGTACAGACCGACTACTTTCCCCAGAATGATGACAGAATCGAGGATGATCGGATCCATGCTCGCATTTTCCGGTTGCAGGCGATAGTAGTTGTTTTCTTTATAGAATCGTTTGCAGGTCGCTTCATCATCATCCGTCATGGCTATGACGATATCGCCGTTTTCAGCAGTGGCTTGTTTTCTGATGATGACTGAGTCGCCATCGAAGATGCCGGCGTCGATCATGCTTTCTCCGCGGATTTTCAGCATAAACAAGCTTCCGGAAGCGGATTTCAGATCCGGCGGAACCGGGAAATAATCTGTTGCTTCTTCGATAGCCAGGATGGGAGCTCCGGCTGTGACGGTACCCAATAACGGCATTTTATCCGACATGATCCCGAGTTTGTCCAGACCCGCTTGAGTCAGTTCGATCGCGCGGGGTTTTGTCGGGTCGCGTTGGATGAAGCCATTTTTTTCAAGCCGCGACAGATGGCCGTGCACTGTAGATGTTGAGGAAAGTTTGACTGCATTCCCGATTTCCCTAACGGTTGGCGGATAGCCTTTTTCTTGGACTTCTTCATAAATGTATTGAAGTACTTCAACTTGGCGTGAATCTTTATTTTTAACCATGAGATCATCATCTCCGTAATCCTATATTTATAAGTTTAGGATACCATTAATCATCCAAAAAATCAAACAGATGTTCGCATAATCTTGGGGATGACGCAAGAATAGGTTCAAAATTGTCCCGGAACCGGCAACAGCCGAAGCGTTTTCGAAAAATCGCTAAATTTATCCGTGATTGCTATTTCTTTTTCTCATAATCTTTAGTACAATTAATGAATGAATGCTTTGGAAAGGGGGATGAATACGTGTCAACAACAGCATGGGTAATGATGGTCATTTTGGGAATAGTAATAGGCGCGGTTGGCGGATTTTTCCTTGCAAGACGTTATATGGTAAAATATTTTGAAGAAAATCCACCGATCAATGAAGAAATGTTGCGTTCTATGATGATGCAGATGGGTCAAAAACCATCCGAAAGAAAAGTAAAACAGATTTTGGCTTCTATGAAAGCACAATCAACAAAGAAAAAGAAATAGACTAATGAAATAATATACAAAATGTGGATCTCTCCGGTTCCACATTTTTATTTTGTCTGAATACAGGTAAGAAGGGAGTAATATACGTGAGTATTTTCAAAAAATTGAGTTGGTTTTTCCGTCAAGAATGGAAATCGTATTTTGTGGGCGTCTTTTTCCTGATCATTGTGGCTATACTTCAGGTTGTTTCGCCGCGCGTTGTCGGAATCATCATCGATGAAATTGCCTTAGGGACCCTAACGATGGCTTCTTTGTGGAAGTGGTCAGCGATCATATTGATTGCGGGCATCCTGCAGTACCTTTTCCGTTATATTTGGCGGATGAAGATTTGGGGCACTTCAGCAGAACTGGAAAAGATACTGCGTTCACGATTGTTCAAACATTTCACCGAAATGGACGCTATCTTTTTCCAGAAATACAGAACTGGCGATCTGATGGCGCATGCGACGAATGACTTAAATGCGATCAGGATGGTCGCGGGAGCAGGCATCCTGACATTGGCGGATTCGATTTCTTCAGGCGGGATCACGCTTTTCACAATGTTCTTCTTGATCGATTGGCGCTTGACGCTCATCGCCATGATTCCGTTGCCAGCTTTGACGCTGGTGTCGAGGATCCTCGGACAGAAGATGCACAAGCGTTTCCGCAAGGCACAAGCTGCTTTCTCTAATCTGAATGATAAAACGCAGGAGAGTGTATCCGGCGTGAAGGTCATCAAGACGTTTGGCGAAGAAGAAGAGGATATACATGATTTTGAAGCGATGACGAAGGATGTCGTCGTGAAAAATAAAGCTGTCTATTTGGTCGATGCTTTGTTTGATCCGGCGATCCAACTTATTTTGGGGCTTTCTTTTGCATTGACAATCATCTTTGGTGGCCGTTTTGTCGTGGAGGGCAGCATCAGTATCGGTCAGCTGGTTTCGTTCTTCAGTTATATCGGAATGATGGCATGGCCGATGTTGGCAGTGGGCAGATTGTTCAATGTACTGGAACGAGGCAGTGCCAGTTACAGCAGGATCGATGAGCTCCTGAAGGAAAAATCAACGATTCAGGAGCAGAAGGATGCTATCCGGACTCCGGTTACAGGCGATTTGGATTTTCAGGTATCCTCTTTCGGCTATCCGAACAGCGCAGAAATCAGCCTCCGGGACGTCGGTTTCCATTTGGAGCGGGGACAAACGTTAGGGATTGTCGGCAGAACCGGATCGGGCAAAAGTACGATTTTCCGTCTGCTGTTGCGTGAGTATGACCAATATGCCGGCAGCATCAACTACAACGGGATCGATATCCGTGATTATTCATTGGATGCATTGCTGAGCGGAATCGGTTACGTTCCCCAAGACAACTTCCTGTTCTCTTCAGATGTCAGGGAAAACATCCGTTTCGCTGATCCCTCCCTCAGCCAGCAACAGGTTGAAGAGGCAGCGCGCTTGACTGCCATCCATCAGGATATCCTCGGTTTTCCGGATGGCTACGATACCTTGGTCGGTGAAAGAGGCGTTTCCTTATCCGGTGGACAAAAACAGCGGATAGCGATTGCGCGGGCTTTGGTGACTGAACCTGAGCTACTCATCCTGGATGATTCCTTATCCGCGGTGGACGCGAAGACGGAGGAAGCGATCCTGACGGGTCTTAAGGAAAAGAGAGCCGATCAGACAACGATCATTGCGGCCCATCGAATCAGCAGCGTAATGCATGCAAATGAGATCATCGTCCTTGATGAAGGGCGCATCGTCGAACGCGGGACTCATTATGAGTTGATGGAACAGGACGGATGGTACCGCAGGATGTACGAAAAACAACAACTCGAAACCAAATTGGAAGGGGCGGATGAAGCATGAGTGGATCAGTATGGTCAAAAACAATCCCATTGAAGGAACAACTCCGGATAGTCAAACGAATCTTCCGATTTGCCCATCCTTTCCGCTATCAATTTTTGATTGCTTTACTTTTCAGTATCGCGTTGTCGTTGGTCAATGTGGTTGCACCGCGCATCATCCAAATTTATATGGATGATTATCTGGCTGTTGGCAATGTCACGACCAACATCAGTATGCTTTTTGCGCTTGCTTATGTGGGGTCCGTCCTGCTGAAGATGTTGGTCACGTATCTGCAGCGTTATATATTCAGCATGGCGTCGGAACAAACCGTTGAGAATATCCGCAATGCGGTTTTCCGTAAGATCAATCAATTGGGGATGCGCTACTATGACACGACGCCGGCCGGGTCGATCGTTTCGCGCGTCACGAATGATACAGAAACCATCAAGGAATTCTGGAATGTTTTTTTGGCCTTGGCAGAAGGAATTTTCAGTATCATCACAGTGTTCATCGCTATGTGGACATTGGATAAGCAGATTTCCCTTCTTTTCATCGTATTTGTCCCAATCATGGCCGGCCTGATTTGGTATTACCAAAAGTACAGCACGCGCGTTTACCGCACGATGCGCGAAAGGCTGAGCCAACTGAACACGAAATTGAATGAATCGATTTCCGGCATGGCAATCATCCAGCAGTTCCGCCAAGAAAAACGTCTGCGCGCAGAATTTGATGCGATCAATGACGATTACAGCAAAGGGCGCGTAGCGATGGTTCAGATGAACGCTTTGATGTTGATGCCAGTCGTCAATCTGTTGCAGGCAATTGCGTTGGCGATCGTCCTTTGGTTATTTGGCTACCAGACGTTGAATGGTGTCGTGGAGCTGGGGGTCATCTATGCGTTCACTACCTACATCCAAAATTTCTTCCGTCCGATGGGGATGATGATGGATAACCTCAGCGCCCTGCAGGATGGCATCGTCTCCAGTTCACGGGTCCTGAGCGTATTGGATAATGCCGAATTGGCACCAAGCCAACCCAAAGATTCGGAATTGGAGATCATCCAAGGCAGGATCGAATTCAAAAACGTATCCTTCTCTTATGACGGCAAGCAGGATGTGCTGAAGGACATCAGCTTCACAGCGAATCCGGGTGAGACCGTCGCGTTGGTAGGCCACACAGGCAGCGGCAAAAGTTCCATCATCAATGTTTTGCTGCGTTTTTACGATTTCGAGAAAGGCGATATCCTGATTGATGGGAAATCAATCAAGACGTATCCGATCGATGAGATCCGCTCAAGAATAGGCTTGGTCCTGCAGGACTCCTTCCTTTTCTACGGCGACATCTCGCATAATATCCGTTTGATGAACAAGGATTATACCGACCGCGATATTGAAGGCGCGGCTGCCTTTGTGCATGCCGATTCATTCATCGAGTCGCTGCCGGGAGGTTATCATGCAAAAGTGATCGAACGCGGAGCCAGTTATTCAAGCGGTGAGAGACAATTGATTTCGTTTGCCCGAACCATTTTGCGGGATCCGAAAGTGCTCATCCTTGACGAGGCGACGGCCAATATCGACACCGAAACGGAACTCCTGATCCAAGAAAGCATGCGGAAAATGCGGGAAGGCCGAACGACGATTGCAATCGCGCACCGTCTGTCCACTATTCGCGATGCCCATCTGATCCTGGTGTTGGACAAAGGACGCGTCATCGAAAGAGGCACACACGAAGAACTGATTGCCAAACGGGGAACCTATTATGATATGTACATGCTCCAGTCGATGAACGATTGATTGCGTGCTTAATTGATACGGCAGCAATGCCAAAAAACAGCGCCGGAAAAAATTCCGGTGCTGTTTTTTGAATTTTATTAAATGGGCAAGTGGTGAGTCCGGACAACACCGGGGCATCACTTTGCTATGTAGACGAAATTCGGATCGATTTCCTGATCCAATTGGCGGAAGGTTGTTCCGATCAGTTCGTCATAGGCAGCTAGTTCATCTCTGGAAATCCGCTTTTCATTTGGGAGGTAGATGGGCTTGCCGAAGCGGACAGTCGCCTTTTTGCGCTTCAAGAGGTCCTTGAGTGTGAGCGGACCTTGATAGACGACCGGAAGGATCGGAACGTTGGCCAGCTTGGCGATGGATGAAGTGCCGCCTTTGATTTCTGCGGAATGCCTTGATCCGGTCGGGAAAATCAGCAGATTGGTTTTGCCTTCCTTCAGTATCGAAACAGGTTGCTTTAGGGCGCTCGGACCAGGGTTTTCGCGATTGACAGGGAAAGCGTTCATGTGCGTGAGCAGCCAGTTCATGAATTTCCCCTTGAAGAGTTCCTGCTTCGCCATTGATGAAAATTCGTGCGGATACACGCCAAACGAAATGAAAACGGGATCCAGCAGACTTCTGTGCGGTGCTGCAATGATATAGACTGTGTCTTTCGGAATGTACTCTTTGTTTTGGATTTCGGTCTTGCCGTTCAGGATTCGGACCAGAAATCTGACTATGATGACGACTGTTTTAAAAAACATGACAGGGCTCCTTTTGCTTTGGTATTATGCTAATCAGTATGAGATAGTTTGTTGAATATTTCAAGTTAAATATTCCCTTCTGGCCTCCATCAAAGGGGAAGAAGGTATATTTTTCGACGAAATTGCAGTACAATAAAGGATGGACAGCAAGAAGCAGAGGAAGTGATAGCGTGAAATGGAGTATGCCGGACAAGTTGATACAAGAGGGACGCGAATATGTGAATGAGGATCGCGTGCTATCCGTGCAACCGGATTTCCACAGCCAGGTTTGGCATTGTGAGGTGCTCGGCAGTAAAATGTATCATGTCACCTTAGACGGGACAGCCAAGGAACAGGATGTATGTCAGTGCAAGTACTGGAAAAATCATCAGTATTGCAAGCATACGATCGCTGTTGAATTGTATCTGAAGGAGAAATGCGGCACCCGTATTCTGACGGAAAGCAGCGCGGAACAGTTTCAGGTCGACGCGGAAACTGCCGGTCAAGAATTTGTGAACGACTTGACGCAGATTTTCTTCCAAGAAAACAAAGGCGCCCAGAGCCTGAACACCCAAGCAGATTTTTTAGTGCAGTATACGCTGCAGGTTCTGCGCATGAAACCAAACAATCTGATGCAAAACACAGGTGAGCATGTATTGGCTCTATCCTTGCGTGCAGGGGTCGACAAACCCTACATGGTCACCAATATCGAACAATTTACGGAACAATTCATCAAACAAGAAAAATGGGAATATCGTCTCGGCGATGGGATCGATTTCCGGACAGTGAAGATACAGGAAATGGACCAGCCCATCATCTACCGGTTGCATAAATTGCTTGAAGAGCAACCCGCTGCGTTGAATAAGCAATTGCTGAACGTCACGGCCAGAAAATTGGATTCCTATCTGATCCTTCCGGCGAGTTCAGCGCACTCCATTTTGGAAGATTTGATCCAAACCGGCCGCGTCGAATGGATCGCCGGCGAGCAAACGTATCCGGATGTGCAGATCAGTCCCGAAAAACCGGGCTATCAATTCCTTTTGGGAAAGAAAGGCAAGGGAATAGAACTTCGCATCCAGTGTGACAATATCATCCATCTGTTGGATTACGACTGGTTGATCGAGGGGAATAAAGTTCACCCACTCAGTGTGCAGCAACATAAACTGTTGGGGTACCTCTCGTTCTTTGAAAAACGTTTTGACGACTCAAATGTGATCGGAATCGAAGAGCCTGATGTATCGGATTTGCTGACCTATGTCATTCCGTTGCTGAAACAGATCGGAACGGTGCACTTCAGCGAAGAATTGGAGCGCAACATCATCGATGAGCCGCTGACTGTTTCCATTCATTTCCGTGGTCCGGCCAAGCGCATAAAGGGTGAAATTTTCTTCAAATATGGCGAAACGGTCTTCCGACAGAACCGCGCCTCGAAAGCAGAGTCCCAATTCCTGATCAGGGACACAATAGGCGAAGAACGGATCCTGCAGGTGTTGGAAAATCTGGAATTCAACATAATCGAAAACCAAGTATCCTTCCTGGCTTCGAAGGATGTTGACCTATTCAGCTTTCTTTACAGGAAAATACCTGTTTTGCGCCGTTATGCTGAGGTCGAATTAAGTCCGGATCTGCAGAATCTGATAGTGGAAAATACAGAGGTGTCAACTTCGGTCCAACGCAGGACGAGGGATTCTTTTTTGGATATCCGTTTTGATGTTGGTGGCATTTCAGAAAATGAAATAGACAGATTGTTGAACAGCCTCAAAAAAAATGATGCCTATTATAAGACGGAAGACGGTCGCATCTTATCTTTGGAGACGGAAACAATGAAAGAGATGAATCGTTTCCTTTCATTGATCAAAGATGAGTCCCAGCTTCATGATGGGACACTCTCCATGCCGATGATCAAGAGCATGACGCTCGAAAAAGAAATCAATGACCTGAACCCTGAGGTCGGCAGCCAAGATTTCCTAAACGAACTGTATCATTTCATCAAGCACCCGAACGAGTTTCCGGCTGAACTGCCGAAAACATTGCAAGCGGATTTGCGTCCGTATCAAGTGACCGGCTTCAAATGGCTGAAGTTTCTCGCTAACTACGGCTTAGGCGGTATTTTGGCTGATGAAATGGGACTCGGCAAAACACTCCAGCTGATTACCTTTCTGCTCAGCGAAGTTGAGGAAGGCAAAAATGATGCCAAACCCGCTTTGGTCATCGCACCGGCTTCACTGATCTACAACTGGAAGTACGAATTTCAAAAATTTGCGCCGTTGCTTAAGATAAGCGTCATCAGCGGCGTGAAAAAGGAACGGGATGAGCAGTTGTCCCAGTTGCCTGAGAACGGCATTGCGATAACCTCTTACCAAAGTTTCCGGCAGGATATCGAGTCCTACCAAAAATGCGACTTCTACGCGATGATTCTGGACGAGTCCCAATACGTCAACAACTACAATACGAAGACGTTCCGTGCCATAGCGAAGATGAATGCCCGGGTAAATATCGCGTTGAGCGGCACGCCGATCGAGAACAGCGTGACGGAATTCTGGGCAATCTTCCAATTGATTTTGCCGGGATTGTTCCCGAAACTGCAGGAATTTAAAAAAATGTCACTCGAGGACATTTCGAAAACAGCCAAACCCTTCATGTTGCGCAGGCTGAAGGCGGATGTTCTGGGCGATCTTCCGGAAAAATCCGAAGCCGATATCTACAGCAGCCTCAACCGCGATCAGAAAATCATGTATTTGGCTTATCTGCAGCAACTGCAGGAAAAGGTATCTGATTATGACAGTGAAGATTTCCAACGGAACCGGATGGAAATATTGGCCGGACTGACCCGTCTGCGTCAAATCTGCTGCGATCCTCGTTTGGTGGATGCGGCCTACGAAGGCGGTTCGGGGAAGTTGGAGCAACTGGTCGAAATATTGAAAAATGCCCAAGAGAACAACCAGCATGTTTTGGTGTTTTCACAGTTCACGTCCATGCTGAAGTTGATCGAAGCGGAGTTGGTCAAGGAAAATCTAAGTCATCTGTATCTCAGCGGAAAAACCCCTCCCGCCGAAAGGCTTACGCTGGTCAATCAGTTCAATGAAGGGCAGACGGATGTCTTTTTGATTTCCCTGAAAGCGGGCGGCACCGGGTTGAATCTGACCGGTGCAGATACGGTCATCCTTTTCGATCTGTGGTGGAACCCGGCAGTAGAAGAGCAAGCCGCAGGGCGAGCACACCGCATCGGCCAAAAGAAAAACGTGCAGGTGTACCGTTTCATCGCTGAGGGAACCATCGAAGAGAAAATCAATCAGCTGCAGCAGGACAAAAAGATGCTCTTTGATCAGTTGATCGTATCCGAAGGGGAAGAGGCGCTCAGCCGCCAACGGTTGACGAACGATGACATCAAGCAGATTTTGGGGATTCAAGCCTGAAATATCCGGTGATGAGGTCGCCTGATATCCATTTCCAGAAAAAAAACTTGCTTCTTTCAGTATAATTCGATATAATTATCAACGGTTCAAAACCACATTTCACACCTTGATCGATACGGCGGACGTTGCTTATCGTAAGATGAGTTTCTGCTGTAGAAGAAATCGGGGGAGGAAAATAAAAAACAAACTTGGAGGAAACAAACATGGCAGTAATTTCAATGAAACAATTATTGGAAGCAGGCGTACACTTCGGTCACCAGACTCGTCGTTGGAACCCAAAAATGAAGAGATACATCTTTACAGAAAGAAACGGTATCTACATCATCGACTTGCAAAAAACGGTGAAATTAGTTGACGAAGCATACAAATATATGCTTAACGTTGCTGAAGAAGGCGGCGTAGCTTTATTCGTAGGTACTAAAAAACAAGCGCAAGATTCAATCAAAGACGAAGCTATCCGTTCAGGTCAGTTCTTCGTAAATCACCGTTGGTTAGGTGGTACTTTGACTAACTGGGATACTATCCAAAAACGTATCAAACGTTTGAAATCAATCGAAGCTATGTCTGAAGACGGCACTTTCGAACTACTTCCTAAAAAAGAAGTTTCTATCTTGAAAAAAGAACAAGAACGTTTGGAAAAATTCTTGGGCGGTATCAAAGATATGCCTAGAATCCCGGATGTAATGTTCATCGTTGACCCAAGAAAAGAAAGAATCGCTGTTCAAGAAGCTCACAAATTGAACATTCCTATCGTCGCTATGGTTGACACTAACTGTGATCCAGATGAAATCGACGTAGTAATCCCTTCAAATGACGATGCTATCCGCGCAGTTAAATTGATCACTGCTAAAATGGCTGATGCTTTCATCGAAGGAAACCAAGGGAAAGATCAAGTTGAAATTTCTGTTGAAGAAACTTTTGCAGCTGAAGCTGACGAAGCAACTTCATTAGAAGAAATCGTTGAAGTCGTAGAAGGCAACAACGAATAATATTTCCTATTTAGTTTGAAGCAACGAGCTGTCTCAGAAAAGAAGAAAGATATAGCCAATTTGGTAGCAGACATCTTTTCTATTCTCTTTGGGACAGCTTTTTTTATGAAAAAGAATATTCAGGAGGAATCATAGAATGGCACAAGTAACAGCAAAAATGGTTAAAGAATTACGCGACATGACAGGCGTAGGCATGATGGATGCTAAAAGAGCTCTAGTAGAAGTCGATGGCGACATGGAAAAAGCGGTTGACTACCTAAGAGAAAATGGTATGGCTAAAGCAGCTAAAAAAGCTGACCGTATCGCTGCTGAAGGACTTGCAAACGTATATGTTGACGGAAATACAGCCGTAATCGCTGAAATCAATGCAGAAACTGACTTTGTTGCGAAAAACGACAAATTCCAAAACTTAGTAGCTGATATCACAGCAATCATCGCTAAAAACAAACCAGAAACTGTGGAAGCTGCTTTAGCAATCGAAACTGCTGACGGTACATTAAACGATGTTATCTTGAGCGCTACTACAGTAATCGGCGAAAAAATTACTTTGCGTCGCTTTACTATCGTTGAAAAAACGGATGCAGATGCTTTTGGTGCTTACCTGCACCAAGGCGGACGTATCGCTGTGTTGACAGTATTGGAAGGAACTACTGATGCGGATGCTGCTAAAGACATCTCTATGCACATCGCTGCCATCAATCCTAAATATGTTTCACGCGACGAAGTTTCTGCTGAAGAACTTGAACATGAAAAGAAAGTTCTGACTGAACAAGCATTGAACGAAGGCAAACCAGCCAACATCGTAGAAAAAATGATCGTAGGCCGTTTGAACAAATTCTTGAGCGAAATTTCATTGAACGATCAACCTTTTGTTAAAGATCCAGATCAAACAGTTTCACAATATGCTGGTTCTAAAGGCGGCGCTGTTACATCATTCGTTCGCTACTCTGTAGGCGAAGGTATCGAAAAACGCTCTGTGGACTTTGCAGAAGAAGTTATGAGCCAAGTTAAAAAATAATGTAAATTGCCCCTTAATTGGGGCTTTTTTATCATAGTCATAAGCCTGATTGATCAGGGGTCAGCCAATTACGGAGGGAAATATAGAATGAGTGAACCAAAATACAAACGCGTTGTTTTAAAACTAAGCGGTGAAGCTTTAGCGGGCAACACTGGTTTCGGAATCAATCCGCCGACGATCGAAGAAATCGTTAAAGAAATCAAAGAAGTACATGACTTAGGCGTAGAAATAGCTATCGTTGTGGGCGGCGGCAATATTTGGCGCGGCACGACAGGCGCTGAAATGGGCATGGAGAGAGCGCAAGCCGACTACATGGGGATGCTGGCGACTGTCATGAATTCTTTGGCTCTGCAGGATGCACTGGAGAATGCAGGCGTTCCGACCCGTGTTCAGACTTCCATCGAAATGAGACAGATTGCCGAACCGTACATCCGCAGACGTGCTGTCCGTCATCTTGAAAAAGGACGCGTTGTGATCTTTGCTGCCGGTACCGGCAATCCTTACTTCTCTACTGATACGACAGCAGCCCTTCGTGCCGCTGAAATAAATGCTGACGTTATTTTGATGGCTAAGAACAATGTTGATGGGGTCTATTCATCCGATCCGATGAAGGACTTGAACGCAACAAAATTCTCTGAATTGACTCATTTGGATGTTATTTCCAAAGGACTGCAAGTAATGGATACTACAGCAAGCTCATTAAGCATGGATAACGACATCCCGCTGGTTGTATTTAACTTAAACAGACAAGGGAATATTCGCCGTGTTATACTGGGAGAAGATATCGGAACGACTGTTAGGGGGAAATAATCATGGTTAAAGCAATCCTTGATAATGCGATCGACAGAATGAAAAAAACGGAAGCTGCATTGATCCGCGAGCTTGGCTCGATTCGTGCAGGCCGCGCGAATGCGAGTTTATTGGATCGCATCGAAGTGGAATACTACGGAACGAACACGCCAGTGAATCAATTGGCTTCCATCACGATTCCTGAAGGACGCATGTTGTTGGTAACACCATACGATAAATCCAGTATCGGTGATATCGAACGTGCGATTTACCAAAGCGACTTGGGCATCAACCCAGCCAATGACGGGAGTGTCATCCGTTTGGTGATCCCGGCACTGACTTCAGAGCGACGCAAAGAGTTGGCAAAAACTGTCGGCAAAGAAAACGAAGCGGCTAAGGTCTCTATCCGTAATATTCGCCGCGATGCCATTGAAGCATTGAAAAAAGCAGAAAAGAACAAAGAAATCACAGAAGATGAGTTGCGCACTTATGAAAAGAAAGTGCAAGAGTTCACCGACAAATCTTCCAAAGAAATCGACAAAATAACAGCTGACAAAGAAAAAGAAATTTTGGACGTTTAAAATTTCATCCGTTGAAAAGGAGCCAGGGCACAAATCATTTCGAATGATTTGTGCCCTGGCTCTTTTTAAAATAGTGGCCACACTTAAATATTTTATAAATTCCTGTTAATCATAGGAATTCAAGCGGGTTTTTGTTAAAATATAGAGAGTTATGAAAAAGTGAGGGATAAAGCATGGCTCTATTCAAGAGTGAGAATCCAAAAACAGAAATGCCGTTCGATGAAAACGGCATCGTTCCAGCCCATGTCGCCATCATCATGGACGGAAATGGCCGTTGGGCAAAGAAAAAATTGATGCCGCGGGTCTACGGACACAAAGAGGGCATGAATACCGTGAAAAGGATAGCCATAGAAGCAAGCGGCCTTGATGTAAAGGTATTGACGCTATATGCCTTTTCAACAGAAAACTGGAAACGTCCGACTGACGAAGTCAATTTTTTGATGGGTTTGCCCATCGATTTTTTTGATGTGTTCATGCCGGAATTGATGCAGAACAACATCAAAGTGACAACCATCGGCTGGATTGATCAATTACCCGAAAAGACGCTGAAGGTAGTGCAAAATGCGATCGAAAAAACGAAAGACAATACCGGCTTGATTCTGAATTTCGCTCTGAATTACGGTTCCAGGGCTGAAATCCTTCAAGCGACAAAAATGATTGCGCGCGATGTCGCAACGGGAAAACTCTCGGAAGACGAAATCACCGATGAAGTATTCTCCGGATACCTATTCACAAGTGTGCTTGGTGAATGGCAGGATCCCGACTTGCTGATCCGCACCAGCGGGGAAATCCGTTTGAGCAACTTCTTGCTTTGGCAGGCTGCTTACAGTGAAATGTACTTTACGGAAGAATTTTGGCCTGATTTTTCAACGACCAGCTTGCGGGCTGCGTTAGCTGAATATCAGCATCGCAATCGTCGTTTCGGCGGCATATAGGAGGATCTTATGAAAACTAGAGTAATCACAGGCATAGTGGCTGCCGCCGTGTTTATCCCATTCTTATGGCTTGGGGGACTGGCGCTGCAACTGCTCATGACAGCAATCGGTTTGATCGCTGTCCAAGAATTACTGAAGATGAAAAAGCTGACCATCTTCAGTGTGGAGGGTATCATCACCGCTTTGGCGACCGTCCTATTGATGTTGCCGGAATCCTATCTGCATTTCATCCCTGACGGCATCGATGCGATGCTTTTGATTTATTTGGAAGCATTGATACTGTTCGTATTCACAGTATTCTCAAGAAATGATTTCACCTTTGACGATGCGGCCGCTTCCGTGCTGACATCCCTTTATGTCGGGAGAGGATTCTATTACTTCATGCAGACAAGGGATATCGGATTTTGGATGGTGCTTTTAGTGCTGTTCATCATCTGGGGGACGGATATCGGCGCTTACATGATAGGCAGAAAAATAGGCAAGAACAAATTGGCACCGGCAATCAGCCCCAACAAAACAATCGAAGGCTCCGTCGGCGGATCGATCGCTGCGGTGCTGATCGCTATCGTGTTTTTCCATTACTACAATCCGTTGGGGTTATCGATGGGCCTCCAGATTATGCTGGCAGCCCTGCTTTCGGTCTGTGGGCAGATGGGTGATTTGGTCGAATCGGCATTCAAACGTTATTTTGGCGTGAAGGATGCCGGGAAGATATTGCCCGGACATGGCGGCATGCTCGATCGTTTCGACAGTACGCTTTTTGTGATGCCTGTGTTCCATATTTTTCTGAATTTCATATTTTAAGAACAGCAAGGCAAGATACAGAAAGGGAGGGATTACATGTTTCAGACAATCATAACGTTCATCATCGTGTTCAGCATATTAGTGATCATCCATGAATTCGGCCATTTCTATTTTGCAAAAAAAGCTGGCATTTTGGTTCGTGAATTCGCAATCGGAATGGGACCGAAAATTTTCTCTCACCGCAAAAACGGAACGACCTATACGATCCGGATGCTGCCTATCGGCGGCTATGTGAGGATGGCCGGCATCGGGGATGAGGATACCGAGTTGAAACCCGGTATGCCGCTTAACATATCCCTGGATGAGGCACAACAGGTCACTCAAATAGATTTAAGCAATAAACAGCATCTGCATGCTGTTCCGATAGAATTACTGGAAGCTGATCTGGAACAGGCGCTCTTCATAAAGGGCATCATTCCGGGAAGCTCGGAACCTATTACCTATGAAGTCAAACGCGATGCGACAATCATCGAAGCGGACGGAACAGAGGTTCAGATCGCTCCCATCGATGTGCAATACCAATCAGCACCCTTGCTGAAACGGATGATGACAAACTTTGCCGGACCGATGAATAATTTCATTTTGGGTATTGCGGTGTTCATCGCGATTGCGTTCGTGCAAGGCGGCGTTACGGTCAACGATAATCGCCTAGGTGAAATCCAACCTGACAGCCCTGCTGAAGCAGCCGGATTACGGGCGGATGATGAAGTCCTGGCTGTGAACGGCGAAGAAATCGCTGAATGGACGGAACTGGTTGCGTCCATTCAAGCCAATCCGGGCAACGAAATCACACTCTCTGTCGTGACTGACGGACAGGAAGCGCGTGATGTCCTCGTCACGCCCGACACGAAAACCGATGAACAAGGCAATGACTATGGGCTGATTGGTGTCGCTCCCCCGATGGATCGCACCTTGATGGCTAAAATCAGTTACGGGTTCGAAGAATTTTGGTTGATAGCCACTTCGATCTTCGGATTGGTCTTCTCCATGTTCAGGACCGGCTTCCAAGCCGATTCATTCGGGGGGCCTGTCGCCATCTATGCGGCAACGGAACAAGTTGTTGATTATGGCTTTCTGAGCGTGCTCAGTTTCTTGGCCTACTTGAGCATCAACCTTGGTGTCGTGAATCTTTTGCCGATTCCGGCATTGGATGGCGGGAAACTGCTGCTGAACGTAGTGGAAGGAATCAGAGGCAAGCCGCTGGATCCAGAGAAGGAAGGCATCATCACAGCTATCGGAATGGGGCTGTTGCTCCTGCTGATGGTCATCGTCACTTGGAACGATATCCAAAGATTTTTCTTTGGCCAATGATTTAGGAAGAAAATAGAAAGATTCAAAGAAAGGAAAGCTCATTCTTTGGATCTTTTTGTTTGTTAGTTGAGAAGGAGCGATCAAATGGCATTATCGAAACATGAATTGTTCCAGCAGATGCTGGAACAGATAAATCTGCATCACAAGCCGGAGTACCTGCCGTATTTTGAAAACGGGGAAATCGAACAGGTCATCGTGCATAAAAAATCCAAATTATGGTCATTCCAGTTCGTTTTTGATAACGTCCTGCCTTTCGAAGTGTTCAATGCTTTGATGAACCACATGAAAATAAAATTTCAATCCATCGCCACGATCGATTTTCAGATCAAAACAAGGAAACCGATCCTGACCAACGAAAGCATCCTGGATTATTGGGAAACGATCGTCCAGCGCAGCAACATATCCTCGCCGCTGGTCCAGACGCTTTTTGCTAAACATACGCCAGTCGTCTTGAACAACAAAGTCGTGATCAATGTTGAAAATGAGATCACCAAAAATCATTTAGCGGATAACTACTTATCGGTGATCCAACAGAATTATCTGGTCTTGGGGTTCCCTAGTTTCCAAATCACGATCGAAGTGGACGAGGAAGCATCCGAAGCCAGAATGGCGCAATATCTGGCAAGGAAACAAGAGCAGGATGAAATGTTGGTCAAACAAGCAGAAGAAGCCATCAAACAAAACCAACAGGACAGACAACGCAGTGACGGCTCGCAATCGAAAGCAGGCAACAATGGCCCCTTGCTGATCGGCAGACAAATCTCCGGCAAGGAAGAAATCAAGCAGATGGCGTCGATCACTGAAGAAGAGCGTTCCGTGGTCATCGAAGGCTACATTTTTGACAGCGAAATCCGGGAACTGCGCTCCGGCCGTAAATTGCTCGTATTCAAAATGACGGATTACACTTCCTCGTTTTCGGTGAAGCTGTTCTCGTCAAATGAAACAGATGAACAAAACTTCGAGCTGGTCAAAAAAGGCATCTGGGTGCGCGTTCGCGGGAGTGTCCAGGAAGACACGTTCATGCGTGACTTGGTTGTGAATGGCCGTGACGTCAATGAGGTGGCGCATGCGGAACGGAAAGATCGTGCGCCCGAAGATGAAAAAAGAGTCGAATTGCATCTGCACTCAAATATGAGTCAGATGGATGCCACCAATGGCATCGGTGATTTTGTCAAACAAGCAGCCAAATGGGGACACAAAGCCATTGCGCTGACTGACCATGCCGCCGCGCAAGGCTATCCCGACGCCCATGCAGCCGGAAAAGCGAATAATGTGAAAATATTGTACGGGATTGAAGCGTACGTCGTCGATGACGGTGTTCCGATTGCCTATAATCCGGTCCATGAGGATCTTAGCGAAGCGATCTATGTCGTATTCGACGTGGAAACGACGGGCTTGTCGGCAGTGTACGACAAGATCATTGAGCTGGCTGCCGTAAAAATGTACAAAGGAAATGTCATTGAGACATTCGAAGAGTTCATCAATCCGGGTCATCCTTTATCGCAGACGACCATCCAATTGACCGGCATAACCGATGACATGGTGCGTGACTCCAAACCGGAAAAAACGGTGTTGGAGGAGTTCGCGGCATTCTCTGAAGGTTCCATTCTCGTAGCCCACAATGCCAGTTTTGACATGGGCTTCCTGAACAACAGTTATGAACGCCATGGCATGCCAGAGGCGCCGCATCCGGTGATCGACACCTTGGAGATGTCCCGTTTCTTGCACCCAAACTTGAAATCCCATCGTTTGAATACATTAGCGAAACGCTATGGTGTCGGCTTGGAACAGCATCACCGAGCAGTTTATGATTCCGAAACAACGGGGGCACTCTGCTGGATATTCCTGAAAGAAGCACGCGAAGATCATAATATCCTGTTTCATGATGAACTCAACAAATACATTGGCGGCGGCGATTCGTACAAACGGGCACGGCCGTTCCACGCAACGATTTTGGCAAAAAATCAAGATGGACTGAAGGACCTGTTCAAAATCATATCTGCTTCGAATATCGAGTATTATTACCGGACACCGCGCCTTCCGCGCAGCGTTCTGCAAGCAATCCGGGGAAACCTGTTGATCGGTTCTGCCTGCAGCGAAGGCGAGATATTTGAGGCGATGATGCAAAAAGGGGCAGAGGTAGCAAAGGAGAAAGCCAAGTTCTACGATTACATCGAAGTCATGCCGAAAGAGGTTTATGCCCCGCTCATCACGAAGGAATTAGTCAAGAATGAAAGCGATCTGGAGGAAATCATCACCCAAATCGTTGCCATCGGGGATGAACTGGGCAAAACGGTCGTCGCAACCGGGAATGTCCATTATCTGAACAAGGAGGACGCCATCTACCGGGAAATATTGATCGGGTCCTTGAAAGTGAACCAAGGGAAAGTTCTGCATATGCCGGAAGCCCATTTCCGGACGACAGATGAGATGTTGGACTGCTTCTCCTTCCTGGGGAAAGAAAAAGCCAAGGAAATCGTCGTGTACAATACCCAGAAAATTGCTGACAGCACTGAAGTGATCGTGCCGATCAAAGATCAATTGTATACACCCAACATGGAAGGTGCGAATGAGGAAGTCACGCGACTTTCCTACGATGAGGCTAAGCGTCTTTATGGCGAAGAACTCCCTGAGCTGGTCGAAAAAAGACTGGAGAAAGAGCTTAATTCGATCATCGGCAACGGCTTCTCGGTCATCTATCTGATTTCCCAAAAATTGGTGCTGAAGAGCAACCAGGACGGTTACCTGGTAGGGTCCCGGGGCTCGGTCGGCTCAAGTTTTGTAGCCACGATGACCGGGATAACGGAAGTCAACCCTTTGCCGCCGCATTACCGCTGTCCTGAATGCAAATATTCCTACTTCTATGAAGACGGTTCGGTCGGTTCCGGTTACGATTTGGAAAAGAAGGACTGCCCGAAATGCGGGGCGAACATGGATCGCGATGGGCACGATATCCCATTCGAAACCTTCCTTGGTTTTTACGGAGACAAAGTACCCGATATCGACTTGAACTTCTCAGGGGAATATCAAGCACATGCCCATGCCTACACGAAGGAGCTCTTCGGGGAGGAGTATGTGTACCGTGCCGGAACGATCGGTACGGTAGCGGACAAGACGGCCTTTGGATATGTCAAAGCCTATGAGCGGGATCACAACTTCAGATTCTCATCAGCGGAAATTGATCGCTTGGCAAAAGGCTGCACAGGCGTTAAGCGGACGACAGGACAGCATCCCGGTGGCATCATCGTCATTCCGGACTATATGGATGTCTACGATTTTACGCCGATCCAGTTTCCGGCCGATGCCCAGGATTCTGAGTGGAAAACAACTCATTTCGACTTCCACTCCATCCATGATAACGTGCTGAAATTGGACATACTTGGACACGATGATCCGACCGTTATCCGGATGCTGCAGGATCTGTCCGGAATCGATCCGCAGACAATCCCGCCCAATGATCCGGATGTCATGAAAATATTCAGTGGCACCGAAGTGTTGGGTATCACGCCGGATCAGATATTCAGTAAAACCGGCACACTCGGAATACCTGAATTTGGAACGCGCTTTGTCCGGGGCATGCTTGAGCAGACGAGTCCGAACACCTTTGCGGAGTTGCTGCAGATTTCCGGCCTTTCCCATGGGACCGATGTCTATCTGGGCAATGCCGAAACGCTTATCCGCGAGAACAACATCCCGTTGGCGGACGTTATCGGCTGTCGTGATGACATCATGGTCTATCTGATCCATCACGGTATGGATGACGGTCTGGCCTTCAAAATCATGGAGAGTGTCCGTAAAGGGAAAGGGATCCCTGATGATTGGCAGGCAGAGATGAGGGCGAAGGAAATACCTGAATGGTATATCCAATCGTGCCTCAAGATCAAATATATGTTCCCGAAAGCCCATGCTGCCGCTTACGTACTGATGGCTTTGCGCGTCGCTTATTTCAAAGTGCACCAACCGATCCGTTATTACTGTGCCTTCTTCTCCGTGCGCGCGCAGGATTTCGATTTGGTCGCGATGACGCAAGGGAAAGAAATGATCAAGACCCGCATGAAAGAAATCATGGATAAGGGTTTGGAAGCTTCGGTCAAGGAAAAAAGTTTGCTGACCGTAATGGAATTGGCGAACGAAATGGTCGAGCGCGGCTTCACCTTCAAAATGGTAGACTTGGACAAATCGCATGCGAAGAACTTTGTGATTGAAGGGGATACGCTGATTGCGCCATTCCGTGCCATTCAAGGGCTGGGAGAAAACGTGGCGAACCAAATCGTTCAAGCGAGGGAAAACCAACCATTCCTGTCAAAAGAGGATCTGGCGACAAGAGGGAAGGTTTCGAAGACGATCATCGACTATATGAATGAAAATGGCGTGTTGAAAAACTTACCTGACGAAAATCAACTTTCTTTATTTGATTTTTAGGGGAAGGCTATTCCAAAGCCATTAGATTGGTAAGTCCTTGCATTTACTGACACAATGGTGTATGATTATATGAGAATAAGTCGTCGGATGGAGTGAGCGGAAACGCTCACTCTTTTTACGCAGTCAGCCAATGTATGACAGTGGTGTAGGATTGATAAAGGAGGATTTCTGTGAGTCGTGTAGTAGATGAAGTTCGAGAAGTGGTTCAACCAATAGTTGATGAACAGAATTTAGAATTAGTGGATATGGAGTTTTTGAAGGAAGGGAAAAACTGGTTTCTCAGAATCTATATAGATAAACCAGGCGGCATCGATATCGAAGAGTGTGCATTGATCAGCGAAAAAGTCAGTGAAGCTTTGGATGCCATCGACCCGGATCCGATCCCGCAAGCGTATTTCCTGGAGGTGTCCTCACCAGGAGCAGAGCGTCCATTAAAGACTGAAGCAGATATGCAGAATGCCATCGGTAAATACGTGCATCTGTCCTTCTATCAGGCGATTGATGGTGAGAAGTTCTACGAAGGAACGTTGAAGGAGTTAAATGACGAGTCCGTCGTATTGACGATCAGAATCAAAACCAGAACAAAAGATATCGAAATCGAAAGAAAACAGATTGCAAACGCAAGATTGGCTATCCAATTTTAATCATTTTTTGAGAGTAGGAGTGAAGAAGTAATATGAGCAAAGAAATGTTAAGTGCTCTTGAAGTGTTGGAAAAAGACAAAGGTATTTCAAAAGAGATTGTCATCAGTGCGTTGGAAGCTGCGCTTGTGTCCGCATACAAACGTAATTATGGTCAGGCCCAAAACGTTGAAGTGGAATTCGATATGAAAAAGGGAGATATTCATGTCTACGCTGTTAAAGAAGTAGTGGATATGGTGTTTGATTCGACTTTGGAAGTAAGCCTGGAGGATGCTCTGCAGATCAACAAAGCATACGAATTAGGCGACAAAATCCGTTTTGAGGTCACTCCCAAAGATTTTGGACGGATTGCCGCTCAGACAGCCAAGCAAGTCATCATGCAACGTATCCGTGAAGCGGAACGCAGCATCGTATACAATCAATTCATCGCCTATGAGAATGACATTTTGACAGGTGTCGTCGAAAGAATGGACAGCCGTTATATCTATGTGAGCCTCGGGAAAATTGAAGCGGTATTGTCTAAGCAAGAGCAGATTCCGAATGAAACGTTCCAGCCGCACGACCGCATCAAAGTGTACATCACAAAAGTCGAAAACACTTCAAAAGGGCCGCAGGTATTTGTCAGCCGCAGTCATCCCGACTTGCTGAAGCGCTTGTTTGAGCAAGAGGTTCCTGAAATCTTCGATGGCGTAGTCGAAATCGTTTCGATCGCACGTGAAGCCGGAGACCGTTCAAAAGTAGCCGTGCGCTCCCGCGATAAGAACGTCGACCCTGTCGGCACCTGTGTGGGACCACGAGGTCAGCGTGTCCAAGCGATCGTAAATGAATTGCGCGGAGAAAATATGGATATCGTTGAATGGAACGAAGATCCGTCGATCTACATCGGAAATGCATTGAATCCGGCACAAGTCGTGAATGTGGATTTCCATCAAGCAGACGGCAGTTGCACAGTCATCGTTCCTGATTATCAGCTATCCTTGGCAATCGGTAAAAAAGGTCAAAATGCGCGCTTAGCGGCCAAATTGACAGGCTATAAAATCGATATCAAGTCCGAAACGGAGTATAATAAGTTATTGATGGAATCCGGTGCTCAAAAAGTTGCAGCAGATGAAGAAGATGCTGATGCAATCAATTCCTTCGCTGGCTTGGATAAGATATTTACGGCTGAGGAAGTCGCTGAAGATATCGCTGTTCCAGCGGACGAAACGGATTATACGGAAGAATACGAAAACGATGAAAAAATCCTTGATCCTGAAGATGTAGAGCAGCTGATCTCGGAAGTCGAGACAGATCCGGAACAAAGCTATGATGAATTAGCAGAGGACTATCAAGACTAATCAGTGAGGTGAAGGTTTATGAAGACAAGAAAAGTTCCGATGAGGAAATGTGTCGTCTCCAATGAGATGAAACCAAAAAAAGAATTGGTCCGAATCGTAAAAAATCAAGCAGGTGAAATCGCCATTGACCCTACCGGCCGCATGAATGGCCGTGGAGCCTATGTCTCTCTGGAACCTGCATTGGTGCAGAAGGCTTGGAAGCAACACATTTTGGACAAACACCTCGAGATCGCGATCAGTGATGCGTTCTATCAGGAGTTGTTCGATTATGTCGAACACCAAAAAGCAAGGAGCTTATTATGACACCTGAAGATAAGATGTTGAATTTGCTCGGATTGGCATTGCGTGCCGGCAAACTGATCACAGGTGAAGAAATGACCATCAAGTCCATCCAAAAAAATGAAGCAGTCTTCGTCCTCTGTGCGACGGACTGCAGCGATAACACCAAAGAAAAATTAGAAAACAAATGCCGCTATTATGAAGTCCCGTTCCTGGTGCATTTCACTTCGGAACAAATCAGTCAAGCAATAGGCAAGTCCCGTTCCATTTGCGCCTTGACAGATAGAGGATTCGCTAAAAGTTTCATGCGGCTGAAAGGAACAAAGTAATGAGATAAGGGAAGGTGATGACATGGAAAAAAAACGTGTCTACGAGTATGCAAACGAACACAAGATATCCAGCAAAACGGTGTTGGATAAAGCAAAACAATTGGGGATCGATTATCATAGCCATATGTCAACCATGGAAGACGGAGACATCAAAAAGTTGAACCAATCCATCTCTTCCACTGCTGGGAATCAGGTTGCCAAGCCAAGTGCACCGCAATCCAATGCGACACAGAAGAAGCAACCAGCAGACAGCAAAAAGGCGCCTGCAACCGGAATACATAAACCTACTGATAAGAGTGAACTGAGGAAAAACACAGACATGAAAAATAAACCATCGAATCCTTCTCCGAATCCAAAAAACGGTTCCGAAAATAAAGGACAAACAAGAACTACAGCAGAAAAGAATACAAATCGGCCGGCGCAAGCCACAAGCCAAGCTGGACAAAACCGTCCAAATACTAAAATGAATCGAGTTGACTCTGTTTCGCCAAACAAATCAAATGACAAACCAGTGCAGAAAACTGCAAACACGAATACTACTACCAATGCGCCAGCCAAATCAAACCGTCCATCATACGGTCAAAATTCAGGCGGATCCAATCCGCGCAGCCAAGGAAATCAAGGGAGAGGCAACAATCCCTACAACAAAAACAAACGCTCGAAGTTCAAAAAAGGCACGACCAAGCAAGGACCGGCAGTTCCTCCACGCAAATTCCGTGAGTTACCGGAAACATTCGTCTATACAGACGGCATGAATGTAATGGAAGTTGCCAAAAAGCTTCACCGTGAGCCAGCTGAAATCATCAAAAAGTTATTCCTGATGGGCATCATGGTCACTCAAAACCAAGCATTGGGAAAAGATGCTTTGGAATTGTTGGCTACTGATTATGGCATCGAAGCCGAAGAAAAAATTGTTCAGGATATTTCCGATTTGGACAGCTATTTCGAAATGGAAGAAAATCCGGAAGAATTAGTTGCAAGACCTCCAGTTGTCACTATCATGGGTCACGTCGATCATGGTAAAACGACGCTTTTGGATTCACTGCGCAACACGAACGTAATCCAAACCGAAGCAGGCGGAATCACGCAGCATATCGGCGCTTATCAGGTCAAAATCGATGGCAAGCCGATCACGTTTTTGGATACACCAGGACATGCTGCCTTTACGACGATGCGTGCCCGCGGAGCGGATGTCACAGATATCACAATCATCGTTGTCGCAGCTGACGACGGTGTGATGCCACAGACAATCGAAGCCATCAGCCACGCAAAAGCGGCTGATGTTCCCATCATCGTTGCCGTAAACAAAATCGACAAACCGACAGCAAATCCAGATCGCGTCATGCAGGAACTATCCGATCAAGGTTTGGTTCCGGAAGCTTGGGGCGGCGAAACGATTTTCGTCAACATCTCAGCTAAATTCGGTCAAGGGATCGATGAATTGTTGGAAATGATCTTGTTGGTTGCTGAGGTTCAGGAATTGAAAGCTAATCCGAATCGTTTAGCGATCGGTTCCGTAATCGAAGCCCGTTTGGATAAATCAAAAGGACCGATCGCTACCGTCTTGGTGCAGTCAGGTACTTTGAAAATCGGCGATCCGATCGTAGTAGGTAACACGCATGGCCGTGTCCGCGTAATGACCAACGATCAAGGCAGACGCGTGAAAACGGCTGGACCTGCAATGCCAGTCGAAATCACAGGTTTGAATGCAGCACCGCAAGCCGGGGATCACTTTGTTGTCTTTGAAGATGAGAAGACAGCGCGTCAAGCCGGTGAAGAACGTGCGAAACGTGCCCTTATGGAGCAACGTTCAACGCAGAATCGCGTGACTTTGGACAACTTGTTCTCCAGCTTGAAAGACGGAGAACTTAAAGATGTCAATGTCATCATCAAGGCTGACGTGCAAGGTTCAGTTGAAGCCTTGGCTGCGAGCTTACAAAAGATCGAGGTCGAAGGTGTCCGCGTCAAGATCGTTCACTCGGCAGCAGGCGCAATCAACGAGAGTGACGTTACCTTGGCGGCAGCCAGCAACGCGATCATGATCGGATTCAACGTCCGTCCGACTCCTCAAGCGAAGATCCAAGCGGATAACGAAAATGTGGACATCCGTCTGCACCGCATCATCTACAATGCCATCGATGAAATCGAAACAGCGATGAATGGGATGCTGGATCCTGAATTCGAAGAGCAAGTAACCGGTCAAGCGCTTATCCGTGAGACCTATAAAGTTTCTAAAGTCGGCACAATCGGTGGAGCTTTCGTAACCGATGGCTACATCGGAAGAAGCAGCAGTATCCGTATCATCCGCGACAACATCGTCATTTTCGACGGCAAACTTGCCAGCTTGAAACGATTCAAGGATGATGCCAAAGAAGTTAAAAAAGGCTTCGAATGTGGTGTGATGATCGAAGATTACAACGATATCCGCATCGATGATGTCATCGAAGCGTATCATATGGTTGAAATCAAGAAATAAAGCGCCACAGCAATCGAACTAGTGAGAGGTGAACCGAAATGGCTAATTTCAGAGCAGGAAGAATCAAACAAGAAATACAACGCGAAGTGAATGATATCTTGGCTAAGCGTGTAAAAGATCCGCGTGTTGCGAATGTAAACATCACTGATGTGGAAATCACCGGTGACTTGCAGCAAGCAACCATCTATTACAGCACATTGTCGGAACTTGCCAGCGATCGTGAAAAAACGCAACTGGGATTGGATAAGGCTACTGGCCTTGTCCGCAAGGAACTTGGAACGCGTTTGACACTTTACAAGACACCGGAATTGATCTTTAAACGTGATGAATCGGTGGCTTACGGCAGCAAGATCGATGAATTGATCCGCAAAATGCATGAGGACGAAAAGAAATAAATTCCGCTAGTGTTGAAACAAACAAAAGAATAGGGTTCCGGATAAAACCGGAATCCTATTCTTTTGTCTGCATTTCCGCCTGACCGGGCGTCCCAGCTCTGATGTAGATGGCTTGTTTGCCCATTTGTTCCCAAGCCAGGATAAATTTCTGCCTGTCGACTTTCTGGTCCTTTTGGCCGTAGGGATTGTTTATGTAAAGACTATCGGCATCGTACCCGACAACCACAACGCTGTGCATGATGTAGCTGATGTTGACCGGGCCTGTCGGCGTTTGCCACACTTCCAACGCATCATCGGGCAGGAAAGTTGTCGTAGTGACGACCCAAACAGGGAAGCCTCGGTCAAGGGCAGAAAGGACAGAAGTGAAGTCCTGTCCGCTGATATCCTCCACGCGATCGGATGGGATGTATTCGGCTGCCAATGCCGCTATCGGGCCATGGTAGACGCAAAAACCGTAGTCCGACCCGGTCACATCGCCAACAAACCCCTCATTCGGGTTGCCGTGAAGTCCGCTCTCATAGTAGATGGGAACGATGGGGAGCTTGTCAGCGAGCTCATTTTTCGTATTATAGGAAAGTATATAATTTTTCGGCTGTGGAATGTTGTGCTGGCGCATGTTTCACAGTTTTTGTTTTGGTTCCACAATGGTAAAATAGAGG
>NZ_QAOM01000008.1 GCF_003051085.1 Trichococcus patagoniensis | reverse complement strand
CACGGTGTGGAATATAAACTATCAGATTATCAAAAAAAATAATACAACAACGCAAAAAAAGGCATCGGGGTGGTTTTCCCCGATGCTTTTCTTATGACCGGCATTTCGTTGTACTGCAGGATCATTGCAAGCGCGGTGACTTCGCAGCCGAGCAGCAGGGCAGGCGAATCCAGTTGATTCAGGAGCGGCACATCCAGCCGCACAGCAACAGAAGGTTCGGTTTGCAGCGTCATGCCGGATTCTGCGGTCACTTCTTCGGATTCATCGGGTTCCATGCGAATGAGACTCAGCGGAAACAGACTGAGTAATATGCCAGAAAATAGCGTTATGTTGTTGAGCCTGCCTTTTTTCATATGGATTCTCCTTATCCGGCATGCCTGGCTGTGCATTTCAATACTCTATACGTTTATATTTTAGCATATTCTGCGGTGCAGCCCGATTGAAATGTCCTGACGCGACAGCGTGACGGTAAAGCATATGGGCCATGCGATCGCCGGATGGCAAAGACCAAAAAAAAGATGATTCGCATGCCTAAAAGGCTTGACCCAGCCTGGTTTTTTTGGCAATAATGAAAGAAGTCAGATTGAAGAGGAATGGACAACAGAAAGGTTGTCTGATGGAGGATATAAAATATGATTTGGAGCAAAATGAAGCAGCAGTTGGAGAATTTCCTTGCGCCGGCGTTGGCGGGAAGAGTGGGGTACTTATCCACCAGCTACCGCTATACACCCGATAAAAACGGCCAGTGCTGCATCGCAGTGGACAATAAAAAAATCTTCAATATGAAGGACGTAACGACAGGGATGAAGTGGTACCAGTCGGAACAGGATATCAAAAATGATTCCGCTGTCGTAATTCCACTCAGTGAAGCCGAAATTGAGCATATCCGGATGGAAACTGGCGGAAAAGTGCCGGAAGAACGGTTGGCAGTGATCGCGAGGGACCGCAAACTGTTGGCCTACGCGAAGGAAACGATGGCCGCCCAGGTGTCCTTAAGCAAAGCCGATTTCTACAAAACCGCAAATGTTTTTCTGACCCAACCCATTGAAGCCAGCCTTGCCAGCACGGACATCCTGTTGAACTGCTTGGCTTTGGTGGACAGGCGCGTCGGCAAAAAGCGGATCATGGATATGGAAAAATCAGTGAAAATGAAGCATCCGATTGTGCAATACTTCTATAGGTTAAGGCGCAGTGCTATATAGTGTCAGCTGAAGAATCCGATATCCCTGCATGCGTGAGCTATCTGCTGTTTACTTCGCCAGCCCATCGGCATGGAAAAGATTCCTTTCGGTCTACAACAAAACCGAAAAAAAGCCGCTCGTTTTCTATGCCATCGGTGATACGACAAAAAAATCCATTAATGACAGCGGCTATGAGGCTGTTCTGCTGCAACGATAAGCAAGCAGGCGCGAAGATCGGGATGATCTTTGCACCTGCTTTTTTTTGTCGACTCAGCCCGATATCCGTATTCCCTAACTTGAAAAAAGGCCTTCGTGCTATACGTTGCGGTGAGGAAGTTGTAGAATGTAAGTAGAAGGTATATGGGCATAGCATAGGGAATACGTTACGCAGGAGGGGAAATCAAGATGGGGAATCTGTACAAAGATAAATTAAACGGTAGCCGGATCGGTATCGTTTTCGGAGCTTTCGCACCTTGTCATATTGGGCATTTGGAAGTCATCTTGCAGGCCAAGAAAGAGAATGATGGTTGCGTCGTGATCGTCTGCGGCCAGGAGGGTGACTTCGGCGAGCCTGTTGGTCTGGATGTCTACAGAAGATTCCGGTATATGCGCGAATTGTTTGCGGATGATAATCAGATTTATGTCGTAATGGTAGCCGGACAGGGCATTCCACAAAAAGAAAGCGAGTGGGCACCATGGTTGGAAATCGTTGCCATTAAAATAGCTGATTCGCTTCAACGGATCGATGCGCAAAAGATCTGGTATACCGGAAAAACGATACAAGCAGAGGCATTGAAAAACGAATCATCCGACGAAGTCCATTTGGTGGATACAAGTCTGTATCCGATAACCGGCCTGAATATCCGCAATGATGCGTTGCGTCATTTTAATGCCATCGCTTTGCCTTTCCGACGGATATTCACGAAAAAAGTGCTGGTTTTGGGAGCTCCGAGCGGAGGCAAAACGACATTGGTCAAGGATCTGGCAAAGCTGTATTCCTGTCCCTACAGTTTCGAATATTCACGCCAGTACCAAGAGGAATCAAATGTGAATGATTTTGAACTGGATGGCATGGATTATCAACGGTTGGTTACCGGTCAGTTCCAGCTGAACCGGGATACGATCGCGGATCCCGCCAGTCAAGGGATGGCAATTTTGGATACGGATGTGATGGTCACAAAAGTCTACGCACGCCTTGGCGCTGAGGATGAGGATTATGCGATCACTTCGGAAGAGTATGCAATTGTAGAGCAGTCGGCCAACGCATTTATTGCGCGCCAATTATGGGATTTGATCCTCGTTGTGCCCCCGACTCTGAAATATGTCGATGACGGCTACCGCAATATGGAATTTTCTGAGGATGCCTTTTTGACGACCATCCACGAGATGATGATGGAGGAAATCGCAAGAAGCGGAAACTTGGGTAAAGTCGTCATGTTGGATGCAAAAGGCATCGGCGATAAGGATGAATTCAGTTATTATGCCCGTTACAAACAAGCGAAAGAAGCGATAGATCGATTGATGGGGCACAGCTAATAAGACAACGATAATTGAAGGCAAAGGGTGTTCGGGAAAACCGATCACCCTTGTTCGTTTATGTCTGATTTTCACGAAACCTTTTGCATGTTATGCTACCCCTATCACCAAGTTCTGAGAAGGAACATCTTTCTCGAATTTTGACACATGTATACATAAATAACAAACTTAATGGAGGAATTCAGCATGGTTAAAATAGTATCGTCTGTAGCAGAATTGATCGGAGAGACACCGGTCATTAAATTAAGCAAAATCGTACCGGAAGGCTTTGCCGATGTGTATTTGAAATTAGAGGCGTTCAATGTCGGCGGCAGCATAAAGGATCGCATCGCTTTGAATATGATCGCGACAGCGGAAGAAGAGGGAATCTTGAAGCCGGGAGACACGATTGTAGAGCCGACCAGCGGAAACACTGGCGTAGGTTTGGCGATGTTGGCGGCAGCGAAAGGCTATAAATCCATCTTTGTGATGCCGGATACGATGAGCATCGAACGACGTCTGTTGCTTTCGGCTTATGGAGCCGAACTCGTATTGACGCCAGGAGCTGAGGGTATGCCTGCAGCGATTGCGAAAGCCAAAGAAATCGCGGCGCAACCCGGCTACTTCCTGCCTTTGCAGTTCGAAAACCCGGCAAATCCGGCTATCCATGAAACGACAACCGGTCCGGAAATTATCGCAGCTTTCGACGGCGTCGGCCCGGATGCCTTCTTATCGGCTGTCGGAACAGGCGGTACGATCACAGGGATAGGGAGAGCCTTACGAAAAGCGAATCCGGATGTCGGCATTTATGCGCTTGAACCTTCCGAATCCGCAGTGTTGAGCGGCGGCCAAAAAGGACCGCATAAGATCCAGGGAATCGGTACCGGCTTCATTCCGCAGGTATTGGACACTGCTGTTTACGACGGCGTGTTCCAGGTTTCAAGTGAAGAAGCATTCGCGATGACCCGCAGGCTTGCCAAAGAAGAAGGCATACTGGTGGGCATCTCCAGCGGTGCGGCAGTGGCAGGAGCCATCGCCTTGGCTGGTCAACTTGGTGCTGGCAAGTCGGTAGTGACCATCGCACCGGACAACGGCGAGAGATACCTTTCCACACCCGTTTTTCAAAATTAAGCGATATACCGAATAATGATAGTGCCTCAACCACAGCAGGAGCGGTTCCTGTGGTTGAGGCACTTTTTTGGGTACCTTACTTGGAGACGATTTTTATTTGTGTATGTTTCGCTACTTTTTTTCCGTAACTCTTCGTATGGATTTCGAGGAATTCAGTGGGTGCGTTCTTTTCAAATGATATCAGCACCAGAAAAGGAGCAAAGGTTGGCCGGACTGAATAAATAGGAGGCATCAATATGAACCCAGTCGGAATCGTTCCACCGCTCTAAATAGTGGCGCTTCCGGTCTTGGAGAACTATAATATAGGTAATGGATTCAGTGAGATGAGGTGTAGTGCATGTTTACAGATAAACGGCTGACAGAGGCCTATGAGAAAGCCAGAGTAGAATACATCGATGATACATCCAATTATGTTTTTTTGAGTGACTGCCATAGAGGCGATGGGAGCCTTTCTGATGAATTCGCACGGAATAAAAACATTTTTTTGTATGCGTTGGAATACTATTATAAAAATGAATTCATATACGTTGAAAACGGTGATGGTGATGAACTGTGGGAGCATCACGAATTCAAGCACATCAAAAATGCCCATCCGGAGGTATTCGCTATCCTGAAACGTTTTTATGATGAAAAGCGTTTGATCATGATTTATGGAAACCACAATATCTATCTGAAAAACCAGTGGTATGTGGAACGAAATTATTTCCGGAACTACGATGAATATACCGAGTTCTTCTATGATTTTCTCCCTGGGATCCGACCGATCGAAGCATTGGTTTTGAAGGACCGGAAAACGCAGCAGGAAATATTCGTCGTCCATGGCATGCAGGGTGATCTTCCGAACGACCAACTGTGGTACCCGACGATGCTTTCCCTGAAGTATTTTTGGCGGTTCCTGCACGCATTCGGCGTCAAGAGTCCGACGAGCCCCGTGAAAAACATGAACAAACGGCACAAAATCGAAAAAAACTACGTGAAGTGGATCCAAAAGCATGAAAAAATGCTGATCTGCGGCCACACCCACCGCTTCAAATATCCGAAGACCAAAGATTTGCCTTACTTCAATTCGGGTTGCTGCATCTATCCGACTAGCATCACAGCCATCGAGATTACCGGTGGTCAGATCCAACTGGTCAGATGGAAAACACGGGTGAATGAGGATGGCTTGCTCCAGATCAAACGGGAAGTCATGCGCGGACCGGATCCGATCGGAAAATTCGATATCCGGGCGAGTGTCAAAAATGAAACAGCAACTGAATAATATTGCCTAACCGACTTTTCTGGCCTTACAGAAGAGTCTTTTTTATTTTCAAAACAAAATACTGAAAAAGCAAAAAAGAATGTGTGCGCTCGTTGACAGAATTTGGTTTGCACTCCTAATGGTTGACTGATAGAATGAAGGAATGCGTTCATTGGATGAAGCCATTCTTTATCTATATGGATCGATGTTACTATCCTTAATAGTGGGGGAAGAAATGGCAAAAAGAAAAACTTCGGGCAAGCACAAACTGTTGCGACTGCTGTTGCTGCTAACATGGTTTCTCATCCTTACCTGGATCGAGATACATGAAGGAGTCGATCCGACTTCAAATCAGGACGGTACAACCACTACTTCAGTAATCCTGTCCACGGATGATGCGCCACAATATACAGGTCCGGATACGATTGAAATAAACGGTGGAAAGAGTACCTTTGATGATTCAGAATTGCACTTTGAAGGGGAAGGCTGGATCAGTTACGGCGATTTGGATGAGCTGAACCGTGTCACCACAATGAACGCCATGATCACGCCGGAAATGTACCAGACGGGTACCGATGCAAACAGCAGCATCCTGCCGACGGGATGGTCAAAAAGCAATCAGAATGAATCGAATCCAAAACAGCTGAACCGCGGACATCTATTGGCGGATGTGCTCGGAGGAAGCGGTGAGGACTGGCGCAATCTGGTGACGTTGTACCGAAACGCGAACTATCCGGCCATGTACTTTGCTTCGGAGTTCATTGTCAGTGAAGCGATCCAAGCAGGCACTACGGTCCGCTATCGGGTAACGCCCCTATTCAAAGGTGATGAATTGATTTGCGAAGGGCTGCACATCATGGCAAAAAGTGTCAATGATGATTCAGTCGACCTGAACGTCTATGTCTTCAACGAGCCCAAAGACACTGTCGAATAGTTATGCGCTATAGAGCTCCTATAATTTTAAAACAGGCATCCATCAAAAATGACGGATGCCTGTTTATTTTTTACAGTAAATCGGATTTTGAGGCTCCATCATTCTCTGCTTCCATTCATAAAGCATGATGCCGGTCAGTCCCCCTGCTGTATCGATCAATACATCGGAAAAGGCCGGACCTCTTCCCGGAATGAAGGATTGATGGAATTCGTCCGATGAGGCATACAGAAATACGAACAGCAACGCAAAGAAAGCTGATTTTCCCGATGATCCTTGTTGCTTCCGATAACGCAAAAACAGGACAGCCAAAATCAAATATTCGCTGAAATGGCCTGCCTTACGGACCAGGTAACTGAGTGCACCCTGAATGGAACTGCCGGGCCCGATCCCAATAAATTTCAACAATTCCAAAAGGATGCCGCTTGTTTCGGATGACTCCTGACCATTTTGGTGCGACAGGAGAAAAATGACGCCCATCCAGAGGCATAAAACTGTAAATTTGGTGTTAAAAGTAAAACGCATGCTCGTGAGTCCCTCCATCCTATTGCATCAGTATAGCGCAGCAATCTTTGACTGAAAAGCGGATAATGATAATTTTTCAGTAATAGCTAGTGAACAATCGAATCAAAAAGGAAAACATTCCACATCTCATCAAAATTGTTATACAATAGAGTTGGAGATTGATAGCGCTTACTGTAAGTCGGGCGGAAAGATCTATTGCCGTCGCATCCAGCGCAATCCAACAGTAAAGGAGTCCTTCGCATGTCGCTTGAAGAAAAATACCGTATTCCGGTCGAGAAGTTGCGCTGGAGTTATCTGCATACGGGCGAACTGAATTTTTGCGAATCATCAAGGGATGTCCCTCCCTTGCAGGGCATCATCGGTCAGGACCGGGCTGTGAAATCGATGGATTTCGGTTTGGGAATGGCGGTGCCCGGCTACAATATTTTTGTTTCCGGACCACCAGGAACCGGAAAGAGCACCTACGTCCAGACCGTAGTAACCCGATTGGCCGAGAAAGGCAATACACCTGATGATTGGTGTTATATCTATAATTTTGCGGATCGGGACAAACCGATCGCGGTGTCTCTGCCTGCAGGACAAGGGAAAATATTCCGCAATGACATGACCGAGTTCGTAGAGGACATGCGCAGCCTCATTCCGAAAACGTTCGAGAGCAGTGATTATGATCAACAAAAAGGCACCATCATCCAAGTGGTCCAGGAAAAGGTTGATTCTGTTTTTCAGAGCATCGAACAGGAGGCTCTCAAAGCGGGATTCGTCGTCAGACAAGCACCTGGACGCGTCGCTTTGATACCGATCAAGGATGGCAAGCAGCTTTCCCCGGAAGAATATAAAGTTCTTTCGGCTGATGAACGCAAAATCATTGATGAAAATACCTATAAGCTTGAAAAGAGGCTCGATGAAATCATCCGCGGATCCCGCGCGCTCGAAAAAGAGGCCGACAAACAGCTCAAGGAATTGGACAGGCAGATAACCCGATTTGCGACAGAGCCTCCCATCGTCAGATTAAAAGAAAAGTACGCTTATTCGGAAAAAATCCTGGATTATCTCGATAAAGTGCTGACGGACATCACCGAAAACAACATCATCTTCCGTTTGGCTGATGCACCGCAAGCGCAAAATCCTTTCCAAATGCCGGAAAACGACGGTGACCCCTTCATAAAATACAAAGTCAATCTCTTTGTGAACAATGAAAACAGCAATGGCGCGCCAGCGATCATCGAACCATTTACGAATTATTATAATATCTTCGGGAAAATCGAATACAAAAACCAATTCATGTACACGACGACTGACTTCACGATGGTGAAAGCCGGCGCCATCCATCAAGCCAACGGTGGGTATCTGGTGCTGCAGGCGAAAGATGTCCTGTTCGATCCGTTCATGTGGGATGCCTTGAAAAAGGTTCTGAAGCATCAACAAGCCCTGATCGAGAACATCGGCGAGCAGTACCGCTATGTGCCGACCTTGACGCTGAAACCGGAAACGATTCCCTTGAACGTCAAAATCATTTTGATCGGTAGTCCGATATTCTACAAAGTGCTGACCTATGATGAAGATTTCAGGAAACTGTTCAAAGTCAAAGTCGATTTCGATATCAGTATGGACCGCAATGGAGAGAATATCCGAAAGTATGTCTCATTCATCAGCTCAATCTGCCAGGAAACGGGAATCCTCCATTTTGACCGCAGCGGCTTGGGTAAAATCATTGAGTACGGATCACGTCTTGCGGGAAATCAGACCAAATTATCCACTCAATTCAACGAAATTACGGAGATTGTCCATGAATCCAGCGCCATCGCCAAATACGAGGGGGCAACAATCGTTTCAGATGTCCACGTGCAAACAGCGTTGGCTGACAGGAAATACAGGGCCAATATGATCGAAGAAAAATTCCAGGAAATGGTGTTGAAGGACAAAATCATGATCGATATTCAGGATGCCATCGTCGGCCAGATCAACGGCCTTTCGGTCATTCAGACCGAAGAATATGCCTTTGGCCATCCGACCCGGATCACAGCCCGTACCTACATCGGTTCGAACGGTGTGACCAATATCGAACGCGAAACCAAAATGAGCGGCAGCAGCCATTCAAAAGGGGTTCTGACGCTGGCAGGCTTTCTGGGCGGGCAGTTTGCGCAGGAAAAACCGCTGGCAGTGAGCGCCCAATTGACATTTGAACAAAATTACGGCGGCGTCGACGGAGACAGTGCCTCCAGCGCTGAACTGTATGCGCTCCTATCCAGCCTAGCCGATGTGCCGCTTAAGCAGAACCTGGCTGTCACCGGATCCATCAACCAAAAGGGCGACATCCAACCAATCGGTGGCGCCACCGAGAAAATCGAAAGCTTTTTCGATCTGTGCCAAGCGAAAGGCTTGAGCGGAGAACAAGGAGTCATCATTCCGAATCAAAATGTGGACGATCTGATGCTGAAGGAGGAAATTATCGAGGCAGTGAATGCTGCTAAATTCCATATCTATTCCGTCAAAACAGTTTCGGAAGGAATCGAGCTGTTGACGGGGCTGAATTCCGGAAAACGCGAACCGGACGGAAATTTCACGGAAGGCAGCGTCTTCCGTAAAGTCCAACAGAAACTTGAAAAATACAACAAGAGTATCGAAGCCGCTCAGGCTCCAAGTGACCGGTACGGCAACGGCAGTAGCGACGAGTATGACTTAGAATGATGTATCCTTGGCAGGATGGATGCGTGGTTTTTAGCTGAAAGGAAGAGTTGAGCAGGGACCCAAATGGTTTCAGCTCGGCTCTTTTCATATATCCGGCGGCCAATTTTCCAATAAAAATCAGGAATTAGATTATATATATTGAAGATAAAAAATATATTGATATAATAAAAGTATGAATGAATTTACGAATCGCTATCACCAAATTTTTTGCATAAAAATATGTAAACCTTTACAATATCGAACAGATTGGTGGGGTAAGTCATGAAAAAATTGCGTAAAGTCAAATCTCAATGGTGTGCCGTTATGGTTTGCGGTCTGTCCGCAGCCATGCTTATAGCGGCACCGGCACCCTCAGTTTTTGCGGAAACTACCGGCGCGAATGCAAGCAGCACCATCGGGAGCGAGTCGTCCCAAACAGAAACACCGGATATGATCGAGCAATCATCCAACCTCTATGAGGATACAGACAACGCTGCTGTTCCGCCAGCGGAACCAGTGACTGGATCAGCGGACCTTACAGAGGGTGCACCATCGGATAACTCTTCGGAAGCATCTGAAGAAGTGGTGCCTGCAAGCAACGAGGGGATTACCCAAGAGAGCGGATCGCTACCGGTTTCCGGCAATCCCGTTTCTCAACCAAGCGATGCCACTCCGCTTGAGTCTGCACCCGCAGTGGAAATGACTGCAGCGGCAACAACTCTTCCCGAAGTGAATGAAAGTTCTTCTGACGTTGCCGTTTCCTACACAGCTGTCATTGCCAAAGGGGACTTTACGCTCGACAGTCTTCCTTGGGGCTATTCCGGCTATGCTTTCCGCTACATGACGAACGATTTTGTAGGTCAAAAAATCGAGGTGATCAGAGAATCGCAGAACGGTCTTTACGCATTGGTAGTGCTGAACGGAGAAAAGTTGGGTTGGGTCGACAAGCGCGCCTTATCCGATATTGTCATCATCCCTAAGGTACAGGACCTTGCTTCAGCGATTGCCGTTGATTACACGGCACGCATAAGTGGAACTAATTTTTCGCTCGACAGTCTTCCTTGGGGCTACGCTGGCTACATGTATATGGAAACGAGCACAGCTTATTTGGATCAGAAAATACAGGCTGAAAAAGAAACCGCAAATGGTCAGTACGTGCTGATTTCCCTAAATGGAGAAAAGCTGGGGTGGATCGACAAGCGCGCTCTGTCGGATATCTACAGTCAGCCTAAAGTGCAAGATATTACTTCAGCGTTGACGGTGGACTATGCTGCCCGAATCGGCGCAGCCGGCTTTTCCATCGACAGTTTACCTTGGGGTTATGCCGGATATGCTCAAATGACAACAAGTTCGGCTTACTTGAATCAAAGCGTACAGGCAATCAAGGAGACCGCCAACGGCCTCTATGCGCTGATCGCACAGAACGGCAACAGCTTGGGGTGGATCGATAAACGGGCACTGACGGATATCTATATCGAACTCAAAGTACAGGAGCTGGCAACGGGGATAACAGTGGATTATAAAGCGACTATAGCAGCAGCCGGCTTTTCTATAGACAGCTTGCCTTGGGGCTATGCCGGATACGGGCAAATCGACACGACAAGCAACCATACCGGGGAACGCATCCAAGCTGTCCAAGAGTCGCCGAACGGACTTTATGTTTTGATTTCTTCCAACGGGACCCGATTGGGATGGGTCGATAAACGAGCACTCACAGATATCGCCGTTCCGCCAAAACTACAGGATGTAGCTTCCGCAGTCGTTGTCGCCTACACGGCAGCCGTCACTTCGCCGGGATATTCGATTGATAGTCTGCCCTGGGGTTACGCCGGCTATCAACTGATGGCCACTTCAACCGATTACCTGGGGCAGCGGGTTGAGGCTGTGAAAGAGACAGCAAATGGAGCGTATGTGCTGCTTTCAATGAATGGGAAAAAAATCGGTTGGATCGATAAGAAGGCTTTGGGGGATTTCAGCTACAGATCCCAGGCACAGAACATTTCCGGTGGAACCGTCGTGAGCTATTCACCGACAATCGCGAAAGCCGGTTTTTCGGTCGACACGTTGCCTTGGGGCTATGCCGGTTACCAGTGGCGGACAAGCACGGACAGCTATGTCGGACAAAAGGTCGATGCCATCAGGGAATCAGCCGATGGTCATTATGTGCTCATTTCCCTGAATGGCAACTACATCGGATGGGTGGACAAAGCCGCACTATCGGGATTGCCGACTTATGCTAAAGGTCCGGATTGGACAGTGATCAACGGGTATTTCCGCAGCAACTCGGGAGTCACTTACTACATCGGCAACAGCTACATCATCGTCAGCTTGAGCCACCAAAGCGTCTGGGCCTATAAAGGCGAGACGATGCTCGTTTCCGCTCCGGTCATCACTGGCAAACCATCGGCGAATAACGCTACACCGCGAGGCTTGTTCTATATCCAGCCGTTTAAACAATCGCCATCCGTCCTGATAGGTGCGGACTATGCTTCGCCCGTCAGCTTCTGGATACCTTTCGTGGGCAATATGGTTGGTTTGCATGATTCGTCTTGGCAGACGCACGGCTATGGCGGTGATGTTTACCTTTACTATGGCTCGCACGGATGCGTCAACACCCCGTACGAAGCTGTCCGCACACTCTATTATAGTTATCCGGTCGGCACACCGGTCGTAGTCTATTAAAATCGAAAAGCAGGGACGGCCACACTCAGGCGTCCCTGCTTTTTGTGACACTTCATCAGTAAAACGTTATACTTATGAAAACGAACAGGAAGGTGATTGGGATGGAAATAGCCTTGCTTCAGATGATGGTCACAGCGGATAAGGAAACAAACCTAAAACGTGCAGAGGAATTGGTCAAGAAAGCGGCATGTGGTGGAGCGGATATGGCGGTGCTCCCGGAAATGTTCAATTGTCCGTATGATAACGCCTATTTCAGAGAATACGCTGAGCCGAAGGGCGGGGCAACCTACAGAAGGCTCGCGGAGATGGCGAAAGAACATGCCATCTATGTGGTCGGCGGATCGATTCCCCAGATCAAGGAAAATAAAATATACAACACAAGCTATACGTTCGATCGGCAAGGCAAGGAGATCCTCGACTACAGCAAAACCCATTTATTCGATATCCAGGTCGACGGCGGACAAGCGTTCAAGGAATCCGATACGTTGACTGCTGGGGACGGACTGGGCGTGTTCCAGACCGAATTCGGCCTGTTCGGCTTGGGTATCTGTTTTGACATCCGTTTCCAAAGCGACTGGGAACTGCTCCAAAAACAAGGGGCCCTTGTCTGCATTGTGCCTGGAGCGTTCAACATAACGACCGGCCCGGCGCATTGGGAATTGCTGTTCCGGGCGCGCGCGGTCGACAACCAGCTGTTCATGGTGGGGGTCAGTCCCGCCCGCGACCTCGATTTCAGTTACCATGCGTACGGCCATTCGCTTGTTGCGGATCCATGGGGAAGCGTTCTGGCCCAACTTGGTTTTGAGGAAGAAATGGCGATTGTAACAGTGGATCTCGAACGCGTTGCATCCGTCAGAAGGCAAATTCCTATTCTCAACCCGCCAGCGTTGGAATGAAAAATTTCATGGATAATGCCAAATGAAAAAGATGATGAATACATAAAGAAACTTAAGCTTTGGGGAAATTCGGGAATAAATGCCTTTCTTTGTGTACCGGAGCACTTACTATTTTGCTATAATGAAATCATGCAAATGCATCAGCTCGTCATTTTCTGAGACTTTTTGTCGAATAATATCAGAAAAACAACCCGCTGTATGTGAACTATACGATTTGAGAGAAGGAATCCTTTATGTCCAACGAGAAAATGTATATGACTGTCGATGGCAATACTGCCGCAGCCTATACATCTTACGCTTTTACAGAAATTTCCGGGATTTATCCCATTACACCCTCTTCCCCGATGGCCGATGCTGTCGATCATTGGTCTCAGGAGGGCCGCAAGAACATCTTTGGCCAAACCGTGAAAGTCACCCAAATGCAATCCGAGGCCGGAGCAGCGGGCACTGTTCACGGAGCGCTGCAAGCTGGCGCTTTGGCGTGTTCCTATACCTCATCGCAAGGATTGTTGCTGATGATACCCGACCTATACAAAATGGCCGGGCAACTGTTGCCCTCCGTCATCCATGTTGCCGCTCGTGCGCTGGGGGGCCATGCGCTTTCCATCTTCGGCGACCACTCGGACGTGATGGCCTGCAGACAGACGGGCTATGCTTTATTGGTATCCTCCAGTGTACAGGAAGCGGCGGATTTGGCAGGTGTAGCCCATTTGGCGGCTATTAAAGGTCGCGTGCCGTTTCTGCATTTCTTTGACGGATTCCGGACTTCGCATGAAATCCAAAAAATCGAGGTTCAATCGTATGACGACCTAGCGGAAATGCTGGATCAGGATGCTTTGAAAGCGTTCCGTGACCGCAGCCTTAGCCCGAACCATCCGACATTGCGTGGAACGGCTCAGAATCCCGACGTCTTTTTCCAGACCAAGGAAGCCGCGAACAGGTATTATGATGCTGTTCCGGGAATTGTCGAAGGCTACATGGAAAAAATGAACCAATTGACCGGCCGGGACTACCGCCTGTTCAATTATTACGGTGCTACGGATGCCGAGCGGGTCATCATCTGCATGGGCTCCGTGTATGAAACAGCCTGCGAAACGGCGGATTACCTGAATCGGTTAGGGGAAAAAGTGGGTGTCCTCAATGTGCATCTTTACCGACCATTCAGCGTCGGGCACTTTATGAAGGCTTTACCGGACTCCGTAAAACGGATTGCGGTTCTCGACCGCACGAAAGAAGCCGGCTCCATCGGCGAACCGCTCTTTTTGGATGTCGTAGCGGCCTTCAACAATCGCCTTGACCGTCCGATGATCATCGGCGGCCGTTATGGCTTGGGTTCAAAGGACACAACACCGGAGCAGCTGTTCGCAGTCTATAAAAACCTGAAGCAAGAGGAACCGAAGCATCCATTCACGATCGGCATCAACGATGATGTCACACACTTGTCGCTTGCGATTGATGAACAGATCGACGTCCGCAAGGAAGGCACATTCGAAGCACAGTTCTGGGGATTCGGTTCCGACGGGACGGTCGGTGCCAACAAAAATTCGATCAAAATCATCGGGGACCATACCGATATGCATGTTCAGGCTTATTTTTCCTACGATTCGAAAAAATCGGGGGGCGTAACGATTTCCGATCTGCGCTTCGGCAAGGAACCGATCCATGAGCCTTATCTGATCGAAAAGGCTGATTTTGTGGCTTGCCACAACCATGCCTATGTAAAAAAATACGACATGCTGAAGAACCTGAAACCGGGCGGCGCGTTCCTGTTGAACACCAATTGGCGCGCCGAGGATCTTGAAACGCGTTTGCCTGCCAAGATGAAGCGGTACATCGCAGAAAACAAGATTGACTTCTATATGATCGACGCCATCAACCTCGCCAAGGAAATCGGGCTGGGAGGACGGATCAACACGATCTGTCAAGCGGCTTTCTTCAAAATCCTGCCGGTCATACCTGCTGAAGAGGCAATGCAGTACATGAAAGACGCGGCCCGCAAATCATACGGGCACAAAGGCGAAGCAATCATTTCCATGAACGAGCAAGCGATCGACGCCGGCATGGAAGGTGTCCAAAAAATCAGTATTCCGGATAGCTGGAAGGATGCGCAAGATGAGCCGGAAGTATTGGGGGATGAACCGGATTTTGTCCGCAACATCGCCAATATGATGGAGCGGATGGAAGGCAACCAATTGCCTGTCAGCGCCTTTTTGGACCGGGCTGACGGGACTTTCCCACAGGGGACGACGCAATACGAAAAACGCGAAATCGCCGTCCAGATCCCGATCTGGAACCCTGAGGAATGCATCCAGTGCAATCAATGCTCCTTCGTTTGTCCGCATGCCGCTATCCGACCGTTCCTGGCCACCGAAGACGAAGCAGCCCATGCCCCTGAAGGCGTGGAATTCCTGGATGGGATGCGCCCATACAAAGACTACAAATACCGCATTCAAGTGTCCGCTGCCGACTGCACGGGCTGCGGCATCTGCGTCTTGACCTGTCCTGCCCGCAAAAAAGCGATCGAGATGAAAAACCGCGAGGATCATCTGGAGGAAAACAATAACTGGGATTACATGATCCGTCTGCCGCACAAGCAAAATCCTGTCGGCATCAGCACGGTGAAAGGCAGCCAATTCGAAAAACCGTTGTTCGAATTTTCAGGCGCCTGCGCCGGCTGCGGCGAAACGCCATACATCAAATTGGTCACCCAAGTGGTGGGCGATCGCATGCAGATCGCGAATGCGACGGGCTGCTCGTCCATCTACGGGGGCTCTGCTCCTTCCACACCGTATACGACAAATGAATCCGGCTGCGGACCGTCTTGGGCAAACTCCTTATTGGAGGATAATGCGGAATTCGGCCTAGGGATGCACCATGCGACGAAACAACTGCGCCAACGGACGCTGGCATTGACAGGGGAGCTCTTGACCCTGCAAATCGACGATTCGCTCAGAACTGCTGCTACAGCCTGGACTGAGGGATTCAACGACAAAAACAGTGCCCGCAAATTAGCCGAAGCGTACATCAAAGCTTTGGAAACTGCGGAAACAACGGATCAGAAAATCAAACAAGCGGTAAACGATCTGCTTGGCTATAAGGACTATCTGATGAAGCGTTCCACTTGGATGATCGGCGGCGACGGCTGGGCGTATGATATCGGCTTCGGCGGGATCGACCACGTTCTAGCAAGCGGGGAAGATGTGAATATCCTCGTGCTGGATACCGAAGTCTATTCCAACACAGGCGGACAGGTTTCGAAATCATCGAACCTGGGTGCCATCGCTGAGTTCGCTTCCGGCGGCAAATCCGTCCGCAAGAAAGACTTGGGCATGATGATGATGAATTACGGGTACGTCTATGTCGCCCAGATAGCGATGGGTGCGAATCCTCGGCATACCTTGAAAGTCATCTCCGAGGCGGAAGCCTACGACGGCCCTTCCATCGTCATCGCCTACTCGCCTTGCATCAGCCACGGCATCAAGTGCGGGTTGACCGTATCGCAGGAACACGAAAAAGATGCAGTGGATGTCGGTTATTGGCACCTTTACCGCTTCCACCCTGAAAACAAACTGAAAGGGAAAAACCCATTCAAATTGGATTCCAAAGAACCGCAGTTTGAACGTTTCCAGGATTTCCTGATGGAAGAAGTCCGCTACTCTTCGTTGTATAACCAGTATGATGCTGAGCATGTACAGGCGATCTTCGACGAAAGCCTCTTAGCTGCTAAAGACCGTTACCAATCCTATGCACGATTGGAATCCTATACCGACTAACTTATTTTGGACCAGTTACCGTTCTTTAATGGTGACTGGTCTTTTTTGTTCTCTCCATGCGTTATTCTAAGTGAATCGCGCCCGTAATATTTTGAGAAAAGGTGTATGGAAGGCTATAATGAAGGAAAGGAAGCGCTTTTTCAAGGCGGGTTTGTAAAGAAAGCGAGGAAACGCCATGACGGCAGAGGTAGGGGTATTGAACGCGAACGGATTGGTGCTGGCGGCGGATTCTGCTCTGACGATGGGGAACAGCGAACAAATGAAAATATTCAATTCCGGCAATAAGATTTTTTCTCTCGGGCCGAGCCATTCGATCGGCATCATGATGTTCGGCAATGTTCAATTCATGGGAATCCCCTGGGAGATCATCGTGAAAGGCTTCCATCAGAAAATAGGGGCTCGACCGTTGGATGCGGTCGGGGATTACTGTACCGAATTCTTCAATTATCTTGAGAGCGTGGATGAAATCTACTCTTCGATCTACACAGAAGTGCTCATCATCGGGTATGCGGAAAATGTCTGCAATATTTTGGAGAATACGACTTATGTACCGTCACCCGGCGCTTTCACTCTGGCGGATTACCAAAAAGCTGTCGAGGAAAAGATTCCCGCCTTGCTGAAAGAAAGCGAAAAAATGAAGAGCATCACCAAAAAGGCGCCGATCAAAATTTTCTCCGATCGTTACGGAGAGAAGCTGGATGAGGTTTTTAAGGAGCTTTTCGATACCGTGTTCCTGGGTTTAAACCTCTATGATAAATTTAAGCCGGATCTTTATAAAATCGTGCGGAATTATGTATACAGCGACAGTTACTATCCCGACACCTATTCCGGACTGGTGATTGCCGGCTTCGGCTTCGATGAGCTGTTCCCCAGCATCTATCAGTACGACATATCTGGTGTCATCGATAAAGTGATTAAGAAACGGCTGAATGTACGCCAGATTGTGATGAACGATTTTGCTGAAGACAGATGTTCTTCGGCTATTGTCCCGTTTGCGCAACAGGACATGGTCCATACGGTCATAAACGGCATAGCGCCGGATTTGGAGGCCGACCTTGGGGAATTGCTCCGCGCCACACTCGAAAAACTTATTTCGGAACTGACCGAGAAAAAGTTACTGAAGGAAAGCGATGCTCCGGAAATCAACAAACTGAAGGCGACGCTGATCGAATCTGGTCTGAATGCCTTCGACAATATGAAGCAGGAACGGCATTTGACCCCCGTATTGATGACGATCGATTCGATGCCGAAGGAGGAACTTGCTCTGATAGCGGAAACGCTGGTCAATATCACGTCCTTCAAAGGGAAAATCTCCTTTTCGATGGAAACGGTCGGCGGGCCGATCGATGTGCTCCTGATCACGAAAGGGGATGGTCCGGTCTGGGTCAAGCGGAAAAACTCCTTCAATCCCGACATCAATCGCCTACGCTGATTGGGCAGAAAATTTTTCCCAAAATTTCCGGAATTGGTGTAAAATGAATGAAATGAGCTATATGGAAGGTGTTATTATGTATCTGAATATTCAAGAAACGGCCGATTATCTGGAAGTGCCGATCAGCGAAATCCAGCGTTTGATCCGCGAGCGCCAAATCCGTACAATTTGCGTGGATGATGACATACTGCTGAACCGCGATCAGTTCAATTTTTTCATTGAACAAAGGGAAAAGTACAAACACGAATTGGAGGCCTATTTGAATACACCGCTTCCGGAAGATCCCGACATCAAGGATGAGGATTGAAAAAAGCAACGAACGCTCTTATTGATGAGAGTTCGTTGCTTTTTTCGTTTAGGAAGGTAATGATTTGGGAGTTTACGTGTTTTGTTTTCGTCTGTATTCACTCCGCGAGAGGCCGTTTGTTTCCGCATTCTCGATTGCTGGCTGATCCGAGGTGAAGACAGCTTTCGTTTGTTTGGCATTCTGCTTGGCGGGCTTTTTTTTGTTTTGGAATTTGCCCGATTTGAACAGATCCAGCGCCAGGAAGATTGCGGCTGCGATGAAGAGACCGAACGAAAGGGTGCCCATCCACCCGGAAACACCCAAAAGGTCATCCAGCGTTGTCCGGAGATGGATGTATCTAAACAGTGCCCCCAAACCTGCGCACAGGATCGCCCGTTTGGTGTTGCCGCTGGCCAGTTTCAAGCGTTTGTTGCCCTCCATAAGAATACTGAAGACAGCAATCGCATAACTGGCGAGTGCGGCATACAAAAGCAGGCCGTTCTGCCCGGTGGTGTTCGCCAAAAAGTCGCCGGCCACCGTTTGCGTATCCAGAAAAAGAAATAATGTGCCGAACAGTGCGCCGAGCACGCCGTTTCTGAAATGCGTGCCTTGCTTCTTCAGGAGTTTGTTCAGATTGGCTGAAAAGGACAAGGCCGCCAGAGTGTAGCAACCGATAGCCAAATAGAGTGTCAAATCAGAAACGCCTGTTCTGGCAGCTATGAATTGATCGCTGGCTGTTTGGGTGTGCAGATAGAGGAAACCGGTCCCCAGAATCAAGCCGGATACGCCGCTGCGGAATCGGGCATTCGCTTCGCGTTTCTGCTTGCTTTTTCCAACCAGGACCTTGAGAGTGGCAAGGCCTAAAAATGCGACCGAAAGGTAAAAGCCAAGGTCAGGAATGCCGATGATGCTGCCGATAGCAGTAGCCTGCTGCAGGTATCCGAATAGCACGCCGAGAAATACTGATGTGAATGGAAAAATGGATTCCTTGCCGTTGCGTTTTTTTATGATATGGACAAACGTCAGGACAAGAAGAAAAACGATGATGATCGGGTAGGTCATACAAATCCCCCTTGCATGTCAATTTACTCAGAACAACCGTTGCAATGAAACTGCTTTTGTTGTTCAGGAGCATTCAATGGACATCATAACACAGATTTATGATGCATTTGTTTCGGAATGACGATTCTTTTGTTAAGAAAGTATGACCGGGCAAATGTATTGTTTAAAATAAAGCGCGCATAAAATAGCAATTGACACAGAAACAGCAGGCCACCCATAAAAAAGGGCCTGCTGTAATTTTTTGAACTTTCAATATTCGGGGGGCGAATCTTCCGTATCATCAGGCAACGCATCATCCCAGCTTGTATCGATCGCATATTCTGACCCAAAGTCTTCATATTCCGTGTCGAAAATATCGGAGTCGCCCAACTGAGATAATGCAAAGTTGATCAAACGGATCAAATCTTGTGTGTCCGTCAGTTTCAATTTATCCCGATTCTGCAGAATCGTGGTGCGGTCCTCCATTTCATCGGGGCTGGCGTTTTCCGCGGCTACACAAATCGGATAGCTGCAATCTTCTCGAGGCGCAACCATTTCCTTGAGTTGAATATCCACTTCTATGACGGCATCCGTGAAATAGATGTAGGTAGCTGCATCATCGATGTCAGTGAAATATTTCTGCAGCGTTTGGTCTTCATTTTCCGCGCTGTCGTTTTCATCGTAATTGTCGTAATCAGTTTCTTCGAGTTCATTCACTTCTTCACGGTTCTCATCGTAATATTCCCCGAAGTCGCTTTCGTCCGTATAATCTTCCACGATGTCCAAAGGCGTCTCCTCGATGATGATGGGAAGGAGGTCTGTGCCGCCGGAGCGCGTGATTTCAAAACGGTGTTCGAAAAATCCGCTCCAACTGAAGGCTGCCTGGATGATGCTGTTGAAGTCGTAAAAAGTCTCATCGCTGTTCACCTGGATATCCCGCCATATAGGCACGCCGATGTCGCGAACAGCAATCCTGAATTCATAAATCATCTTGACCACTCCTATTCTCTTATTTATTCCAGTATAACGCTTTATTGAGGGTACGGGCAAAGAATACCGTATGGCTTTTAATAGAGAAGTGGACACACGAGGGTATAGTGAGGATCAGGGGAAATCAGATAGCTTACGATCCCGATAGGCAGACTTGCAATTACTCGTATGGAAAATAATACGGATCCGGTAAAACTATATGAGCCACATTACGGTCGAGCAATCAATATTCCATCTCCGAAAATCTATGGTACACTGATATTGTTGTTTGAATCAGCCTTCATTTATTCAAAATTACTAAATCGTCATCAATTTTTACTTTCAGAAACGGAGAGGATCAGTTGCAGAATTTTTCCATTGCGTTGAATGCGGTAATGCCTTTATTATTGTACATGTTGATCGGACAGGGATTGCTGCGTGCCAACCTATTGGATGGCACGACTTATCAAAAATTGAACAATGCCATTTTCCGGTTCTTTTTGCCGATCAATCTCCTGATGAACGTTTACGAAGCGGACGTGAGAAGCACCTTCAGAGTGGATGTGCTCTTGTTCGCTGTCGGCCTCACCTTAAGCGTCTTCCTCCTTTTTGCTATATTCATTCCGCGGATCGAAAAGGACAATGCCAAACGCGGGGTGATGCTGCAAGGGACATTCCGTTCCAATTTTGTCCTGTTCGGCTTGCCTATCGCTACTTCATTGTTGTCGGAAAGCCAATTGGGGATGACATCGATACTGATTGCGGTCATCGTTCCTTTGAATAATGTTCTGTCGGTTGTGGCGCTATCCATCTATTCGGATCATAAAATCCAACCCGTTCGGATACTCTTGGATATCCTTAAGAATCCGATGTTCCTCGGTACAATCATCGGAATACTGATCAGCTTTTCCGGATTGAAATTTCCTCTGTTCCTCGACGATACGCTGAGCGGAATCAGAGGGCTAGTCACACCTTTGGCACTGATAGTCATGGGCGGCACTTTCCGCTTTGATGCCTTGAAGAATGCGCGGATCCAACTGGCAATAACTGTATTCTTCAAATTGGTTTTGATCCCGATAATCGGTCTGACGCTGGCTGTCTTTTACGGATTGACCGGAGAAAATCTGGTGCCGATGATGACGTTGTTGGGTGGACCGACAGCCGTATCCAGCTACACGATGGCGCAACAAATGGGTGGGGACCCGGATTTGGCGAGTCAAATCGTCGTTTTCACTACCATCTTTTCGATGTTTAGTTTGGTCGTGTTCATAACGGTCCTGAAATCATTATTTTTGATTTGAATAAAATGTAAGGAAACAAGAGCCTGCGGCAGAAGCAGATTCTTGTTTCCTTTTTTGTCCATTCGCGTTCGCCTATGGCCCGGTGAAAGCTTATAATGGATGTAGAAGGACCACGACCACCTTAGGACAGGAGACGATAAAGATGATCATCATCGGAATAACCGGCGGATCGGGAGCCGGCAAAACAACCGTAGCAAAAACGATTGCGAAAAGACTGGGCAAGGGCAACGTTGTCTATGTGTCGCAGGATTGGTATTACAAGGATCAGACGCATCTGAGCGTAGCAGAGCGTGTAAACCTGAATCTAGATCATCCTAACGCGTTCGATAACAAACTGTTGATTTCAGATTTGGCAAAACTCCGTTCAGGGCAAGACATCGAGGCACCCATCTACGATTTCAGTATCCAAGCGCGTTCGAAAAAGACGACCCCGATCGAGTCGAAGCCAGTCGTCATCCTGGAAGGAATCCTGATTTTGGCCATACCCAAACTGGTTTCCATGATCGACATCAAGGTATTTGTCGATGCGGAACCGGATATACGTCTGATCAGGAGAATCGAACGGGACATCCGTGAGCGCAACAGCACGTATGAAAGCACGATCGCCCGCTATCTGACGACCGTCAAACCGATGCACGATGCCTTCATTGAGCCATCGAAAATCCAGGCGGATATCATCGTTCCGCGCGGGGGCCAGAATGACATCGCCACCGACATGTTGGGGGATTTGGTGGAACACTATAGCCATCACCATGTCTAAAGAGCGGGACGGTCCCAATAGATAAATCTCAAAAAAACATTTCATGAAAAAAGCATTAGAAATAGACAAGAAAACAGAAATAGTATATAGTGTTCCTATGCAGTAATACTACTGTCAAAAAAGCAGAACACGCATCGAAATGAGAGGATCTATTCAGTGGATAACACAGAATTGTTGACCCGATTTAACCTTACCAGGCATGAAGCGACCATCTACTTGACTTTGCTTGCGGATGGGGACCTGAATGGCTATGAAGTATCGAAAATAACCGGCATTTCGCGCTCGAACGCCTATGCATCATTGGCTTCGTTGGTCGAAAAAGGAGCAGCCTTCATCATTGAAGGCGAGACAACCCGGTACACCCCCGTGCCCGTGGAAGAGTTCTGTGGAAACAAAATCCGCTCTCTTCAGGAAACGAAGCAGGAATTGATAAAGAACATCCCCCAAAGGAGAGAAGATGCCGAGGGTTACATAACCATCACAGGCGAACACCGCATCATGGATAAAATGCGCAATATGATATCCGAATCAAAGTCCCGCGTGTACTTGTCCGTCTCGGGGAATATCCTGCCGGCTCTTTTGGCTGAAATGCAGGCAGCACATCAGCGCGGCATAAAATTGGTCGTCATAACCGATACGCCGTTTCCTCAAGAGGGGATGACTGTCCATCTTCTGGAGAAGCCGAAGAAGCAAGTCAGGATCATCGTGGATTCCACGACGGTTCTGACTGGAGATATCGATGAGGGCGAGTTTTCCACTTGCCTGTACTCCGGAAAGAAAAATGTAGTTGATTTATTGAAAGAATCGTTGCAGAACGAAATCAAAGTAGTCGAAATGATGAGAGGATTTGAAGCGAAATGACAAAAAAAGTATTTGTTGAAAAAGAGCAATTGGAAGAAATCGTGCAACAGTATCCGACACCCTTCCATTTATATGATGAAAAAGGTATCCGTGAGAATGCGCGCAAATTGAATGCGGCTTTCTCCTGGAACAAAGGCTTCAAAGAATACTTCGCCGTGAAAGCAACACCTACCCCGGCCATTCTGCAGATTCTTAAGGAAGAAGGCTGTGGCGTTGACTGTTCAACTTATACAGAGTTGATGATGTCCGATGCGCTCGGCTTCAAAGGCGAAGAAATTATGTTTTCCTCAAACGTGACGCCTAAGGAAGATTTCCAATTCGCCCGCGAACTGAATGCGACCATCAATTTGGACGACATTACCCACATCGATTTCTTGGAAGAAGCAGCCGGATTGCCGGAAACGGTCAGCTGCCGATTCAATCCAGGTGGCGAGTTTACGATCAATAATGAAATCATGGACAAACCCGAAGACGCAAAATACGGATTCACACGCCCACAATTGACGGAAGGCTTCAAAAAATTGATGGCAAAAGGCGTGAAACACTTCGGATTGCATTCGTTCTTGGCCAGCAACAACGTAGCGGATGAGTATTATCCGATCCTGGCAGGCATCCTGTTCCAGACGGCTGTTGAACTGAAGGAAGAAACCGGAGCGGATATCACTTTCATCAACCTTTCAGGCGGAATCGGAATCCCTTACCTTCCGGAACAAAAAGCTGCGGATGTAGCAAAAATCGGTGAAGGTGTCCGCAAGGCATTTGAAGAGATCTTGGTCCCTGCCGGTCTGGGTGATGTTGCGATCTATACGGAGTTGGGCAGATATATGCTTGGACCATATGGTTGCTTGGTGGCAACGGCTATCCATGAAAAACACATCTACAAAGATTACATCGGCTTGGATGCCAGCGCAGTCAATTTGATGCGTCCGACGATGTACGGAGCGTACCACCATATTTCCGTGATGGGTAAAGAAGAGCAACCGGCTGACCACATGTATGATGTGACCGGCGGCTTATGCGAAAACAACGACAAATTTGCCATCAACCGCATGCTGCCTAAAATCGACATCGGTGACTTGGTCGTGATCCATGACACCGGCGCGCACGGCTTCTCGATGGGGTACAACTACAACGGAAAATTGCGCTCGGCCGAAATCCTCTTGAAGGAAGACGGCGGTACGGAAATGATCCGCCGCGCTGAAACGCCTGCAGATTACTTTGCAACGTTCGACTTCACAGGCCTTTTCAAAGACGTAAAATAAACGGAATCAAATAAGAGGGGCCAACGAGCACAGAAAATGTTCGTTGGCCCCTCTTATTTTGGCTTCGCTTCAAGAAATTGATCTGACTGCATGATATAATGTTCCTTGGATGAAAAAGCAAGGAGTGAAGGATATGTTCCGAAAAGAAACGATCAAGGAAAGCATTTCGGCGCTTCCGTTGAAGCCGGGAGACTATTGCGTCATCACTGGGACTGCCCTGGTGATGCATGGCATAAAAGAGGAAACAAAAGATATCGACATCAGCTGCACAAAGGAAGCGTTCCATACTTTAGCGGATCAAGGATACCAGATCAAACAAGGCGACTTTGCCCGCAAAGTGATCTACAGCGATGATGTGGAAATTTTCGAGGATTGGCATAGAGGGGATATCACGATGATCGAGGAGGTTCCGATTGCGAGCCTGGAATCAGTCATCGTTATGAAGAAACAGCTGGGCAGAGAAAAAGATTGGATCGACATTGCCAAAATTGAAGCGCATCTGGCCCAACAATAAAACCAACCAAAAAGCTGACGAACCGCCCTTGTGCAGGTGATTCGTCAGCTTTTTTGACTATAGGATTTCAAACCAACAATAGTTGCAGCCAAGATGGGGCGAAATAGGCTCCGCCCATTGCAATGAGAAAGATGCCTTTCCAAACGACGGAGGGGATATACGTTTTTGTTGCCAAGGCCGTTCCGTCCCAATGGCTGTCATTCTTCAAAAATAATACGATGAAAAACTGATGGGCCAATCCCAGCATATACCAGATGACGAAACCGGTTGTGATGACATCCACTGATTGATACATCCGCAAGAGAAAGCTGTAGTTGTTCCGGTATAGCAGAACGGCAGCCCCAATGACAATCAGAATGATCAGGTTTTGCCAAAAGCTCTTCTCTATCGCCAACAAATTCGTTAGCAAATAGATGGCCAGGAAAAGCGGAATGATCCATAGCAGCTGTCCTTGCAGATGCAAATAAGCAATTGCCACAAAGAACAGCGCCTGCGATACATAACCGCCCAACAAACTGAATATCATTCCAAACCAACTGCGGTTTCCTATTTCGGCTACACCGAGGATACCGCCGCTTTTGACGATCGAGGGAAGGACATTGAATTTTACCGACTGGATGCTTCCGCCCCATAAGCGCGCAGTCAGAGCATGGCCGCATTCGTGGATGATGACGTTGGGGAGGTCCAGATAAATGCCGAACGTATACGCAAGCATGCCGCGGCTGGAAAATGTGAAATAGGCCACCGCAAAAAAGAGGACAAGCAATACAGGAAAGTCCATCATAATATTATCCTCCTTTCAACAAATGCAGTGATACTCATTCAGAGGATAACATGCAAATTGGATTATTTTGTGAAGATGAAAGGGAGCTATCATAGTTGTTACGAATGAGTCGCTAATAGCGAGAAGCCTTCCTTTCGATGGATCAGAAAGGAAGGCTTCTTATTGTGTGCAGTTAAAGGCGCTTCAGTTATTCGGCTTCAGTCGTAGTGCTGTCATTCCCGCCGAAAAGGTTGGTGAAGAATTGGACGATGGATTCCCAGATTCCCATGCTGTCTTCCTTAAGTTGTCCCTGATCGACATTGCTCCAGGCTGTTTTTGCCTGCTCGAACAATTTCCCGCCAGTGGCTTGCAGTTCTTCACCGAAAGCGGCGATCTGTTCCTTTTGCGCAGTGGTCAGATTGATGTCGCCGAAATTGATCATCAGGTTTTGGATGTTTGCAATGTTGTCGGAGGAGAGGATGGTGTCAAGATTGTAGTTCTTCAGTACATCTTCTACAATCTGGCGGATCTCATCAGCGCCGAGCGAACCGTTATTCGCATCCTTCGCTTCCTGGATATCCTGTTTCATTTCCACGATTGCCGCGTTCATCAATTCATCCGAATAGCCGCTGTTGTCTTGGTTTTCCTCGGTTACAGCAGAAGTGACGGCCAGTTCTTCCTGGGCGACTTCCACAGCTGCTGCATCCAACGTGTTCCCTGAATCAGCAAAAGCCTTGTAAACACCGGCTAATGCTCCTGATCCGTCAACTGTGACTGCGGATGCCACTTTGATGTCCACATCCACTGCACCTGCTGTGATGGCTGCATTCTTATATTGTGCCTCCGTGATGGCGGTAATGGTTGCAGGAGTCAGAATCTCTACCGAAACAGCACCATCGCTGTCGGCAGGTGTGATGTAAGTGCTCGAATAGACTTGACTATAAGGATAATCATCCTGCAGCAAGCCGTTCAGTTCATTGACTGCCACGACCAGCTCGTTCGTTCCCTCGGCTACTCCCAGTGTTTCTCTGGTTTCCTCCAGTTGGGAGGCATTCAGACTTTCGCCGTATGTGAAGATCGGTTCGATTGCGATTTTATCGGCGAACGCTGCCGGAGCGGTAATTCCTAATAAGGTCAACGAAGCCAGACCTACTGTCATCATTTTTTTCAGTTTCATGGTTTAACCTTCTTTCTTTCGTAGCATGCTAGCATTGTATCAAAGATAGGCTACGAAAAGTATTATGATTTCTTTAATTTATTATGAAGTTTAAGCGTCGTAAAGTCAAAGTATTCCGCAAAAAGAGTCTATCGTGCAGCTTCACGCACAGTTGGCCGCAATCTTGCCCGAAATCGTCTGAAAAGTCGTTTCTGCAGCTGGCTAAATGATGAGAATGGACACCAAAATAGGGAACACATGTATAATTGTGTTCCCCGTAAAACGTTGATTTATCAATGCCGAAATGGTATGCTTTTTTTATCGAATTCTACAGAAAACAACCCGATTTTAGCGGGTAAAAAATAGAGGAAACAAGAGGACATTCCATTGAATACCACCCATGCAATCAAAGACATCAGCCAAATCCAAATATTGATGGACGTTTATCCGCCTCAGTCGAAAAATCGCCTACTGCTGGAGTATGCCATCCGCACAGGACTGCGCATCAGCGATATCCTGAACGTGAAGGTAGGGCAAGTGCTGGGGAAAGAGTCGTATCAGATCGTGGAAATGAAAACCGGCAAGAAAAAAGAGTTGGCCATCCATGACCGCTTGAAACAATCCATTTCGGATTATGTGGAAAAGGAGGGACTGGAGGCGTCTGATTATTTGTTCTATTCCAATGCCGACAGGAGCAGCCATATCAAGCGCACGCAGGCACACCGCATCATCGCACATGCCGGTGATATGATTGGCATCACCTTGAGCGCCCATTCGCTTCGGAAGAGCTTCGGTTATCATTCCTACAAGCAGGGCGTCGACATTTCCTTGCTCCAAACGATTTTTCAGCACTCTTCACAAGCGGTCACGCTCCGCTATATCGACATCACCCAAGAGAACATCAACAACGTATACAAACGCGTCGATTTCGGGTTTTAACTCCCATAAAAAAATAACGCATTTTGAGAGAGTTTCGTGATGGTGGGTACGTCATCCTGTTTGAAATCGCCTCAAAATACGTTTCCGCAAAATCAGCAAAAATACCGGAAATCAAGCATACAAAAAAAGTGCACCTCGCCATCCAAATCGGCAGGGTGCACTTTTTGTGAATGTGATATGACTTTATAATCCCATGTCTTTTTTCATTTGCTCGAGTTCATCTTCGACGGATGCCGATCCTTGGCTGGCATATTTTTCTTCCAGCGCTTTTGCTTCGTCGATAGGCGTCATGTTCAACTCGGACATCGCATTCGCTTCGTCCAACAGTTTGTCGGCTTTTTCTTCCATCCGTTCGAAGGAGCTCATGGCACCTTTCGTACTGGCGATGGAATCCGTCGCTTTGTTCAGGGTTTCCTGGGTTTTGGCGACAGCCATCTTGGACTTGATCATTTCACGGCGGGATTTGAGCGTTTCGATGTCGGTTGCCAATTTATCATGCATCTGGCGCATCTTGACAGCATTCTCATGCGCTGAGGCATACGAAGTTGCTAATCCTGCACCGACATTTTCCAATTCCTGCTTTTTGGTCAGGAAGATGCGGGCATCGTTCTCATTGCCGGCTTCCAAGGCTTTTTTGGCATAATCGGTGTATTTGATGACTTCCGCCTGATTTTCATCGACTAAACGCTTGGTCCGGGTCTCTTCCGCCATAACACCGGCCGTGCTTCTTTTGACCTCAGCCAAATCTTCCATCATGTCGCGCAAGTATTGGTCAATCATTTTTGCCGGATTTTCCATTTTGTCGATCAAAGCATTGATGTTTGCGCTGATGATATCCGAAAATCTCTCTAGTATTGCCATTTCTGTTTCCTCCTTATGGGTTCGTGTCTTCCTTGGTTTCGTCTTCTGCCTGCGGGGTAGGGCTGGTATCGACTTGCTGCGGGACATCTGCATCATATTTTTTCGTCAATTCTTCCGTCTCGGTATTGCCGAACGTATCCAACGGTGTTTTCAGAATGTCTTCCGTTTGCTGCGCTTCCAGATTCTTCTGTTTTTTGGCATGCCGCCACCATAAGAACAGCAGGGCGAGCAGAATAATAACACCGAAAATGATCAGAACAGCTATCCATGGGGAACGCGTCACTTCCATGATGCGATCCGCGGAATCCCGGAAAGCATGGCTGAAAAATTCCTCGTCCGTTTTGTTGTCATCATAGTAATAGGAGTCGATATAGTCGAGCAAGACGTCACCGGCTTCTGTATCAATCACGGTGGCCGCTTGCGTGCCGACCACATAATAATCCATGTACATGCTGGACTGATATTCGAAGAAGACCAACAGCAGATGGGCTTCGTCCGTGAAAAGTTCGTCATACAGATTATTGGAGAAGCTTTCCAATTCCTCCATCGAGGGATTCGTCGAACCGTTGACGTCATCCGTCAAGTATAGATAGGGTTGCACGCCGGTTTTCTCGTAGAAATGCTTCATTCCGGAGGTCAATTCCGAGCGATTTCCGATCCATCCGATCGTATCCGTGTAATAATCCGTTTCAGTGACAGAACCGCTTGGTAGGGGCTCCCGTGCCACTGTAGAAAGTGTGATTTCATTGCCACCGCCCGAACCAGAAAGGGAAGATCCCGTATTGAAAGAGAAAATCAAACCGAATACGACAGCCAGAATGATCACGACCAGCGCAATCGTACCGCAGCCTAAACCGCAGCCCGGAGCACCTCTGGGACCTCCACCGGAATAATTGGGACCGCCAGATGATGGCCCTCTGATAATGGGGCCACTCCGCAAAATCGGACCACTTGAACCGGAACGGGGGATATTAAAACCGCCGCCCCCAAACGATCCGCCACCTCGACCGCTTTTGCTGCCACCGAAGGATCCGCCTCCAAAAGAACTGCCGCGACCACCGCTACTGCGGCCTCCGCCACCACGGCTCCCGCCGAAAGAACCACCACCTCCCCGTGATCCGCCACCGCCACCTCTTGCCATAAATACACCTCCTTGAGTACTTATTCGTCTCATCAAAGTCAATCTATCACAGTGCGTAAGCGCTGTCAATTTAAAGCCATTGGATAAATATGACAACACTTACACCCCTCAGAAAAATGCATGTCAGATTTTCTGACGAATAATGTAACAATATCATCGACAAATTCAGAAAGAAACGATAAGATATTCTTACATAGAGTCAACAAATTGTGTGAAGGGAACGGCAGGCTGCATCAGAAACGACCTGTTGCGGGAAAATGCGGAAGGGGTGGGCCAAGTGAAATTGACCGAAGGAACAGAAATAGACGATTTTTTATTTTTGACGATGAATGGGAATTGCGAAAGTTTCCGATCTCAGTTGAAACGCGATTTCACTGCGGTGATTTTCCTGAGACATCTTGGGTGCGGCATGAGTCAGCTGGACATGCTGAAATACCGTGATGCCTATCATTTCCTCAAAAATCAGGGGATCGAGATCATGATGGTGATTCAGGGGACGGAAGCCGCCGTTTCCGAAAGAACTGCGAAAATGAAAATTCCATATACCGTCATAGCAGACCCTGACCAAGCCTTGTACGAACACTTTGATATCCCATCATCGGATTCGATGCGCAATCTTGTTTACGGCGTTTCCGAAGAAAAACTGCTGGAATTCGAATACTACGGGATCGAATGCCAACGTTTTGAGGGGAATGAACTGCAACTGCAAGCGACAATCGTCGTCGACAGGAAAGGGCAAGTTGTTTTGAGCCATTACTCTGAAAACATAAGCGACGTGCCATCTCCATCAGAATTGTACCAAATGCTGCAGGCTGTGCCCGTAAGAAACTGAAAATAGAAAGACAGAACCGAATGCGACCATTTCCCTGGAGAAGGAAAGGGCGCATTCGGCTTTTTTAATGCCTATCATCCAAACGCTATCATTCGTCCAATCCGCTCTCAAGGTGGTAATATATAGGTGTAAACGACACTGGTAGCCTATCTGGAGCGAGGAGTGAATGGTGCTATGAAAAACGTAACAGTCAACAGATTGAAATTGGAGCAATTTTTGCTGGTTCTGAAAGAAAGGGTGACTCCGGAATTCAAGAGTCAAACGGAACAAGAAATCCTGACCTTCATGGAAGAAATCATAACAGAGCAAAGAAAAAATGTGAATTATGATGATTTAATCAGGAAGGTTCAGTCCTATTCAGGTTGTAATCGTGCTTATCTGGAATCTGAGCTGGACATCCGTATGAACAAATTTCCCCATGGTTCTTTAGCCGAACTGGTCGTCAACAGCGTGGATACGGATGATTATCTTACATTGCTGGAAATCGAAAATCCTACTGCATCGGATTTGGAATTTCTTGAGGAAGTCAAAGATAAGCTTTTTGAATATTTCGACTGACAACTGTGATGCTTAATGAGGCTTATCTGTGATTCAGGCGGGATTTTATCCCGTTCGTTCAACGCAGATAAGCCGATTTGTATTTCAGGCTTATAACTAAGACCCGTTATATGGGAGCTCCCATTATTCAAGCCAAATGACTCAAATACCATCGCAAACCTTCCTGTGACTTAAGATTCCTTCAATCGCGGCTCAATAACTTTTATCAGCTGCCCCTTCAACAATAATTATCTGCAGCGACCTGATTATGTTCATGTCAATCTAATCCATAAATGCTTGTTTGTACTGGCTGATCGTCCAGCTAATTATTTTGTTGGATTGCCAGCATTTATAATTTGATTAACCCTAAAGCAACGAATCCAACGGATGAACATGAAAAGTAATGCCTTTGATGCCAATAATTATAAATAGATAACCTGAGGCGATTTCGGACCTACAAAAACGTGAAAAACGGGGGATTATGGCCGCATTAGATCGTATCTGGGAAAATTCTACATTCTAGTTTACATAATATATATTATACAAAGTTAAATATAAAAGTTATAAGAAACCGCAATAATCATATTCATCCTGACAGCACCACGTAAAAATAGCAAAATTGCGAAATAATCAGTATTATCGCAATTTTGCTACATTATGATATTTTTTTGTTATTTATAACTCAGTCCGTGCCAACTTCATCATGCATCGAATCGATCGCTGCGTATAATATTTCCTCCGCAATCAAATCTTTTGAACGCACCGAAATTTGGATCGGTTCTTTATCCGCTTGGTAAATGATCACTTCGTTTGTATCTTTGTTGAATCCTGCATATTCTTTTGAAACGTCATTTGCTACGATCATGTCCGCATTTTTGCGTTTCAGCTTGTCTATCGCATAATGTTCGACTTCATGCGTTTCAGCCGCAAAACCGATCAAAAATTGACCCGTTTTTCTTTTTCCGAGTTCAGCTAAGATATCCGTCGTTTTCTCCAAAACCAGAGTCAAATCCTCGTTCGTTTTCTTGATTTTGATTGTCGCTTGCGTTTTGGGTCTGTAATCAGATACAGCCGCTGCCATGATGACCATATCGACATTGTGAAATTTATCTAAAACTGCTGATTCCATTTCTTTGGACGATTGTACGGATATTGCTTCGACCCCAAAAGGAATCGGCAACAGATTCGTTGCGGTGACCAATGTCACTTCAGCGCCTAAGTCACGGGCAGCTTTCGCCAAACTATAGCCCATTTTACCGGAAGAATCATTGGTGATGAATCTGACCGGGTCTATGCGCTCTTTTGTTCCTCCTGCTGTGATGAGCACCTTTTTGCCTTTCAAAGGCAGTTCTTTGGCGTTATTCAGAACGACCAGCTGCGCTGCCTCTACAATTTTTTCAGGTTCAGGCATGCGCCCTTTCCCTTCGTATCCTTCAGCCAAAAAGCCTGTGTCAGGCTCCATGAGTTCATAGCCATAACTTTTCAGAGCTTCCATATTCCGCACAGTAGCCGGATTCTCCAGCATATGCTGGTTCATGGCAGGCACGATCAGGCGTGGAGCCGTCGTCGCCAACAGCGCGGTCGACACAAAATCATCGGCAATGCCGTTCGCCATCTTGGCGAGGATGTTTGCTGTTGCTGGCGCTACAACGGCAAGCTCCGTCCAGTCAGCCAAATGGATATGGCTGACGAACTGCGCATCTTTTTCATCAAAGGTGTCTGTGTAGACGTCATGCTTGCTCAATACCTGAAAAGTCAACGGTGTAACGAATTCCTGGGCTGAAGCAGTCATCGCAACTTTAACTTCGGCACCCGCTTTGATGAATTTCCTGACGAGATCGGCTGCTTTATAGACTGCAATGCCGCCCGTTACATAGATGGTTACTTTCTTGTTTGTTAACAAATTATACGCCCCGCTTACATTCGACTATTTTCCTTGCTTGTTGCCCTCGCGGCTATCGATGAAGGCTCTTGCCCGGCTGATGAATTCTTTCAACACCTTGATCCGGGCATATTCTTTCTGAGTCCCTTCGACAATAATCCACGGAGCGTCTTTCGTGTCCGTTCTGGCGACCATTTCGTTCATTGCTTTTTCGTATTGCTCGAATTTTTCGTGGTTCCGCCAATCTTCATCGGTCAGTTTGTGATTCTTATCCGGATCATTTTCCCGGTCTTTGAAGCGCTGTTTTTGCTCCTCTTTGTCTATCACGATCAGGAACTTGATGATCAACAAGCCATCATGAACCAAATTATGTTCCATTTCATTGATTTCTTCGTAAGCAGCGGCCCAGCGGTGCTCTGGCGTGAAACCTTCCACCCGTTCCACCAATACGCGGCCGTACCAGCTTCTGTCATAGATGGTCATCTTTCCTTTTACCGGGAAAGTCTGATAGAAACGCCAAAGATAGTTATAACGGCTCTCATTTTCCGTAGGTGCTGCTGTCGTAGCGACATCATAACTGCGGGGATCGATCAACCTTGTCAATCGGCTGATTGCACCCCCCTTGCCGGCTGCATCCGTCCCTTCGAATACAAGGATACACGGGATCTTTTTCAGCCACATTTCGTAGACCAATTCACCCGCTTCTGCCTGTAGTTTCGCCAGCTGCGCCTCATACTCTTCTTCCGTTATGGTAGCTTTCAGATCGACTTTGGCCAATAGCTTTTCCTTCAAGCCGGAGCGGATCGGCACCGGAGGTTTCTTTTCGGTTTGCTCAAGGTGGCTCTTCAAAGTGCTGCTCGCGATGCTTATCGCTTCTCGGGAAGCGTCTTTCAGATCCTCTGAAGAAATCACGTGCCAGGGTGACGCCTCAAAATTGGTCATTCCCAATATTTTGTCGAAGTGTTTCAAATATTTAGTGTACTTTTTGAGTTGTTTCTCATCGTCTTTCGTGATCAAAAATTCTCTGTACGGATCGTCTTTTAGTTTCTCAATCCGTTTTTCCATCGTGTTTTCCGAGTGGTGCAGAAATAATTTCAGGACAATTGTGTTGTCGGCAATCAGCATCCGCTCCAGAAAACTAATATAGCCGAGGTGATGTTCCAGACGTTCATCCTTCACTTTCAAATCGTTCATGAGTTCAGAATAGAAACTGCGATCAAAAAAAGCGATCCGTCCTTTGCCGGGTAAATCCCTCGCGAAGCGCCATAAAAAAGGATGCTTATCATTATCATCCATTGCGTCATCGAAGACGTTTACTTCAAAATAACGCGGATCCAGTTCCCTCGTCAGATCTTTCAATATATGGCCCTTACCAGAGGATTCCCAGCCATCGACAATGATAAGCATGGATGAATCGCTGGTGACCAGTTTCCTTTGCAAAGCGGCCAATTCGCTGCCGAGTTCAGATCTTTTTGTGCCGGATAATGTCGTGTCCTTTTTGTCAAAATCGAAGTCTTTTAACATATGCTACGCCACCTTTTCTGCTTTTCACTATTTTATCACAAAACAGACCGAAGCAAAGTGATACGGATGAGCCGTTACTTGGAATAGATGACTTGAGGGGCTTATTCTGTATAAGGGACAACTTCCAGGGTCACATGATTGTAGTCACCGATGATCTTTGAAACCGGACAACGATTGTGAGCGGATTGCGCAAGTTTCTCGACGTCCGCCAATTCCATGCCTTCTACGGAAACATAAGCCTTCAAATCGAAATAAAAGCCCTTGCGATCGTCTTCCCTGCTGAAATCGACATGCGCTTCCACTTTGCTGCGTGCCGCGGCTCCCCTTGCATTCAGCAAAGCCTCGATAGTCGCATTCAAGCAAGTCGACCAAGCTAAGCCGAATAATTGTTCCGGGTTGAAACCCGGTGAATCCTTCAATGGATCTGATGTCTGCAGAGATGCCCCATCCTTGACATAAGCCGTTCCATTCAATCCCTCATCATTGATGACTTCCGTATGATATAACGAGTTCTTCATATTGAAAATCTCCTTTCCAGCTGCAAAATTATTGGTTCTTTCCTCTATTTTAACATGATTCACCATTTTTAGCTGAAAAAACAGCACCAGAAGTCCACTGAGGGACAATCTGGTGCTGTTTGGGTAGTGCACGATTAAGCTGTGATCAGTTGTTCCAGCAAATCAGGCCGGAATCCGAAAAACGGCTCCACGCCATCAAAGACGACTACCGGCAAAGCTTGGAAACCCAACTCTTTGACTTCCGCCAAGGCCACTTCGGATTCCTGGATATCTTTGATTTCATAACGGATGCTGTTATCATCCAAAAATTTCTTTGTGAAATTGCATTGCATGCAATTTGGTTTCGTGTATACTGTGACATTCTTGTTCGACATGATGGTTCCCTCCATTGATTATCCGATAAAAATCTTATATTCGGATAAAGCTTATGGATACATCATACAGTATTATCGATCAAAAAACAAACCATATCTAGTGGTTTGCGACGAAATGAATCAGTCCAGATCGATGGATAGTTCCTGCGCGGCGGCCAAGGATCTGATTTTTTCATAAACGAAATTCATGCTCGTCGGGAAGAAAAGCATGCTGATGATGGTCCCTTCGCGTACGGTAATGGCTGTGCCAGTGGAGAATGTGATCAGCAAAGCGGCTACAATCAGAAACACATCTACCATTTGGCGCACTTTCCCGAAGTTGAAGCCAAAACGGTTACTAAAGGCCATACAAGCGCCCTCCAAAGGCATATTGATGTAATTCAAGGCCATCATTGATCCGACCCCAATGGCGGCTATGATGCCCCCTAAAATGACCATCGCGATCTTCACCCAATACTGTTCGATCGTCACGCCGGAAAATACCGTATAAAGCATCAGGTTCATCACTTGTCCGAGGATCAATGTGACCGGAATCTGAAACAATTGTCTGAGCGAAAAATCTTTTTTCATCAAAAGCCATTGGATCACTACACATATGATATTCAGTATGATTGCCAGCGTCCCGATTTTGATGCCGGAAAGTTGGTTGATGCTCATGTTAAGGGCTTCGTAGGCACCCACGCCGACGTTGGCTTTTACTGTTATGCTAGCTCCGATAGCGGTTATGATTACCGCCACGATGACCAATAACATGTTCTTTAAATGTTTCGTCATTTTTTCACCTATCCATTCATTATTCTGCCTTGTCATTATAAAGAAAGAAGCAACGAATTGCAATTCGTTGCTTACTTCGGAGCTTCTATTTATTTTGAGTAGACGACTTTTCCGTCCACTAGTGTATAAAGCGTTTCACCTTTGACTTTCCAGCCGGTGAACGGCGTATTTGTCGCTTTGGAAAGGAAGTCTTCGCTGCGGATTTCGTATTCGTTGGACAAGTCGAAGATGGCGATGTCCGCTTGGGAGCCGATATCCAGTGTTCCTGACTCCATACCGAACAATGCCGCTGGCTTGACGGTCATCCAATCAACCAGTTGTTTCAAGGTGAAGACGCCGCCTAAGACGAAGTTGGAATACATCAATTGGAAAGCCGTCTCGATGCCGACGATGCCGAATGGAGCGCCGACCATACCGCCTTGTTTTTCTTCTTCGCCGTGCGGTGCATGATCGGTTGCGATGCAGTCGATTGTGCCATCCAACAAACCTGCGATCAAGGCTGCGCGGTCTTCAGCGCCGCGCAAAGGCGGGTTCATTTTGTAGATGGCGGTATCCGACGGGATGGAACCATCCACCAAAATCAAGTGATGCGGAGCGACTTCGGCAGTGACATGGATCCCAGCACGTTTGGCATCACGGATGACGCGTACGCTTTCTTTCGTGGAAACATGGCAGACATGGTAATGACAGCCTGTTGCTTCCGCCAAAAGCACGTCGCGGGCGATTTGGGTCGATTCGGTAACGCTCAAGATGCCCGGCAGATCCAATTCTTCGGAACGGGTGCCTTTGTGCATCACGCCACCGAACAACAGCGAGTCGTCTTCTGTATGCGCAACAAGAGCGACGTTATTCTTTGCGGACTCCTTCATTGCCAAATACATCGTTCCGGCTGTTTGGACACCCACTCCGTCGTTGGTGAAGGCGAAAGCGCCGGCTTCCAATAATTGCTTCTGATCGGTCAGGACGTCACTGCGCAAGTTCTCGGTGATGGGCGCGTACTGTTTGACTTTGATGATGGCTGTGTCTTTGATCAGCTGTTGGATAGCAGCGAATTTATCAGCCGTATCCGGTACCGGATTCAGGTTCGGCATTGCGCAGACTGTCGTGAAACCTCCGCGGGCGGCTGCCTGTGTCCCTGTTTCGATCGTCTCTTTATAGGTGAAACCCGGTTCACGCAAATGCACGTGCACGTCGACCAATCCTGGAGTCACCAGACCGCCCTTGGCATCGATGACTGTCGCATCCTCAGCCGTTCCTTGCAGATCCTGGCCGATTGCGGCAATTTTATCGTCTTTCACATATATCTCTACAGGAATGAGTTCCTCTTTTTGACCCAACATTTTCGCATTTTTTATCCAAACTGACATGTTATCCCTCCACTGGTGAATTGTTATGATTATATGATTATAGGTTCGCTGTTCTTCCGTTCAGGATAGCTTCCAATATGGCCATTCTGGCAAAGACGCCATTCTTCATCTGTGTCACGATCCGTGAGCGATGGCATTCCACGAGGCTGTCCGCCAATTCCACGTCGCGGTTGACAGGCGCGGGATGCATGATGATGGCTGATTCCTTCATAAGGGCTTCGCGTGCAACTGTCAGTCCGAATTGATCGAGATACTCTGCTTTTGTATAGCGCATTGCTTTTCCGCCATGGCGTTCCGTCTGGACACGGAGCAGCATCATGACATCGACTTCTCCGATGATGTCATCGATTTCCTTGTGCGTGCCGTATTGATCGAAAGTGGGATCGTACCATTCTTTAGGACCCGTGAAATAGACGGTCGCTCCGAGTCGCTGCAGCATCTGCATGTTAGTTTTGGCTACGCGTGAGTGCGACAAGTCGCCGCAGATGGCCACTTTTACGCCGCTGAAAGTATGGAACTCTTCATAAATCGTCAACAAGTCCAGCAAGCACTGGCTCGGATGCTGGCCGGCGCCGTCTCCGCCATTCACGATGGACGCGGTAACGCCCGGGCTTTCGATCAACTCTTTATAGTAGGCTTCTGCACTGTGGCGGATAATGACCACATCCACACCGATTGCCGACAAGGTCAGGACTGTGTCATACAGTGATTCGCCTTTGCTGACGCTGCTTGTCGAAGTGTCAAAACTGATGACTTGCATCCCCAATTTGAGTTCCGCCATTTCGAAACTTTTGTGTGTGCGTGTGCTGTTCTCGAAAAACAAGTTCGAAGCGTAGATTCCAGCAGTCAAATTTCTGTCCGGTAGGACGCCATTTTTGAATTCGGATGCACGCAGGATCAGGGACATGATTTCCAGATTCGTGAGTTCCTCGACACTTACAAAGTTTTTTAATGCGATCTGATTTGTTGTCTGCATCATTTTAAAGCCCTCCAATTAGTTTTTTTGTGAATGGAGGCAAAAAGAACCCGAAGAATTTGTAAGCTCTTCAGGTTCTAGGCCAGCCGCTCCCGGATTTGGATACAGAGAGCGGCCATCTAGTGACCTTGCGGGCCTCACAGGACCCCCTTAAAGTCTCACATTCGCTATTCAGTTGTGCGATAGGATAAATCTCCAGAAAAAAAGCCCATGGTCAAAGAGACAATGGGCATAAAGTCATGATGAAGGCGCAGTACGCCTGATATGCTCCTTAGTAGTCTCTCTGGACTCTCGTTAAAGGAAATTCATTCTGTTGCTAAAATAATAACGCGCACAGGCGCTTTTGTCAATGCTGGTTAAGCGGATGCTGTGTTTTTTCTCGATCAAACATGAAAACAGCCATTAGCCGATGCGCACCGGCTTTGAACGGTCATCATGTCCGATGAAGTCCGTTTCCCATAGCGGGAACCCGTACCGCGAAGCGTAATTGCGGCACACAGCCAGAAAAGCAGCCGTTTTTCCGTCCAACTCGATCTGGGTGAATTGCCCGATAAGCATACCGTTGATTTTTGCGAACGCGCCCAATTGTTCCAGTTGCGCCAACCCGCTGCACATCGCTTCGTACCTGCCGCCTGCCGATTCGAGGACCAACACTTTATTTTCCAATTTCGGCCAATAAGGGGTCCCTGCAAGCTTCAGGAAGCAGCGCAGATTCCCGCCAGTAAAAACTGCCGCGGATTGTTCGGAGGCGCGTTTTCCGCCTATTTCGATAGTTCCAGTCCAGTCTGCTTCGATTTGGCTGACAAAATCACGGAGGGCTTGTGTTTGGAACGCTTCCTCCCGGCTCACGAGCACCTTGGGATTGTAGAGGACATTCTGGATGCCGGTCTTTGCCTGGATAGCATTCACGATCACGGTATTGTCGCTGTAGCCGAAGTAGGGTTTGGAATTCTTTTTGATGATTTCAAAATCGAGATAAGGCAATATTTCGTTGGCCAAATCCCCGCCGGACAAATCAAATATCGCTTTTACGCTCGCGTCGGAGTAAAGGGACAACAAAGCCCCTGCACGGGATGCAGGGGCCTCGGTTTGTTGTGTCTCTTTATTCAGGAAAAGGACCTCACTCCTTACCGTCTCAAGGCCAAAATCATCCTTGAGTTTCCGGCTGAGTGACGAAACCATTTCCAGCGAGCGATCATTATTCGTCAATCCGTTCGAACAGCTGATGAAGCCGATCGCATCTCCCGGATGCCACATAAAGATCACTACCTTTCTGTCAGACCAAGATGTCTTGGATGGATAATTCCTGAAGTTCAGCAAATATTTTTTCGGGCGTCAATGATTTTTTCATTTCAGCGTCATAATCCTTCATGATTTGGCCGTGGTGCAACACCAGCATGCGGTTTCCGTACTGGATGGCATCCTGCAGGTTATGGGTGATCATGATGCTGGTGAGGTTGTTATCGATGACTTGTTGATTCGTCAATTCCAGGACCAATTTAGCCGTTTTCGGATCCAAGGCTGCCGTATGTTCATCCAACAGCAGGATGTCCGGCCGTTTCATTGTTGCCATCAGTAAAGCGATGGCTTGTCTCTGTCCGCCCGACAACAGCCCGATTTCAGAGTCCATCCGGTTTTCCAGGCCTAAGCCCAATTTTTTCAATTCCTCTTTGAAGAATACTTTTTCTTCATGCGAAGTCCCGAAGCGCAGTGTCCGTTTTTGACCTCTGCGGTATGCTAAAGACAAATTTTCCTGCACAGTCATCCGTGGTGCGGTCCCCATTTTTGGATCCTGGAAGACCCGGCTGATGTAAGGAGCACGTTTGTCTTCTTTCAGGAAGGTAACATTTTGTCCGTTCACGATGATGTCGCCTGTATCAGGCAAGAAGTTTCCGGAAATGGCATTCAACAAGGTTGATTTGCCGGCTCCGTTGCCTCCGACCAAAGTGATGAAATCGCCTTGTCTGACCGTCAGATTGACGTCCTGCAGTGCGTTGACCTGATTGGGCGAACCAGGGTAGAACGTTTTGGAGACATGTGACATCGTCAACATCGCTTCCTGATTAGTCATTTCTCTTCACCTTCTTCCGCAATGAGTACATGTAATAGGTTTCCTTGATTTTCGGCAACGCCAAGAAGAAGGTCAACAATACAGCTGAAATCAACTTAAAGTCATTCGGGTTCATGCCGGCTTCCAATACCATTACCATGATCAAACGGTACAGGACCGAACCCAGCATCAGGCAAACCAACCGAATCTTGAAAGAGACATTCGTGAACAATACCTCGCCGATGATGATTGAAGCAAGACCGATGACGATTGTTCCGATACCCATGCTGATATCGGCGTAGCCATTGTCCTGGGCGATGATGGATCCCGCCAAAGCGACAATCCCGTTCGAAATCATCAAGCCGACGATTTTCATCGTGTTCGTGGAAATACCCAATGAGCGGGCCATCGCTTCGTTGTCACCCGTTGCGATGATAGCTTGACCGAATTCCGTTTTGAAAAAGACGACGTAGAGTCCGATGATGAGGACGACTACCAGCAAGCCCACCGTAATCGTGTCGAAATGTCTGGGAAGGTTCATATCTTTGAAAACCGTGAAAATCGTATCCTTGCCCAAGAGACTGATGTTTGCTCTACCCATTACACGCAAGTTGATGGAATAGAGACCGGTCATCGTCAGAATACCTGCCAAAAGACTGGGAATCTGCAGTTTTGTGATCAGAAAACCAGTGATCAGCCCGGCTGAACTGCCGGCAATGATGGCAAATATAATAGCGATATAAGGATTGGCCCCTAAAGTGATGGCTTGGACAGCCACAGCCGCACCGAGGGGAAACGCACCCTCGGTAGTCATGTCGGCCAAATCCAAAATACGGAAACTTACAAACAAACCCAGTGCCAGAATACTCCAAAGCAACCCTTGGGAGACGGCGGAAATAATCATGTTCATTAAATCTACTCTCCTTCACCTACAAAGATGGCATTCTGTGCGATATCATCGGGAATCTTGATGCCCAATTGGTCCGCTTTCGCTTGATTGATGACCAATTGAATACCGGTCGCGTATTGTACTGGGTAAGTAGCGGGATCGGCTCCGGCCAGGATATCGGCTGCCACAGCACCAGTCTGGGTACCCAATGCATATTGATTCAGACCGATAGTTGCTAATCCGCCTTCTTCAACCATCGTGTCCACAGCCGGGAAAACAGGAATATTGTAAGCATCCGCAACCGGGATCAATGTCGCTAAACCGCTTGCGATGGTATTGTCTGTCGGTACGTAGATGGCATCCACTTCAGAAGCAAGGCTTTCAGCGACTTGCGCGATATCGTTCGTGGAAGTGACCGTTTTCGTGACTGTCTTCAAGCCTAATGAAGCGGCAATTTCCTCAGCCTCTTTAGCGGAGCTGATTGAATTGTCCTCTGCGGATGAATAAAGGATACCGATCGTTTTGGCTTCAGGAAGCAGCTGTTGAATCAAAATAAATTGATCGCGGGCAGGAGTCTTATCGCTGACGCCGGTGATGTTGCCGCCCGGTTTTTCCATTGACTCCACAAGACTGGCAGCTACCGGATCCGTGATGGCTCCCAAAATGATTGGAATATCGCTGGATGCATTCGCCAAAGCTTGTGCTGCAGGGGTAGCGATGCCGATCATGATATCCGCGTCATTCGATACGAACCGCTCCGCTATCGACTGCATATTTGACTGGTCGCCTTGCGCATTTTGGAAATCGATCGTAGCCGTTTCGCCGTCCACATAGCCGGCTTCTTCCAATTGGTCGATGATGCCTTCCCCGATCTGATCGAGTGCCGGGTGGGTCGTCAATTGCATGATGCCGATGTACGGCAAATCCGGATTGATGCTGTCGGTGGAGCTTGCCGCGGAACCGTCCGAAGAGGTGTCCGAATTATTGCTATCCGTATTGCCACATGCCATCAATACTGTCGCTGCCATAAGGGTCAAGATGCTTGCGCGTGCTCTGAATAATTTTTTCATTTCTGATTCCTCCAATTTTTCTGCTTCTTATTCTGTAAAAAAGTGATAAAAAAAGCCGCCATCTGAACCAAGTATGGCGGCTGAATACAGAAAACGCCACACAGACCGATATTGTCTATGTGGCGGCTTAAATATCTTTAGTAATCCACATAGATACTGTTCAGATGTTTCATCTGAGGCTGTATCTACGGACAATCAATACGTCACAAAGAACAACCTACTCCACGTGGCTTTGCCAATCGAAAAAATTCACTTTGGAAACGCGTGTATGTGCTGACATGCTTGATTGCTCCTTTATGCTTGATAATTTAATAGTAACCAATGGGAAAAATAAAGTCAAGAGTAGGATTAGAAAAAGATGAGGTATTCTCATATTCCCTTCCGTTCCCTGTACGCAAATCAAAAAACATGATCCAGGAACCTTCCCTGTGATCATGTTTTTTGTTTTTGATTGACCCAAAAAAACTTCGGGGGAAGTTCAAATTGGCTTTCGAAATGATTTCACCTATTTCGCGTGTACGTGTAATCGAAGGGTGCTGAATAAAGGATGGATATGCATTGAATAATGGCAGTATAAGTTTGCTGATGAAGCTTATGAAAAATCGAGCAAAACACCATACTTTGCAATCTTGTTGATTCATCCATTACGTACTCCATCCCCCCAAGGCTATTTCTCTTCACCACAACACAGTAATGAGATTTTTAATATGCGACAAGCCCAAAGTTCAGTTGTCGCGATGGATTCAGTTTGGATATCGCAATCCTTTTCTTCTGCAACACCCCATGACGTATAGTTGCTGACTTTCTGCTGGTGCTTATGAATGAACAGCAGGCCCCCATTATGATGGGCTCCAATCACAGTGGTGCTGACATTCAACAAAACACGACGACAATAAAGTTGCAACCGCTTCCATGTTTCGATTACTTCCTTAGTATAAGTCACCTCAGTTTAAAAAGCAACATTTTTATGTAATATTATTAACATATTTATTTTACGTGAAATTCCCCCTGTGAAATCCGTGCTGAATTAATTTCCAGTCGTTTAAATCAATGGAACGAACTTCCCGAAAAGTTCACATTGGATTCTAGGGAAACATGCTTACAATACTTATGTATAAGCATTTCAGCATACTATTTTTACACTCTGTTCACCAGCCCCCTACGATTTCTGCGTGAAATATCGGACAGAATATGCAAAGGTGTTTATTAAATTACAAGAAAATAAAAAAATCAAATTAAATGTCACTATGTTGATTGTCTCCTTGGGAAACTAACAGTATTTTGTTTTCATCCACCCCTTCCCGAATTTTCAATGTCCAAAAAACGAATAAATCCCCTTGCCTTTCGGTCGGAACGGCCGTTTTTTCAGTTCGGGTATTTGTGTTATAATGTTAAGGCATATTCAGACATGCCTATAGGAGGTACATCTATGTCTTTTGATGGTATTTTTACGCGTGCGATGGTAAGTGAACTGAACCGGGAGTTGGAAAACGGAAGAATCGGAAAAGTTCATCAACCCTTTCAGCACGAAATCATTTTAACAGTACGCGCCAACAGGAAAAATAAACGAGTCCTGCTTTCTGCGCATCCTTCATATGCGCGGCTGCAAGTCATCGAGGATTCTTTGTCCAATCCGGATTCAGCTCCAAATTTCTGCATGGTGCTCCGCAAGAAACTGGAAGGAGCGATCATCGAAGACATTCGCCAATTAGGCAATGACCGGATCGTCATTTTCTCTTTCCGGAACTTCGATGAACTTGGCGACCAACAGCAACTGGAGCTCATCGTCGAATTGATGGGTCGTCACAGCAACATCTTTTTGATCGATAAAGAATCAAGAATCATCATCGATTGCTTGAAGCATGTGCCTTTTTACCAGAACAGCTTCAGGCCCTTGCATCCAGGCGTAGCTTATCAGCTGCCGCCTCATCAGGATCGGTCGGATCTGTTTGCGCTTGAACCGGACGAGATCGAAAACCTCGTTACGCAATTCGATCCTGAAGTCCCTTTGCGGAACGCTTTACAGCAAACCTTCCAGGGGCTTGGGAGTGATTCAGCGCAGGAAATCGCTCATTATGCCGGTGGAGAAAATCAATCAGTGACGGCAGGCATCCAGCTTTTCAAAGACCGGCTGGAGACGGTGACGCCGACCTTGACGAATGAAGGCAAAAGGAAGCAGCATTTCACGCCCTTCCCTTATGAAAGTCTGACCGGCGAGAAGCAGTCATTCGCTACCCTCAGCCAGCTGCTGGACGCCTACTATGCGGAAAAGGCAACACGCGACCGCATCCACCAAGTCGCTTCCGACTTGCTGCAGATCGTCAGTACCGAACGTAAGAAAAATCAATTGAAGCTGCAGAAACTCGATCAAACTTTGCTGGAAACCGAAAAGGCCGATGTTTTCCGGATAAAAGGCGAACTCTTGACTGCCTATCTGCATCAGTTCGGAAAAGGCCAACAGGAAGTCGTGCTTAACAATTTCTATGACGAGGAAAAACCTGTCACCATCACACTGAACCCTTCCCTTACGCCTTCACAGAATGCCCAGAAGTACTTTTCGAAGTACCAGAAGCTGACTACAGCTGTGAACCACGTGAATGAACAGATCAGGCAGACGCATGCGGAAAACGAATACCTTGAAACGATCGAAACACAGATCCAATTATCCGATCCGCAGGACTTGGAGGAGATCAAGGATGAGTTGAGCGAATCTGGTTACCTGAAGCGCAAGCAGTCGCTGAAGCACAAGAAGAAAAAAGTAAGCAAACCCCATCGTTTCAGATCCACTGATGGCACGAGCATCCTGGTCGGTAAAAACAATCTCCAAAACGATCAATTGACTTTGAAAACCGCCAAAAAGACGGATACGTGGCTGCACGCCAAAAATATCCCCGGATCCCACGTCATCATTGAGAGCAACCACCCGAGCGAGGAAACGATACTGGAAGCTGCCAACATTGCGGCCTACTATTCCAAATTCCAGAACTCGGCCAATGTTCCCGTCGATTATGTGGCCGTCAAGCAGATCCGGAAGCCGAACGGAGCCAAACCCGGCTTCGTCATCTATGAAGGACAGAAGACGGTCTATGTGACCCCCGACAAGGAATTGATCAAATCGTTAAAAGCGGACTGATACCGCAAGAAAAAAGAAGGTACCGACTCTCTTCAACCGAGTCGGTACCTTCTTTTTCTCGACAATCATTTCTTGACCGTATCGAGGTTGTCCGATAAACGCGAAGAATCGGACAACCTGAACGCATTCGATACCGAGCTTGTCCGATAAATACGAAGAATCGGACAACCCGAACACATTCGATCTCGAACTTGTCCGATAAACGCAACAAAGGACCTCCTCATCGCGAGGAAGCCCTTTATTGCGTTTTTACTACTAAGCTTATCCTTTGAACCAGTTCTCCGGGTCTTTGCTCCAGTCTTTCAGCAAATCCAGCTCAGCTTCGGAGATGTAATTCGTTTCATGGGCAACTTCCAACAGTGTGCTGTAGTTGGACAATGTGTCGATCGCTAAACCGGCATCGGCGAAGTTTTTTGTTCCTTTAGCCAATTCATAAGTGAAGATGGCGACGCAACCTAATACGTTTGCGCCTTCCAGTTCAGCGGCTTTGGAAGCTTCGATAACGCTGCCGCCTGTGGAGATCAAATCTTCGACTACAACCATTTTTTGGCCTTCGGTGATTTTGCCTTCGATTTTGCGGCCTGTTCCGTGGTCTTTGGCTTTGCTGCGGATGTAGACCATCGGCAAGTCCAGAATATCGGCGATCCATGCTGCGTGCGGAATGCCTGCAGTCGCTGTTCCGGCGATCACTTCTGCATCCGGGTATTTTTCTTTGATCAGATCAGCCAAACCTTGCGCAATCTGTTTACGTACTGCAGGGAAGCTCATGGTCACGCGGTTATCGCAATAGATCGGGCTTCTCAAACCGGATGCCCAAGTAAAAGGGTCCTGCGGGCTCAGGCTCACTGCTTTGATGTCCAATAATGATTTTGCTACTTCTTTTGCTATCGTCATTTTATTCCGCTCCATTCCATTGGTTCTTGATTTCGTGATAAGCTGCAACGGGATCCGCTGCTTGGGTGATCGGACGACCGACTACGATGAAGCTTGAGCCGATTTCTCTTGCGCGGCCCGGTGTTGCGACACGCTTCTGGTCTCCGACTGCACTGCCGGCCGGGCGGATACCCGGCGTCAAGCAGATGAAGTCTTCATTCGTGTGGTCCTTGATCATGCGCGCTTCCCATGCGGAACAAACGACGCCGTCAAGTCCGGATTTGCAGGTAAGGTCAGCGTAATGCAGGACACTTTCCTGCAGGCTGACTTTGATCAACTGTTCGGACTGCATCGCTTCTTCAGAAGTGGATGTCAATTGCGTGACTGCAATCAGTTTCGGAACAGCGCTCCCTGCCGGCGTGCCGGCTATCAAACCTTCTTTAGCGGCTTTCATCATTTCCGAACCACCTGCTGCATGGACATTGACCATATCGATATCCAAAGCTGCCAAGCCTTTCATGGCGCGATGGACGGTATTCGGGATGTCATGCAGTTTCAGATCCAGGAAGATTTCGTGGCCCAAGTTTTTGATCCATTTCACGATTTCGGCTCCATGCTGGTAATACAGTTCCATACCCACTTTTACATAAAGCGACTCATCTTTGAATAACAGAAGGAAATCTTTTATTTCTTCACTCGTTGAAAAATCCAACGCGATTATCGGTTTATCGTTCATTAAGGATGCCTTCTCTCACTTCATTGATTAATTCCTGCAGGCTGTTGATGCCCAGTTCATCCATGCGTTGCGGAAGCTGTTCGATCAGTTTCGGGCAAACGAACGGATCGGTGAAGTTCGCCATGCCGACGCCGACTGCGCTTGCTCCAGCCATGAACATTTCCAGCACATCATCCACTGTATAGACGCCGCCCATCCCGATGATCGGAATATTGACTGCGCGTGCCACTTGATAGATCATGCGGATCGCTACCGGTTTGATGGCAGGACCGGAAAGGCCGCCTGTTTTGTTGGCGATGATCGGTTTGCGCGTGTGCAGATCGATGCGCATGCCCACCAAAGTGTTGATCATTGAAATGCCGTCCGCGCCGGCAGCTTCAACCGCTTTGGCAATCTCCACGATATCCGTGACGTTCGGTGACAGTTTGACGTAAACCGGAACGGTCGCGCCTTCTTTGGCCGCACGCGTTACGGCAGCTGCCATCTCCGGGTCGGTACCGAACTGCAGTCCGCCTTTGTGGACGTTCGGGCAAGAAATGTTCAATTCGATCGCTTTGACATTCGGTGATTGTGAAACGGCTTTGCAGACTTGGTAATAATCATCGAATGTGTTTCCGGCAACGTTGGAAATCAAAGGCACATCGTATTTTTCAAGCGCTGTGTGCTTCTGTGCAACAACCACCTCAACGCCGGGATTCTGCAATCCGATGGCATTCAGCATGCCGGATGGCGTTTCCGCCAAACGCGGCGTAGGATTGCCTCTGCGGGGCTCCAGTGTCGTCGCTTTCGTCATGATGGCGCCCAACAAGCTCAAATCGTAGAACTTGCCGTAATCCTCGCCGAAGCCGAAACATCCGCTTGCAGGGATGATCGGGTTTTTTAATTCCAAACCGGGTAAACTGACTGCTAATCGATTCATAATACTATCTCCTCTGCTCTGAAGACCGGTCCTTCGACACAGACTCTGTAATTATCGTAAGCTGACGTGCTGTTTTTCTTGTCGCAGACGCAACCGTAGCAAGCTCCGATACCGCAGGCCATGCGTTCTTCCAGCGAAAGGTACGTTTTGCTCGGGTCGAATGTCTTCGCTACCGCCACCAACAAGCCTTTCGGACCGCAAGCGAAGACTGCATCCGGAACGAAGCCATCCAGTTCAGTGAAGTATTGCGTCACGAAGCCTTGTTTGCCGTAACTGCCGTCATCCGTTGCAATGTTCACTTTGCCGAATGCTGCGAATTCTTCTTCATAAAAGACTTCTTCTTTGTTTTTGAAACCGAAGCAGCTCACAACATTGATGCCTTTCGCATGCAATTGTTTTGCCAATTCATAAAGCGGAGGAACGCCGATGCCGCCACCAATCAGTAAAGCGTTTTGGCCTTCTTCGAGCATATCGATCGGATAACCGTTGCCCAATGGCCCCAGGATGTCCAACTCGTCTCCTGCTGTAAGTTTGCTGATGATAGTGGTGCCTTTTCCTTCGGTACGGTAGATAATGACGCATTCTTCCTTCTCGGCATCGATTGAAGCGATGCTGATTGGGCGTCTCAAAAGCAGTTCATCCCCTGGGACACGGATATGCAAAAACTGATCCGGCGCTCCCATTTCATTCACTAATGCACCTTTCAGGCGCAATTCGAAGATATCTTTTGCGATTTCTGTCTGACTTACGACTGTCATCATAGCTTGACTCATAATTATTTTCCTCCTTAATTTTGAAAAAATAAGGTGATCTCAAAAAATGCGATGGAGCAAGCTTCAAAGCAAATTCTTCTGTGTCTCACTGGACACAGTTAAAGAATCACCGACCTGTTGTTTACGCTCTGATCAATGTGACTTTTTCGATGCCGTCGACTTCATCCAAACGGACGGAAATCTGTTCCGCCTGGGAGGTCGGAATGTTCTTGCCGACATAATCTGCCTTGATCGGCAGTTCCCGGTGCCCTCTGTCGATCAGGACCGCTACCGTGATCCGTTTCGCTCTCCCCAGATCCATCACCGCATCCATGCCGGCCCGGATCGTACGTGCGGTGAACAACACATCATCCACCAACACGACATGCTTGCCGGCAACCGAAAACGGAATGTTCGTTTCGTGCAGCACCGGGTTTTCATTCATATCGCGGTGCACATCGTCACGGTAAAGCGTGATGTCCAATTCCCCTACCGGTACCTCGAAGCCTTCAAAATCTTTGATCCGTTCCGCGATGCGCTTAGCTAGGTAAATGCCGCGCGTCTTGATGCCCACCAAAATCAAGTTCTTGGTGCCGTCATTCTTTTCCAATATTTCATGTGTGATGCGGGTCAGCGCGCGTTTCATCGTCTGGGCATCCATGATTTCGATTTCTTCTGCCATGTCCACTACTCCTTCATCGTCAAAATGAAAAAAAATACCCTTATGCATGTGGGCATAAGGGTACAGTCACGTGACGCTATAAAAAATGTGATGCACCTTTTAGCCTCTCTGGACTATTTTAAAGGTTCCTTCAATATTACTGTAATGATAACGAATAGAGGCGTTGCTGTCAATCAGTTTTTGCGCAGTTCCGCCAGTTTTTCGCTATAGAAATCAGGCAAAGGTGCTTCAAAGCGCATTTCTTTGCCCGTCGTCGGGTGGATGAAGCCCAAAGTGGACGCATGCAAATATTGGCCATGGCCGCTGAGTGTATCAGCCGGTCCGTACATAGGATCTCCAGCCACCGGATGGCCGATGTATTTCATGTGGACACGGATCTGGTGTGTGCGGCCGGTTTCAAGGTGCAATTTCAGCAAAGTGAAATCACGGAAACGCTCGATGACATCAAAATGCGTCACTGCCTTTTTACCGCCGTCAGCAACTGTGCGTTTTTTGCGGTCGATCAACATCCGGGCGATTGGCGCATCGATTGTGCCGTCTTCATGCGGGATAACGCCATGGACCAAAGCAAGGTAGGCCCGTTCCATCGTGTGGTTCTCAAGCTGCTCCGCCAATTTCTGGTGGGCTTCGTTCGTCTTCGCGACGACCAACAAGCCGGATGTATCCATATCGATGCGGTGAACGATTCCCGGACGGATATTTGCCGTGCCGTCGGATAGCGCGTTTACGTGAAACAACAAGCCGTTGACCAAGGTGCCGGAAAGATGCCCTTTGGATGGATGAACAACCATCCCGGATGGCTTATTGACGACCAATAGCGCATCATCTTCGTAGATGACGTCCAATGCAATGTCCTCAGGCGTGACATTGATCTGTTCTGGTTCCGGAATCGTCAATTCCAGCAGATCCCCTTCTTGGACCTTATAATTCGATTTGACGGCTTTGTCGTTCACCATCAGATTGCCATCTTTGACCCAGGCCTGAATTTGCGAACGGCTCGTGCCGGTCATGAAATCCGCCAAGATCTTATCGATCCTGCCGGTTTGACCATCAATATTAAAAACGATTTTTTCTGTCATTTGAATCCCACTTTACTTTAGCTTATTTTTTGAACTTATTTTTTCTTCTTCCTCTTCCATGAAAAGGATATAGATCGTCATCAGGATGACGCCTATCGTCAAACAGACATCCGCCACATTAAAAATCGGAAAATCGATGAAGTCCAGGCGGAACATATCCACTACGTATCCCAAACGCATCCGATCGATGAAATTGCCTAGCGCACCGCTCAAAAGAAAAGCGTAACTGATGCCCACGATTTTTTTGTCGAATCCTTGCTTGTGCGCATTATAGACCATCGCGCCCACGACAACAACGGTGATGATGAAGAAAAAGAACATCCTTCCTTCAAAAATACCCCAGGCAGCGCCCTCGTTCTGTATATAGAACAGGGACAAAATGCCCGGTAACACTTCCTTTACTTCGTGCAATGCAAAATTATTTACGATGGCAAGTTTGCTCCACTGGTCCAGGACCAACAGCAAGATGGCCAATATATAATAGATAATCATCCGATAGCCTCACTTATTCTGAAATTAACGTTTTTCCGTATCTTTTGCCTCTATCTATTGTAAACTAATTTTTCAAATTGTATAGTCATTGATTCCGGCATTTCCGCTTGCAGGCTCATTAATCATGGAATGTCCGACTCTTTTTTTAATGTATTTTTAACATTTTTCTGCATATATCGCAATCTACCTTGATAAATAATCGCCATTTTCGGTATAATGAAGATTGTATTGTTATATATCACGTAATAAAGGAGCTTGTTTATGTTGAGAGGTAAGAAGATTGCATTAGTTTTTGCCGGTGCACTGGCATTGTCAGCCTGTGCAGATCAAGTGAAAGAAACGACAGAGACAATCACCAAGATCAAAACCGAGGAAACCGAAATTGTTTCCCAATTGAATGAGCTGCAACAATTGGAGACCGCGTTACAGGAAACATTCGATGCATCGCTGGCCAGCGATGAAGAATTAAAAACTTTCAAAGATGGCTCAGCAGCCGTGTTCAGCAATCTTGAAGAGCGCCGCACTTTAGCTGATTCGATTGAAAGCGCTTTGGAAGGCTTGGCCGAGACAAAAACCGACTTCGTTGCATTCGACGAAGAAACCTTGCCGCTGGATCAGATGCAGGCGATCGGCGAAACGCTGGATTTGTTCAGCGAAAATTCATTGGCTTACCTAGCTGCCTATCGAGAAAGCTTGGATAAAGAAGAAGAATTGTTGACCGGCTTCGGAGCAGATGATGCCACTTTTGATACGTTCTTTGCGGGCATCGAAGCAATCAACCTAAGCGCCGAAACAAACCAAACCAACCTTGCTCCCGTCGCTGAGAATTTGACGACTTTGGATGCGCAATTGGTTGAATTGGAAGCAGCCATCGCCGCAATCGGCGAGGAAGCGTCCTCTTCTGCCGAGGCGTCCACAGCAGTCAGCGCATCTTCGGACAGTTCCGCTGCTGAGGATACAAAAAAGAAGGCTGAACCTGTCAGCTATGAATACCGCATCAATCCGGAGATTTCCACTGTTCAACCAATCGCTGAGGACGGCAACACCCAAGTCGCTTTGTTGACTTTCGACGATGCGCCGCAGCAACCGAACAGCTACACCGTGGAAATTGCCGAGACCGTGAAATCTAAAGAGGCAAATGCCATTTTCTTCGTGATGGGACAATTCCTTACGAACGAACAGGCCCGCGAAGACATCAAGACCGTCTATGATATGGGCTTCGAAATCGGGAACCATTCTTATTCGCATCCCGATTTCCAATCCTTGACCTATGATGAGCAATTGGAAGAAATCAAATCAACGAACGACCTGATCGAAGAGATCACCGGCGAGCGTCCGCGCTTCCTGCGTGCCCCTTACGGACAGTACAACGAAGACACCATCGCAATCGCCTCAGCGGAAGGCATGACGATCATGAACTGGACCTACGGCTATGACTGGGTGGAGGAATTCATGGAAGGCACTGCTTTAGCCGATGTCATGGTTAACTCGAAATACTTGGGAGACGGCGCGAACTTGCTGATGCATGATCGCCCATGGACAAACGACGCAATCGGCGCCATCATCGATGGCCTGCGCGCAAAAGATATCACAATCGTGGATCCGAATGTGATCGAATCGCCGGAACGGGAGGAAATGTAATGATGACCTATTTTAAACAGACACTCGCTGCAGCCAGTTTATTGTTTTTCCTGTCTGGTACGACAGTTGCATTGGCCAGTGAAACCGAAAGCTCTGCGGCCAACGACAGCGCAACTGCAGAATCAACAACAGCCACAAGTACGCTGACGCTGCGCCAAGGTGCCCTTTTGAAGACCCCTACGGCCAAGGAACTGCCGAAGAAATTTTTCTACGACAGCGGCGTCGAAATCGCCTATCCGGCTGACGGCGTCAAAGGGATCTACGTGACAGCCTACTCGGTCGGCTATGAAGAAAAATTCAACAAACTGATTGAGTACGTCGATTCGAACAATCTGAACGCGATGGTCATCGATATCAAGGACGACATGGGCGTCGTGACGGCTGATTTCAACTCGAAGGATAGCCACATCCAGGAAAATACGGAAGAGTATATCCCGGATATCGAAGAGCTGATGGACGTGATGGAAGAGAAACAGATCTATCCGATCGCCCGCATCGTTACCTTCAAGGACACCTTGTTGGCCAACGAGCAACCGGAAATGTCGTTCACAAACAGCGACGGCTCCGTCTGGGTCGCTTCCAACGGCGAATCGTTCATCAATCCGTTCCTGAAGCAGACTTGGGATTACGCAGTCAATGTCGGTATTGAAGCCGCTAAAGTCGGATTCAAGGAAGTCCAGTTCGACTATGTCCGCTTCCCGGAAGGATTCGAAGTTTGGGGCGATGACTTAAATTACGACATGGGCGACTATGCCGACTTGGAAATGACCGATGACCAGAAACGCGTGCAGGCCATCACCGACTTCACCGCTTATGCGAAAGAAAAACTGATGCCATACGGCGTGGACGTATCCGTTGATATCTTCGGCTATACCGCCTCTGTCGTCGAAGCGTCCGGCATCGGCCAGAACTTCCCGCAGATTTCCGAGAATGTCGATGTCATCTCCTCGATGATCTATCCGAGCCACTGGGGCACCGATTACTTCGGCATCTACAAGCCGGATCTGTACCCGTATGAACTGGTCGCCGAATACATAAAGGTCGAAAATGAGTTGCTTGCAACCCTTGAGACACCGCCTATCAGCCGACCGTGGCTGCAGGACTTCACCGCTTCCTACCTGGGTTCCGGGTTCTATCAAACCTACGGCAAAGCGCAAGTCGATGCGCAGGTTCAGGCGTTAGCCGATGCCGGCGTCAACGAGTTCCTGTTGTGGAACGCGCTGAATAACTATACTTATTAAAAATGGTCTAACGAAGGGGCTGTCTCGATGAGGCAGCCCCTTATTTGCGGTTTGGTGGAATACCCCGCCAAATTGGCTTTTGCGGGGAATCTCAGGTTCTCCGCGGACGTTTTACCCCGTCAAATGGGTTTTGACGGGGTATCTCGTGTTGCCCTTGGACATTTTACCCCGCCAAATGAGTTTTGGCGGGGTATCTCTGCGCATGAATGCAATTACCAGCTAAAAAGAGACTGTATCAAAACCAGAAAAACCTGTTCTGGTTCTGATACAGTCTCTTTGGCGCCATTATCGGCGCTTCTGCTGAAATAATCAAAGAAGGTCTATTCAGTAATATAGATTCCTACACAATTCGTGTCCCGTGCACTTCGGTGAATTCCAAAATTTTTTCAAGGTCTGCGAGATTGTCTTTCGTAATGCCGCCACCCGGCATGATCGTCATCTCTGGACTGATTTTCGCAAGTTCGGCAATGTGCGCTGCGTTATCGAAAATCGTGTTTTTTGTTGGACCGCCATGCGTCAAAATCCGTGTAAAACCAATTTCTACCAACCATAACAATGCGTCTCTTTGCTTATCTTCCGGTATTTCATCAAATGCCATATGGAAGGCAAGTTCGATTCCATTATCGATGGCTAACTTGGCGATTTCTTCCAAAAATGGTTTATCCAATTCTTTGGCTGCGGTTAAAGCTCCTACCGCTATACCATTGGAATGCAAGGCTATTATTTCTTCTAAATCTCGCATCATGATGACTTTTTCCATAATAGAATAAACAAAATCTCCGCCTCGTGGCCGCAGTATCACGATAATGGATACATCTTTGTCGGAACAATACTCCGTTGCCATTTTGATGACGCCACTACTTGGTGTTGTTCCCCCTACTGCCAAGTTGTCACAAAGTTCGATCCGTTTAACCCCACGCTTGATGACTCCCGGGACGTTCGTAAAATTTTCTACACATGCTTCTTTTAGCATTCTGTCACCTCATGTAATTTATCCTTGCTGGAAATTCGGCTGAGTATTTAGCGCTTACACCAATCCTTCTTTTTTCAGCACTTGCATGAGATCTAGTTTATTGTCAGCGACGACCTTCCGAATATCCAAGTGGATGCCCTTAAAGTTCAAGTACTCAAAAGCCTGAATATCGCGTTTATCCACCGCAACTGCGTTTGTGATCATCTTCTTACCATCTGAATAGCTCATACTGCCGATATTGACAGCATCAATTTGAACGCCCCTTTGCACGATCCGTGCGACATCGATAGGATTCGTAAACAAGAGCATCGCCCGAAATTGGTTATGCGCATCATCGAAGTAAATTTCGATGAATTTTTCCACTGGAATCACATTGACCTTTACGCCTGGTGGAGCGACCTGACGCAAGAGCGTCTTACGCAGATGATCCTGCGCCACCTCATCACTGATGACAATAATCCGCTCTGCTTTGCTTAGCTTTGTCCACACGGTTGCCACCTGTCCATGAATCAGACGATCATCGATTCGTACTAATCGAATATCCATTACCACTATAGAACCTCCTTAAATCGCTCATCCAGCAACCGTCAACCGTATGCACCTTGATTTCGCATCGCAATTCAGGATGCTTTCTTTTTGAACATGTGCTTGAAGGCATTCTTTAGAACATCGAAGAAACCCAATGATTGAACCATATGATCTGGGCTTACATAGATGCGGATCGCACGTAACACGTCCTTGGGATTTTTTGCTGAAAAAGTATATGTACCATCTTTCTTTGTTTGAAGCGCAAAACGTGGAATCCATTTTCCTTTGAACATCACGGATGCAAGGACATAATCAACCTCTTCCCATGGAATTTGAATGAACTTTCGTGGATCGCGATGATGATAAAATTCAAACGCTTGATCTCCAATCATAATTTTTCCATAGTCTGTTAACCCCATATAAGAAGTACCATCCACTACCATATCAACCTTTGCATTCAGGGATTCAACCATTGTATATGCTCCTCTCTCTTTTCGTCTGGTTTGAGTATAATATATACCCTTTGCTTTATACAAGAAAAAGTAAGGCTCAGGCAGATTTGCCTGAGCCTCACAATCAATTTTTCCGGATATCTGAAGACTACAGCAATCCGATCAGACGTCCGCCGATACCGACAACGAACAGTCCAAGAATGATCACGATTGGAGAAACTTTCTTCTTCAACAACCACATGCAAAGCAATGTCAACAGCAAAGCTGCCAAGCCAGGGATCAACTGATCCAAGTTATTTTGCAAAGTCGTTACTTTTGTATCAGTCAGCGACAAGCCTGACGTATACTGCGACAGGGCTTGCTGGATACCGGCAGTGCCGCTTGGCAGGTTTTCCCAATCGATAAAAGCACCTTCTGAGAGCTTCACTGAAGAAACGGTTGGAGCAAACGTGATGGATACCCAACGTTGCACCAAAGCTGCCAATACGAACATCCCAAGAATGGACGCTCCTTTTGTCAAATCTTGCAGTATGCCACCGGATAGATCCTCAGTGATTTTTGATCCAGCCTTATAGCCGAATTCTTGGGTATACCACATGAATCCCCAACGGATAGCGTTCCATGCAACAAAGAATAAGATAGGTCCTAAGATGTTTCCTGTTAAGGCCAAGGATGCACCTAAAGCTCCCAGAATTGGACGGACTGTAAACCAGAATACCGGATCACCGACACCAGCAAGAGGTCCCATCATTCCGACCTTTACACCTTGGATAGTAACATCATCTACTGGAGCTCCGTTTGCACGTTCTTCTTCCAAAGCCAGTGTTACTCCTAATACCGGAGATGCCACATATGGGTGTGTATTGAAGAATTCCAAGTGGCGTTTCAATGCTAAGACGCGATCTTCCTTTGCTGGATAAAGTTTTTTGATTGCTGGAATCATTGCGAAAGCCCAGCCGCCGTTTTGCATCCGTTCATAGTTCCATGATCCTTGAATGAAGGTGGAACGCCAAGCAACCGCTAGTCGATCTTTTTTAGTTAATACGAATTTTTTATCTACCGTATTTTGTGCCATGTTTGCAGTCTCCTTTCCTAATAGTCATTGAGTATCGAATCAAGTGGATCGCCAGTATTACCAGAACCGCCATTACCGGAACCGCCCATTTTAGAAAGGTTCAAGTAGATCAAGGCCATTGCAACACCTAGGGCTCCTAATGCGATCAACGTCAATTGAGATACAGCGGCAACAACGAAACCAATGACGAAGAATGGCCATACTTCTTTGGTGGCCATCATATTGATTACCATTGCATAACCAACGGCTACGACCATGCCGCCACCGATTGCCATTCCATCAGTCAACCAAACCGGCATTGATTCCAAGCCAGCCTTGACAGCGTCTGCTGGGATGAACAAAAGCAAAGCAGCAGGAATTGCAATCCGCAAACCTTGCATGGCAATTGCTCCAATTTGAAGCCATTCAATCTTGCGATAATCTCCTTCTTCTGCAGCTGCGTCCATCATATGAACAATCGGTACAGCAAGTGTACGAACGACCATCGTCAAGAACAATCCAGCTACAGCCAGAGGGATCGCAATGGCAATAGCGGAAGATACGCCATTTACACCTTGACCACCTAAAACCAAAATAATTGCAGATGCAACAGAAGCGAGTGCTGCGTCAGGTGCTACAGCGGCTCCGATGTTTGCCCAACCTAATGCGATCATCTGTAATGATCCTCCAAGAATAATACCAGCTTCAAGATTTCCTGTGACTAGGCCGATAAGTGTACATGCAACGAGCGGTTGATGGAATTGGAACTCATCCAAAATACCTTCCATACCGGCAAAGAATGCCACGATGATAACCAGAATAATAGAAACGACTGACATAATATACCTCCTCTTTTCTTGTTATGCCTTTGCTAATTCTTCTTTAGCTTTTTTCAGCAACGCATCCATTTTTTCCGATGAATCATTCGGAACTTTCCGGACATCAAATTTAACACCTTTTGTTTTCAATGCTTCAAATGCTTTCACATCTTCAGGCCCCATTGACAAGACCTTATTCACCACAACTTTGCCGACTGAGTGAGCCATTGACCCAACATTCAATTCCTCAATCTTCACGCCGCCTTCAATTACCCGAACGACATCTTGCACATTTTCAAAAAGCAAGAGGGCGTGGGTGTTACCAAAACGAGGATCTTTGGCAATTTCAATCATTTTTTTGATTGGAATCACATTGGCTTTGACTCCTGGAGGAGCCGCTTGCACGATGAGGTTTTTACGCAATTCGTCTCTTGAGACATCATCCGAAACCACAATGATCCGATTTGTTCCTGCTGATTTCGCCCACGTTGTTGCCACTTGTCCATGAAGCAACCGTGAATCCAACCGAACTAAAGATAACTTGATTTTGCCATCGCCAACGACTGTCCCTGCGGGAAGGCTGCCTTTTGGTTGTTGCACCACGGAAGCCGCTTCCATTTTCTTCGGCTCAAGACTTTCTGGCTTCGCTCTTACGCCATCCTTCGCTGCTGGAAGAATTTGTGCAGCAATCTTTTGTGCTGAGTCCATGCTCAGACGTGCAGCATACGCTTCGATGACCATCGGAAGGTTCATTCCGGCGATAATCGCCCATGTGTCTTTATGTGCTTCAAAAAGACTGTTGGCTTGATTGAACGGTGTACCGCCCCATAAGTCGACTAAGAACAACACTTCCTCTGGGTTGTCAAAGGATGCGACGGCCTCTTGCATCTTTGCTTTGACATCGTCAGGTCCTTCGCTAGGCGCCAAGGTCACTGCTTTGACATTTTCTTGTTCGCCGAAAATCATCGAAGCAGATTGCAGAATGCCTTCAGCGAAATTCCCGTGACTTGCTAGGATAATTCCTACCATTTGTATACCTCCTATTGAATATATTTTGTGACTGTTTGGATAAATAGCTTGGTAGGCCATTTCCCACACACTAAACTATTAGCAAAAAGCGTGCCAACTTAGTGTATGGCTCATTTTACTGGAGAAAAACACATAAAAAATACACTAAAACACACAGTGTTTTAGTGTATCGCTCTTTGTTCGCCATTAGTGTATGAAACACTGTATCATTACTCTTGATAGGCCAGCAATTGCTGCAGATAGTATACTTCATCTTTCGGCATTTCAATTTGAAAGGTGCGGCTCATGAGATTTAAGGACTGTTCCAGCTGCTTAAATGTTTCTGTCTGTTCAGCCATTTCCAATTCTTCTCGCGGTGCAATCAACGTATCTTGGCGCAGAGACCGCTCAAACATGCCCGCGATGTGCATCAAAAGATTGATTACTTGGGAATAATTTTCTTCATTTTTCAACAAGGAACGACTAAACTTCCATAAGGGTTCGATCAGTTTTTGCGGATTCAAGAAAGTAAAGCTTTCCGTCATGTATTCCACGCATACCTGCTTTGCCTTTTCCAACGTCAACTCACCATCATCATAGGATTCGGACTCTTCCACTAAATAGTCCAATACTTTTTCGGCATCTCCATTGAAAAAATGTTCCATCGGAATGTAGACGGCATCGATTTTTGGTTTGACGATTCCTGTTGTTGCAAGGATTTCATACTCCTGTTGCAAGTTTGCCAGCTGCTCATCCATCTCGATCACGGAAATCGGCAGTACCTCGATTTCCACATCAAAATATTTCTCTAAATGCCTGTCGATGAGCTCTTTCATCTTTTGCGCTGTTCCTTCACCTGAAGCGCAGATCGCAATGATTGCCTTTTTGCGCATTAAAGTGAGCCCGTTCTCTTCTCTCGTGGTCTCACTGCTGCCTGCATATCCACGAAAAGATTGAAGCGAGCGATAAATTTCATCCAGTGTCGTTTCAACAAGATCCGTCTTGCGTACCGTCTCCAAAACGATCGGGGTCGTGACCATATCGATCGTTTTGACCTCGATGCCTGTTTTTTCGGTGATTTTTTCCGAAAAGGTCGTCAGCGAGCCCATATCGACCAACAAAATGACGCCGCTCCCGCGATCGATTTCCTGGACACAATGAATAATTTTTTCGAGTGCCACTTGGGGCTTCATCTCAAGCGGCATATCCACAGCGCGAATATTGTCGACCCCCAACAATGTCGTCACAACCTCCGCCATGCTCGTTGCTGTACTCCTGCCATGGGCTGCAACCACAACACCCACTCGCCCTGTGACCTTGTCTTGCTTTAATGAAACGAGCAGCAACGTCAGGTAATAAGTCTCCACCTCAGGGATTTTAATGCTGTATTCTTTTTGCAACTCCTGCTTCATCCATTGCGCGACCGCAAACTCCTGGGGATAATCTTCCACCATATTTTTGATGCTTGCATGGAGCGTCCGGTTGCTTTCGCCTAATTGGATCCGTTTTAAAAACGAACTGATATGAAGACTCATCGCATAGATAAAATTCCGTTGGAAGTGATAATCCAAATGATCTTGCGCATACGCAAACATCTCTTTGGCGAAGCGAATAATTCTTTGATCAATGATTTCGGAAAGCTTTTTCTCCGTGTCAAAGGTCAAACCCGTATCCCGATAAAAAGACTTCAGATGGACATTGATATCGGTCGTAATGAAATGGTTGATGGCTTCCTGATCAAGCCCCTCTTCGCGCAGCAGCGCAGCTTTATTCCCAATAATTTCGTATAAATTATAAGGAAGCTCATAGGAATCGCTTATCAACGTGCTTTGCGCTCCTTCATTCGGCACCATTGTCAACACGGGCTCCAGTATCCGAGTGAGTTCATTCAAGCGTTCGCGATGATTGTTCGCCAGATTGAGCAGGCCGTTTTGGATCTCCGGTGTAAGCTCGTCCAGCGTGATCGATATTTCACTGGAATTCATATAGTTCAAAAAGGCCCGCGCACAAACAAGCTGGACATTCGATTTCAGCTGCCCGACATTGCCGTAGGTCACGCTGCCGATCAAAGCCTTTACTGCATCCTCTTTCACATGGATACTTCTTTGGATGCGATTGGCTTCGATCGCGATCATACGCTTCAACAGATCCACCTGCTCCACAACCGGACGCTCCGAAAACTGCGGCAATTTAATGACGATCGGAATGCGTCGCACAAAAGTCTGGAGCAGACTCGAAGCGGGATCTTCCGTCGTTGCACAAACAAGACGGACATTGACTTTATTGGCTTTATCGGTTTCTCCTAAGCGATTATAGGTGCCATGATCGAGAAGGTAAAAAATCATTTCCTGGCCTTCAGGCGGCAGGCGGTGCACTTCGTCCATAAAGAGCATGCCGCCATCCGCCCGTTGAATCAACCCGTCCGTCGTTTCCGTCGCTCCTGTAAAAGCACCCTTGCGATACCCAAACAAATGAGCCATCAATAATTCGGGATTGTGTGCATAGTCAGCACAATTGAACACAACCAGCTCCTTATCAGCTGCAACAACTTGATTTTCTTGCGCGAAACGAAACATCGCATGTGCAAAAAAGGTTTTCCCGCTTCCTGTCGGTCCAGTGATCAAGCAGCTTAACCCCTTCGGTGGATAGAGGATTGCCGCCTTCGCCTGATCAACTTGCGTCCGCATACTGTCATTTGACCCGATTACATTCGCAAAGACCTCTTTATTTTTTTCACGGATACCCACATTATTTCCTTTTTGAGCTGCAGGAACACGAGAACTTCCAGAAGCAAGCACGCGCGTTCCGCTGCTTGGCATTGCTGTTGGCTCGGGTTGGTTTTCCTTATTCGAGTACCGCTTATTATGTGGTGGATTCTGCAATTCCAAAGAATGGTCCGCATATCTGACCGGCCTTCCAGAGGATTTGATCAGCTTTCCCTGACGCACGAGCTCATTTAAGTCGCTGCTTGCATTGGCCCGTTTGATCTGGAACTGCATCACGACTTCCTGAGTCGTCACGCCTTCGTTCTCTTGCTCAAAGGCAACTTCTGTCCACTCCTGTGAGCGGATTTTGACATACTCATAGATTCGGTCGATTCGTTTCATCTAGGATGCCTCCTTTTCCTTAATCATTCTAAAAATACCATAGTCCCGCAAAAAACGAAAGCGGATACTTACGAAAAGTGCCGTTCCACAGCCTCTTCTTTTTCAAAAGGTGATTTCCTGGGTGGTGGGTACTGCTGAAGCCGAAATTATCGAATGCAGGCAGTATATTCGACAATTTTATTGCGAAGCAAGGCAAAATTGTCGAATGTTGGAAGACATCCGACAATTTGATCCCTGTTCGAGACGAAATTATCGAATGTAAGCAGCACATTCGACAATTCGCCGCTCCCCACCGCATAGCATGGTATCGAAAAAAGTATTGTATCTCTTGACGGAAACCAAGGATGCTATAGTCCCGAATGAAACGAAAGAAGAAGCTTACGAGAAGTGCCGTTCCACAGCCGCCTCTTTTCAATAACAGCTGTCAAAACGCTACACCACCGCTCGCGCTACTATTCTGCAATCAAAACATTTGAACCACAGCCATATTTGTAATACAATGTACATACAAGGGAGTGGTCATAATGAGCACCATATCATTACGCATGGATGAAGAAGAAGAAAAATTGATCAAAGAATATGCGAAAGCCAAAAACATTACGATTTCTGCACTCTTCAGGAATGCAGTATTGGAAAAAATCGAAGACGAAATCGATCTGGAACTCTACCACGCCGCCATGAAACAACACAAAGAGAACCCTCAAGTTCTTTCTTTCGATGAAATGATGGAGGAATTAGATTTCTGATGGCTTCATACAAAGTGGTGTTTGAGAGCAATGCACAAAAGACACTGAAGAAAATGGATCGCTTTCAAGCGCAAATCATCCTTTCTTGGATCAAAAAGAATCTGGTGGATACGGAGAATCCCAGACAGCACGGAAAAGGACTTGTCGCGAATCATTCCGGTGAATGGCGTTATCGGATCGGCGACTACCGTCTGATTGCAGACATAGATGATGATACGATCACTATTTTGATTCTGGAAATCGGCCACCGGAAAGACATCTACAAATAACAGCAAAAGGTGCAGCACCCCTTGACGGAAACCAAGGGTGTTGCACTTTTTGCTGTTGACGGTATCGTCCTGGGTTCAGCTAAGGCCTAAATTGTCGGATGCAGGCAGGATATTCGACAATTTTATTGCAACGCAAGGCGAAATTATCGAATGTTGGAAGACATCCGACAATTTGACCCCTGAGCGAGCCGAAATTGTCGAATGTAGTCAGCATATTCGACAATTCGCATCCACCTTACAAAATAGCGATATAATGAATTGCAAAATAATTAATTTAATTCTGAAAATACTTCTTACACACATCCAATTTTTGTGATACCATGGTTGACGTTGCACAAAAATAGAAGGAGTGTTTATATGCCCACAAACAAAAAAGAAGGAATTATTTTTACGACGATAATGTGCTTTATGATGGTGTTAGGAATGAGTATGTACAATCTGCTGTTACATGACAAATTAGCTCTTATACCACTTGCGGTAGGCTTAGTACCAGGTTTTGTTGTTGCCTTTATTTTGGACGTATTCGTTGTAGGAGTGATCGCAAAGAAAATTGCTTTCCAACTGCCCATCAATAAAGGAAGCAAGTTGCAGTTGATTTTGACAATCTCCAGTTTGATGGTCCTAGGGATGGTTACTTGCATGTCCTTATTCGGTGTTCTTATGGAAGGCGGCATCCCGGATGATTTATGGGCAGCCTATAGCGAAGCTTGGAGAATGAATGTTATTGTCGCTTTGCCTTTGCAATTATTGGTGGTTGGACCGATTTCCCGGACAATTCTTGGTAACATCCAAGCCAATAGTCAGCTCGTAGTAGAATAAGTAAATAAAGAGGCTGTATCAAAACCAGGGTTACAAATCTGGTGCTGATACAGCCTCTTCTGTTTATCTTAATTCATATGGGAAACTTCTTTGAGAACAGCGTTTTATACCAAATGGAATAGATGAGCCAAGAAGGTAGTCAGCATTAACGTTCCAATCCCCATCACAGTGGGCACTAAGAAGGATATCCAAGTCCATTTACTGCTTTTCGTTTCTTGATAGATCGTGAATAAGGTTGTGGAACAGGGCCAATGATAAATTGTGAACAGAATCGTGTTCGCTGCCGTCAACCACGTCCAACCATTATCTAAAAGAAGTTGCTTGAACTGATCTAATGAATCAAATTCAAAGAGCGTTGATTTGCTCAAGTACCCCATCACCATAATCGGAATGACAATTTCATTCGCAGGGAATCCCAGAATGAAGGCCATCAAGATGGTTCCATCCAGGCCCATTAAACGGGCAAATGGATCAATCACATTTGTTACCAAACTTAATATGCTGCTGTCACCAATCATGATATTGGCCATCATCCAAATAACTAACCCAGCTGGCGCTGCTACTATGATTGCACGCCACAAAACAAATAAGGTTCTGTCAAAAATAGAGCGAACGATTACCGAGCCGATTTGCGGCTTGCGATAAGGTGGTAATTCCAACGTGAATGAGGAAGGGACACCTTTTAAAATTGTCTTAGAGAGCAATTGCGAAATCCAAAAAGTGGTTAATACTCCCAAAATGACGGTGGCCGCCAAGAAAATAGCAGAAAGTAAACCATTCCCCAAACTGACGGAACTTCCGACAAAAAACATGGTGATGATTGAAATCAAGATCGGAAAACGCCCGTTGCAGGGAACAAAATTATTCGTAACGATCGCAATCAATTTTTCTCTAGGCGAGTTGATGATCCGTGTCCCTACCACGCCTGCCGCATTGCAACCAAAACCCATACACATGGTCAGCGCTTGTTTCCCGCAAGCCCCTGCTTTTGCAAAATTTTTATCCAAGTTAAAAGCTACACGCGGCAGATACCCAAAATCTTCCAACAACGTAAATAATGGAAAAAAAATTGCCATTGGCGGTAGCATAACCGAGATGACCGTTGAAAGTACATTATAAATGCCATCAATCAAAGCACCTCGCAACCATTCAGGCATTTGAATGTAAGAAGCGAATTGGTTCAGATAACCACCAATCACGGAAAACAAATTGGCTATAGCGTTTGAGGGCACATTGGCTCCTTGGATTGTTAACCAGAAAATGATGATCAATAACAGAATCATAATCGGAAGTCCGGTCATTCTTTGCGTCAGGATCTGATCTAGTTTGCGGTCACCGCGATTGTAATCTTCATCAGTGAATTCCACGACATCATTAGCGATAACGGTAGCGCGATCCAACAAGGCTTTCGTATTTTCCTCCTGATTGCCTTCTAAACTGACTAAAGCCTCTTTCATATAAGGATTCATTTTAACTTCCCCAGCCACGACTTTCGCTAAAGTGGCCATTAAATCATCCAGCCCTTCGGTTTGACGCGCTGCGGTGGCAATTACTGGCACTCCCAGCAAAGATTGCAGTTTTTCAATATCAACGACTATGCCTTTTTTCCGTGCCTCATCGATCAAGTTGACACAAACCACTACTTTATCGGTAATTTGCATAATTTGTAGGACTAAGTTTAAACTGCGTTCCAATGATGTTGCATCACACACACAAATAGTCGCTTCGGATAGGTCCGATTGAATGAATGCTTGCGCTACTTCCTCTTCTTCGGAATTGGACGAAAGCGAATAGGTTCCGGGCAAATCCACCAAGCAATAATATTTGCCTTTAGTTTCCGTTATGCCTTCCGCTAAACCTACTGTTTTCCCGGGCCAATTACCTGTATGTTGCTTTAAACCAGTCAACTGATTAAAAACCGTACTTTTCCCAACGTTCGGATTTCCTGCTAAGGTGATGACGTGACCATTTTTTTCATTTTGCAGTACGAATGCATCCGCCATATTAGCCCTCCTCCACTTTTACCTGTATATATTTTGCATCTTCATCCCGGATTGCGATTACTGTCCCACGTACTTCGTAAGCTTTGGGATCCTGCTTGGGACTGAGCAGCACCAATTTGACTGCCCCGCCTGGGTAAAAACCCAAATCCATTAGGCGTTGCTGCATTTTCGGATCCGGATGAGAAACTTCCGTCACGACTGCGGGTTCACTTCTGACTAGTTTAGATAATTCCATCACAAATCACTCTTCCTTTTTAGGTTATTCCTTTTTAATAGCATGTGCTCGTTTCTATGTAATGCCATAATAATAGCGATAAGCTAATCTTTACTGTATGATGCCCTGCCCCAAAATATTTTTAGGTACACCTAAACTACATCTCGTATTATACTTTAAAATTAATTATTTACAAGGTGAAATTTCACACATGCGACCGAATAAGAAGCACTAAAAAGAAAAGAAGATGCACCAACTTTGGCTTTGGCCAAGGCTGGTGCATCTTCTTTCATTGTATTTTTACATTCGTATGGTTCGACAACAGCGCAAGATACGCCGCGCTTACAGGCTTGTGGCGGATCGTCTCGAGCCCTTTTTTGTACAGATTCATCTGGCCTTTGTACTTCTCGACGATGTTCTCCGGCAAAACCGGCGCACGGTCGCCGACGAAATCGGTCTTGAAGTCATAGAGGACGATGTAATCGTCGTATTCGATGAAGCCGTCGATGATACCGTGGATCAGCAGGTTGTCGCCGTCCTCTTCCCGGATCTCCTCGAAAATGCGGCCGGCTGGGATCAGCAGCGAAAACGGCATTTCCCGTTTCACTTTGTCCGCGTTCGCCTGGATTTCCTGCCCCAGATCGGTTTCGAAGAACTGCGCGATCTGTTCCGCATCGATTTTCTTGGCTACGGCTTCCTCCAGCAGTCCATCCTCCGTCAATTCGGCCAACAGTTGCGCGATGTAGGCTTCCGTGATGTCCAACGACAAATCCACCGACTGCATCACAAAATGCGTTGCCGTACCGATTTCGGCGCTTGTCGGCGTCACCGTTTCCTGCATGAACCTTGGCCTAGGGAAATCGGGTTCGACATAACGCGACACGCGTTTCGTATCGGCCAAATCCAATTTCAGCATATGCGTCTCATCCGGATCCTCGAACAAACGCTTGATTTCCGAAACGGACTGGTAGCTGGTCGTCGTCGTTGCCGCCTGGTGCGGGTATTCCGCCTCCATCAGCGCAACCGCCAAGCGCATATCCTCCGCAAGCGAATGCTCGTGCGCCTCGATTTTGCCGTTGGCGAGCTTCTCGATTTCGTCCTTCCATCCCGATTCGTTGATTTCCTCCAACGCCACCGGAATATACGACAGCAGGTCCTCCTCGCGGAAAGTGCTGATGCTGAAACGGACCGGGTACTGCGTCAACTCCCCGCGGTATTCGCGGGCGAAATAATCGTTTTCGGCATCCTGGTGGCGATAGAGCGACATGCCCAGCCACTTCATCAGCGTCGACGACTGCAGGCGCAGGTAGTCAGGCAGCAGTTTCCCGCTCGTTCCGTCCGCCACTTGCCAATCGGCCCACATTTTCTCCTCGGATTTGTAGGATCCGATCAGGAAGAGCTTCTGCTCCGCCCGCGTCAAGGCCACGTACAATTTGCGCATCTCTTCGGCAAGGAGTTTCTTCTTCTTCTCGATCGCCAATGCCTGGCGCGCCAAGGACGGGTACTGCACCCGCTGCGCGACATCGAAATAATCCGTCCCCAATCCGTGCGTCTCGGAGAAGATGTATTTGCTCTGGGTGTCGCTCAGGTTGAAGCGTTTCGACAAGTCCATCAGGAAGACGACCGGGAATTCCAAGCCTTTGCTGGCGTGGATGGTCATCACCCGCACCGCATCCTCGTCGTCGCTGAAGGAAGTCGGCTCGGCCAAATCCTTGTCGCGCTGCTGGATCTTCTCGATGAAGCGAATGAACTGGAACAGGCCTTTGTAGTTCGTTTCCTCGTACTTTTTGGCCCGTTCGTACAGGGCATGCAGGTTGGCCGTCCGCTGTTTGCCGGCGACCAATCCTCCGACATAGTCCAGGAAATGGGTGTCGTTGTATATCGTCCAAATCAAACTGACCAGGCTGCTCCGTCTGGCGAGGCTGCGCCATTCATTCAGCTGCCCGAGGAAGTGCGCAAGCTTGCCGGAGATCTCCTTGAGCTCGCCGCTCTGCTCCAGTGCGCTGGCAGCGTAGCTTTTCAGGAAATGCTGCACCGCATCGTAGAAATCGCCGTTTTTGTGCTGGATGCGGATCAGCGCCAACTGCTTCTCGTCCAAACCGACGATCGGCGAACGCAAGACGGCCGCAAGCGGGATATCTTGGCGCGGATTGTCGATCACCTTCAGCAAGGAGAGGATGATCGAGACTTCGGTCCGCTGAAAATAGCTTTCCGTGTCGTTCAGGATGACCGGTATCTGGAAGTCCTTGAAGATCTCCAGGATGACCAGGTTGTTCTTCTTCGTCGGCGTCAGCAGCACGATATCGCGGAAGGACAGCGGCCTTTCGGTCTTCGTTTTTTTGTCGTAGATCGGATAGTGTTCGTCGATCAAAGCTTTGATCTTCTGCGCCACCATCGTCACTTCGCCGGCGGTCTTGTCGTCGATGGTCATGTCGGCTTCAAGATCGTTCTCCGGTGTCATAGCTGCTTCTTCATTATTGTCGGCGGTTTCCGACAGGTAGATCAAGAGCTCCGTCTGGTTGCGTTCGCTTTCCGGGAAGGATTTGTTTCCGGCCTGCAGTTTGGCGGCTTCGTCGTAGGCCATTTGCCCCACCTGCTCGTCCATCAGCTGTTCGAAGATGAAATTCGTGAAACCGATGACTTCTGCGCGTGAACGGAAGTTTTCCGCCAGAATGATCCGTTCCCCGCCGTTCCTGTCGGCGAAGGCCGCGTATTTGCGCAGGAACAGGCTCGGGTCTGCCAAACGGAACGCATAGATCGATTGTTTGACGTCGCCCACCATGAACAGGTTCTCGGTTTCCGGCTGGTGCCGGGTGACCCAGTAGAGAATGCTTTCCTGCAGTTGGTTCACGTCCTGGTACTCGTCGATCAGGACTTCCTGGAATTTGCTGCGGTAATAGGCCCCGGCGTCGCTCAGTTTGCGTTCCCCGTCAACGATAGGCGCCAAAATCTGCAGCGTCAGGTGCTCCAGGTCGTTAAAGTCCAGCACATTGTCCGCCAATTTGCGTTCCCAATACGCTTCCGAGAAGCGCTTCGTCACGCGCGCCATTTCCTCGGCATACGGGAAAATGCCGTTCAGCACTTGTTCTTGTTCCGCGAGCGGGCGGTTGAAGTATTGCTTCGTCAAGTCGCCGAAATCATCCTTGTATTTGTCGCGCATCGCCTTCAATTGGCCTTTGCGCTCCTTCAGCTCATCGTCATCGGCTTTCTTTGCACTCGTCCAGCGCGCGAAGTTCAGCTGTTCCGTCACGATGCGGTAGCCTTTTTCGTAGTCGTCCTGCTCGATTGCTTCCAGTAGTTGCTCGGCGTAGCCCTTTTCGGTTTCCAGCAATTCCCGCTGTGCCGCCGTCTCCACATCATCGCCGGCCAAATGCAGGGCCTGTTCCGCGTCGTAGCGGATGCCTTCGGTCAGGCTCAGCATCTGCGGCTTCAGCAGTTCCTGATAGAGCAGGCTGTTCACAAGGCCGTCTTCGGTGTTGTACAGCGTCGGCAAGGAATCCAGCCAGTGGTAAGGATTCGGATTGGCGCGCGAAAACTCGTAGAGCGAGAAGACCAGCTTCATCAGGTCGTCATCGCTGCGGTCCTTCGAATAAGCCTTGGCCAAATTCTTGAAGAAGGTGTCCGGTTCGCCGTAGAGCGTCTCTTTGAGTTCCTCCCAGACGTCCTCCTTCAGCAGCTCGACTTCGATCGTGTCCGCCAACAGACGGAAGACCGGATCCAGATCGATCAGATAGAAATAGCGCTGGATGACCTTCAGACAGAAGGCGTGGATCGTCGAGATGTTCGCTTGCGGCATCAAGGAAAGCTGTTTGATCAGATGCAGGTACTGTTCCTGAGACTGGGCTTCGTTGATGGCGGTCTGGATGGCGCTCGTCATCCGCTCCTTCATCTCCTTGGCGGCGGATTCGGTGAAGGTTACGACCAACAACTCGTCTACGTTCGTTCCGCCCTTCACTTTTTCGATGATCCGCTGAATCAGGACGGTTGTTTTGCCTGATCCCGCCGATGCGGAAACGAGGATATTGTCGCCGGTCTGGTAGATGGCTTGCCATTGCGTTTCCGTGAATTTTTCATTGGGTGTGCGTGCCGGAATGCCAGTCATCATGCTTCATCCCCTTCCTGATTGATATCTTCCTGTCCATCCTGCATTTCTTCCTTGATCTTCGCAAGCACGTCCTCCTTCGACAGCTTGACGTACTTCCGGTAACGGTTCTCCGGCAGCGTATTGTCGAACTGCGAAATTGCGCGGTAAGGCCCGCTGACGGATGGCGTATACGGCCGGTCCTTGATCGGATCAAGCTTCAGGTCGCCGGAGAGGATTTTCTCGCCGGCTTCGACCATGTTGGCCCGGTTTTTGTTGATCAGCCGTTGGAAATCATCCAAGGAAATCAATTCGTTCTTCTTGCCGAGATTACCGCCCTTCAGCTTGTTGAAAGGGAACACTTGCGATGACTGGCCGCTTTCCACAGCCGGATCGATTGTATCGAGTACAGCCGGGTCGTTCAGCAGCAGCCCCTTCAGTTTGTAGTCGGAAATGATCGTCTGCTGGTATTCCTCGAGCGTCAGGAAGTTGTTCTGCTTGATGAACGGATTCTTGATGTGCAGATAGAAGGCGCCGGCCGGCAAGGTTTTCCCGGCCAGCAGTTTGTCCGCATTCAGGAGCGCCACATCCAGATAGGTGATCATCTGCATCGCCAAGCCGTAGTAGGCGTCGGAGAAATTGAAACTGTGCGCACTCGATTTGTAGTCGAGGATGGTCAGATAGTTCTCGCTGCCGCTGTTGACCAGGTCGATGCGGTCGATCTTGCCGCGGATGTGCAGCGTGCCGCCGTTGTTCAGCGGCATATGCAGCCCGTCCAGCATGGCCGCGTCGCGCATCTGGCCGAACACCGCTTCGGTCCGGATGTTCCGGAGCGCCGTCCGCCTGCCGTGCTGATTGATGACCCAAGCCATCTTCTGGATCGTTTCGCCCAATTGCTCGCGGATGAAGCCCATCCGGTTGGAAGTGGACAGGATCGTGTATTTCTCTTTGCCGTAGAGGTCCTGCAGCACCGCATCGGCGATGTGCTGCACCGTCTCTTCGCTCAGGTTGTCGGTATCGATCAAACGGCTCTTCAGCTGGTTGACGATGAGTTCCAGTGCTTCATGGAAAAATTCGCCTGTCCCAGCCGGAGACAGCTCGTATTTGGCCCTTTCCTTCAGCTTCAAGCCGTATTGCAGGAAATGGCTGTAAGGATCTTCGAAATAGCGTTCCAGCTGTGAGACCGAAAGATAGAGCTCTTTCCCGTAAAGCTTTTCGGCGACCGGCGCCGTCAGCTTGCTCGGCACGTTCTTGTGCCAGAGGCTGGTGAACACCTGGCGCATGATCCGGTTTGCGTCCGGCACCTTGGAGATGTAGGCCAGGATGTATTTCCACAAAGTCGGGATCGGCTCCTTCGTCGTCCGTTGTTGGCGCAAAAGGTGGACAAGCTGGCTGATGTTCTGTTCCTTCGTGCCCAAAAAGGCGGTTGTGTCTTCCGCGTCGGCGATGTCCTGCGGCTTCACCACGACCGGGATGTCCAGGGCGGCGGCGATGCGCGCAACGTAAGGCGAAAGCTTCGGCGACTTTTTGCTGTCCTCCGAACTCATCGGATAGCTGAAGATGAGCTTGTCCGTACCCGAAAGGAAAGCCTGATAGGCGACGTACGGTTCGGCGGCCATCGATTCGGCGGTCGTCGGGTGCAGATATTTTTCTTCATTATTACTATTATTACTGTTATCATTCAGCGAACCGCTGATTTTTTCGCGGTCCTCCTGCGTCAACAGCGATTTGCTCTCTTTCTGGGCCGGCAGATGGTCCTGGGTCATCCCCATCAAAAAGACCACCTTGGACGGCTCGAAGCGCGCCCCCTCGATGCTCGAGAAGACGACCTGGTCGATGCTCGGCGGTACCAGGCTGAAGGTCGCATTCTGGAAGCCGGTCATCAGGATCTCATGGAAAGCCGCCGCATTGAAAGGACTGTCCCCCAGCAGTTCGACGTATTCATCCAAAAGGTTCAGGAAGACTTTCCAGATCTGCTCCTGCTGGCGTGCCTCCGTCAGCTTTTCCTGTTCCAAGGACAAGTCCCGCCAGAAAATCATCTGTCTGTCGACCTTGGCCGCAACAAGGAAATTGTACAGCAAGGTTGCGGCTTCTCGGCCGGTTTTGGCCTTCGCCATCTTCTGGTGGAAAGGCAGCAACAGATCCTTCAGAAAGTTGCGGACATCGTTGGCGTTTTCCCAGATCAGCTTGTCTTCCGGGCTTTGCTGGTCGTTGCCGTCCTCATCCTTGAAGCGGGCAAAATACCAGTCCTCCTTCGTGATCCAGCGGTTGCCTTCAAACCCGTAGGCCAGCATGACGTTTTCCGTCACATCGACCTTTTCGCGGAACTGCAGCACCGCAGCCAGCGTCGCCTGCAAGTCCTCCGCCTTTTCGTGCGTCACCGGCGTCACCAGTTCCGTGCGCAAGAGGCGCATGATGTCCGGGTAGCGCCAATGATGGCGGCGGATGCGGAACAGGGCGTCGATGAAATCCATGAACGGGTGGTGTTTCATGGCATCGGCCTTATCGTAGAAGACATCCATCCCGGTCTGGTCGAAGATTGGCTTCACGATCGTCTCGTACTCCTCGACCGTCCGCGCCAGGATCAGGATGTCCTTGTAGCGGTAGTTTTCTTCGGCGACCAGTTTTTTGATGTGGTTCGCAACATGAAAAACTTCCGCCTGTTTCGTTTCGCAGCCCCAGATCTGGATGGATGCGCGTTGTTCCTCCGTCAAGGCGAACGAATCCTGCAACTTGTTCCCGTTCACTTCAGAGGATGCGATCCAGTATTCTTCCAGCCGGAGGATGCCGTCGCAGTAGCCGTCCGTGTCTTTGGCGATCCAGTGGTCCTTCATGACTGGCACACCCATGCCGCGCGCCAAATGATACAGCATGTGGTAAGTCGAACCGGCCGTGTAGAACAGCTGGTGCATAGCCGGCGCTTCGCTGACGTAGGCCTTATCCAACGCCAATGTGATCGTCACCTGCTTCGCCGAACGCAGCAGCGTCGTGACGATCTGCAGTTCGCGGGCGGTGAAGCGGTAAAAGCCGTCGATGAAAATATAAGTATGCTGCATATCCAGCGATTCGATGACGCCGGCCAGCGCCTCGAGGATGACTTCCTTTTCGAGGTATTTGTCCAGCAGCGCTTCATTGAAAGCATGGTAAAGAGTCGTCAATTCCTCCAGTTTGAGCTGGAAATCCGTGCCGTTGGAAGAGTCTTCCTGCTTCGAAAGCATCTCCAGCAGGTCGCCCTCTTCGATCCGGCCGCTGCGCAGCTCCAAAAACAAATCCGTCAGTTGCTGAATGAAGCCTTCCTTGTTGGCCTCTCTCCGGAAAAGGATCAGATCCTGCTCCTTCTCCAAAAGGATTTTCCGCACCAGCATGCTCAAGCCGGCTTCGGTCAATTGCTGCCGCTGGAAAATCGGCGACTTCTTCAGCAGATACCACGCCAGCCGGCTGAAACTGAACGTCTGCAGATTCATCGAGCCGATCATGTCCTGCCCCTTGAAATCGCCCAAATCCCACAAATTATCCAGGATCGACATCTCCGCTTCGAACTTCGCATGCTCCGGCACCAGCACAAATATATCCGCATCCGGCTCCTCCGTCATGATCCGCGAAATCCGCCCGTAGATCGCCTGCTTCTTATCCGCCGATTCCTTGCCTAAAATAAACTGCAACCCCATAGGATCGCCTCCTGTTCGTGTAAGTCAATAAGGCTATTTTACCATAAGGGGGTGAGGAAACATTCAGATTTGCGGTAAATAAAAAAGCGGAAATCCTGAATTTGAGGATTACCGCTTTTTATTTTTCTGAAAATAAAAACGCCGAAGAACTAGGAATCTGCATGAAATTTTAAGCTTCGATTCCCGCAAATATTATAAGGTAGTTCTATCATTATAAAGCTTGTATCAAAAGTCTTTCCCATCAAATTTCATTATATAAATTTCAACGATGTTCTGATGGGAAAACGTCGATTTTCTTGTTTATATATTTTAGCAATTCACTAAACACTTTAGTTATTAAACTAATTTTATTGATTTATTTTTCCCCTAGCGACACCCACGAATCCGTATCTTTACATAATTTATTTATTTTATCATCCATAGTATTATAAATAGATAATACTATATTAGTTACATTTTCTATAAGTTCGCGCCATTGAATAGTCTCTAGAAACTGTTCTTGATTATACCTTAAATGCGCAACATTACAGCGTACTTTGTAGATGTAATTCGCTACTTTTTCAGATTTGTTACTACATTCTTCCCCTTGAAAAAAAGCATCATAAAAATTATTTAATAAGGACCCTTCAGTGTAAGTACTAATAATATTCACCACATTAGATATTTCCGTCCTACGGAAACCTTCGTTAGCAATTATTCCTACAGCAGTTTTTTTATCAATTGGATATTTCTCTGATAACTCAATAGCATTATGTATAATAAAAAGATATTCTATGCACTGGTATAACTGAAGGAATTTATGTTCATTCATCCCACTTTGAATTAGATTAATAATAGATGTCGAGATACTGCGGCTACTCTCCAAAAATAACAAATCTCGCAAATTTTCGCAAGCTTTATCGCTAAGTGAATTATTTGAGGAAATAGTAAGCATAATCCCATGCATCCTAAGTAAGTCTTCCATATAGCTAACCTTAATACTAGTATTCAAAATTTTTGCAACTATAAATTCTTCGAAAAAGTCGGCAATTTGATTATATGTAAAGTCTACATGATCAGCGCCATTTTCTGATGAAATCTCTAGACATTGGTTAATAACCTCTAGCGAGGATAAGCCATCTTTAATTGAGATGCAATCTGAACTCATCGCTAATATACCTATACCTTGTTGGATGCCATCATCATTTTCCTTCACCAAGCCTACTACATCCAACATATTGAAATGCTTTTCTAGAAGAACAATATACCTTTCTTCCTTGTAATTGGCAGTAAAAATATTGACTCGATCATTTGTCCTTATTTGCTTAATTTCAGCATGTTTTGCTGCTTTAAATGCTTCATTTTTATATTTTTCATCGATAACAATATATCTCTTTGTCGAAATAATCCTGCTCTTATCCTCTTCATCGACTAGTCCAGATAATCTCGTAAATATATTTTCTATAACACTAACAACATTTTGTGACATATCATTCTCTCCAGAAAGTCTCAAGTGACGGTATCTCATCTAAATCATCATAACGCAAAATTTCTGTAAACGCATTCTTGAATAACCTTCTCATCTCATCTCCTATTTTTGTTTTAGGTAGTTCTTCTACGACGTCACTTAAACTGCTTAAGCCTAAAAATGCTATATCATCAATTTGATTCATTTTTTGTAAAATAATATTTACTTTTTCTCTGAGAGATTGTAAGCGCGCTGTTTTTTCTTCATCCGTACGGTTAACTGGTACTTTTCCCATTATGAACTCTGAACAAGCAACTATAAAACCTAAACATGCTGGAGCGCTAGTGAAAACATCTTTTCCGCTCCTAAACTGCATTTCAATAATGTCTTCATTATTATATTTTGCAAAAGCCAAATCCAAAGTACACAAAAACCCAAGGCATTCAACAAACAAATTAAAATTAACATCTTTTTCAATAGATTCCATCATGTCAAATCTTTGAAACTCGTCAGCTAATTCATCAGAAACATTAACTTTTACTTTTCTGGTATTGAAGCCTAGATACATTTCTATAATAGAAGATTTATGATATTTGCCGGCTTGACTCCTGCGCTTACCATCATCGACACCTAAAATTTCAATTTTCCCAGATAAATCTGGAAATTTTTTATTAAGCTCACTTATCATATTTTTTGAAAGGTTACCAAAGATAACTTCTACCTGTCTTCTTGTATTCCACGGCACTTGACCTGTATTTAACACCAACATTCTATATAATAATTTTGTACTCTGATTTGTTAACCAAAATTCAACTCTAATTTCTCTAGATTCATTTCCTTCAAAGTTTGTGAAATAAACCCCACTTCGTTGCATACCATCTATTATTGAAATATTTGCACTTTGTATATCACTTAAACTTTCTTTAAATAATTCATGTTCTTCGCTGAACTGTTTAAGTTGTTTAAAATCGTTCTCCTCATATAAAAGTCCAATAACTACTTGGGGAAATAGCGCCCCATTAATGAAATCATCATTCATCCTTTTTCTAATTTTACTTGCAACGGACGATCTTTTTATTACCCCTCTTTGCCCTTCAATATTCCCATCCGCATTAAATGACTCAAAAACCAGCGTTTTATATTCTTCTAAGGTCATTGAAGCAAGAAGAGATACACAATTACTTCTTTCATCAATTTTTCCATCTAATATCTTCATAATTTACCTCCAAAATTTATATATAAATCTAATCTAGTTCACATTTCCCAAATGTTTTCGTATATGGTCTTTTCTAACAAATCCTTTGCTACTTCCCAGATATTTCTTTTTATTGAAATCTTTCTCAGCGGTAATTCTAACTGATAATTAACTTATAATTAATTGGCAAATAGTCTCTTTGCAGAGAACAATATGTTTCAATTACAGAAGTATTGATCAATTGAATTCAAAAACAATTTGATATCCTTCTGTCCCAACATTACCTTCTGGATTGATTGAATCTTCTAAAATTTACAACCTCTTGTAAATCCCATCACCTTCCGCTACCCTGTCCCAAATGCCTTCATCATGCACATTGCCAGCCATTCGTTCGGCTTGACGCATAACGATCATCAGTGCTTTCTTTGCTTGATCTGGCGGATAATCGTATTTTTTAAGGAGTCTCTTGATTACTTTTCTCATGCTGGCTCGTGCGCTTTTTCTGACGCTCCAGTCGATGGTAATATTGTTTCGGATTGCAATGGTGAGTTCATGTGCAATTTTCTTAAGGATTTCATCTTCCATCAATTTTTTCACAATATCATCTGCAGTGAGCGCATCATAGAAAGCTATCTCGTCGTCACTGAGCCCTAACTCAGCTTCTTCTTCGCTCATTTTCTTGATATCATGGGCCATCCGAATGAGTTCTTCAATAACCTCCGCATTTGTTATCGCCTGATTACGATACTTATTGAGTGCTTTTGTTAACCGCTCGGAGAATTTTTCTGATTTCACCAGATTCCTTTTCTCCATCGCTTTAATGTTTCCTTCAAGTAGTTTTTTCAGCAGCTCGACGGCTAGATTTTTTTGCTGCATATGTTGCACTTCCTCAAGGAATTCTTCGGACAGTATCGAGATCTCAGGTCTTTTTATCCCCATCGCTTCGAAGACATCAATAATTTCCTCAGAGATGATGGACCTTTCCAAAAGCTGGTGAAGTCTTGCTTCCACTTCCTTTTTGGATAAGGCTGGATTTTCTTTCTCTTTTAATTTTGCCAGACTTGCTTTAACGGCTTTAAAATAACTGACTTCCAGCGCTTTCTGCTTGCCTTTTTCTGTGGCGGCGCACAAAGAATGCGCTTTCCCTAGTTCCAGTGCCGTATTCTTGAATTCCTTCTGGTCTTCCTCTGATTTGCCTAGCACAAAGTCCATCCCGCCCACGATTGCACGCATGCGCTCCACTTGGGAGGTTCCCATGTATTTGAAATAATCAAAACCATGCATCATATTGCTGAGGATTTCCAATTTCTCAAGCATGATAGCCAAAGCGACATCTGTATCAATACCGGTATTTCTGCGGTCACTGTTGGTGTATTGATTCAGCGCATTTTTAAGATTCTCCAGAATCCCTATGTAATCGACGACAACGCCACCGGATTTCTCCTTGAAGACGCGATTGACCCTGGCGATGGCCTGCATCAAGTTATGGCTTTTCATGGGCTTATCGATGTACATTGTATGCATGGAGGGCACATCAAAGCCAGTCAGCCACATATCGCGCACGATGACAATTTTGAGTTCATCAGCGTTGTCTTTCATCCGTCTCGCCAACAGGTCTCTCCGCTGTTTCCCGCCTACATGTTTCTGTAGATTCTCATTATCGGACGCACTGCCGGTCATGACAACTTTTATTTTCCCCTTGTCTGCATCGTCACTGTGCCAATCGGGCCTCAAATCGCTAATCGCATCATAAAGCTCCACACAAATGCGCCTACTCATGCAGACAATCATCGCTTTACCGTCGATGCTCTTCTCCTTTTCTTCAAAATGCATGACAATATCTTCAGCCAGCTTTTTGATACGGTTCGGCGAGCCAACAATTGCCTCCATCCTGGACCATTTTGTTTTATTCTTATCTCTCTCGAAATCCTCTTGGCCTTCTGTTATCTCTTCAAACTCATCATCGATTTTTGTGAGTTCTTCCTCATCCGTCTCCAGTTTGATGATCCGGTTCTCATAATAAATACGAACGGTCGCTTCATCTTCAACAGCCTGCGTCATATCATAGGTATCGATGGTATGACCGAACACCGCCACCGTAGAGCGATCCTCTAAATCAATCGGTGTGCCGGTAAATCCAATGAAGGAGGCATTGGGCAAGGCATCTCTAAGATATTTGGCATAGCCATAGGTGACTTCCCCGGTCTTGCTGTCCACCTTCGCCTCCAATCCATATTGGCTACGGTGCGCTTCATCCGCGATGATGATGACATTTTTCCGGTCCGTTAAAACTGGCATTTCGCCTTCTTCCGGCTTAAATTTCTGAATGGTGGTAAAGATGATACCGCCGGACTCCCTGTCGTTCAACAGATCGTACAATCCATTTACTTCCACGCTGTTTCCATTGCTGTGGTTGTACTTTTGTGCATCCGTTAATTTTCTGACAGTAGCCTGTTTTGGCGTTTGTCTTAGGATATCTTTGGATTTAGCAAAAGTCGTAAACAGTTGCTCATCCAAATCATTCCTGTCAGTAATGACGACAATCGTAGGATTGTTCAGCTCTTGAACCAAACCAGCTGTATAAAATACCATGGAATAACTTTTTCCTGATCCCTGAGTATGCCAAATAACACCAATTTGACGATCCCCGTTTTCTTGCGTTGCCTCCTTGGTTTTCATTACGGCTTTCTTAACTGCAAAGTACTGATGGTAAGCTGCCAGAATTTTGATGATGGATTTTTTGTCGCCTATCTTTTTTTCGCTGATATCCTTCTCTGGTTCCTTCGATTCTTGGAAAAGAAGGAAGTTATGGATGATATCCAAGAGTCTCTCTTTTTGGAGCATGCCATTAAACAGTACTTCATATTGCGGATTAGAAAGAGGTTCCACATTCTCACCGTCAACGGTACGCCAATTCATAAACCACTCCTCACTGGAAGTGATGGTTCCCGACTTCGCGTTGATTCCATCGGATAAGATACAGAACGCATTGTAATGGAATAAAGACGGGATATCCCGCTTATAGGTCTGAATCTGATTAAAGGCATTCTCAATACCTACATTTTCATCGCTGGCAGACTTCAACTCAATCAGGACTAATGGAAGTCCATTGATGAATATAATGATATCCGGCCGGCGATCTTCGTGTTCAATGATCGTAAATTGGTTGACTGCCAAGAATTCATTATTTAACGGATTTTCGAAGTCGATGATATTGGCTCTCTTTGTCCGGATTACACCATCTTCCTTGAAGCTGACTTCAACCCCTTCCGTCATGAGCTGATGAAAGTATTTGTTGTTCTCTACAACAATTGGGCTGTTGAAGGTAATCAGCTGACGATAGGCGTCTTCCAGTGCTTCTTTTGGGAGTCCCCGATTGATTTTAAAGAGTGCATCATTTACTCTAGATGGCAGGATGACTTCCCGATAATCAGTCCGTTCCGGATAATCTCCTCCCAAGGAGATATCTGGACCGAAGGTATAATCGTAGCCCAAGTTTTGCAGTATCTCAATGGCTGCTTCTTCCAAAAGATCTTCCGTAAAATTTTCAAATTGGCTCATGTGTATTCCCCTTTATTCTACAATCTAGAAGCAAGGATTGCTTCTGCGGTATAGATCGCAAACTGTTCCAATTGATTGGGCATGACTACTATTTCGAAAGTCTTCTGTCCCCTATAAAAATCTTCTATTTTAATACTCTCAATTTCACCATCTCTAGTTGAGACTTGCGTGATGTGCCCATGTACAATGCCATTTCTAACGTGGCGGAGCACATTGTTAAAACTATAATCTCCCCTACACTTTCTTATATTACTCTTGTATATCCCAAATTCCCCAGAATCATCGACATCCGTTATTGGTAATTGATGTGCTAATTTTTGCTGTGGTAATACTAACAGTCCCACAGCACAATTGATCATCTGCGTTACTCCGTATGGTCCATGATACGCTTTTAGGATTTTCAAAGTTCTTTCTATAAAATCATAATTAAAATTATTATACTCTCCCATACAACACCTCAATTCTCACTTGGCACGCGAATTTCTCCAGACATAAGTTTAGGGAGAATAGTATCTCGAAGTTTCATAAGATTTCTTGATTCACTATCTAAAATTAAATATTCTTTATCAAATTGTGAAACAATTTTTTCGAATTCTCTGACATAACCTCTAAATGGCCTGATTACTTTAACAGATTTTAGGTCATTTTTATTTATTGAACCAAATATTGTGCCTTCACCATTATAAACATCAAACGTATTTTTTAATTTCATTAAACCATAAAATAAAAATGAATTATTCTCATTTTTAGAATTAATTGCAGATAATCCACGACCAATGCAGCATATTTCATTTGCTATATTTAAATCTCCAACAGGGGCTCTTACACTCATCAATATATCACCTTTATTCGCCATACGTTTTGGCTCTGTTGTAAATAATCTTCTATTTGGATATCTCTGTGTAAAATCAGTACGACCTTGATAAAAAACTTCTCCAATACCATCCTCATTGTATGAGGATCCCTTCGGCGATTGGCCCATAGTAATATTTGCAATATCTTTTAACTGTACCACTTCCCAGCCTACAGGAATCAAACCAAGCTCGCTTTCAACCATCTTTCCACCGCTTGACTTATAAGGTTCACCCTCTTCATTAGGGAATTCGAAATCTACAAACCACTTTTTAAAAATCTCCTGGGCCATATTCTCCAGATTTTTATTGATTTGTTTGTTCACTTCGATTTTTTCGTCTAGTGTTGAAAGGAGACGTGCAATAGCTTGTTGTTCTTCTAAACTTGGTACCTTGATTTTAATTTTTTTGAAATCTTTAAGTACTATTCTTGGTATAGCCGAACCGCTGACATAATTTTCTGATATCATTTTTTTTGTAACTGGATTTATAATAAAATACTTTAAATAATCTGAATTTATAATTTTCGTATTTGGACGAAAAATAGCAATTGAAGATAAAACTGCCTCTTGTCGGTTTTCTCTGACAGTAAATATGTGTTTTAAATAACTTCCATCTTTTGCTACTAACACATCATTTTTTATTGGTACACAATCATTGCTGATCATTTTATCAAAATCATCTTTCGATATTTTTTTACAAGATGAATAATCAAATCCATAATCCCTCATATCTTTTACTGTAAGCATTGGATACCCTTCTCTTACACCTTTTGGACTAAAGTGAGAACCATCTGTTATCTTAAAGCATGTATCTTCTAAGCTTAATACATCCCAATCATTAAAACTCATACCCAATCCCCCCTAGATTCTTTCTTATCTCATCCTCTAGGTGTCGGGACTTGGCAAAGAGTTCCGCTAGCTCAGCTGTCATATCTCCCATCTTTTCCTCGAATGGAATACCATCATCTTCTACATTTTCTATGCCTACGTATCTTCCAGGAGTAAGAATATACTCGTGTTCTCTGATTTCTCCAATTTTTGCAGATTTACAGAAACCTTCGAGATCATCATATTCGCCATCCAGGTTGCGCCACTCATGATATGTGTTTGCAATCTTGTCGATATCCCCTTCATTAAGTTCTCTATGACGACGGTCAATCATTTCTCCTAGCTGTCTCGCATCAATGAACAATATTTCATGCTCTCTGTTTCGGAATCTAGTATTCTCTTTCTTATTTCTATTGAGGATCCAAAGCGATACCGGAATTCCCGTCGAATAGAATAACTTCTCGGGAAGCGCGACAATTGCATCCACTAAATCTGCTTCTAGAAGATTCTTTCTTATCTCACCTTCATTGGATGTATTGGAACTCAATGAGCCATTGGCTAACACGATACCCGCTGCACCATTCGGCGCAAGATGATACACCATGTGTTCAAGCCAAGCGTAGTTCGCATTCCCTACTGGTGGGATACCGTACTTCCAGCGCACATCATCCACAAGGTGATTACCGCCCCAGTCGCTGATATTAAAGGGAGGATTTGCAAGGATATAGTCCGCCTTCAAGGTCTTATGCATATCATGATGAAAGGTGTCAGCATGGTGCAGTCCAAGATTCGCATCCAGTCCACGGATTGCTAGGTTCATTCTACATAGTTTCCAAGTTGTAGAATTCATTTCCTGTCCATATATCGAAAGATTCTCGATCCTTCCCTGATGGTCTTCGACAAATTTTTCACTCTGTACAAACATACCTCCGGACCCGCAACAAGGGTCATAGACTCTGCCTTGGTATGGTTCAATCATTTCAACCAACGTCTTAACAATGCTGGTTGGTGTATAGAATTCTCCGCCGCCTTTGCCTTCAATAGACGCAAACTGACCCAAGAAATACTCGTAAACTCTGCCGAGCAAGTCTTTTTCACCATTCTGGTGCAACTTAATGGTCGAAATTAGGTCAATCAATTCACCTAGCCGTCTTTTATCAATTTCTGGTCTTGCATACCGTTTGTCCAATACCCCTTTAAGTGAAGTATTTTCCTTTTCGGTTAAAATCATCGCATCATCGATAAACTGCCCTATTTTGGCATCCTTGGCATTGTCCATGATGAAGCTCCATCGTGCTTCCTTGGGAACCCAAAAAATATTTTCCGCTTCATACTCATCCCGGTCTTCTTCAAATCCTGCACCTTCCTCAAGAAGTGCATTATACTTCGTTTCAAATTTGTCAGATATGTACTTCAGAAAAATCAGCCCTAATACCACATGCTTATATTCACTAGCATCCATGCTGCCCCTTAATTTATCCGCTGCTTTCCAGAGCGTTTCCTCGAATCCAATGTTTCCTGTTTGTTCTGCCATGTTTATTTCCCCTCCGATTGTCAATAGTTATTGTCATCAAAAAATTCAAAGAGCTCATCTTCATATTCATCTTGCTCGGATCCGGTACTAACCCAATCCGGTAACACCTGATAGTAATGGGCCAACGCCTCGACTGTTTTTTGCAGCACGATTTCATGCTGAGCTTTTTCCATTAATTCAACAATCAATCTATACGTATCCATATAGGGATTGTCATCAACCACTTCCATCGCTGCTTTGAATCTGGCCATCAGCGACCTTCTCTCAATCTCCCACTCAATGGCATTCATCTCTTCTTCGTCATATACTGGAACTTCCACCAAATCATTGATTTCGCCTAAGGAGAAATGCTGCTCAATTTTTTTAACGACAGGCTTCAGTTCTCGCTTTATCTTTTCTTTTTGGATCTCCAGCTGATCAATTTCTGTAATTTCTTTACTGAAGTAAGTTCTATCAATCCCAAAGATATCTTCCAAAACGGGTAGATACTTCTTGGGTATGTTTTGACGTCCCTTAACCCACATGTTAATATTTTGCTTCTTGATGCCTAATTTTTGTGCCAACTCTATATGTTGAATACTATAGAGGTTCAGAACATATTCAAGTCCTATCAAGCCACTCACACCCCCACATTAGGTTACGACTTAGTGCATATTTAGTTTACCCCTTTTTATTGACTCGGTCTATAAAATATTTTTTTTAATAACCTTTTTGCCTCTTACTGTCAAAAGATTTAATTTAGCCGTTTCCCTCAAATATTTCATAAATTCTCGCATACATGTCGTGAGAATTTATTATTACGCAGATTAATCCTGAAATTCGAATCAAAATAATATGAATATTACTAAGTTATTGCAATGGTGGGCGCCCAAAAAGGCATAAGGATTTTAATGAAGTTACTTACGCCTTTTTCTTTATTCACATTTGTTTTTGCATGTAAATGCTGCGACACTATCGTCCTAGGCATGCAGTTGTCACTGCAAAACTGTATCGACTTATAGCTTGTTCGGCTCATTTTTCCTTGAATTTCAGCAATCACATTTTGCATCCCCTTCTGAATGTCATCGGTAATAATCCCTTAATAAAGAGTGTTCTCCTCGAAATAGTCTTCATCAATTTTAAGCAATTCTATTTTTTTATGCGTTTGGACACCTACTTTGTACTTCAGCATCATATCGGTCAATTGAATACCATCAACAAGAACAATTCCTTGACGCATTGCATACTCGGTCGCAGCTTTAGAGAACCGCGAAGTGGTGATAAACACGCCTCTATCAGCATTGATGCCTGCTAAGGCACCATAGAAACCTTGAATGTCCGGTCGTTGAATAATGTTGTCTTCTTTGTATCGCTTCGCTTGCACATACACCGTATTCGTTCCTAATGGGTCTTGATTAATAATGCCATCGATACCTCCATCATTTGACTTACTTGTAACCATCGCATTACCATTAGGTCCAACATAGCCCATAGTGTCCAGTAAATCGATTACTAATTTTTCAAAGAAATAAGGATTGATGTTTCTAATTTTATCCAACAACTCTGTGGCAACTTCGTTATTTACTTTTTTTGAAAACTCAATAATGCGGATGCGCTCATCAATTGGATCCTCATCATTGACTTCATCGGCTAAAATGTTGTCACTCTTATTTCTGACCTTCATCTCTTCTTCATACTTGATATATTCAGGAGTCTTTTTCAAAAGGTCTTTCGTCAATTCATCCCCTTTGCTACTCAAAAGTTTAATTCCAAATTCGGTAATGGTATATGTAGCCCTTCTGGGTCTTGCGATAGCTCCTGCTCTATATAAATCAGTTAGAGCAAAACTGAATCGATTCTCAAGTATGCCGTCTGCCTCAGGATACTTTGGATATTTTATTCGAATAATTTCAGATGGAATATGTAAATACTCAAAAACTGCTTTCGAAATTTGTTTATTCGTTTGCTCAGATTTATCCTTCAAAACCAATAATATGTATGGATAAAGTGAATCATAAGTTGGAATACCATCCTTTGATTGCTTTAATTTTTCCCAATCCTTATTCACTATGCACTTCGCCTCCATCTCAGTTTTCATACCAGACTCTTGCCAACATCCCATCCTGTTACTATGGGATGTTTTTTTCTTAATGACATTTTAATTATCTCAATGATTAACATATTGAGCAACAACTAAATATTTTAAAAATACGTAAAAAGGCCAGAACCGAAGTCCCGACCTTATTTTTGACTATATATTTGCTATTTAGCCTTTTTAAGCTCGCGGTTTCTTAAGGTTACCGCAAAGAAGAATGAAGCTAAGCAAACGATCATGAAGACGATGCTGACGATGATAGTTGTATTGTAATTGCCGGTTGCATCGTAGAAGTAACCCAGCAGCGGGCCGCCCAAAGCTAAGCCTAGGCTGGCTGCTATCGATAGGATGCCCCAAACGGCGGTGAATTCTTTTTTACCCAAAACCTCTAACGTCACTAGTTGGTTCATTACGGCAGGAACGCCTGTGCTCACTGCATAAATCATCGCTCCGCCGATTAGGATTTTGATGTTATCGGTTGCGGCAAAGATGCAGAATGCAAAGATGTAGATTGCCGTGAAGATATAGAATGCTTTCGTTGCACCCAGCTTGTCGCTGACCAGGCCCATGACGACTTTTGATGCAATCATGACGATGGATGCAATCGACAAAATCATCCCCGCCTGAACATCGGTAGCGCCTTTTGTCGTAAAGAATATCGGAATTTGTTGCGTGAAGGTAGAAATCATTGCGAAACACACGAAAGCCACGGCCAATAAGTAGAATACCGGCGAACGCAATGCTTGCACATAAGTCATATCCGTATCTTTATGTTTGATGTTTGCCGACGAAGCCTCATTCGCTGCTTGCTCCGCTGCTGCCGCAAGCGAATCTTGCGTCACGCCATAAGGTAACATGCCTACATCAGCAGGCTTTTCGATCAGCAGGAATGCTCCCAGGAACAACGCGACAGCGTACATGGCGCCCAATAACAGGAAGCCTTTTTCCCAACCATAATTTTGGATGAAAGACGGGACAACAGCGCTCGTGATGGCGGTGCTCAGGCCGATCATTGCAGCAACGATAGAAGTTGAAGACATCATGAAAATCCCGATGACGATTGCCGCTGAGTAGAATGCAAGCAAGGATCTGCCGTTGGCCAACAGGAGGAATCCCTAAACCGAGCATCAACAGCATGCCCGCTATGATAATCCGTATGTATTTTTTCGACAAAATAAAACGCTACTCACAATGATATATTTTTCCTTCGTTTTAAATAAAGCCGCCATCTGCTATTGAAAACACTTCAATCAAGAGACATTATTCACATGTTTTTTCATTTAAATACCGTTTTTGGAGTAGACAACAAAGTAAATCAGACTGAACAACGATGTTTGTGTAGATTCAATCTCATAATGCTTACAGACTAACCTCGTTCATTATAAAGGTTTATTCTCACAGTATCTGAGCAATACAAAAAAGCCGGAACCGAAGTCCCGACTCTATTGCATTGATGAGGAAAGTTAATAGCAGCTTAAACCCTATCAAGGATACCTTGCTGTTTTATCATTTGATGATTGAACTTGTCGTCTGGCCGCCAATAGTAAAGTTCACATCTCCTATAGAGACGCTATCGACAACAAAAGTGAACATCCGTTGTTCAGTCGACTGGATTAATTTTTCGGATGTGAAGGATACCGTCCCGTTTGCTCCGGCATTCCCGGAATTAAGGCTTGTCGTTGCATCTTCCCAGTGGCCTGTGACAGTTGCATCAGCTACTTGGGCACCCGCTTCCATGACCTTCACTTTGGCTGTTGCCCATACATAATTAATTTTGTTTATTTTTCTGGTTGTGGCGCTCATCTGGACAATTAAATCCACAGTCCTTGCAGGTGCAATTGGAGGTGCAACATTTATGGTCACTGTTGCAGTGTCCGTTGCGCCTGCGCTGTCCTTTACTTCATACACAAAGGTGTCCGTGCCTGTGAAGGCAGCGTTCGGTGTATAGGTGATATCTGGCCCAGACCCACCCACTGTTCCGTTTTCCGGACCTGATGCAATCATGTAGGTCATCGAATCGCCGTCTGGATCCGCAGCGATGAGTGTGATTTCTACAGATGTATTTTGTGTTGTGTTGACAGTCTGGTCATACGCGACAGGTGGAGTATTTGTCCCAGGCACAATACCCAGCGCTGAGGAAGCGTCCACTAATCCGTAGCCGTACAGGTTGTCCTTACCTGTATCCCCCAAATCCACGGCTGTTTGATTCATTTTATTGCGGACTGCCTCCGCAGTGTAGCTCGGATCAGACGCCATCAGCAAAGCTGCGACACCTGCGACATGCGGGGACGCCATTGAAGTTCCGCTTGCTTCAATGAAGTACTCGCCTGCGTAACCTGCGAACGAAAATGGCTGCGGGCCTGCAAAGTTGCTGCCGTCTTTCCAAGTCGACAGAACCGCTACCCCAGGCGCAGCTATTTCAACGTCTGAACCCGTGCTGGAAAAGCTGGCCCTCTGATTGTTTTTGTCGAGAGCCGCAACTGCTACTACCGATGCATATCTAGCAGGGTAACTGACATTATTGCCATTGCCCGCAGCACTCCCGTCGTTGCCTGCAGAGCCTATATGCAGAACCCCGGAGCTGGCCAGCACATCAAAAGCTTCCCGAAGCTGTGACGAATTGGATCCGGTGCCATAGCTATTATTTGTGATGCGTATGGGAGAATCAGGATGTGCGGCATTATAATTCTGAATCCACTGCAGCGCTTCAATAATCCTGCTTGCGGTACCTTCCCCATTGTCATCCAGAACTCTGAGCGCCACGATCTGTGCGTTTGGCGCAACCCCTACAATTCCGAACCCGTTGCTCGCTGCAGCAAGTGTTCCTGCCACATGGGTACCGTGCCCAAAAACATCCTCAGGGTAGAAATCATCCGAAACAAAATCGTAGCCTAATTCGTTTGCGGAAAAGTCAAAGTTGTCCTGAAGGTCAAAGTGATTGAAATTCACTCCGGAATCCAAGACGGCAACCTTGACTCCCTCGCCGGAATAGCCAATGGCATGCGCTGCATCGGCGTTGACTGAATCCACACCCCAACTGTTGCCTAGCTCGTTTTCTGGCGTATATTCAAGTGCCTGCACGGCAACATCCAATTCGACTACTTCCACCTGCGGATTATTCTTAAGCGCTTCGATGGCTTTCGCCGGAAGTTTTCCGGAAACCGCTGGGATAATGGTGAAAACATTGCTGACCTCGCCGCCCAAGCCTTTGAATGCATGCAATTCCGCCTGACCAGGCTTGTCTTTAAATCTTACAATCACATCCTGAAAATCGGCAGAATTGTTCGGGGTTGCCGCTGCCTCAGATGATGATTGGGATGCCATTGCCTCAGTATTTATTGATGTATAGTTAAAAATGAACAAAGATGTTAATAAGACTGCATAAAATCTTTTCGAAAACATATTATTTCCCCTTTCTTGCTATCAAAAATCGACCACGGATGGTCGGTTACGCCTTTGATTTCAAACGATTCTAACATTATATTATTTTAGTGCATTATTCTTTGATTGTATACCTTTACATTGATTGTTTTCGAGAAGAAGTTTCTTTGTTTCCAGAATATCTTTTTAAAATTGAACGTAATCGTGCTGTTGTGGTAGATTGGTTCAATCACATTCAATGCTAATCTCTTGACTGGTCTCAACCGCAGGAATAAGATGAAATGGAAACCGGATATGTAGCGTTAAAAATACATCAAAAATTAAAAAGGAGATCAGACTATGAACTTTGATAGCGGTGACTCACGCTTCTACAAAAACGATGAAAATGAAAATTTGATATGCGAAATCAACTATTTTGTTGATGGCAGCGGGATGATTGTCATCGACCGTACTTTTGTGAATGACGATTACCGTGGCCAAGGAATTGCCGCGCAACTGGTTGAACGCGTGGTGGAATTGGCCAGGGAGGAAAACAAAAAAATCATCCCGATCTGCCCTTTTGCCAAGGGCATGCTCGAAAGGAACAGCTCACTTTACGCTGATGTGATGGGCTAAGATTTTTCCACTCGGTCAAATTAAAAATAGGCAGGCAAAAAGCGGAAAGACTGTATGTTGAAACAGTCTTTCCGCTTTTGTTTAATTTTTTTTGTATATCGGTTCGTTTTTCCCGGTGAGGGGCCGCTCGCCGGGAAATCCACTACAATCCGGATGCTAATTACCGTTGAAGCTATCCTCATCGGTAATTTCGCCCGGATTACGAGGCATTTACCCGGTGAAGGGCTCCTCACCGGGTAATTTGCCCTTCGCCAAAAAAAAGAAACCCTGATGATCAGGATTTCTTTTTTTAATCGTTTATTTGCGTTCCCGTTTCTCGACTTTCTTCCCGACAGCCGCCAAAAAGATCGTGAATTCGTCTTCGCCGTCCAGATGCAGCAGTTCGTCGACCATGTCCTGATCGTAAATGCCTAATGCGCAGGTACCGGCATCAAGCGATTCGCTCGTCAGGTACAGATTCTCCATGACCGCGCCGATGTCGATCAGGATCTTTTTGTGGGCGGTGATGTCGTATTTCCACTCCGAGCGGTACGGAATGCAGCTCCAGGAGAAGATGACCGAAGCGCGTTTGGCGAAATTCGGCACGAACGGCTGATCGAGCGTCATTTTGTCGACCTGCTCATCAATGTCGTTGACTTCGCTCAGGTACAACAGTTTATGGCAATCCGCCAAATAACGGTATACGCCCTTCTTCAAGCCATCTATGTTCAGGATGAACAAGTACGTTTCGAAGGAATGCGTGCCGCCGCTGCATGGGACCGTACGGAAAGTGATGCCTGATCGGTTGGTGCCGGTGATGGCCTGCGTGCTCCACAACAGGTAGGACAGTTCGTCCAAGGTGAGCGCATCTTTCGCATAATGGCGGACACTTCTTCTTTCCTTGATGATTTCGTAGATGTTTTCCTTTTTAACGACACTGCCATCGACGGCAGGCAGATCGATGATTTCCGCATCCGCAGCGTGGGCTTTGACGTTGGGCGGTTGCGGGATCCCTTTCTGTTTATCCGTTTCGATCGCGCTGAATGTTTTGAAATCCGACTTCAGAAAATTGCGTTGTTCCTCATATCTAGGCATGGTAAACCTCCATTTTTTCTACTATTTTACCACGCATTGTGAATGTTCGCACTATTACAGACTAAGGGTTTCCCCTGTATTTTTAGGTCATGTCGGCGCAGAATCGCTATTCCTCTTCTTCATCCTTTCGGTATTCCAGAATATCGCCGGGCTGGCAGTCCAAGGCTTTGCAGATGGCTTCCAATGTCGAGAAGCGGATCGCCTTCGCTTTTCCGGTTTTCAGGATGGACAGATTGGCCATCGTGATGCCGACGTGCTGCGACAGTTCGGTGACGCTCATTTTTCGTTTTGCCAACATGACGTCTATATTGATGATTATTGCCATTTTTCCCACCTCATATCGTGAAGTCATTTTCTTGTTTGATTGCGATCGCATTTTGCAGGAGTTTCTGAAGGACAGCGGCAAAGACGGCAATCACCATGCAGGCAAAAATGATGATCAAGCCGATCAGGACGATACCGGGAGCGTCATCCATATCACCCATCATAAAAATGAACGGCATAAACAGGATGAACAGCCCGCCGATTGAAGCTGCGCAGAGTTTAATGTTCTTCAGCACTTGCACCGTTAAATCGGAAAAAGCCAAATCCTTATCGATGTAGCCCAGCAGTTTAAAGACTTGGTACAAGGCGACGAAATAGATGCCAGCAGATGCGTACAGTCCGATCATGAATGGATATTGCAAATAAGTGAGACTTGGAACCAGTTCGACCAAGAAAGCCGCAATTTCCGGGATAATAAAAATGCATAGCGCCACTACCGGAAATCCCATCAGAACAACGACCGCCTTCAAAAAGAATGTTTCTCGTTTCATGTCTACAACACCTCGTTTGGATTTGTTACTGTTAGTTTATCCCGCAATTTATCGTTTTAAAATAATTATTTATTCTTTTAAGCGTTTCTTAACTAATGTGCTCCAACGCTACGGACGCGAATTACCGGCAAGGAAGTCCTCGCCGGTAATTTCGTCGTTATCGTACTGCGATTTCCCGGTGAGGGGCCGCTCGCCGGGAAATCCAACAACATTCGGCTGCTAAAACCCGGTTAGGGGCGCCTCACCGGGTTTTCCGCCCCAGATCCATCAAAAAAGCCAGACCCGCGCACGCATGCGGATCTGGCTTTTTTGTAAATGTTCCTACAGATATTTCTCCAGCATATGTGCGATGCCGTCTTCGTTATTGGACAACGTGATTTCGTTGGCGCTCGCTTTCAGGGCGTCGATCGCATTTCCCATCGCGACACCGATCCCTGCATAGGCGACGATGGAAGCATCGTTCTGCCCATCACCGAAGGAAATGACATGCTCCGCATCGATACCCAGCGGCTGCAGCGTTTTGTCCAGTGCATAAGCCTTGTCGATGCCTTTGTCGGCAATCTCGAAATAGAACGGCGCCGAGAAAAATCCGTTGATCTGTCCTTCAAACGGCCGCATGATTGCTTGCCAGTGCTGCGCCAAATAATCCGGTTCGCCCGCGATCAAAATTTTATGCAGGGGGAAATCGACAAAGTCAGCCAGATGTTCCACTTCGCATAGTTTAAAGTCTCCGCTGCGGGATTCGTATTCGATGATGTTCCGCAAGCCGTGTGGCGGTGCGGTGATCATGCAATCATACACGTTGTTCACATACATGTAATCCTTATGCGCAATCATCGGTTTGACCTCGAATTGCTCCAAGTGCGTCAGCAGCGCTGCGCCTATTTCTTCGGAAATGCTTTGACTGAAGAGTATCTCATCCGTTGCACAATCCGTCACGCAGGCCCCGTTATTGGAAAGGAGCAAGCCATGATAGTGTTCCATCTTTAGTTCTTTTGAGAATTTCAGCATCGCCGGAAAAGGCCTACCGGAAGCCAGCACAAGTTTCAAGCCGGCTTCTTGAGCCCGCAATAATGATTCTCTCGTCTTTGGCGTGATTACTTTCTGGTCATTCAGTAATGTACCGTCGATGTCCAAAACAATTGCTTTCAGATCCACTCAGTTCACCTCATCATTCCATATTAAATCGTGATTTCGATTCTGTTTCCTTCCGGATCGCCGATGACGGACTCATAATAGCCGTCGCCGGTCACTCTGCATGGACTCAACAAAGGATAGCCTGCAGCCACCAATTTCTCCGTCAAAGCGTCGACTATTTCCTTGCTGCCTACCGAGATGGCCAGATGGGCAAATCCCAAGATTTCAGTGTTTTGAGTCCCTTTGATGACATCTTCGCGATGCATGATTTCCAATCTGGCGCCATCCGCGAAGGACAAGAAATAGGAGCGGAATCCTGATTTTTGGTTATGGTACAATTCCCCGGCTGTGGCTTTAAAATAATCACAGTAGAATGCTTTCATTTTTTCCAAATCCGCAGTCCAAAGACCGATATGTTCTATTTTCATCTTGTAATTCCCCCTTTGATAGTGTCAGTATAACCTCTTGAACAGAAAATGACAGGCGAAAGGCTTAGGTTGAAATAAATTTGTCTGGACTATCCGACCCGGAATCAAATGAGTGAAACAATCCTCTCAAAATCTCTGATTGCCTCCTATCGGTGGTATATGGTACTTTACAGACAGACGGATTTTTGATTGGAGGCGAAGCTCATCAATATCGAAAAAATCAAATATTACCTAGACTTGGTTGACTGCCGCAGTTTCACGGAAACAGCCAAACGGAACTATGTGTCGCAGACGACCATCAGCCAGGCGATCGCTTCGTTGGAGGATACGTTCCAGATCCGGCTGATCAACCGCAAAAAGACGCCGATTGAGCCGACAGAAGCTGGCCAGCTTTTCTACGAGGAAGCGCTGGTACTTTGGAAACAATACCAGGGCATGCAGAAAAAAATGCGCAATTTCCAAGCCAATCAACGGGAAACCTTGTCGATCGAATACTCCGCCATGACGGATATCCAGACGCTTCTGTCCGTCATCCCGGCTTTCCGTAAAGAAAACCCGCTCGTCGAACTGAATCTGAACAAGGTGCTGTTGAAGAACATTTCCGATTATCTCGTAAAAGGGATCTATGATGTGGCCATCGCTTTCGATTCCGAATTCGAGGGCAAAAAGGAAATCACGACGGTGCCGTTGTATACCGGAAAATATCAGGCCGTCGTCAGTGCAGGACATCCATTGTTCACGAAAGAATCGGTTACACTTGCCGAACTGTACCGGTACCCGCTCGTCATGCTGGATCCATCCGTCATCGGCGCGTCTTACGATCTGATGGTACAACATGCGCAAAAAGACGGTTTTCAGCCGCAGATCGCCAAAACCGTCGATGATGTCGAAACGGAATTGTTTACAATCCGGACCGACAACCTGATCGGCTTCTTTCCGGACAACTACAATCTCAATTACCCATCAGACGAAATCCGCATGATTCCGATTGAAGGCTCCTTCCATACTTTTGAAATCGCCCTGGGTTACCTATCCAGCAACGCCAAGCCGGCTATCCAAGCGCTGATCCGCTCCATCCAAGCGCATTATTCGATTTCCGAATAAGCCATTCGCTTTTTGTATTGGTTATTGCTCTCTATTTCACATATCATAAAGACAGATAAAAAAGAGATAGGGGACGATACTTTTATGGGTAAATTATTATTGACAGGCGTGGATGGAAACCTTGGAAATCAGGCGGCGGAGTACCTTTTGGATTTGGTCGAAAAGGACCAGCTGATTTTCTGTGCATACAGCGAGGCTGCATTAAAAAAATATGCGGACTTAGGCATTGAAACACATGTCACAAACTTCAACCACAAGGACGGCTTGGCTGAAGCTTTCACCAATGCCGATAAAGTTGCACTGATTTCGATGCCTTTCGTCGGGGAAAAACGCCAAAATGCACACAAAAATGTCGTGGATGCCGCCAAAGAAGCCGGCGTTCAGCAGATCATCTACACTTCATTGGTCAACGCGGCTGATGAAGGCAACCCGAGCATCGAAAAAATCGATCACATCTTTACGGAAGACTATATTAATGAAGTCGGCATGGATCATATTTTCCTGCGCAACTCTCAATATGCCGAAGCCATGGTCACCAACTACTTCACTTTCGTAAAAATGGGCGGCGTTATGCAGAACAACCAAGCTGACGGCAAAATGGCCTATATCTCCCGCAAAGATTGCGCCAAGGCCGTTGCGCATGCATTGGCTACCGATAAATACCACGATGCGGTCCTGAACATCAATGGCCCTGAATTGATGACCATCACGGATTTCGTGAATTACGGCAACGAAGCGACCGGCAACAACGTCAGCTATCAAGCCATCTCAGATGAAGAAAACTACGCCATCTTTGACGCGATGGGCGTGCCGAGAACAACAGAAGGCCAATTCAAAAAAGGCTCCGAAGCACCCTTCTCTTCTGAAGGCATGGTCACATTCGGCGAGGCGATCCGCCTCGGCAAAATGGATAACTTTACCGATGACTTCAAACAACTGACCGGCGAAGATGCCGTGACTGTGAAATATATGTTCGAACATGCCGATGATTTTCAGGTTGGCGAACGGCATTCGGAAGATAACTGAATCCGATAACTGAAAATGAAGGGGTGTATCCAAATCAGAATGGTATTTTCTTGCTTGGGTACACCCCTTTGACATTATGTGGTAATTGAACCTATGAACGGAACTAACTCTAGAAACCAGCAACTGCTCTTCTCCGCTGAACGCATGCTTCACCGGAGTTCGGCACACAATCTGCTTTTGTCCTCCGATGAGGCTGTCTTCGTCGGAGATACGTTCGGTTGTTAACGGTGTCCTTCGGTGAACAGCTCCTTCACCGGAGGACACCACTTTGCTTATTGAGCGCTAGAAAAATAATACGATGCAGAGAACCCTTCAGTATATGAAATCAAGAAGTTATCCCCTATTGGAGCGTATTTTACGACTCGGCCTGAAGCCTCTGCTCCCGGGAACAGATCGGTGTAGCCAAACTCGTTCCCGTTCAGAGTTCCATAGGCATCTTGGGCAATCTCACTTCCTGAAGAGGAAATGATGTCAAAGGACGGAAATGTTGTATAAGGTGTATCTTGATTTCCATCCAACAACTTCAGAGCAACATCAAAAATGACCCATTCCATTCCCTCTGGAGGTGCTTCATTGAATTGGTTTTCAGCCATTAGCGTGTCCAAGGCAGCCTGACCTTTTGTAATGCCATTGACTTGGAGGGAAATAGTCCCTTCGTAGTTCTCCGTCCAATCCTCATTGGAATACTCAACCGGAATTTCAATGGCTTGTCCCAAAGGCACAGGATTGCTTCTTTTTCCGACTATAGAGGAAGTGGAAGCAGATTCTTCTGTGCTTGTTTCATCCAGGGGCTCGGTTTCCTCAAAGGCACTATCCAACTCAGTGCTGAGGGACATAAAGCCTGACATGACCACATCCATCATTTCATCCGTAATTTCCGTAATATACCACTCGTTGTCCTCTTTAACTAAATTGATTTTCAATGTAGTTTCTTTGAACGTTTCCGAAACGATCTCTGCCTGTTCCTTCATCGTATCAGCGAACATTTGGTTTGTTTCATCTTCGGTCATTTCTGTACCGCTGAATGCCAAGGGCAACATTTTCATGAATACGGAACTGAATGTTGCTGTAATCAATGGAGCACCATCGACATACTTCGCATTCATCGTCACGACTGCCTTGTCATCGTCAATTTCGCTTTTTGTTACTTCATAAGTCATTTTTTCAGCATTGGTTTTGAAATATTCCAGTAGATATTCATTCGAATCATCAGTCAGCAGCTCTTCAGGCTCCGTCACTTCTTCCTCATTCGTGGAAAGGACAGTGGCTGCCATGGCTTCGGTATCAAGTTGTTGCCCAGCCGCAAAAAATTCTTCGACCGTCGATTCAGGTTTTGCGCCACTACAGCCGGCCAATAAAGCTAGTGACAGCATCGTTACTACGATTGTTCTCCATTTTCTCATTCTATTACTCCTCCAAGTTTCGAATTGTGATCCTTAGCACTCCTTTATGTAAATAACTACGGATTACCGAATTGATAAAGCAAATGTTTCTTTGATGGTAGTATCGCTCATTGATTGAGTCCAGCTTTTGATGTCCGGATACTCAAGAGCTCAGCGTTCTGAACCCTGCCAATAGAGGGATATTTATTTTAATATAATTGTACCACTATGCGGATGTTAAGCAACATTATTCAAATAAACTTTTTCCAGAAGTCTGCAGGAATTTACAGGAGCGTATCAATACCTCATTCCGGCAATCTATGTTATAACTATATTTGAATGATTTTAGAGGAGGTCACTATGCTTAAACGTTTTTTCGGCTATTATAAACCCTACAAGCAGCTGTTCATGCTTGATTTTTGTTGTGCTATTTTGGCGGCTGTCCTGGAACTTTCTTTCCCGGTCGTCGTCAACAGCGTCATTGATTCGATTTTGCCTTCCGGGCAGTGGAATTTGATCCTCATGGTTTCGCTGGGCCTGTTGGTGTTGTACATCGTAAACACAGCGATGCAGTATATCGTTGTCTATTTTGGGCACGTACTGGGCGCCAACATCGAGACCGATATGCGCCGAGAACTGTATGGCCACATGCAGAAGCAGCCTTTCAGCTACTATGATGACCAGCAGACCGGCAAATTGATGTCGCGGCTGACGACGGATCTTTTCGAAATATCCGAAGTAGCGCATCACGGACCCGAGGATATCTTCATCACCATCATCACCTTGTTGGGATCTTTTCTGTTGATGCTGCAGATCCATGTGCCGTTGGCGATCGCCACTTTCATCCTGATTCCCTTCATTACGATAGCGCTCGTCTTTTTCAACAAGAAAATGACGAAGATCAATACCCGGATTTTTGAAGAGCTGGGGGAATTCAGCGCGGGGATTGAAGCGTCTGTCAGCGGCATCCGCGTCGTGCAGGCATTCGCAAACGAAGCCTATGAAGCGAAACGGTTCGAAGGCTTGAACCAGGCTTATCGCCGGTCCAAAATTGCCTTCTACAAAATGATGGGCATCAGTTCTTCCTATAACTATCTGCTGATCCGGCTGATCAACCTGTTCGCGCTGTTCTTCGGCGCCTATTACACGATCCAAGGCCAGCTTTCCTACGGCGAGTTCGTCGGTTTCATCCTCTTGTCCAACATTTTTGTCCGTCCGATCGAAAAAGTGAACACGATGATCGAAAGTTATCCGAAAGGGATCGCCGGTTTCAGACGCTTCACCGAAGAACTTGACCGGACACCGGATATTCTGGATAAACCGGATGCTATCGAAGTGTCCCATCTGAATGGCGACATTGTCTACAATATGGTGTCATTCGGCTACGACGGTTCCAAAAAAGTATTGGATGGAATCAATCTGAAGATCCGCGCTGGTGAGACAGTCGCTTTCGTCGGTCCAAGCGGCGCGGGGAAAACAACCTTGTGCAACCTCCTTCCCCGCTTTTACGAAGCAACGGAAGGGACCATCACTGTCGACGGCATCAACATCCGGGATCTGACCATGCACTCGTTGCGTAACCAAATCGGCGTCGTGCAGCAGGATGTCTTCCTCTTCCCGGGTACCATCCGCGAGAATATCGCCTACGGCAAACTGGATGCTACCGATGCAGAAATTGAAGATGCGGCCAGGATGGCGAATCTGGACAAAGTCATCGCGGAAATGCCGAAAGGCTTCGATACGATGATCGGAGAACGCGGCGTCAAATTGTCCGGCGGGCAAAAGCAACGGCTTTCGATTGCGCGCATGTTCCTGAAAAATCCTCCGATCCTGATTTTGGATGAAGCGACTTCCGCCCTGGATACCGAGACCGAGCAAGTCATCCAGGAATCTTTGGATAACCTGTCGAAAGGCCGGACGACTCTGATCATCGCCCACCGTTTGACGACCATCAAGCATGCCGATCGGATCATCGTCGTCGATGAAAAAGGAATTTCCGAACAAGGCTCCCACAAGGAATTGCTGGCTCAAGACGGAACCTACCGCCGCCTGTATGAAGCCCAGTTCTTGGGAATCGATCAGTGATAATCAAAAGCATCCATATAAAAACAAGAAAGTGCTGTCTGGTGTTTCTGCGCATTCTCGGGGCGGAGACCCGAGAAAACCCGCATCTGTCGGCTGAACGGATACCGAAAACCGCAAAACACCAGACAAATCGCTCTTCTGTCGGGCGTACGCCCAGGACGGATCCGGAACAGTCGAGAGAACCCGCATCTGTCGGCTGAACGGATACCGAAAACCGCAAAACACCAGACAAATCGCTCTTCTGTCGGGCGTACGCCCAGGACGGATCCCTGAACAGTCGAGAAAACCCGCATCTGTCGGCTGTTCGGTATGCATAGCCATTCCAACAACCGACATCCACATATTTATGTGTCTCAAAAAAAGAAGAAGCCGTCTCATTTTATTTTGAGATGGCTTCTTCTTTACGGTTGGGTAGTATGTTTGTCCGGTCTGGGATTCGCGTTCATGGCGGATTTCCCCGCCAAAATGGTTTCGGCGGGTTGTTTCTTAGCATCAGAAGGTGCAACAGCCACTTCTGTATGAAGATCGGGAGACTTCTTTCGGCATTAAGTCAAAGGAAGCTAAGCTCAACTTAATCTGTAGGTCACGATGCCTTTATAATCTATCGCATAGACTTTTTCGTCAGCTTTCAGTCTGGCAAAAATGGCCTCGTTTTCTTTGCAGTTTCTGGAATTCAAAAAGCCTTCTACTTCGAATTGATTCATCGGATGGCGTTTGATGATGCTCATGATGGCTGCATAATCATCCGGAATCTCGCTGTGGAAGCCTTCGGTATCGAGAAAATTGATCGGAATCCCGCCTAATATGTCGACTGCGCGGTTCATCCTTTCTGGGCTGATCGCTTTGGCATAGGCTTCGGCAGGCGGACGGACCGGTGTATTGATGTAGACGCGGTCATATTTGATTTTTTTTAAAGCCTCCGCATACTTACTGAGGGATTCGTCATCGTCATTGATACCGTCTACCAGCATAATCTCAATCCACAAGGCCCCTGAATACTCCTTGGAAAAGGTGATCAAGCCGTCGTTGACCTGATCAAAATCGATTGTGCGGTGCGGGCGGTTGATTCTCCTGAACGAGGCAGCATCGTAGGCGTCCAATGTCGGAAGAACGATATCAGCCGCTTGTAATTCTGCGCGCAGCTCCGGATCATAAAGCAGGGCCCCGTTTGTGATCACCGCAATCGGCTTTTCGGTCCGTTCTTTTATTCCCAGCATAAGCTCGCCCAGACCCAAATAGAGGGTTGGTTCACCTTCTCCCACTATCGTAACGACATCAAAGGGCACAGCACTTTTCAAGAATGTGTCAAATTCATCCAGTATTTCCGCGACAGGAAAAAACATCTCACGCGTGTTCATGAAATGATCCGTTTTCCCGAGTTGGCAATAGATGCAGGAATAATTACAGGTCTTCTTAGGGATCGGGCTTACTCCCAAAGATATTCCGAGTCGTCTTGAAGGTACTGGACCATAAATATACTTCATGTCTGCCATTGACCATACACTCCTTTATGAGTATCCGTCGATTTGTATCCGCTCTCATGCCAAATTGACATGCTGGTGTCGATCGGTTCAAATCTCAGTTGAAAAGCTTTAAGACATTTTGAAAAAGAGACCCTAACCTGAAAAATTATCAAGCTAAGGCCTCTACTCATAACCTAACCATTATTTGCTATCATTATCCTGCTTATCCAACGGGACAGCAAGCAAGTCGACTTGATTTCCGGAAATTTCGGGTGCACTCTCTTCCTGAACGCATTTCTGGCGGTCTCTACCGTGTCTGCGTCTGCGGCAACCATTTCCGCAGCACTCCCCACTCTCATTGCATAGCCTGTATTCGCCACCCTCAATCCGCAGCATTTTCCCATTTACGACCAATTCAGCCAATTTTTTCCTTGCGCTATTGTACATGCCTTGCACCGTAGTCCGGGCGATATCCATTTGTTCTGCGCATTGCTCTTGCGTGAAGCCCTCTTGATCAATCAAACGGATCGTTTCATATTCATCTATCGTCATGAAGACGATCTGTTCCGGTTTCTTCTCGTCATTAAGAGGTCCAAACCGATCATTACTGGGTAAACAACATACTTTTCTCCATTTTCTTGGCCTAGCCATTATCGCAAAACCTCTTTCCGTTGTATTTGAATACATAATCATTGACAGTGACTCCAATTGATTTGGCAATTTTAGGGCATTTTGCTTTCAAAAGGAAAAATATTTTGCGGGACGCATCCGATAGGGCCTCGTAATTCCCTTGTCCTTTGCTGATGACAATGTCGGCAGTATTGAATACTTCCAGAAATGCCTCGCTGCATGATTCCAGCACCGCACCCGGGGCGCCGCAGCCAGTCGAAACAATATCAGCAACATTGTCCATTCCCACTCGCAGGGCTTCCTCGATTGTTACATCATTGATGATGGCCGCATCCCTTACCGCGTATATGACCTGGTGGTCCACTGCCAAAAAGCGCGCCAACAGTTTGTCAAAAACGGCTTCTCCGGCATTATCGCCGATGATCAGGATTGTCTTTGCTTTTTCCAAGTCCTTTTTGAAAGACCCTTCATCGGAGATGACAAAAGGCATCTCTAATTCCTCGATCAGAAAAGATTCGAGGTAGCGACTGCTGTACAGTGCCGAATCCATCACATTGCCTGTAGCGGAAATTTTTAACGCACATACCATTGGATCAATTGCTTCTTCAAGCAAGTTTACAAGCGTCGGTTCGAGGCTGAACGCTGTTTGGATATCACTGCTTTTGATGTTTGCGTATGGATCAGCGCTTTCCGTATATTTCTTCACAACTGCGTGCATATCTTCGCACACTTCCGGCGCATATCGGTAAGGTTTATTGTCGGAATATGCATTGAAGGCTTCACACAGGATCTTTTCCTGTAAATCCGTATCGTTTGTTACCAATCGCGTTGCCTCAAGCACTTGCTTCAACATGCAGGGCAAGCAATCCAAATATAATTCCATCCTTGGACCTCCTATATTATTTTCGTCTTTTTAAAGAAGCCCTTACTTGAAGTTATAGGCTGTTACAATTTTTTCGCGGCCGGTCGTGCAGTCTTGGACGTATTCATACAAGCAGATGCCCAAGAATGAGCCGGAAATATTCACTACGTTAGCGTACCCTGCGTTCTGCAAGGCCATAACCGCGTTGTAGCTTCTCTGGCTGGAACGGCAGTGCAGATAGACGGGTTGGTCTTTCGGAATTTCATCGAAACGATCCCTCAATTCGCTTAATGGGATGTTCACGGCATTCACAAGATGTCCTCTTGCGAATTCGCCCGTTTCCCGAACATCAACGATATAGGCGCCTTTTTCGACCAATTCTCTGACTTTTGTAACCGGCACCTGTTGGAATCTGCCGTACAGCAGGTTAAGTCCCACCAGTGCTGCATAGTTGACGACATCTTTGGCAGTTCCGAACAGAGGGGCATAGCACAATTCCAATTCTTTCAGGTCTTCCAGTGTCCCGCCCATCGTAATCATGGCTGCGATCACATCGATCCGCTTATCCACATTGCCTTTGCCGATTGCTTGGGCTCCTAATATCTTTCCGGTCGGATATTCGTAAATAAGTTTGAAGTGCATCGGATTGCTGTCTGGCATCAATCCGACTTTATCGTTGGCGATGATATAGACAAAATCGCAGGAAATATCGGCAGCTTTTGCTGTTTTTTCATTCAGTCCGGTTGAAGCAGCCCCCAGTTCAAAAACTTGCACCACGGAAGAGCCGATCACACCTTTGTAGTTGTGAGGCATCCCGTACATATGATCAGCCGCTGCCCGCGCCTGTCTTTGGGCAGGACCTGCCAAAGCAAGTTTTGTCGGTTTATGCGTCAATTGGCTGTATACCTCAATCGCATCCCCTACAGCGTAAATATTCTTATCGTTGGTCAAATAATTATGATCTACTTTGATCGCACCAGTGACGCCTATTTCAATGCCGGCATCCCTGGCAAGGCTGGTTTCCGGAGTGACCCCAATCGACATGACGACTGCTTGGGCAGCTATTTTCCGACCGGATTGCAATTCAATGGCATCATCCGCTATTGCCTGCACACCATCATCCAAAATCAGATTGATCCCATTGTCCATCATTTCCTTATGCAGGATTTGAGCCATATCGAAATCAAATGGGGCCATGATCTGATTTTGCGCTTCAATCAGGCTGACATTTTTCCCTGCCAAACGCAGATTTTCAGCCACTTCGACTCCTATGAAACCGCCGCCGACAACGGCCACATCCTGGATATCGTTTTCGACGATATAGCCGTTCAGCTTCTCGATGTCCACGACATTCCTGACCGTAAAAACATGCTGACTGTCGATGCCCGCGATGTTTCTTGGAAGGATCGGGCTCGCCCCTGGTGACAAGACAAGCTTATCGTAACTTTCTTCATATTGTTCACCGGTAATAAGATTTTTTATGGCTATTTTTTTGGAATCCCGATTGATGTGGACTACCTCACTATTGACACGGGCTTCAATGTCATATTGTTTCTTGAATTTTTCTGGGCTCATCAAAACCAAGTCAGCGCTGTTTTCTACTATTCCGCTCAAATGATAAGGTAACGAGCAGTTTGAAAAGGATACGTGTGGCCCCTTGTCGAACATGATGACCTCTGCATCCCCGTCGATTCTTCTTACTCTTGCTGCCACTGAAGCTCCGCCTGCAACTCCGCCGACGATCAAAATTCTTTTACCCATAAATTCATTTCTCCCTGTTCATTTTTTTAAGATAGGCTCAGCTGACTTCCTGTCGCCAAATAACCTATCTTTTCCTTCATTTGTTCTTTCAATCGATTATAGGGTGCCAGCCCTGTGCAGTGGCACGTGTAGTAATCCGCCTTTGTCGTCAACAAAAATTCGCCTATTTGTCTCATTACTTCAGGATCTTCTTGTTGATCTTTTGATCGGTTGTATAAATGGAAGCCGCCGATGACGAAATCCGGATATGCATTTTTCATGGAATGAAAATGTTCCACGATATTCACTATCCCTCTGTGGGCACAACCCGCTATCAAAACCGTTTTCCCGGCATCTGTGATTATCAGGTTGTGTTCATGGCTAAAGTCATCCTGCAAAAGATCCGACCCCTGTTTCATAAAAAGTGTCTCATTTCCTGATGGATAGAACCGATTGACAGCAACACCAGCGAACAGCTCAAGTTCCTCGTCCAGTTTGAGATGATCATCAACGAATACAAAGCGTTCGTTCGGCAATAAGTGCTGATTTAATCCTATGTCGGCCATACCGCTGGGTCTAGCCGAATAATGTTCCTCGAAAGCTTTTTTGTTCACATATATTTTTGCCGTGGTATTCAAATTCAAAAAAGTCTCCAGACCGCCGCCGTGATCGGAATGCCCATGCGAAATGATTACGGTGTCGACCGCTGCGAGATCGATCCCCATCTTTTCGGCATTCTCAGCGAACAAGCCACTTGCGCCCAAATCAAAGAGAAGCTTGTGCTTGCTCGTTTCAATATAAAGACTGAGACCATGTTCCGTCCCGAAAGTGTCGGCAATTGCCGTGTTTTCGGCTAATGTTTTAATTATCACCTTTTAAACCTCCTTTTTGCATGGATTGTGCACCTAGAATTTTACCTCATTTATGACATATGTCAATAACCTGTTTGTTTTTTCACATGTAAAATTCATGAATAAACAAAACATAAAAAAGCCGTGAACTGTTGCAACAACGCACATTTCACGGCTAATTCCTTTTTTTATTTGCTTCTTTCTACCAACGCTGATCAAGTTGAAATCTTATTTATTTCGGAAAGACTGCCAGCCGGTTCTTGGACATCCGGATTGTCTGCACCGGCTTTTCGTAGAAATCATTCAATATTTCCTCTTTCAGCAAGTTGCTTGTTTTGCCTGTCATATGGATAGAACCATCCTTCAACAGCATCAGCTTTTGGAAACACGGCAGGATTTCCTCGGTGTGATGGCTGACGTAGATCATCGTCGGCCCTTCCGGCTCATCGGCGATCCGCTGGATATCCTCCAGCAGTTTCTCCTTCGCAAAGAGGTCCAGGCCGTTGCACGGCTCATCCAAGATCAATATTTCCGGATTGGCCATCAAAGCGCGGGCGATCAGAATGATCTGCTGCTGCCCTTGGGAAAGGATGCCATAGCGGATCCCGATCAGTTCCTTTCCGCCGCATTTGATCAGCAGATCCAGCGCCTGCTGTTTTTCGGCTTCAGTCGGGATGGTCCAGACACCGATCGAGGCGAATTTGCCGCTCAGGACGATGTGTTCGGCAATTTCTTGCTGATTCAGCTGTTGCTGCAGCGCGGAACTGACCCAGCCAATCCGTTTGCGCAGCTCGGGGATGACCGTTTTCCCGAACGTTTCACCCAACACGACCAGTGTGCCGCTGCTGGGCCACAGATAGCCATTCAGCAGTTGCAGCAAGGTTGTCTTGCCCGATCCGTTCAAGCCGAGTATGGCCCAATGCTCGCCCTTTGTTGCGTGCCAATTGATGTCTTTCAAAATTTTCCGGTTGTCGCGCGTGACGCTTACATGGTCGAATCTGATCATCATCTCACCCCATCTAAAATTTTGTGGTCATTAGGTATCATTAATGCGAATATACCACATTTGCCGCATCCGGAAAAGGCTTTCGCCATCCCGATCCTTAAGGGAATAAAAAATGAGAAAAGCATCGCATCACACCGCAATGTCATCTATACTATAGATTGAGGTGAAAAATGTATGGAACAGAATAAAGAAAAAGTATCCTTGATCATTGAAGGAGGAGCCATGCGCGGCGTCTTTTGCGCAGGAGTCATCAACACGCTGCTGCGTCAAGAAATCTACATGGATTATGTCATCGGGGTTTCTTCCGGATCAGTCAATGGCATCAATTATGTCAGCCGGGACCTTATCCGCACAAAAGCTTCATTTGTTGATATCGCCGCAAATCCGGCTTTTTCAGGGGTGAAATACCTCCTCAATGGCCAGGGTTATTTCAACACCAAATACATCTATGAAGATGCGATCACGACCGATATCCCCTTTCATTTCGATTCATTCAAGCACAATTCGGCTTCCATGAAAATCGTTGCGACGGATATGGAGACCGCACAACCTGTTTATTTCGATAAAGAAGACATCGCAACCACCGAAGAATTGGCACTCAAAATCCGGGCGTCTTCCACTGTGCCGTTGCTGATGCCCCCTACCCAAATCAATGGCAAATTCTATCTGGACGGCGGCATCGTTGACTCGCTTCCAATCGAAAAAGCGATTGCAGACGGCAACCAAAAGCACGTAATCCTGCTGACGCGCCCGCGCGGCTACATCAAGGAAAAGCAGCGCTTCAATGCCATTATCCGGCGCCATCTGCGGGCTTATCCCGAAGTGATTGCAGCCATCGAGCAGCGGCACATCGCCTATAACCGCTCAATGGCACTGATTGAGCAACTGGAAAAGGAAAACAAGGCGTTTGTCATTGCGCCCGACCAGCTTTCCATAGGCAGGATGGAACGGAACGTGCAGCGTCTGGATGCTTATTACCAGTATGCCGAACGGGCCGCTGAAAGGCAGCTGCCTGAGTTGCAGGAGTTCTTGTCAAGCCGGTGATGCGCACAAAAAAATCGTCCGGCATGTCCAATTCGGCCAATTATTAGAAATAAATGAAATTAATGTGAAAATTACCGTTGACACTCTCATGTAAATCTTATATGATTATATCAATCACTTAAGCAATAACAAATCCATATAGAAATCAGGTATCCCATATGAAAACGATGAATCCACTAAACATTATTATCGTCTTAATGATCTAGGAGTTAAACACTGTAGAAATTTTTTACAGATTGTTTAAGTCCTATTTGTGGTAATCAAATGGGATGAAGCATCCCATCATTGATTGATGAGGATGCTTTTTTTTATCCATATTGCAAACAGACATAGGTAAAACGAGAAATGGGGAGATTAACATGGAATCTGAAATGAAAACTAAAACAAAAAAAGGCGTAACCCTTCTTGTTGAGGCGTTGAAAAATGAAGGTGTTGAAGTTCTGTTCGGCTATCCAGGCGGCTCTGTCCTTCACATCTACGATGAATTCTACAAATCCGAATCGAATCATGTCCTGACAAGACATGAGCAAGGCGCTGTCCACGCGGCTGACGGCTATGCCCGCGCTACCGGCAAACCTGGCGTCTGTATCGTTACAAGCGGCCCCGGCGCAACAAATGTGCTGACCGGAATTGCAACAGCTCAATTGGATTCTATTCCATTGATTGTTATCACTGGCCAAGTGCATGAGGCCGGCATCGGTAAGGACGCTTTCCAGGAAACCGACATTATCGGGATGACGACGCCGGTGACGAAATACAACTATCAAATCCGTAATGCCAAGGATATCCCGCGCATCATCCACGAAGCTTTTTATCTGGCGAATACAGGCAGAAAAGGACCGATTGTCATCGATATTCCAAAAAACATCGGTGTCCAGGAAGTCTCCTATGAAGATTACACCCAACCCGATAAAAATCTACCGGGCTATAATCCAGAGTGTCTGCCTGTTCCGGAAAAGATTGCTAAAGTGAACGAAGCGATCGCTGCAAGTAAAAAACCGATCATTTTGGCCGGTCAAGGCGTTATCCATGCCCAGGCTGAAAAAGAACTCTTGGCTTTTGCTGAATACTACCAAATTCCCGTGGTAAACACGCTTTTGGGTCTTGGCAGCTTCCCAATCAAACATAAGCTATCATTGGGAATGGCCGGTATGCACGGCTCCTACGCTTCGAATATGGCTCTGATGGAATGTGACCTGCTTCTCAACTTCGGTGCACGTTTCGATGACCGTGTCGCCAGCGACCCAACCAATTTCGCACCGGAGGCGGTTATCGTCCATGTCGATATCGACAATGCCGAACTTGGTAAAATCATGCACACGCATATTCCGGTGTTGTCTGATGCCCGCTTGGCTTTGATTATGCTGAACGACACAAAATTGGCTGAAGTGCCTGACCATTCCGTTTGGTTCAGCCACGTGATGGACAATAAAAAACAGCACCCTTTCGGTTATGAAAAATCCGATACATTCATCAAGCCGCAACATGTAGTCGAGTATGTCGGCGAATTGACTCACGGTGAAGCCATTGTTGTAACCGACGTTGGCCAACATCAGATGTGGGCAGCTCAGTATTACCCGTTTACACACGGCAAACAATTGCTGACAAGTGGCGGCTTGGGAACGATGGGCTTCGGCATTCCGGCAGCGATCGGCGCCCAAATGGCTTACCCTGACAAAACGGTCGTTTGCTTCGTCGGCGACGGCGGTTTCCAGATGACCAACCAAGAATTGGCGATCCTGAATGCCAACAGGCTGAATGTGAAATACTTTATCCTCAATAATGAAGTATTGGGCATGGTTCATCAATGGCAGAATAAATTTTATAAAGGCCGTTACTCCCATTCCGAGATTCCGGATTCACCTGATTTCGTTAAACTGGCTGATGCATACGGCATAACAGCTGCGAGAGTATCCGATCCGGATAAAGTCGATGAAGCCATCCAGACAGCCTTGAATTATCCAGGTCCTTATATCTTGGATATTCTGATTTCAAAAGATGAAATGGTCTACCCTATGGTAGTTTCGGGCAGGCCAAATAACGAAATGGAAGGGGTGTAGGACGATGCTAAGATTAATCCAAACCAAAGTCGTGAATAAACCCGGCGTTTTGAATCGTATCACGCAAGTTATCCTGAAGCCGCAATACAACATCGACACCCTGACGCTGACCGGTACCGAGGATTACGATGTTTCCATGATTACGGTCGGCATCAGTTTCGATAAAATAGAAGATGCTGAACTGTTGACGAAACAGTTGGAAAAACAAGTCGACGTCATCAGCGCAACCGACATCACCGAAAAACGTTTAGGCCTAAGAGCTTAAACCAATACAACCGTACCACCCTACTTACCGAATCAAATTGCTTAAAAAGCATTGAGAATATAAAAAAAATAAGGAGGTCATTTCAATATGACTAAAGTATACTACGATCAAGACGTAACAGTAAAAGCACTAGAGGGCAAAAAAATCGCCGTTATCGGATATGGTTCGCAAGGACATGCACATTCACAAAACCTACGCGACAACGGTAATGATGTCATCATCGGAATCCGTGCAGGTAAATCTGCAGACAAAGCAAAAGAAGACGGATTCGAAGTATTCTCTGTTGCTGAAGCAACAAAACAAGCTGACGTAGTAATGATCCTTATCCCTGATGAGCAACAAGCTGAAGTTTATGCAGCTGAAATCGCTCCTAACTTGGAAGCTGGAAATGCCATCGCATTCGGTCACGGATTCAACATCCATTTCGGCACAATCACACCTGCTGCTGACATCGATGTATTCATGGTTGCTCCAAAAGGCCCAGGCCACATGGTTCGCCGTCAATTCGCTAAAGGCTCTGCAGTACCTGCTTTGTTCGCAGTCTACCAAGACGCAACAGGCAACGCAAGAGACCTCGCTCTTGCTTGGACACAAGGAGTCGGCGCTACACGCGTAGGCGTTTTGGAAACAACATTCAAAGAGGAAACTGAAACTGACTTGTTCGGTGAGCAAGCTGTATTGTGCGGCGGAACAACTCACTTGGTTCAAGCAGGTTTCGAAACATTGGTTGAAGCTGGATACCAACCAGAAATCGCTTATTTCGAAGTATTGCACGAATTGAAATTGATCGTTGACTTGATGTATGAAGGCGGCATGGAAAAAATGCGCTACTCCATCTCAAACACAGCTGAATACGGCGACTATGTTTCCGGACCACGCGTCATCACTCCGGATGTTAAAGACCGCATGAAGGATGTCTTGACGGATATCCAAACAGGCGCATTCGCTAAACGCTTCACTGATGATTACAAAGCTGGCTTCCCTGATTTCCACGCAATGCGCGCTAAACAACAAGGCCACCAAATCGAAGCAGTCGGCGCTGAATTGCGCAAAATGATGCCTTTCGTGAATGAACAACAATAATAATTCAACCCTTTAGTTGAGAGCAATCCTTATTTTAAGCCTTCTCTCGTCATGATTGAATTAATAAAGATGGGGAGCAGATAGAATGATAGATGACTTAGTGAACAAAGAAGACGTGCTTAAAGCATATAAAGTACTGCGCAGTGTGGTCAAGCAGACACCCTTGCAGCATGATGCGTATCTATCGCAGAAGTATCATGCCAACATCTTTTTGAAGCGGGAGGACCTTCAGATCGTCCGCTCCTTCAAATTGAGAGGCGCTTATTATGCCATTTCGCAGTTGAGCGAAGCCGAAACGGAGACCGGGGTAATCTGTGCTTCAGCCGGGAACCATGCACAAGGGGTAGCTTACACATGCAACCATTTGGGCATCAATGCTACCATCTTCATGCCGTCGACGACGCCTTCCCAAAAAATAGACCAAGTCCGTTATTTCGGGAAAGAATATGTTGAAATCAAATTGATCGGCGATACCTTCGACGAATCAAACAAGGCCGCCCATGCTTATGCGGATGAACACAATCTGACTTTCATTGAGCCTTTCAATGATCGCAATGTGATTGCCGGCCAAGGCACTTTGGCAGTGGAAATCCACCAGGATCTCGTTGCCGAAGGCGAAACGGCTGATATGGTATTCGCGGCAATCGGTGGCGGCGGCTTGATTTCAGGCGTCAGCAGCTACATGAAGGAAGCCATGCCCGAGACAAAGATCATCGGCGTGGAGTCCTTGGGCGCCCCTGGCATGAAAGCTTCGCTTGATGCGAATAAAGTGACGACTTTGACTGATATTGATAAATTCTGTGATGGGACCGCCGTAGCGACTGTCGGTGACCTGACTTTCAGACACTGCCAGCAAAATGTCGATGACATCCTGCTTGTGCCAGAAGGGCAAGTTTGCGGCACCATCATCGATTTATACACTAAACAAGCTATCGTAGCGGAACCATCCGGCGCCCTCTCCGTTTCAGCCCTGGAACAATACAAGGATGAAATCAAGGGCAAAACGGTCGTCTGCATCATCAGCGGCGGGAACAATGATATCAATCGGATGGCTGAAATTGATGAACGCTCCCTACTCTATCAAGGTCTGAAGCATTATTTCATCGTGAACTTCCCGCAAAGGGCCGGCGCGCTGAAAGAGTTCGTGAATGATATCTTGGGCGGTAATGACGATATCACCAAATTCGAATATACGAAAAAGGTCCATCGCAGCGAAGGACCGGTACTGATCGGAATCTTGTTGAAAAATCGCGACGATATTGAGGGCTTGCTCAGCAGGCTCGAAAAATTCGATCCCCATTACATTTCAGTGAATGAGAATTCCAAACTGTATTCCTTCCTGATCTGATGTATTACAAAAAAAAACTGACGCGAGCCGCTAAAGTGGCTCACGTCAGTTTTTTTGTTGCGTGGAATTTTTGGAGCCTGGATTGTGCGGCGACGCCGCAAAACATGAATAACTGCGGGTTATTCATGTTTTTGAACCCAATATCACCGGAAAACATGAATAAATTCTGAGTATTCATCTTTTCAACCTCGATATCACCGAAAACCATGGATAACCCCGGAATATCCATGGTTTCCGCCCTGCTCTTTCAACGCAGAAGGGCCGACTCAGACGAGTCGGCCCTTCTTGCTGTTCTATACATTACATTCTTATTCTTCGATATACGCTCTGCTTAGGTCAAATTCATTCCCAACGGAATTGAAGATGATGCCCTTCAAGTTAGGATTTCTGAGTTGTGTTTCTGCTTCCTGATACAATGGGATGATCGCTGCATCTTCCATGATCAGCTTGTGGGCAGCCATCAGATCAGCCCAACGCGCTTCAGGATTGTTTGCGTCTGTCGTTTTGGAGGCATCGATCAATGCATCGAAATCTGCATTCGCATATTGTCCTTCGTTGTAGGCGGATGTGCTGTAAAGCAAGTCCATATAGTTGATCGCATCGGCAAAATCCGCTCCCCAACCTGTTTGCAACAAGTCGAATTCATCTTGATTCGCCAATTCCAAACGATTTTTCTTCGGTACATTGCGCAATTCTACAGTGATGCCTTCCAAATTGTTTTGGATTTGGCCTTGGATGTATTGGCTGATTTTTTTGTTCTTTTCATCATCATCCCCAACCAAGGAGAAAGTGATTTCTTCTACGCCTAATTCAGCTTTAGCTTCAGCCAAAAGTGTTTGTGCTTTTTCCAGATCATAATCCAGGTAAGAGCCGGCTTCAGCAGCAAAGTCTTCGCCGGTCGTCGGGTTGCTGACAAAATCAGCTGGCAGGAAGCCGCCGATCGCTGTCGAACCATCGCCGATGACGCTATTAACCAATTCATCACGATTGATGACAAGTCCGATGGCTGCTCTCAGCTTCGCATTTTGCAGATAGACGTTGTCGTGGTTGAATTCGATGTACGCCGTGCGGGCCTTTTTCTGAACGACTACGTTAGGATCAGTCGCCAATTGTTTAACCAATTCGCCGGTCACTTGTGCGTTGTCTACTGATTCTTGTTGGAACAGATTCACGACTGTGCTCGTTTCTTTGATTACTTGAACATTGACTTCTTCCAACTGCACGTCGTCAGCTGCATAGTAATCTTCGTTCTTCACGAGATCCCAAGTCAGACCAGTGCCGTCCCAGTTCTCGATCGTGAAAGGTCCGTTAGCCAAAACGTTTTCGCTGCTTGTTCCGTACTTATCGCCTTTTTCAGTGACAAATTCCTCGTTTTGCGGGAAGAATGCGCTGAATGCCAATAATGATTCGAAGTATGGTGTCGGCTGCGTCAATTCGATTGTGATTTCCGTGTCGCTGACTGCCGTAACGCCCAACTCTTCCGGATCCATTTCTCCGGCCATGATCTCATTGGCGTTCTTGATGGTCTCAGCCAAGTACGCGTAGGATGCGCCAGCATCCGGGTCCACCAATCTTTGCCAAGCGAATACGAAATCGTTCGCTGTCACAGGCTCTCCGTTTGACCAGACAGCATCATCACGAAGCTTATAAGTATAAGTCAGGCCATCTTCCGAAACAGTGCCGGCTTCCGCAGCGATTGCAGGTACTGGCTTTCCATCTTCATTTATTTTCAATAAGCCTTCAATCGCGTGGCTGATGTAATTCGAACTGTTGATGTCTGTCATCAGTGTTGTATCCAACGTTGCCAATTCGGTCGGCGCCGTATAATTGACTACCTGTCCACCGGCACCTTCACTTGCTGTATTTGCTGCGCTGTCGTCTGTTGCGCCGTCTCCTCCGCAAGCTGCCAAGATGACAGCTGTTGTAGCTAAAATGAAAGAACTTTTCAATCTCCTCATGTAACTCTCCCCTTTTTCTATTCGTATTTTAATATTATACTACAAATAATCAGGATATTCCATAAATAATGGGAATTATTATCATATAATTTTCATATTTTCTTCATTTCATTAATTTTCTATGGCAAAAAAGCCCGGAACAAGTTCCGGACTTTTTTTATCAATAATTTTCGTATTTTGCTTTCAATACGGGAACATCGGACTCGCGGCAGTATACAAAGTGCCCTGGAACGATTTCGCGCATCGCTTCCGGCTCGCCATTATCTTCACGCGGAACATAGGTGAAGCGGGTGCGGTTGCGCTCATACACCGGATCCGGCAGCGGTATGGCCGATAACAGGCTTTCCGTATAAGGATGTAAAGGTTTGTTGTAAACGTCGTCTGCGGGCGCTAATTCGACCAATTTGCCGAAGTACATAACGCCGATGCGGTTACTGATGTACTTGACCATCGACAGATCATGCGCGATGAACAAGAAAGTCAGTTTTTGTTTTTTCTGCAATTCCATCAGCAAGTTGACCACTTGCGCCTGAATGGATACGTCCAAGGCGGAAATGGGCTCATCGGCAATGATGAGTTTTGGATTCACAGCTAAGGCTCTGGCGATTCCGATACGCTGTCTTTGACCGCCGGAGAACTCGTGCGGATAACGGGAAGAATGATCTTTATTCAATCCGACCAAATCCAACAATTCCGCAACTTGGTCATCGACTTCCTTCTCAGTAGTCGCAAGCCCGTGGATCTTCAAACCTTCCGCAACGATATCGCGCACTTTCATGCGGGGATTCAAGGATGCATAAGGATCCTGGAAAATCATCTGCATATCTTTACGGAAAGCCAGTTGTTCTTTTCTGTCATGCAGCGTATGGATTTCGGTGCCATCGAAAAAGATTTCACCGGAAGTCGGGTTGTACAATCGGATGATTGCGCGACCGGTCGTCGTTTTTCCACAACCGGATTCGCCTACCAAGCCGAGTGTTTCGCCTTCGTAGATATCAAAGGAAACATCATCAACTGCGCGGACTTCATTCTTTGTGCCGACATTGAAATATTGCTTCAGGTTTTTTACTTCCAGAATCTTTTTCTGTCCTGTTGTGTCATACATTACAGCAGTCCTCCTTTCTCAGTGATTTTCGGATCGATGGTAGGGCCTTTACCGTGAGGCAATACAGCCGGTTCCTTATCTGCAGTGTCCATCACTTTCAGTTCATCGGAAGGAGCGAGTTTCATTTCTGAGAAAGTCGCCTGTCGGTTCACGATGCCCTCAGGAGGATTCACGGACGGTGCGTCAGGATGCAGCAACCAGGTAGCAGCCGAATGGGTATCAGATACCTTAAAGAACGGCGGATCGTACAAGGTGTCGATCTTCATTGCATATTCGCTCCGTGGTGCAAAAGCATCACCAGTCGGGGGATCCAATAAATCCGGGGGCGTTCCTGGGATCGCATAAAGCGATCCTGCAGTGTCCAGTGTCGGCATCGAGCTCAACAGTCCCCATGTATAAGGGTGTTGCGGATTGTAGAAAATTTCATCAACAGTCCCTACTTCGACGATTTTACCGGCATACATGACGGCTACACGGTCCGCAACGTTCGCCACTACACCCAAATCATGGGTGATGAAAATGATCGATGTCTTGATTTTCTGCTGCAGATCCTTCATCAACTCCAGGATTTGCGCTTGGATCGTAACGTCAAGTGCTGTTGTCGGTTCATCCGCAATCAGAATATCCGGGTTGCAGCCCAAAGCGATCGCGATGACGATCCGTTGGCGCTGCCCACCCGAGAATTGGTGCGGGTACTGTTTCATTCTTTTGGCAGGGCTCGGGATACCTACTAGCTGCAATAATTCTTCAGCTTTTTTGTAGGCTTCCTCCTTGCTGATGTTTTGATGTTTGATGATCGGTTCAGCGATTTGCTTGCCGATTTTTTGAGTCGGATTCAAAGAAGTCATCGGATCTTGGAAAATCATTGCGATTTCCGAACCACGGATCTTCTGCATTTGTTTTTCGGTTTTATGCACCAAGTCTTCGCCTTTGAACAAGATTTCCCCGTGTTCAATGTTGGCGTTGTTCGCCAATAGACGCATGATGCTGCGGCTAGTCACTGATTTACCAGAGCCGGATTCACCAACGATGGCTAATGTTTCACCTGGCTTCAGGTCAAAACTGACGCCACGGATAGCTTTTACTTTACCTGCATAGGTATCAAAAGTAATTTGTAGGTCTTTTACTTCCAATATATTTTCCATCTGGTTACCTCCTAATCTCTCATTTTTGGATCGAACGCGTCACGAAGTCCATCAGCCAATAAGTTGAAGCAAATCATGATGACGCTCATGATTCCGGCTGGATACCACATCAGATGCGGCAAGAAACGGAATGTCTTGTAACCATCGTTGATCAATGTACCTAGTGATGCATTCGGAGCAGGAATACCGATACCGATAAAGCTCAGGAATGCTTCGAAGAAGATTGCCGATGGAATGGAAAACATGACTTGAATGATGATGACACCGGCCAAGTTAGGCAGAATGTGTCCGAAGGCAATTTTCATCGGTGATTGACCCAACGTGCGGGCAGCCAGGATATATTCCTGATTTTTCAGTTTCAGGGTTTGCGCTCGGACGACACGCGCCATCGAAAGCCATTCAGTCAAAGCCAAAGCAATGATGATGGAACTGATGCCGGGTTTCAGAACAAGCAACATCAAAATAACGACTACCAAGTTAGGCACGCCGGAAAGGATTTCCAGGATACGTTGCATGATGTTGTCGATTTTTCCGCCCAACCAGCCGGATGTCAAACCATAGACAACGCCGAGTGTCAGGTTGAATAAGGCTGCCATGAACGCGATGAACAAGGATACGCGGGTACCGTAAAGGATCCGCGACAACAAATCGCGTCCCAGGCTGTCCGTACCGAGGTAGTAGTAAACATCCTCAGGAACGTTGGATGCCTCATACTTATCGATGACGACGCCATTCTGCTTCACGGTTCCATTCAGACCATTGATGTCTATGCCGGGAATCTTCGGCGGCATATTTGCGTACTGGACCGTTTGCGCATTCGGGTCATGCGGTGCGATGACAGGAGCCAACAGACTGGACATGGTGATGATGATCAAGAGGATCAAACTGACCATGGCGACTTTATTTTTCTTCAGACGACGCCAAGAATCTGCCATAAAGCTTAGGGAAGGCGCAGAGATTTTTTCTTTATCCTGCATACTTGACTCGGATGCCGTTTCGAAAAGGTCTTTCGTGATTGTCGGCATAGCTGTTGTATTGCGTAATTCATTTTCACTCATGCTTATTCCCCTCCTTCTGTAGCGACTCTGATACGAGGGTCGATGATGCCATAAAGGATGTCAACCAACAAAATGACGATGACCAACATGGTCGAATACATCATCGTGACGCCCATGATTGTCGGATAATCATTCGTCAGGATGGATTTTACGAATTGTTCGCCGATGCCAGGGATGGCAAAAATATTTTCCACAACCATCGAACCTGTCATCAAACCGACTGTCATCGGGCCGATGATGGTGACCAAAGGAATCAGCGCATTACGGATACCGTGTTTGAACGCGACTTCCCAACGGCTCAGACCTTTCGCTCTAGCGAGTTCGACATAGTCGCTACCCAATACGTCGACCATTTCGGTTCGCATGAACCGGGCCGAATCGGCCAGCGGGGAAATGCTCAGCGCGATCGTAGGCAGAATTGACGAACGGAAACCATCATTCCACAAGGCGATCGGCAACACTTTCAGCCATACGCCGAATACCAACTGAAGAATAACTGCAAAAACAAAGTTAGGGATCGAACGGCCAACGATGGCTGTCAATGTGGCAACTGTATCCACCCAAGTCCCCTGTCTCATAGCTGCGATCACACCCAGCACAATACCGAGGATCGTTCCTATGATAACTGCTTGAAGCCCTAATTGCATGGAGGGTCCTATTCTGCTGCTCAACAAATCCGTAACCGGAGTATTGTTGAACTGGAACGAAACACCCAGGTCTCCACGTACTAGTCCAAAAATATAGACTGCGTATTGGACAAGAATCGGTTTATTCAGTCCATACTTCTCATTCATGATAAAAATTTGTTCTTCAGATAACTTGTCTTGGTTACTGTATGGTGTACCCGGCAAAGCTTTCATCAGAAAAAAAGTTATCGATGCAATCAAAAACAAGGTAATTGCCATGTATAAAATACGCTTGCCGATGTACTTTGCATAACTTTTCATCGTTTGTCATCCTCCATTGTATAGTTTTTTTGTAAATAGCACCTGATAGTATATCATACTTAAATATACAAAAAAGAAAATGAACACAAAATCAAATCATATTTTAATTGAGTTTTCTTTCTTTTTTTTGTACATTTAAAATTGAGAAAACAAAAAGGAGCCTAAATAAGTGAACCTCACAAAAAAAAACGTACTTGTTTCATTATTCATTTTTATATGCGCACTGGTATATCAACTGATTAAATATGGATCCTTAAGTTGGACCGAAACATCCAATGTCCTGTTCATGATAGCGGGTCTATTATTGATCATCGGTTTGTCCGGACTCGTGTTGGCTTCCGGAAGTTTCGACTTCTTTCACTACAGCGTCAGAAAAACGCTCAGAAGAGAGCCTAAGGAGGATGGCTTCAAAGAACCATTGAATCCGCGTGCTTTATCATCTTCCGTCGGGAAAAGTTATCAAAATGTCCTGACTATCGGACTGTTGTTGTTGGGGATCAGCATCATCTGTCTCTGGGATTACATATTATAAATAAAACATCCATCCGGCATAAAGGTATGCCAGATGGATTTTTTATTGCCTTAATTAATCCACGTTCTGTGCTCCAGAATTTGAAGCCCATTTATAGGAGTAGTCAGCACCGACTAAGTGCTCGCCCAAATCTGTTACATACGGTTTTTGCAGAACTGCGTAAGAACGTTGATACAGAGGTGCGATACCCGCATCTTCCATCAAGATCTTTTCAGCAGCAAGCAGGCTAGCCCATCTTGCATCAAGGTCAGTCACGTTTGTGCGAGCTTCTTCGATCAAAGCATCGTATTCAGCATTCGAGTAACCGGATTTGTTATTGCCGTTCTCTGTCTGGAACAATTCCAGGAAGTTGATTGGGTCAGCATAGTCAGCTCCCCATCCGGATAGTTCGATATCGTATTCACCGGCAGTATCAGCTTCAAGACGGACTTTGAAAGGTACGTTACGCAAAGTTACTGTCAAGCCAGGCAAGTTTGTCTGTAATTGGCTTTGCAGGAATTCAGAAGAACGTTTCGCATTTTCTGTGTCATCGCTCAACAATTCCAAAGTAATGGATTCAACACCTAATTCAGCCAATCCTTGTTCGAAGTAAGTTTTGGCTTCTTCAGCATTGAATGTCAAAAGATCGCCATTTTGTGCACGGTAGTCTTCACCTGTTGAAGGATCCAAAGCAAGTTTTTCAGGAACCAATCCGTTTGCAGGCACAGAACCGTTCTGCAATACAACATCAGCATACGCTTGTTTGTCGAAAGCCATAGCTAACGCTTTACGGATATTAGCATTCAGTAAAGGTGTATTTTCTCTTTGTTGGTTGAATTTCAAGTAGAATACAGTAGAAGTCGGCATTGTGTGCATTTCAGCATCGCCGGTTCTTTGTGCTACATATTCACCAGTCAAGATCATGCGGTCGATTGCGTCTGTATCATACAGATTCAAGGCTGTGGAAGTTTCTTTGATGACTTCTACGTTGATTGCTTGCAATTTTACAGCGTCTTTATCCCAGTACTCTGCGTTAGGTTCATACGACCATGATAAGCTCGCTGCATCCCAGTTAGCTAATACAAATGGTCCGTTGTACAATAAAGCATCGCTGCTTAATGCGTATTGGTCGCCTTGTTCTTCAACAAATGCTTGATTTTGAGGGAAGAACATAGCCAATGTCAATAGATCTTTGAAGTATGGCACCGGAGAAGTCAATGTGATTTCCAACGTTTTTTCGTCGATCGCTTTGACGCCTAATTCTTCAGTGGCAACTTCGCCAGCCATGATTTCAGTTGCGTTAGCGATAACGCCGTCCATCATATAAGAATAAGATGCAGCCGATGCAGGATCCACCAACTTACGCCATGAATAAACAAAATCTTCTGCCGTTACAGGCTCACCGTTTGACCAGTTTGCTTCATCGCGGATAGTGAAAGTGTATACCAAACCGTCTTCGCTGACTGTAGGATCTTCTGCCGCGATACCTAATTCAACCGTTCCATCCAAGCCTTGGCGATACAGGCCTTCATTTACGTTGCTTAAAGCAGTAAATGCAACTGTATCTGTAGCTTGTACAGAATCCATTGTAGGGATTTCAGCGCTTTCAACCAGATTTAACACCTGATTGCTGTCTGTTGCACCTGCAGACTCTGATGAATCAGCCGTGCTTCCTTCTCCACCGCATGCAGCTAATACAAGTGCGGAGCTTAAAGATAATAACACTAAAGATGATAGTTTCTTGTTGCCCATATTTCTTTTCCCCCATTCCCTCTGTTTCTATAATTTCTATAGTAAGGTTAATTATAGTTCTGACTGATATTAAAATCAAGTTTGGGAATTTAATAAATTGATTAGAATTAGATTAATATATTCATATTTTCACTTTTTTTGAGTTTATATAGCGATATTAGATATATATTGAGAATCTAACACGGCATGTCAGAACATTCTAAAAATAATGAAAGCGAAGCCAAAAGGTGTTAAAACGGCAAAAACAGCTTATGAACATTTGTTTATTAAGAAACATTGATTTAATATATGAATGTTGAGATATTTGCATGATAAAGAGATATTCAATCGTTTTCACAAAAAAATATCCAAAAATCTATTTAATAAACGCTATTATTCTGGTTTTCTGCGTATAACACGGTCGTTGTATGGGCTTTGACCAAGATTTTTTCCATCGCGGCAGCCTCGGCTTTTCGATCCAGGAAGACTTGGTTGTCTTCGACAAGGATGGCATACTTTCCCTTCTCCATCCGGAAGATTGTATCGCTTCGGTTCGCATTGAAAACAACGATGTACTTTTTTTCTTCGTTCTGCAAGGCAAAGGCAACGATGTTGAAATTCTCGCTGAGCGTTGTGAAATGCGCATCAATTTCTTCGACGGTATGCATTCTGAACAGATATTCACTTTTGCGCAGCGCGATCAGACCCTTCACGTAGTCCACTGATTTTTGGAACGTCGTCATCCGTTCCCATTCAAACTGATTGATTTCGTCAGAGGACTTGTAGCTGTTGGCTACCCCTTCCTTTGTGCGCAAAAATTCCTGTCCGCCATGGATAAAGGGAATACCTTGAGCCAGCAACACAATGCTGGTTGCCAGCGTATGCCTTTTTATGCGCACCTCTTCGCTGTCATTCGGATTCGAACGCAACAATTTATCATAGAGCGTCAAATTATCGTGCGCTTCCACATACTGGATGACTTGTTCCGGATCGACATAACTGCTGTGGCTGGAAAGATGCATGCCGCCCTTTATGTTCCGGATCAGCAAATCTTCCTGATAATTTTTTCCGCTGATGAAACCTCTGTCCTTTTCATCACCAAAATCACTGCCTTTCAGCGCTACCCGGATCGAATCGTTGAAGTGGGCAATCCTCGGCATCGCTTGGGCATTTCTCTGGGAAGCTTTCAATTCCTCGGGAAGGGGTGTACTCATTTCCCAGCCTTCTCCGATGATGACGATTGAGGGATCCACCTTATCCAGCGTTTCCCGGATCGCGTTCATCGTGAGTGAGTCATGGATGCCCATCAGATCGAAGCGGAAACCATCGAGATGGTATTCTTTTGCCCAATACTTGACGCTGTCGAGGATGTATTTGCGCATCATATGCCTTTCCGAGGCCGTGTCATTTCCAACGCCCGTGCCGTTCGCCAGCGACCCATCCGCGTTGTAGCGGTAAAAATAGCCCGGGACCGTCCTTTCCAAAGCCTGGTCTTTTGGATCGTACACGTGATTATAGACGACATCCATAATCACCCTCAAGCCGTTTTCATGCAGCGTCCGGATCATTTCCTTCAATTCGATGATCCTGTTGAATGGGTCAAAGGGGTCGGTTGAATAGGAACCTTCCGGCACATTGTAGTTCAATGGATCATAGCCCCAATTGTATTGCGGTTCCGTCAGATTCGCCTCATCGACTGTGGCATAATCGAACATCGGCAAAATCTGGACATGGGTGATGCCCAAATCGATCAGGTAATCCAAACCGGTGCTTATGCCACTGGGATTTGTTGTATTTTTTTCGGTCAGACCAAGGAATTTCCCTTTTTTGCTTATACCGCTCGTTTCGGATATGGAAAAATCCCGGATGTGCAGCTCATAGATGATTGCCTCTTCCGCTAGACCGAAGGCAGGCAGCCGCTCCCCCCACCCATCAGGATTTGTCCTGAGCAAGTCCGTAATGACTGATTTCGTGCCGTTCACTGTCGTTGCTCGGGCATAAGGATCAACTGTGATCGTTTCGCGGTTATTCAGGAACAGAATGTTATAGACATAAATGGTACCGTGCTGATCACCGGGCAGGTAAGCTTCAAAAATCCCCTTGGGTTTCTGCACCATCGCTATTTTTTGGGAAGGCTTTTTGATGGACTCATCTGTGTACGTCCAAACTTCCACGGATTTTGCTGTTGGGGTCCAAACCCTCAATAGCGTGCCTTCATTTTCGTATAGCGCTCCCAGTTCCCCATCAAAAGAAAAGTAGTTGTCAAAATCATTCGATCTGACGAACAGAAACATTTCCTTGTCGATTGTTTCCTTATCCCTTTTGTCGCTGAATAGTTTTTCCAAATCGTAGCTCTCCAACCAACTCTGGAAATCCTCCACCATCTCGCTTCACCTCCCTCCTATAGTATACCAACCATGGACGAGTTCCTGTACTCAAAAGGCATGCCAAAAAGCGTAACCGGCAGAAATAATTGCCGATTACGCTTCATTGTGATGTCACCTGCCTCTATTCACACAGCATGTCAGAAGTAATCTTTCTTCTTCAACCAATAGACTGTAAAGAAGCAGATGACGACAGTGATCAGACTGGTGATGCCGAACGCCCAAGGATGATTCTCAAAGGGCAGATCGACGTTCATGCCCCAGAACCCCGCCATGATGGTCGGGATCGTCAGGACGATGGTGATCGAAGTCAAAACTTTCATGATATTGTTCAGATTGTTCGCGATGACGCTCGAAAACACTTCGCTCAGCTGATCGATCATCTTGCTTGATTCGGTGACCATCACTTCTGCTTGATTTGAAATATCGATGATATCATGCAGCAATTCTTGGCTTTGCATATCGTCGTCTAGCACCGACTCATGGATGGACTCCGTTATGAGCGGATGATTTTTGTTGATGGATGTCTCAAAATAAACCAAGCTCTTGTGGAGGGCAATCAGCTTGTAAAAATATTCATTGCGGGTGGCACTGGTGATCTGCATCTGCAGGTCCTCAATGATGCCATCGATTGCTCTCAAATGATGAACAAAACTCTTCGTCAATTCCCATAATATATACAAAATGATGTGATGTTGTGATGTCGCTGGTTCATTTTTGAAGGATTCGTTCTTCATGATGCGAGTCAAAAAGGAAGGCGTTTCTTTGCAGACGGTGATCAGGGTCCCATTGATCGTTATGATCGACAGGGGATACGTATGGTATTCCGTATATTTTTCCTCCACCGAGCGCAGTTGAGGGAAGAGAACGATCAGAAGATTGACATTGTCCCCTGCACCACTTTTGACTTTCTCTTGTCGCGGGATCTCATATTCATCCAACGAGTCCATGATGTAATCCTTTGGAATGCCGAAAATAGTAATTAAATCCTCAACATCATCGGCGCTAGGATTCTCGACATGAATCCAATCAGCCGCTTTCCAATTCTTCGTCTGAGTATAAACCCCTTTATCCGACAAGTCGAACGCTCTCATAGAAATCCACCTCTAACCTGTTGTATTATTCTGAACATGCGTGCCTACAAGATAAGCATAACTTATTTTTGCCAAAAGGAAAGCGATAACCCTCTCACAAAGGTTATGCCCTTTCCGGTCACTAAACCACTGGAAGGAAAGCTGCCAATTACACGTCAACCATGATTTCTTCCATAGTATAGGCCATTTCGATGTAAGGGTCCTCCGTATACCAATGCCGTGCACTGCCGAGGCAAGCACAATAGAAAGTTGTATCATTCTCCTGCAGTATTTTCCGGAAGTGGACATGGCCCATGATGCTGTGCTTTATCGGGTAGCGGTCATACACTTGCATATAGCTTTTGCTGCCGAGGAAAGCATTGTAGTAATCGTATACCTTATGCGGGAGCGGGATGACGAATTGCGGATGCGTCACAACATGTGTCATCATGATTATTTTCCGGTCGCTGACGGCTCTCAGGTCACTTTCCAGTTCCTCCTGCATGGCAGCTGCAACCGAGCGATCATCGTACTGCCAATGCACATACAGGCGGTCATTCCAACCGCCGACTTTCAGTTTTTTCCTGGAAAACTCTTCTATTGTATAGCGGTCACTGGCGAACCCATAATCATACCAGCCCGGATTCCCCACCACTGCCCATTTATCCCCGATCAGAAACGGATTTCCGACAGGATTTTCATCCCGCTCCTTGAACAACCGATAGATGCGATCCGTATCCTCTTCATGGTTGCGGATGGACCAAAAATCATGATTTCCGGGTACGAATTTGATTTTCGAAACGTTGTGATCCCGCATGCGATCCAGGAAAGTAAAGGTATCGTGGTAATCGGAAGAGACATCCCCCGCCAACAAAAGCAAATCGATTTCTTGATTATAGAGCAGCTCCGCCAAGAGATGGTCATACGTTTGACCTGGAGCCAGCCTTTTCGCGTTCGAGTCGATATGCAGATCTGACAATACCCCAATTTTCACGTCCCCAACTCCCCTCTTTACTTTGCTTTCGGTGTGAAAAAAAGCGAAGTTGCATATCAGATTTACTGAGTTGCAGCTCCGCCCTTATTATACAATGATTATTTTGAAAATGCTTCCGTCAATGGCGGCACTACTTGTTTTTTGCGTGAAACAACGCCAGGAAGCAAGGCAACATTCTCGTTCAACGAGACGCCGAATGCAGATGCGACTGTGTCCAAATGCGAACCGACAGCCAACAAAGCCGAATCACTGTCGATGATGTTTGTGATCACCAACAAGAAGACATCATACCCTTGCGCACCGTTTTCAGCTTCCATAGCGGCAATAAGCTCAATTTGTCTATTCAGAACATCTTGAACGTCGACGGTGTTCACTTGTGCGATGCGGACATTTTTGTCGCCCATCGGGAAGGATTTCGCGTCCAAAGTCAACAATTCCGCAATCGACTTATCGTCCAGATTCGTTCCTGCCTTAAGCATCGCAAGGCCGTATTCATTCAAAGAAACCCCGGCGATTTCAGTCAAAGCTGCTGCCGCTTCTTCATCTTCCGGCGTGCAAGTCGGCGATTTGAACAATAACGTGTCGGAAATGATGGCTGAAAGCATCAGACCGGCGATGTCGGCAGGAATCGCGATATTCTTTTCCTTGTACATTTTGTAAAGGATCGTATTTGTGCAACCGACTGGCTCTGCACGGTAATACAACGGGTTGGCCGTTTCGAAGTTCGCGATGCGGTGGTGATCCACTACGGCATAAACTTCGACCTCTTTGATGTCGCTTACGCTTTGCTGGGCTTCATTATGGTCGACCAAAGCAACCATATCCGTTTCGTTGGCTGCCGTCTCGATGACGCGTGGAGCGTCTGTTTTGAATTGATCCAGTGCATAGGCTGTTTCTTCACTCGGCAAGCCAAGCGCCACTGCTTCGGCTTCGATTCCGTTTTGATTCAGATAGTAGGCATACGCGATAGCAGATGTGATCGCATCCGTATCCGGATTTTGGTGCCCAAAAACTAACAGTTTGTTCATTCAATTCACTCTCTCTTCCATTGTCTTAATTTATCATAATAAAAAAGGAAGAAAAGAGCAACTGCAATTCTCTTTTCTTCCTTGAAAAATAGTATTATTTTATAGATCCAAATAACCTTTATAGTCTTCCGTATGCAGAAGTTTCCTGGCATTTTCGACGCGCTCGGCGGTAGGTGGATCGATTCCCTCCAACTGATACGGGATGCCCAATGTTTCCCACTTGTAGACGCCCATTTTATGGTATGGAAGGATTTCAACTTTGACGATGTTCTTCAGCGTCTTAAGGAACGCGTCCAAACGGACCAGGAATTCATCGTAGTCGGTACGTTCCGGTATCAGCACATGGCGGATCCAAACCGGCTGATTGATTTCCGACAAATATTTCGCCAATTCGATGATGCTTTCGTTCGGCCACATTGTCAATTCTTTGTGCTTCGGGCTGTCGATGTGTTTGATGTCCAACAGGATCAAGTCAGTCACCGCCAACAGTTTGTTGAATTGGCTGAAGAAAGGTTCATCATAGGTGAACGGCAAGCCGCAGGTGTCCAAGGTCGTATGCACACCCTGTGCTTTGGCTTTCGTGAACAATTCGATCAGGAAGTCGATCTGCAGCAGCGGTTCGCCGCCGCTGACGGTGATGCCGCCTTTTTGTCCCCAGAAGGGCTTGTATTGCAGGGCCATGTTCAGCAATTCATCGCTTGTCATCTCATTGCCGCCGCCGATGTTCCAAGTGTCCGGGTTATGGCAGAATTGGCAACGCATGCGGCAGCCTTGCATAAATATAATAAAACGGATTCCGGGCCCATCAACGGAACCGAAACTCTCTGTTGAATGCACAAATCCTTTTAAGGGTTCAGTCATTTCAAAAAACTCCTCTGTCGTTTATTTCTTATCTTCATTGTATATCGCGTAAGGAATATTTCCTATCAAAAAGAGCGAATTTTCGCTCCCTTTGATAGAAAACGGATGAATCAAATGATCCATCCGTTTAAATTTATACGATTACTATGCAGGTTGAAGCAAATTACATCATTTCGTGCATTGTACGGTTGATGACGTCCATTTGTTGTTCGCGAGTCAACTTGATGAAGTTAACAGCGTATCCGGAAACGCGGATCGTCAATTGTGGGTAGTTTTCTGGGTGATCCATAGCGTCAAGCAATGTTTCACGGTTGAATACGTTGACGTTCAAGTGGTGGCCGCCTTTAGCGATGTAGCCATCCATCATGGCAGTCAAGTTTTCTTTTTGGACTTCTTCTTCACGTCCCAAAGCTTTAGGGATGATTGAGAATGTATTTGAGATACCATCCAATGAATATTTGTAAGGGATCTTAGCTACTGAAGACAAACTTGCCAAAGCGCCGTGCGTATCTCTTCCGTGCATTGGGTTAGCACCCGGTGCGAATGGTTCGCCGGCTTTACGTCCGTCTGGCGTGCTACCAGTTTTCTTACCGTAAACCACGTTTGAAGTGATTGTAAGGATAGAAGTTGTAGGGATAGAGTTGCGGTATGTTTGGTGTTTCTTGACTTTGCCCATGTATTGTTTCAACAAGTCGATACCGATTTGGTCAGCACGATCATCATTGTTACCATATTTAGGGAAGTCGCCTTCGATTTCGAAGTCAACAGCAATGCCGTTTTCGTCACGGATCGGTTTAACTTTTGCATATTTGATAGCAGAAAGTGAATCGATTGTAACCGAGAAACCAGCCACACCAGTTGCCAATGTACGGACAACGTGTGTATCATGCAAAGCCATTTCCAATGATTCGTATGAATATTTGTCATGCATGTAGTGGATAACGTTCAATGTATTCACATACAAAGCTACGATCCAGTCCATCATTACATCGAATTTTTCAGTAACTTCAGCGTAATCAAGGTATTCTGAAGTGATCGGTTGCAATTTAGGTCCAACTTGTTTTTTCTTCTTTTCGTCAACGCCGCCGTTGATTGCGTAAAGCAATGTTTTGGCCAAGTTAGCACGTGCTCCGAAGAATTGCATTTGTTTCCCGATTCTCATCGCGGATACGCAGCAAGCGATTCCGTAGTCATCGCCCCATTCAAGGGTCATGATATCATCATTTTCGTATTGGATAGCGCTTGTTTCGATGGACATTTTAGCACAGTATTTTTTGAATCCTTCAGGCAATTTAGTTGACCAAAGAACTGTCAAGTTAGGCTCTGGAGCTGCCCCTAAGTTAGTCAATGTATTCAAGAAACGGAAGCTTGATTTTGTAACCATTGAGCGGCCGTCGTGTGCCATACCCGCGATTGATTCAGTAACCCATTGTGGATCTCCTGAGTACAATTCTTGGTATTCTGGTGTACGTGCAAATTTGATCATACGCAATTTCATTACGAAGTGGTCAACGATTTCTTGTGCTGTTTCTTCAGTCAATGTTCCGTTTTCAAGATCGCGTTGGATATAGATATCCAAGAAAGTTGAAGTACGGCCTAATGACATTGCTGCACCATTTTGTTGTTTAACAGCAGCCAAGTACCCGAAGTATAACCATTGGAAAGCTTCTTGAGCGTTTGTAGCTGGTTTGGAAATATCGAAACCATAGATGTTTCCTAATTCTTTCAATTCTTTCAAAGCGCGGTATTGTTCGCTGAATTCTTCTCTCAAACGGATGATTTCTTCAGTCATCGTGCCGTCGCCGATTTTAGCGAATTCATTCAATTTGTCTTGCATCAGGAAGTCCACACCGTATAAAGCTACACGACGGTAGTCGCCGATGATGCGTCCGCGGCCGTATGCATCCGGTAGGCCAGTGATGACGCCGGTTGTTCTTGCTGCACGCATTTCTGGAGTGTAAGCGTCAAATACGCCTTGGTTATGTGTTTTTCTGTATTGGCGGAAAATCATTGAAACTTCTGGATCTACTTTGTAGCCAGCTTCTTCACAAGCCTGTTCGCTCATGCGGATACCGCCGAAAGGCATCAAGCTGCGTTTAAGTGGTTTTTCAGTTTGGAAACCGACGATTTGCTCTTTTTCTTTGTTCAGGTAGCCTGCTGAATGAGATGTAATGGAAGATACAACTTTTGTATCCATGTCCAATACGCCGCCAGCTTCTCTTTCTTGCTTAGTAAGATCCATAACTTGATCCCATAATTGAGTAGTCGTTTCAGTAGGACCAGCCAAGAAGCTTTCGTCGCCTGTGTATTCAGAGAAGTTGTTGATGATGAAGTCTCTTACGTCGACTTCGTCTTTCCAAGTTTTTCCTTTAAACCCTTGCCATTGTTCCATTATATATTCCTCCTATAAAGTGCTTTCACATTGTGATATGTGTAACAGGTTTCTACATGAATATTATAACACGTACAGAAGAAAGTGCAACAACTATCAATCTTTTTTTTGAACTTTTTGTGACTTTTTCGTTAATTATTTATAAACGTTGCTATATCAACGTTTATAAATTCTGAAAAACGGAATATACTTTCAATTAGTTAGTGAAACCTTTATTTTGTCAGAAAATCTGTTTCATAAAAAAACGGAAACTGTATTATTACACAGTTTCCGTTTTGGCTTTTTGTTTATAACAGTTAATTAGAAAATTCTAATTTGTGAAAAATCAAACTCTTTCTCGATGTCCGATACTTCGCCATCCGTCTTCTCGTTGATTGCAAAGCTGCCGTTGGAATACCTTGGACTGAACGGTATTTCTTTGCTTTCCGCCACGATGCTGTTACCTGCTGTGGTGCGGATTGCATAAAGGTTAGGCAATGACAATTCACAATCCATGAAGATGATGCGGTGCGGCTTGGCCTTCAATTCCTTCAGAAGCATCAATCCCCGTTTCGCGCGGCCCAAAATCGGGACTTCGCCGGATTTGAATTTTTTGATGTTCCCTCTTTGCGTGATCACCAGGACAGGGAATTCCTCATCACCTTCTTTAAAGGCTGCACCCCCGACCACAACGTCACCGTCCTTCAGATTGATGGATTTGACTCCGCTGGCCCGCGTTCCGATGATACCTACCTCATTCACGGCGTAACGCAGACTGAATCCGAAATGCGTCACAAGGAGAACCTCGTAATTTTGTTTATCCTCCAAGCGTTGGATGGAGACAATCGCATCCGTATCGCTCTTCAGCTTCATGGCGACCGCTTTTTTGTTTCTGTAGCCACGGAAAGTCCGGAAGTCGCTCATCAGTGTCTGTTTGATGTAGCCTTCTTTTGATACGAACAGGATTGTCCCGGTTGGTTCGCTGTTGTTAGGGAGAATTTCTACGCTGATGATCTTTTCTTCCGGAGCGAAGGGAATGTTCTGCGAGATATGATGCCCCGTATCTTTCCATTTCAATTCCGGCAACTCATGGATCGGGAAGTGAAGGTAGTCTCCCTTGCTGGTGAACATCACGATCGCATCAAGCGTAGAGGCTTTGCCGACAAAAAGAGGCTTATCCCCTTCGCGCAATCCGATTTCTTCGATAGTCGAGGCTCCGAAAGAGCGCAGGCTCGTGCGCTTGTAGTAGCCCTCTTTCGTGATCACGACAACGACTTCTTCTACCGGCACGAGAACTTCCGTATCGATTTTGATTTCCTCGATTACATGCTGGATCGTAGTCCGGCGAGGATTCGCGTACTGTTTTTTGACTGAGGCAAGTTCTGTCTTCATCACAGCGTACAATGTTTTTTCCTGCTTCAGGATTTCGTGGTAAGTCGCGATCTGCTCATTCAGTTCCAATTTTTCGTTCTGCAGGGCGGTGATATCCGTATTGGATAACCGGTACAGCTGCAGGGAAACAATCGCTTCCGACTGCTGTTCCGAAAAAGCATACTGCTTCATCAGATTTTGTTTTGAGTCCTTTTTATCTTTACTGTCGCGGATCAATTGGATGACTTCATCGAGAATCGAAATGACTCTGATCAAAGCATCCACGATATGCAGGCGCGTCTCGGCCTTCTTCAGGCTGTAATTCGTCCGGCGGGTGATGACGATTTTCTGGTGACGGATATAGGCTTTCAGTATTTGGTGCAAGCCGACCTGCATCGGACGACGCTCGTCGATCGCGACCATATTGAAGTTATAGTTCACTTGCAGATCCGTATTTTTGAGCAGATAGTTGAGGATCCCTTCTGCGTTCGCTTCTTTTTTCAATTCGACGACGATCTGCAGCCCCGAGCGGTCCGATTCATCCCGCACTTCGGCGATCCCTTCGATTCTGCGGTTGATGCGGATTTCGTCCATCCGCTTCACTAGCGTCGCTTTATTGACGTCATAAGGGATTTCCGAAATGACGATCTGCTGTTTGCCGCCGCGGATGCTCTCTATGGAAGTGCGCGAGCGGACGACAACTTTCCCTTTGCCGGTGTTATAGGCGTCCTTCAGGCCATCCAAGCCCTGTATGATCGCCCCGGTAGGGAAATCGGGTCCTTTTACATATTTCATGAGCGCTTTGAGCTCCGCCTCAGGGTGATCGATCAGATGCAAGGTCGCATCGATGACTTCGCCTAAATTATGCGGTGGGATATCGGTCGCGTAACCGGCGGAAATACCGGTGGCGCCGTTCACCAAAAGATTCGGGTATCTGGCCGGCAGCACGGTCGGCTCCTGATCGGTGTCGTCGAAGTTCAGTACAAAGTCTACCGTTTCCTTGTCGATGTCGCGCAACAGCTCCGCCGAAATTTTTGACAATCTGGCCTCGGTATACCGCATCGCAGCGGCTGAGTCCCCATCCATACTCCCGTTATTTCCGTGCATTTCGACCAATACTTCCCGCATCTTCCAATCCTGGCTCAACCGGACCATGGCTTCATAGACACTGGAATCGCCATGCGGATGGTAATTACCGATGACATTCCCGACTGTTTTTGCCGATTTGCGGAAGCCTTTTTCCGAAGTGTTTCCGGCAACATCCATCGCGTACAGGATCCGCCTTTGGACCGGCTTCAGTCCATCGCGGATATCAGGCAAAGCACGATCCTGGATGATGTACTTCGAGTATCGCCCGAAGCGGTCCCCCATTACGTTTTCAAGCATCAGCTCTTTAATTTCCAGATTATCCACTATAGTTCACCACTTTCAAAATCTAACGAAATTTGCTCCATGTCATGAGCGGTCTGCTGATCCGAAGATTCCTTCTTCACTTTCTCCTGCAGATGCGCCTCCCCACTATCGGACGCTGGTGCAATGTCTTCCTCCAGAATGCTCTTATTATCGGACATCGAAAACTCGACATGCTTCTCGATCCATTTCCTTCGCGGTTCGACTTTGTTCCCCATAAGTGTCGTGACCCGGCGCTCCGCTTGGGCCTTGTCATCGATGAGCACCCGGATCAACGTCCTGGTTTCAGGATCCATCGTGGTATCCCAAAGCTGATCCGCGTTCATTTCCCCGAGCCCTTTGTAACGTTGCAGGATATAGCCTTTACCGATGATGTCGATTTTTTCCTGCAGTTCTTTTTCGGTCCATGCGTACTGGATTTTTTCATTCTTACCGAAACCCTTGGATACTTTGTATAGGGGCGGTTGCGCCAGATAAATTTTTCCGGCTTCCAGCAACGGTTTCATGTAACGGTAAAAGAAAGTCAGCAACAAAATCTGAATATGCGCACCGTCCGTGTCCGCATCCGTCATGATGATGATTTTGTCGTAATTGCAATCCTCGATCTCGAAATCTGCTCCGACCCCTGCACCGACTGTGTAGATGATCGTGTTGATTTCCTCATTCTTCAATATATCCTGCATGCTCGCGCGTTCTGTATTGATGACTTTCCCACGCAACGGGAGTATCGCCTGGAACTTGCGGTCGCGCCCTTGTTTGGCGGACCCGCCGGCGGAATCACCCTCGACCAGATACAGTTCGTTCTTTTTCGGGTTTTTGCTTTGCGCAGGCGTCAGCTTGCCGGACAACAGCGATTCGTTTTTTTGGCGTTTTTTGCCGTTTCGTGTCTCTTCACGGGCTTTACGCGCTGCATTTCTGGCCTCTCGGGCTTTAAGTGATTTTCTGGAAAGCATTTGGGCTATTTCGCCATTTTCTGTCAAGTAAATGCTCAATTTTTCGCTGATCAGTCCATCAACGGCTGCCCGCGCTTGCGGCGTGCCTAATTTTTCCTTCGTCTGGCCTTCGAATTGGAGCAGATTCTCCGGTACGCGCAGGGACAACACTGCCGAAAGGCCTTCACGGACATCGCTGCCTTCAAGATTCTTTTCCTTCTCTTTGATCAGGTTCATTTTTCTCGCGTATTCATTGAAGGCTTTGGTGATGGCTGTCTTTGCACCAGTCTCGTGTGTCCCGCCGTCTTTCGTGCGGACGTTGTTGACGAAAGACAGGATCGTCTCCGAATAGCCGTCGTTGTACTGGAAGGAGAACTCGATTTCGATCCCGTCGGCTTCCCCGCTGAAATACACGATATCGTGCAACGTATCCTTTTCTTCATTTAAGTAAGCAACGAATTCCTTGATCCCTTCTTCGAAGAAAAAAGTATCGCTTTGTTCGGTCCGTTCATCTTTCAACGTGATGGTTAAGCCTTTCAACAGAAAGGCAGATTCCCGGAACCGTTCCGCCAACACATCGTAGGACAGCTGCGCTGTGCCGAAAACTTCTTTGTCCGGCAAAAAATGAATCAAAGAGCCGGATGCTTTTGCGGTGCTTTTTGCTTTGGTCAATTTGCTGGCGGGTTTTCCGCCATCCTTAAATTTCATTGAATAGATTGTGCTCTCGCGGATGACCGACACTTCCAGCCATTTGGACAGGGCATTGACGACACTCGCGCCCACTCCGTGAAGACCTCCAGAAGTTTTGTAGCCGCCTTGGCCGAATTTCCCTCCGGCGTGCAGCACTGTGAAAATGACTTGGATGGTGGGCACCCCTGAAGCGTGCAAACCGGTCGGCATGCCGCGGCCATTGTCTTTGACACTGATACTTTGGTCTTCATGGATCGTGATGTCGATCTTATCTGCATAACCTGACAAGGCTTCATCAACCGCATTATCGACTATCTCATATACTAAATGATGCAATCCGCGGGCATCAGTCGAACCGATATACATCCCCGGCCGTTTTCTGACTGCTTCAAGCCCTTCCAACACTTGAATGGAATCATCATTGTATTTATTCTCTTTATTTTGTGCCATAAAAAAACTCCTTCATCTCTGTTCTGAACCGAACATCTATTCTATCATACTGTATAACTTTCACTTTGGAAAGTATAAAAAACGAGCCGGAATTTTGCCTCCTATAGGAAAAACGGGGATAAAATGGTAAAATGAACTGGAATTGTTTTATATTGGAGTATCAACTTAGGAGTGAAGTGAGAATGACAGCAATCGTCATCGTCCTGGCCTATCTTTTGGGTTCCATCCCGTCAGGCATTTGGATCGGAAAATATTTTTATCAAACAGACATCCGCAAATACGGCAGCGGAAACAGCGGAACTACCAACACCTTCCGCGTATTAGGAAAAAAAGCCGGCATCATCGTCCTGATCATGGACCTGCTCAAAGGCTCGGCGGCAACCTTATTGCCGATCTGGCTGGGAGTCGAAATCCATCCCCTATTGGCCGGGGTTGTTGCAGCCTTAGGGCATACGTACCCCCTTTTTGCCGGATTCAAAGGCGGCAAAGCCGTTGCCACCAGCGCGGGTATCCTGTTGGCCTACAATCCGCTTTTTTTTGGGGAAGCAGTCGTCGCTTTCATCATCTACCTGTACTTCTCCAGAATGGTCAGCTTATCCAGCATCTTGGTCTGTTTTACGGCGGTAGCTCTTTCCTTCTTTTTTAAGGATTGGCCATTGACGCTCGTTACGATCCTTTTGACGATCTTCATCATCTATCGCCATCGTTCCAATATTTACCGGATCAGAAATGGAACGGAAAGCAAAGTGCCTTTCGGCTACAAATCGAAGAGCGCTAAAGAATAATAACAAAATAAGGCGGGGCCGTAAATCATCGTTGATTTACGGCCCCGCCTTTTATCAGTTCCAAAGACAAACGCTGCCTGGCTTGGCTGACGACTGAATTAAAAGAAATCGACCCGATGGACATAATACCGTTTATTCCCGGGTTCAAGCGATTGGATGGCTGTTTTCCGTTCCAGCTCCCCGTCCGAATCCGACCGGTCAGCAAGTCCGCACCAAGGTTCCAAACAAACATAAGTGGCGTCTTCCTGAGGCTTCGTCCAGATGCCCAAGTATTCGAAATCTTTATAGGACATCGTGACCCCATGCTCACTTTTATCGGAAGCCAGCGTCACGGTTGTCGGTTCCGGCGTTTTGAAAATGATAGCATCATTCAGGAAGAGATCCCTTTGCAATGGGAATTTGTTCTGCTCCACTTCAACCGTTTTGTCAGTTGCGAGGTAAGGCCCATCAAGGAACAAGCGTTGGCGGGAAGTTTCCGGAGTCATTTTGATGTAGTAATCCTCGAATGTTTCCCCTTCCGTCAATGGCACATTAAAACCCGGGTGTCCGCCGATCGAGAAATACATCTTGTTTGCATCAAGGTTCTTCACTTTGTAGCTGATCGACAATTGGCTCTCGAACAATTGATAAGTCAACTGCAATTCAAACAGAAATGGATAAACATCTTTGAAATCACCATTCGGCGCAAGGATGAAGGTAATGCTGTCGGTCAAACGCTCATGCACCGAAAATTTCGAATCGCGCGCAAATCCGTGTTGCCCCATTGTGTAAGTTTTATCGTTATGTCGGAATGTATCATCCTTCAGGCGTCCAACAAAAGGGAACAGGATCGGCGCATGTCTGTTCCAAACTTTTTCATCAGCCTGCCAAATATATTCGATACCGGTTTTCTTCGCGATTACACTGGTTATTTCTGCACCTTTATCTTTTACGGTTACCTTAAGGTGCCGATTTTCGATTACAAACTCCATGATATTTCCCCCTAGTTTGGCTTTACACCATTTTTCTTACTGATCATTTTTTGGATACAAAGCCCTTTTTAAAGCATCAAGCAATTCTGCAGAAACGACTCTGATGAAGGTTCCCTTCATACCGAGCGATCTCGTCTCGAGAATACCGGCTGATTCCAGTTTTCTTAAGGCATTCACAATGACGGAACGGGTTATATTTTTTTCTGCCGCTATTTTTGATGCGGTGATGCGTTCCTCCAAGGATGGAAAAGTCTCAAAAATCGCTTTGACCGCCTCCATTTCGCTGAAAGACAGCGATTTTATGGCGACCTGGACCAGTGTGGTCACGCGCGTTGCCTCTTGCATGCGCAAATTGATGGCATGCAGCAATTCAATGCCGATAACGGTGGCACCATGTTCGGCAAGGATCAGATCGCTACTGTCAAAAACGGGAAACAATCGCGCCAAAACCAAGCTCCCCAAGCGCTTGCCGGAAGCAAAAATCGGAACGATCGTTGTGACACCCGTAATGAACAAGTCCCTGCTCTCGATCGGAAAGGCCGTAAAATCAGATTCGATGCCGATGTTCGCGGTCGTCTGCAACAACGCAGACAGATTGTGGGCATACTGCTCCGGAAATTTCTTGTCCTCCAGCATTTGTTTGATGCGGGCATTGTTGATATTGGTCGCTTCGCTGTAGCCCAGTAAATTGCCGGACAGATCAATCAGATACGTGTTGGCGCTCAGTATGTCGCCGAGCACGCTCGCCATTTCCGTAAAAGGCAAGGCCGTCGCTTCGTCGCTGACAGCAACGAAGCCCCCTTCTTTTTGCAGCATGTAGTTGATTCTTCTCAACTTTTCTAATAATTCGTCCATGTTTTCCCCCTACGATCATCCATCAGAAAATATCCGCAAGGTTCATCCAACCTAAAGGGGATTTTTTTATGCTTAAAGGATATATCTTCTTAAATCTTTGTTTTCTACAATTTTCTCAAGTTTTTCATCCACATAATGTTCCGTTATCGTGATATCTGTACCGGGAATTTCGGAAGCTTCAAACAACAGATCTTCCAGCAGTTTTTCCATGATCGTGTGCAGCCTTCTGGCACCGATATTATCGGTTTCCTGGTTGACTTCTGTCGCGATGACGGCCATTTTCCGGATGGCTTCCTGCGTGAAGGTGATGTTGACGTCCTCCGTTGCCAACAGCGCGATGTATTGCTTCAGCATCGCGTTATTGGGCTCTGTAAGGATGCGGACGAAATCATCTTCCGTGAGGTCGTTCAATTCCACCCGGATCGGGAAACGTCCTTGCAGCTCCGGGATCAGATCGCTTGGCTTGGAAACGTGGAACGCGCCGGATGCTATGAACAAGATATGATCCGTTTGGATAGTCCCATACTTAGTGGAAACTTGGCTGCCTTCGACGATCGGAAGGATATCCCGTTGCACACCTTCCCGCGACACTTCGCCTGTGTTTTGTGACTTGGAAGTGATCTTGTCGATTTCATCGATGAAAATGATGCCGTTGGTTTCAGCCAACTTCAAAGCTTCCTGCGAAATATCATCCTTGTTGACAAGTTTGTCGGTTTCTTCCTGTACGAGCACCTCGATGGCATCTTCGACCAAAAGTGTCCGCTGGATTTTCTTTTTCGGCGTCATGGATTCGAATGCCGACTGCAGCATCATCATTTGTTCGTTGTTTCCGCCGCCACCTAATGGATTGGCTTGTTTTTCCTCCACTTTTATGGAGACTTCACGTTTATTCAGCAAGCCTTTGCGCAATTGCTCGATGATTTCCGCTCTGCTCTGGGCGATTTCGGCAGTCACTTCTTCGGTTTCCTCTTCCTGATTTTCCGGCAGAGGCATTCCAAGGTTTTTGAACATATTTTGCCAGTCATTCATGCTTTCCTGTTTGGGCTTGGCTTTTTTGATCCCCGGCTTCATGACTTTGACCAAGCGTTGCAAAGCCGCTTCATAGGCTTTGGCATACACGTCGCCGCGTTTTTGCTTTTCGACGATCTGGATGGCGTTCTCCACCAGGTCGCGGACCATCGATTCGACGTCACGGCCGACATAGCCGACTTCCGTGAATTTGGTTGCCTCCACCTTAACAAAGGGTGCTTCGACCAACAGCGCCAAGCGTCTCGTCAGCTCCGTCTTCCCTACTCCGGTCGGCCCAATCATCAGGATATTTTTCGGAGTCACTTCTTTTTGCATGTCGGCGTCCAGTTGCTGTCTCCGGTAACGATTCCGCAAAGCGACAGCGATCGCTTTTTTGGCAGCATCCTGGCCGATGATATAGCGGTCGAGCTCCTTGACGATTTCTCTGGGTGTTCTGTTGTGTTGTTCCTTCATTATATTAGCCACCTATCTAAAATTCTTCAACAATAATGTTGTCGTTAGTAAATACGCAGATTTCTGAGGCAATCTTGAGGCTTTCGTAGGCGATCTCCTTAGCGGAAAGATCGGAGCCTCTTCTTTTTAGGGCTCTTGCTGCAGCCAAGGCATAATTCCCGCCTGAGCCGATCGTAAGGATCCCATCATCCGGTTCGATGACTTCTCCGCTCCCGGAAACAAGCAACATCTGCTCCTTGTTCATGACGATCAGCAACGCCTCCAACTTCTGAAGGGCACGGTCGCCGCGCCATTCCTTGGCCACCTCGATGGAAGCGCGCATCAGGTTGCCCTTGTATTGATTGAGTTTCTCCTCAAATTTGTCTTCAAGGGTGAAAGCGTCAGCTACGCCGCCTGCGAAGCCGACGATGACTTCATCATGATAGATGCGTCTGATTTTTTTGGCGGTCCCTTTCATGATGACGGATTCGCCCATCGTCACCTGGCCGTCCCCCGCCATGGCTGAACGTCCGTTGTGCTGCACTGCACAGATTGTTGTCATATGTTATTCCCCCTGTTTCTTGCTGTCCCGTTTTGCCCGCGGATGGAATTGATTGTAGTTCCGTTGTAGGGCGTCTTTCGTTACGTGTGTGTATATTTGAGTGGATGACAGACTGGCATGGCCCAAAAGCTCCTGAACGGTCCGCATATCCGCTCCGTTATTCAGCATATCGGTTGCAAAGGTGTGCCGCAGCATATGCGGATGCAACGTCCCGGTCAAGCCGGTTTTTTTCATGATCTGTTTCAGTATGTATTCAATGCCGCCTGCCGTGAGCGGATCGCCCAAGCGATTCACAAAGAGATGGTCATGGCTGCGTTGGTGTTTTGACATCAATTCCGACCGAGTCATTTCCAGATACTCCTGGATTGCTGCGGCAGCATAATGCCCGAACGGCACATAGCGCTCTTTATTCCCTTTACCGAAAATCAGAATGACGCCCAGGTCGAAGGAAATATCCTGCAACTTGATGTTCTTGCATTCGCTGACGCGGATTCCGGTCGCATACAACAATTCCACCAACGCCCGGTTCCGATAGTCCAGTATTTCGGTCCCTTCGGCTGCGCGCAAGAGTTTTTCCAATTCTTCTTCGTACAGGTACTGAGGCAGACGCAGCTGCTTTTTCTTGAAAGAGATATAGGATAAAGGGTTTTCATCAAGAAGGTCGTTGCGGATCAGGAAATGATAGAACCCCCTCAAGCTCGACAACGTGCGCGAAATGGTGTTTCGGCTCAGTTTTTGTTCATCCAAAAAACTCAGATACAGGCGAACGTCGTACAATTGTACCGCCATCAAGTCGCTGGTTCCACTTTCTTCGAGAAAGGATTCGAATTTTTTCAGGTCAAACAGATAGGCTTTGACCGTTTCGTCGGAATAGCGCCGTTCAATTGCCAAATAGTTTATGAATCGATCGATTAATTCTTGATTAGACAAAAAAATCCCTCCAACATCTTATGAATAAATTTATCACAATGTTGGAGAGATTTCAATGTAAGCTGACGAACTTAAATCGTTTGCACGAATTCGTCCAAGGCAGCCAACGCTTTATCGGCTATCATTTGGTTTTTAAGCTGTTTATCACGGATTTTCTTGCCGCCTAACGGTTCGATTATGCCGAAGTTGGCGTTCATCGGTTGGAAGTGCTTGCTGTCGGTGTTCGTTATGTAGTGCGACATGGCACCAATCATCGTTTCTTTCGGGAAGACGACACATTCCTGTCCATTCGCCATTCTGGCAGCATTAAGGCCCGCCAGCAAACCGCTGGCGGCACTCTCGACATATCCTTCCACGCCGGTCATCTGGCCAGCGAAGAACAGATCATCGCGTTTTTGGCTCTGATAGGTGGAGCGCAGAATTTTCGGAGAGTTAAGGAACGTATTCCTGTGCATAACACCATAACGCACGATTTCAGCATTTTCCAGTCCCGGGATCATCTGCAGAATCCGCTTCTGCTCTCCCCATTTCAGGTGCGTCTGGAACCCGACGATGTTGTATAAGGAGCCGGCAGCATTGTCCTGACGGAGCTGCACAACTGCGTATGGAATCTTTCCGGTCTTCGGGTCTTCCAGTCCGACCGGCTTCATCGGACCGAACAGCAGCGTTTTTTCGCCTTTTGAGGCCATAACTTCGAACGGCATGCAGCCATCGAAGTACTTTTCCTCCTCGAATTCCTTCAGAGGGGCCACTTCAGCAACGATCAGTTCGCGATAGAACGATTCGAATTCCGCTTTTGACATCGGGCAGTTCAAGTAGGCGGCTTCGCCGTTGTCGTAACGCGACTTCAGGTATACCTTTTCCATATTGATGCTGTCTTTTTCCAGCACTGGTGCGGCGGCATCATAGAAGTACAGCCCTTCCATCTCGATAAAATTTTGGATTGATTGGCTCATTGGTTCCGAAGTCAAAGGGCCGGTCGCTACCACCGAGATCCCTTCCGGCAATGCCGTCAGTTCATCCAGATGGATCGTGATATTGGGATGGCCTTCCAATGCTTTCGTCACATAGGCTGAAAAATTGTCGCGATCGACAGCCAGTGCGCCACCCGCCGGCAGAGCGGTCGCATCGGCCGCTCTGATAATCAAGGAATTCAGATGACGCATTTCTTCCTTTATCAATCCCGCGGCGTTCGTGACTTGGTTCCCCCGCAGGGAATTGGTGCAGACCAATTCCGCGAAACCTGAAGTATGGTGGGCAGGCGTCATCTTTTTCGGTCTCATCTCATAGAGATCGACGTGGATGCCTTGCTCCGCTATTTGAAAAGCCGCCTCGCTTCCGGCCAAACCGGCACCGATTACGGTAACTGTTTTCGTTGTCATAGTCTGCCTCCATAACGTTATTTCTGTACATCTTCCTCGTATTCACAATGACTGCATTTCACTTGGATGCCGCCTTTGACCTTCTTCTCAACAAGATAATGTTGACATTTCGGGCAATCGCGGCCAATCGGTTTGTCCCAAGAGATGAATTCGCACTCTGGATACTGATCGCAGCCATAGAATATTCGGTTCTTCTTGGATTTCCGTTCGATGACCTCGCCTTTGTGGCATACAGGGCACGTCACGTTGATTTTCTTCACGATCGGTTTCGTGTTCCGGCATTCCGGGAAATTGCTGCACGCATAGAACTTTCCGAATCTGCCTATCTTGATGACCATCGGATGTCCGCATAATTCGCAATCGAATCCGGCAGGTTCATCTTTGATCTCAATTTTTTCGATCTCGACTTCCGCTTTCGACAACTCTTCGGCGAATGGTTTGTAAAATCGATCGACTACTTTGACCCATTCCATATTGCCCTCTTCGACACTGTCCAGGTCCTGCTCCATCCCGGCAGTGAAGGAAATGTTCACGATATCCGGGAAATAAGTCGAAATCAAGCCATTGACGATCGTCCCCAGTTCGGTTGGTTCGAAACGTTTTGCCGTCACTTTTACGTAATAGCGTTTCTGGATCGTTTCGATCGTAGGCGCGTAGGTCGAAGGTCTTCCGACTCCATTCTCCTCCAGAGCTTTGATGAGCGTCGCTTCCGAATAACGGGCCGGCGGTTGCGAGAAATGCTGATTCGGTTCGATGTCCTTCGAGAACACAGTATCGCCGACAGCCATTTCCGGCAGAAGGTTGTCTTTTTCTTTGGCGGTGCCTTCTACGTAGACTTTGCGGTAACCGGCAAAATTTTCTTTGGAACCCGTCGCCCGGAACATGACGTCCTCGTGCTTAAGATCGACTTTCATCGTATCGAAGATTGCCGGTGTCATCTGACTCGCCAAAAAGCGCGCCCAGATCAATTGGTACAGTTTGAATTGGTCCTTCGTCAAAAAGGCTTCGATTTCGCTTGGCACTCTTAAAACGCTGGAAGGACGGATGGCTTCATGCGCATCCTGTGCCGATGCGGCCTTTTTGTTCTCGCGCTGTTTTTCGATGGCATATTCCGGGCCGTATGTGCCCGTGATGTATTCATGCGCTTCCTCAATCGATCCGGCCGACACACGTGTCGAATCCGTTCGCATATAAGTAATCAATCCCACTGAGCCTTCTTTGCCGAGTGGAATCCCTTCATAGAGTTCCTGCGCGATCATCATCGTTTTCCGCGTACGGAAATTAAGTTTGTTGGCGGCTTCCTGTTGAAGACTGGAAGTCGTGAACGGCTGAGCCGGGTTACGTTTTTGCTGTTTCTTCGTTACATCGGAAATCTCAAAAACATTGGAAGTAATCTTCTCAAAGACCGCATCCGCTTCCTCTTTGGTCTTCAGCTTCAGCTTTTTCCCGCCCAAGCCATAAAAGGCTGCCTGAAAAACATGTTTGTCCTTCAGGAAAGTGCCATCAATCGTCCAGGATTCCACAGGTTCGAACCCGGCAATCTCCTCTTCGCGGTTGACGATCAGTTTCAGGGCAACGGATTGGACCCGTCCGGCACTCAACCCTTTTTTGACTTTCTTCCATAGTATTGGTGAAATCGAGTATCCGACCAGACGATCCAGTATCCTTCGGGCTTGCTGGGCTGAAACAAGATCCATGTTGATTGGTCTTGGATTTTTCAGTGCTTCTCTGACTGCATCTTTGGTTACTTCATTATAAACGACGCGGATATTGTCTGCTGGGTCCAAACCCAACAAGTGAGCGAGGTGCCACGAGATGGCTTCCCCTTCTCTATCCGGGTCGGAAGCCAGGTAAATTTTTTCTGCCTTATGGCCATATTTTTTCAATTCTTTAATCAGGTCGCCTTTCCCACGAATGGAAATATAATCCGGCTGATAGTCATTTTCGATATTGATTGCCATGCGACTCTTTGGTAAGTCGCGCAAGTGGCCTTTACTCGCTACCACTTTATAGTTTCTGCCAAGATACTTTTCTATCGTCTTGGCTTTGGTAGGTGATTCCACGATGACTAAATATTTATAAGCCAAAGAAACGACTCCTCTCAACGAAATATTTTGTATGTATATTTCTGTCATTTAAATCGTTTCCCATCTTATGCCATAAACTAGGTGTTTGTCAAATGGAAGTTATTTCGCGGATGCATCAGTTCCACTGCGTTTTCATTTCTTCCAGCACGTCAGTCGCGTTCAAAACGCAAGCTGCGCCGGCCTTTATCAATTGATTGGTGCCGACGCTGAGCCGGCTGGTAATATTTCCGGGAACCGCATAAACATCCCTGTTTTCCTGCAGCGCCAAATTCGCGGTTATGAGGCTTCCGCTATTTTCCGTCGCCTCGATGACCAACGTTGCCAGCGAAAGGTTGGCGATCAGGCGATTGCGCATCGGAAAATGGAAACGTTCCGGTTTCGAGCCTAAAGGATATTCACTGATGACGAGCTGCTCTGCCATCATTTGCCGCTGAAGGGCAGCGTTTTCCCTTGGGTAAGTGACATCCAGACCTGACCCGATGATGCCGATTGTGGCTCCGCCGTTTGCAATGGCACAGGAATGAACCATTTGATCGATGCCTTTGGCGAGCCCGCTTACGAGCGTGACGTCTTCCGCAACCAACGGCGGTATCATTTCCTCCAAGACCGCCTTTCCATACGCGGTCGGACTGCGACTGCCGACGACGCTCAAACAAGGTTGCTCCAATAAACGGATATTCCCCGCACAGAACACCACAATAGGCGGCAGATAGCTGTTCAGCCAGCCTTCGGGATAGCCGTTGTCCAGAATCGTCAAAACCTGGATATTTCTGATCCGATACAGTTCCTTCAGCTCTTCATAAGTCAGCTTGCTGCAGGCCGTCTCCAGCGCCATCTTCAACTTCTGTTGTTTGGTTTCTTGGGTCATCGGCACATAACTGTTTACGATTTCTTCTATTGAATAGAAAGGATCCCTCGTCCAGGTCAGGTACAGATGCTTCATAAAATTCGGCGTGCACACGCCGGTCATTGCATGATAAATCAATTTATCCCGGACCGTCAGATCCTCGCGGTTCATTTCCATAAAAAAACTCCTTTGCATACCATCTGTTAAGACAATACGCAAGGAGTCGGATTCTGCTTTTTATAGCTTAATTATGTTGAAATAGCGCATGCCATCCGGGAATTTTTATTGCCCTCTCAGCATGCTTTTGATCGGATCAAACGTCTTCCGGTGGATGGGCGTGATGCCATGAGTATCCAAGCCTGATAAATGCAGTTGGGTGCCATAGCCGGCATTCTTCTCAAATCCATAGTGCGGATATTGCAAGGCATACTCGGACATCAGGCGATCTCTGTATACTTTCGCGACGATGCTGGCGGCAGCGATCGAGACGGACTTGGCATCGCCCTTGATGATGGATTGCTGTTCAACAGGCAACGGCAGCTTCATGGCGTCGATGAGCAGACTGTCCGGCTCTTGCTTCAGATTGGCGATTGCCTGCATCATCGCCAGTTTCGTGGCTTGATAAATATTCACGGCGTCGATTGTTTCTGGTGAAATCAATCCGATGCCGACGTCGGCAATGGCCATGATTTGATCGTAAAGTTGCTCTCTTTTTTTCGCCGAGAGTTGTTTCGAATCGTTGACGGGAAGGAACGGGAGCTCTGCCGGCAGAATGACTGCTGCAGCGACCACGGGGCCGGCTAAAGGGCCTCTGCCGACTTCATCGATGCCTGCGATGGCGAGACGGCCTCTCGACTTCAGCTCTTCTTCGAAGGCCATCATTTGGATTTGCCGCTCTTTTAAGGCAAGGTCGAGTTGATAATTCCGCTCCCAGGATTTGACTGCAGCTTGGACACCTTTGCGGGCATCGGCTCGGATTGTTTCCCAACGTTGATCTTCCAATGACTCGATTTCCTGCAATTGCTCCTTGATGGCAGCGATGCTCAGTGGTTTGTTCATTCCGCTAAGCCCTCTCCAGTCTCCGCTGCCTTTACGGGAACCTGGTCCAATGTATATGGTCCCAATTTGCCACCGCGGATGTCAAAAATGATTTTTTCGCTGGCTCGGCTGTAATCCTCACCAAAGCGCAGTTTTGTGGTCAATTCCATCAACAGGTCCGGCACGGCACCTTCAAAGTCTTTTTCGTTTACCTTATAGAATGCCTGCAATCTGCCCGGATAATGCTGCATGAAATGACGCAATGCAAATAATGCGACGTCATCCTTATGGAAAACCGTATCCTTGATCGCTCCGGTCAAGGCAAGTTTTTGCCCGATCAGCTGATCCTCGAACTTTGGCCACAGTATCCCTGGCGTGTCCAGCAACTCGAAATCGCCGCCGATTTTCAACCATTGTTGCCCTTTGGTTACACCGGGCCGATTGCCTGTCTGCGCGCGGTTCTTCTGCATCAGCTTGTTGATCAAGGTTGATTTCCCGACGTTCGGGATACCAAGGATCATCAAGCGGATGGCGCGGGGTTTGACGCCTTTATTGATCATCGCCTGCGTTTTGTGGGCCATCATCTCTTTCAGTTCTTTTTTGATGTTCTCTACATCTTTATTGCTCAGCGTCGACATCGAAACGGCCCGCTGCGCTTTCTTATCCTGCTTGAAGTATTCGACCCATTCTTTTGTGGCTGCCTTATCTGCAAGATCGGCCTTGTTAAGGACAATCAATCTTGGTTTGTTTCCGATGATGTCATCGATCAAAGGGTTCCGGCTGGATACCGGGAGGCGCGCATCCAGCAACTCAATCACCAAATCGACCATTTTTAATTTTTCCAACGCTTCACGTTTCGCTTTTGCCATGTGGCCTGGAAACCATTGTATTAACATATTGACACTTCCTTTTCTGAGTAAATCATGTTGTTCCCATTCAAGACAAAACACAAGTGCAAGTACACTTGTGTGCGGTTGTCCCTTTATTCATCTGCCCCATTGTCATCGATGATGCCTATTTTGGTCAACGGCCACAGTCTTAAATCGGCCGTCCCTTCTATCTGTGCAGCTGGGATGAATCCGAAAACCCGACTGTCTTTGGAAACGCTGCGGTTGTCCCCCAAGACGAAATACATATCTTCTGGGACTGTCGCTTCCCCTGTCAGGCTGAAGAGTGTGAAATCCCCGGTCAAAGCCTGATCTGAAACTTCTTTCAGCGCCTCCAGGTAGTGCTCCGCCACTTTTTCGCCGTTGATGTAGAGTTCATCCTGGAAATACGTGATTTCGTCCCCGGGCAGCCCGATGATCCGCTTCACATATTCTTCGTCGGTCCCGTCAGGAGCAGGGAACACCACGATATCAAAACGATCGACTTCAGCCAATTTATTCAGGATCAGCCGGTCTCCGGTCTCCAAAGTCGGCACCATCGAATCGCCGACAACCTGGAACGGATAAAACAAATAAGTCCGGATGACAACGAACAGCACAAAGGCGATTGCCACCGAAAGGATCAGATTCAGCGCTTCCCGCAAAAAACTGCCTCGGTTTTCTGGTTGGATTTCTTTCTTTTGATCGACCCCGAATCTTTCGTTCCTTGAAACAAAACCAGAGTCTTGGTCATTATGATCTTTATTACCAAATGACATCGAATCACCCTTTCTTATAAATCCAGCTGGTATTTAATTTTGAATAAAGCCAAAATCCTCAAGCGGATAGTACACCATCGCCGCTTTTCCGGCTATATCAGCCTGCGCGACAAAGCCGAATATCCGGCTGTCCCTGCTGCGCACTCTGTTGTCCCCCAACACAAAATAACTGCCTTGCGGGACCGTCTCTATTCCTGTCAAGGTCAGCAAATCAAAATCCGAAGTGAAAACATCCATCCCCTGCTGCTTCTCCGTCCCCAGAAAAGACTCTGCAACAGCCTCGCCATTCAGGTACAGTTGATCCTCGCTGTAAGCAATGGAATCGCCCGGCAATCCGATGACCCGCTTAATGAGCGTTTGACCTTCTTCATTGCTGAAGATGATGATATCAAAGCGACCAATGTCGGAAAACGTCTCATATAAGAGATAGTTGCCTTGTGCCAAAGTAGGGCTCATGGAATCGCCTTCCACTTTCAGCGGAATGAATACAAAAAAACGGATGATGATCACCAACAGCAAGGCAAAGGTGATCGCCTTCATCCAATCCCAGAGACCATCCTGCATCTTTTTATCTACTTTCATCGGTATCAACCTTTTTGGTTATAGTTTGTGCTAAAACAACACTCATAGTTTAGCACATTTTACGCATAAAAAGAATCGCAACCGGTCCAAAGGCGAATATTCCAAGCAACACCAAAAAGGTTTGGCACTTCGTAAGAGCTGCCAAACCTTTCGGATTATTCGTTCCCCATCAATATTTCCACAGCCTTATCGTACTGTGTATCGTTCTCCGTAAGGACTTCCCGCAATTGTTCGACTATCGCCAATGCAGTGTCACCTGTCACGATACCGGTTGTTTCCAGCTCGTTTGCAGCTTGGAATGACGCTACCTGTTCGACAGTGTCTTCATCATAATAGCCGTCCGCTTCGACTGCGTAGCCGATGGCATTCAGCATTGCTTCCACATTTTTGACCGCTTCCGAGACAGTTCCTTCTTCATAAGTTGCCGTGGAATCGATGATCGTCAAAGTAGCGTACTCTGGAAGTGCGACTTCGTAGTCGACGGCAATCCCTTTTTCGTGGATCCAGTTGCCGTTCGGCGTCAGCCACTTCGCTACAGTCAATTTCAATTCGCTGGTTTCGGTCAACGGATACACTGTCTGCACAGTCCCTTTTCCGAAGGTCGTTGTCCCGACTAATGGTATCTCGGAAGATTCCTGCAGTGCTCCCGCAACGATTTCCGAAGCGCTGGCGCTTCCTTCATCGACAAGCAGGACGGTTGGTTCGGTTATCTTGAAATCTCCGAACTCGCTTGCACTTGCCACTATTTTATTCGGATCGGCATCTTTTTCCTGCGTCTGCATGATGACGTCCCCGTCGTTCAGGAACATATTGCTGATTTTCAGAGCCTGGTCCAATAAGCCACCTGGATTCTGCCTGAAATCAAACACAAAGGATGTAACTCCCTGTGTGCGCAGATCTGTTACAGCACTGACGATATCGTCATAGGTCGGTGTTGAGAAACTGGAAACATGGACGATGCCGATTTCCGGATGTTCTTCGTCCAGTTCAAATGTCACCGTTTCGATTGGAATCGTGTCCCTGATGATGTTCACTTTGAAAGTCTGATCACCGCGGACTATTTCCAGAACCACTTCACTGCCCTTTTCGCCTCTGATCAGAGCGACTGCCTCACTAGCGGTCAGGCCCTGCAATGCCTGGCCATCCGCACTGAGGATGATGTCATTTGGCAATAGTCCGGCTTTTTCTGCAGGGGACCCTTTGATCGGCGAAACAATGACGATCTGTTGATTCAAGGACATGATTTCAGCTCCGATGCCTTCGAATGAGGCGGAGATCGTCTCATCCAAGTTTTCGCTCGCTTCCGTATTCAAGTATTGACTGTATGGATCGCCGACTGCTTCCACCATGCCGCTCAAGGCGCCTTCGATCAGCGCTTCTTCATCGACACCTTCGACATAATTATTGAGCAGCGTCTGATAGACGGCTCCGATGCGGTCCGCTGCAGCCGAATCCAACGTCGAACTATTTGTTCCTTGAATGATTTCCTCCGTGGAGGGAAGCGTGACGCTTCTCCCGATCCACGCATACGTCCCACCGATCGCCGCAGCAGCGACGATGATCAAGGAAAGGATATAAACGGAGAGTTTGACTCCGCGTTTTTTGCCGTTTTTAAGTTTATGCCCGTTGTTGCCCATTCATACTACACCTCTTTAGATTATAAGATAGATTCCAACGCAACAAGCATCATGTCGTCGAACGTTGTTTCACGCTCTTCGGCAGTCGTTTCTTCCCCGGTCAGGATATGGTCGCTGATCGTCAATAAAGCCAACGCTTTCCGGTTGTATTTGGCGGCAAGCAGGTACAGTCCGGCAGCTTCCATTTCTACGGCCAGAACACCATAATCCGCCAATTTCTGTTTATCCAACTCTTCGTTGTAGAAGCGGTCCGAGGATAAGACATTGCCGACGTGCACGGATAATTTCCGTTCCTTCGCGACCATATAGGCATTGTGCATTAGTTCAAAGTTGCAGATCGGCGCAAAATTGACTTGGCCGTTGAACGTATTGCTGACGACGCTGGAATCTGTTGTCGCGCCTTGGGCAATGACGATGTCACGCACATGGATATCTCTTTGGATCGCCCCTGCCGAACCGACACGGATCAGATTCTGCACGTTGTACTCTGTGATCAGTTCATTGGCATAGATCATGATCGAAGGCAAGCCCATGCCCGTGCCTTGGACAGAGACGCGCTTGCCTTTGTATGTCCCTGTGTAGCCAAACATGTTCCGGACCGAATTGTACTGCTCGACGTTCTCCAAGTAGGTCTCCGCAATGTACTTCGCTCTTAATGGATCACCCGGCAATAAGACTGTTTCCGCGATTTGCCCAGGTTTTGCTGCGATGTGTGTACTCATTTCATTTCCTTCTTTCTTTATCTAATTTCTGTTCCTCTCGACGTATACGTCAAACAACTCATCAAAGACGGACATGAACTCTGTATACTCTCCGCTCAACTCCAGGTAATCGGCAAGTTCGTGGTAGTCGGTCATTTGCTTCGGAAAGCCGATATCCTCGGAAACCCGATTCGCGAATGCTGTTTTGTCGTCTTTTTTGTATGGGTCTCTATACGTGAGGATGAAAAGGTAAAAAGATTGTCTCATAAATTAGGCCTCTTTCTATTCTATCAAATTTTCTGTTGGTATGGTTACTTCAAATGAATATTCTTTCGTCCCTTTATCGATGGAAAGCAAACGGATGGCACTTTCTTTCGGCAGATCCATGCTGGCCAAGTTCATCAGCACCGTTTCCGAATCCGCATCCAAGCTGACGAATGCAGGCAGCGTCAAAAATTGAGCCAACAGACTCAAGGCTTCTTTTTCGGGCAAAGACAACCCGCCCAGCGAGATGGCCGTCACCTTCATCTGCAGATTGCCGTCCGTTGTCGCATGCGGCTCCCCTGATAAAGCAAACGGAATCGAAAGCCCCAATAGCACGGTTTCACCTTTTAAAGTCACCACATCCGTGATTTCCACCGAATACCCGGCCAGGCTCTCCTCAGATTGCATGTATTCGTTGGCGATGATAGCCAATTCGGTATTGCTCAAGGACAAGCCTGCCGAAAGCTGATCCTCTGATTGCGCCGTGATTTGTGTGTCAGTTGCAGTTTGAGCGGGTTGTTCCATCGTGATTTTCGAGAATAGCCAAACCACCGCGATGACCAGCACGAGCGACAATGTGACGAAAGCGATTTTCCATGGATTCGGACTGTTTTTCGCACTTCTTTGTTGATTGGTTCCCATTCTATTCGCCCCTTTCAAAATATCCCCGTAAAAATCTCTGTTTTTTTCGAGTGAGGGAGATACAGTTATTTTCTAAATCTTACCATTTAATGTGCTATAATGCATTCAGAAGGACGTTGTTGGAGACTGTTTTTTTATTTGGCCAAAAAAAATTGCTAACAGGCAACAAGGAGGAATGAATGTGACTACTTTTCCGCAAACAGAAGGCAGACGCAAAATCATTGTAAACGAAGTGTTGAATGCCGTAACACATGGAATCGGAACCTTGCTAAGCATCGCAGGATGCGTCTTACTCATTTTGAAGGGGTCCCAATCAGGAAACGTTACAGAAGTCGTTGCTTATGCTATTTATGGTGCTTCGATGATTTTACTTTTTCTGTCGTCGACGCTCTATCACAGTTTCAGTATGACCCGGTTTCAAAAGATTTTCCGCTACATCGATCACGCAGCCATATATTTGTTGATTGCAGGGACGTATACGCCATTTTGTTTGATTGCGGTCCGTAACGGCCAAAGCAGAGCCTTGTTCATTGCTGTTTGGGCAATCGCAATCATCGGGATTATCCTGAAGATCTTTTTCGTCGGAAAATTCAACGGGATTTCCACACTCTTATACTTGGGTATGGGATGGATGGCGCTGTTCATCATTCAACCGATGTATCAGACAGTCGGCTTGAACGGCATTGTACTCATCGCGTTAGGCGGCTTGAGTTACAGTTTGGGGACTATTTTTTACTCGAACAAAAAATATGGCTTTATGCATGTCATTTGGCACCTCTTCGTTTTGGCAGGCGCCGCTTTCATGTACTTCGGCATATTGCTTTACGTGTGATAAAATCAAAAAAATGCAAAAAATTGGGCTGACTCTTTCATTGGAGTCAGCCCTTTTTGCTTATTTCACCCGTTTGAAAACTTTGAATTCATGTTCGTAACGGTTTTTGTCATCGACAACGCCTGCGGTTGACGAGGCTAATTCCCACTCGTTCCAGTCTGTTGTCGGAAAATAAGTGTCCCCGTCAAAATCGGCATGAATGACAGTCTGGTACAGGAGGTCCGCGTACGGCAGGAACAGCTCAAAGATTTCGCTGCCGCCGATGATGAAAAGCGTGTCCTCTGCATTATCCAGTGCCAATACCTCATCCACTTCATGCAGGATGGTACCGCCCGGATGCGTGTAGTCGGTTTGCCTTGTGAGGATGATATTTTCTCTTCTGGGCAGCGGGCGTGAACCCATCCCCTCGAACGTTTTTCTGCCCATCACGATTTTGTGGTTCAGTGTTTTCTCTTTGAAATACTTCAGATCATTCGGCAGGTGCCAAGGCAACGTGCCGCCTTTTCCGATGATTCCATTGTCGTCTTCAGCCCATAATAATGCGATCATCTCATGTTTTGCCGCGCAGCCGAGCCAACGCCCGGATCAATCAGGAACCTATATGGATCCTGATGGCGGCAACCTCCTTTTCCTCAGTATGAAAAATTATACAGCAATCGGTGCTTTGATGCCCGGGTGACTCACGTAGCCTTCCAGGACGATATCTTCTTTTTCCATTTCAAAAATGGATTTCTCCGGATGCTTCAGCACGAGCTTCGGCAAAGCGAATGGCTCCCTGGAAAGCTGCAGCTCGATCTGTTCGATATGATTCAGATACAGATGGGCATCCCCGAATGTGTGGATGAATTCCCCGACTTCAAGACCCGTTTCATTTGCGATCAAATGCGTCAGCAAGGCGTAGCTGGCTATGTTGAATGGCACCCCCAAAAAGATATCCGCGCTTCTTTGGTACAGTTGGCAGCTGAGCTTCCCATCCGTCACATAAAATTGGAACAGGGTATGGCAAGGCGGTAAGGCCATTGAAGGGACGTCTTCCGGATTCCAGGCCGAAACCATCAACCTTCTTGAATCAGGGTTCGTCTTGATCATTTCGATGACATCGCTGATCTGATCGATGAATTCCCCTTGCGTCGTTCGCCAATGGCGCCATTGGGACCCATAAATGTTGCCCAATTCGCCGTGTTTGGCTGCAAAGGCTGCGTCCGTCAAAATCGCTTCCCGGAATTTGGACATTTCGGCAGTGTAGCTTGCTTTGAAGCCTTCTTCCTTCAGGACCCGGTGACCGAAGTCATCCATATTCGGCCCTGTGTAATCTGCTGATTTCACATAGCGCTCGAATGCCCACTCATCCCAGATGTGGTTGTTGTTTTCCAACAGGTATTTGATGTTCGTGTCGCCCTTCAGGAACCACAGCAATTCGCTTTTGATGAGGCCGAAAGCGACTTTCTTGGTCGTCAGGATCGGGAAGCCTTCAGCGAGGTCGAAACGCATTTGATGGCCGAAGATGCTTTTCGTGCCGGTTCCGGTGCGATCGTGTTTCGTTGCGCCTGTTTCCAGGACAGTTCTTGCTAAATCCAAATATTGTTTTGTCATCTTTGTTCTCCTATGTGCATTAATCTTTGGCGAATTGGCTGAGATATTCCCAGCGTTCCCATTTTTCGGCAAGCGCAGCTTCCGCGTTGTCCAGTTCCTGTTGCAATTGGGTCAAATTTTCAAAGTTCGAAGCATTTTCGGCCATCGCGCTCTGCAATGTCTGACCTGTTTCCTCAAGTGCGGCAATGTCGTCCTCGATTGTTTCCCATTCCTTCTGCTCCAAGTAGGTCCATTTGGTCTTTTCCGTGACCGCATCCTGAGACGCTACAGTTGCTGCTGCTTTTTTGTTTTGCTGTTTAGCGGTTTCGCTGTCTTTTTGACTGGATACCAGCAAATATTCGCTCATATCCCCAAAGAATACGCCCGGTTTGCCTTCATCATTCAGGATCAACAGCTTGTCGGCCACTTTATCCAAGAAATAGCGGTCATGCGAAACGGTGATGACGGCTCCGCCGAAGCTATTCAAGTAATCCTCCAATACCGTCAGCGTATCGATATCCAAGTCGTTCGTAGGCTCATCCATAAGCAACACATTCGGTTTTGTCATCAGCAACTTCAACAAGTAAAGCCGGCGCTTTTCCCCTCCGGATAACGAACTGATCAAGCTGCCGTGCGTTTCGCGCGGGAAGAGGAAAGTCTCCAGCATCTCTTTGACGCTGACGACGATGCCGTCGCTTAATTTCACCTCTTCCGCGATTTCCTGCAGATAATTGATGACGCGCTTATCGTCAGGGAGCACTTCGGAAAGTTGTTTGTAATAGGCTATTTTGACGGTCTCTCCGATGATCAGATTCCCGCCGGCAATTTCTATTTCGCCTGCCAACATATTCAGCAAGGTTGTCTTGCCTGCCCCATTCTTGCCGACGATGCCGATGCGATCGTTCGACTGGAATATATAGGAAAAATCGTTGAGAACCTGTTTGTCTCCCGCAAAAAGCGAGATATGTTCCAGATTGAAGACGCGTTTGCCCAAACGGGACCCATCCAATTGGATTTCGAGTTTGACATCGGTCGTACTTTGTTGCGTTACCTTTTCCAAATCCTCAAAACGGTGAATCCGTGCCTGTTGCTTTGTCGTCCTGGCTTTGGCGCCCTTGCGCATCCATTGCAGTTCGCTCTTGTACAATTTCAGCTGCTTCTCGTCCATTTTTTGCTGGATCGCGTCACGTTCGCTCTTCTGAAACAAATAGTCTTCGTAGTTCCCTGTGTAGACTTCCAAACCGCCGTTCTTCAGTTCGATGATTTTCGTCACAGCGTTCTCCAGGAAGTAGCGGTCATGGGTCACCAAAAGGACGGAGCCTTTGTATTGGGCAAGATAGTTTTCCAGCCACGTGATCGAATCCATGTCAAGATGGTTGGTCGGTTCATCCAACAGCAACAGGTCCGGCGCTTGGATCAGCACCTGCGCCAAGCCGACGCGTTTCCGTTGGCCACCGGATAGCTCGCCTACTTTTTTCGTGATGTCATCCAAACCCAACCTGTTCAGGATGGATTTGATCTGAACCTCCGTTTGCCAAGCATTTTGCGCATTCATGTCAGCTTCGGCCTTGCTGTATCGGTTCTGATAATCCGGATTCAGACTGTCGTTCACCAACAATTCCAAAGCTTCCTCATAGGCGCGGACCGTCTTGATGATGGGTGCTTCGCCTTCATAGACCGCTTCAAAAACAGTCGATTCTTTGTTCAGTTGGGGTTCTTGGGCCAAGTAACCGACACGGTAATCACTGGGCACGTCCAAGTTGCCGGCATCCGGTGTTTCGATTCCCGCGATGATCTCCAGCAAGGAACTCTTACCGGTTCCGTTCTGACCGATCAGGCCAATATGTTCGCCTTCACGGATCGTGAAGGATATTTTATTGAATAGTGTCTTCATCCCGTAGGATTTTTCTAACTCGATGGCATTAAAATCTTTCATATGTCGCAATCATCCTTTGTTTTCAATCCATGTCGTTTTATGTTCAGGGATCTTGATAGTCTCTTGACATTGTAACATATCCGGCTGGGCTGCGGGACATTGAAGGCCCAAAAATCAAGCCGTATTTCAGAAGCGCTTTTCGTCAAAAAAATAGAGAGGTTTCCCTCTCTATTTTTACGATTTTTATGAAATTAGAACAATCCGGTAACGACTCCATCTTCGGTGACGTCCATGCGCAAAGCAGCCGGTTCTTTCGGCAGACCCGGCATGGTCAGGATATCCCCCGTCAACGCAACGACGAACCCGGCTCCGATTTTCGGAACAAAGGAACGAATGGTGATGTCAAAGTTTTCCGGACGGCCGATCGCTTTCTGATCATCTGACAAGGAATACTGCGTTTTTGCCATACATACCGGCAAACGGTCCCAGCCATTCTTCTTGTACTGACGCAGTTGATTTTTGGCTTCTTTTGAATAGATGACACTTTTGCCGCCATAAATTTTGGTGACGATCGTTTCGATTTTTTCTTCGATGCCGCTGTCTTCCGCCACATAAAGGGGAACGAAAGCTTTTGTGTTTTCATCGATTGCTTTCACGACAGCGTTCGCCAAAGCTTCTCCGCCTTCAGCGCCTTTTGCCCATACTGCTGTCTGGATGCATTCGACTTCCTGCGCCGCACACAAGCTGACGACTGCCTCGATTTCCGCCGCGGTGTCGTTCGTGAATTCATTGAGCGCCACAACGACAGGCACACCATACTGTTGCATGTTTTCGATATGCTTCTGCAGATTTGCGAAGCCGGCTTTGACCGCTTCGACATTTTCGCCGCTGTTGAGGTCTTTCACCAATACGCCGCCATGCATCTTCAACGAGCGCACGGTCGCTACGATAACGACTGCATCCGGGCTCTTGCCTAGTTGCGGCACTTTGATGTCCATGAACTTTTCGGCACCCAAGTCGGCTCCGAAACCGGCTTCCGTAATGACGTAATCGGCCAATTTCAAGGCTGTTTTGGTTGCCAATACGCTGTTGCAGCCGTGCGCGATATTGGCGAACGGTCCGCCATGCACAAATGCCGGCGTATGATACAACGTTTGGACTAGATTCGGCTCCAAAGCATCCTTCATCAACAAGGTCAATGCGCCTTCCACTTTCAAATCTCTGACAGTGACGGGTACGCGGTCAAACGTATAGCCGATGACGATGTTCCCGATCCGGTTCTTCAGATCCGTCAGTGAAGTCGATAGGCAAAGGATTGCCATGATTTCGCTCGCTACCGTAATATCGAAACCGTCTTGGCGGGGAACGCCTTGGATCGGTCCGCCCAACCCGATGACGATGTTGCGCAAAGCACGGTCGTTGATGTCCAATACGCGCTTCCAGGTGATCCGGCGTTGATCGATGTTCAAGGCATTGCCTTGTTGGATGTGGTTATCGATCAAAGCTGATAAGGTATTGTTCGTCGCTGTGATGGCATGCATGTCGCCAGTGAAATGCAGGTTGATGTCCTGCATCGGTTGCACTTGCGCATAACCGCCTCCTGCCGCTCCGCCTTTGACGCCCATCGTCGGCCCTAATGAAGGTTCACGCATCGCGATCATCGCTTTCTTGCCGATGCGTGTCAGCGCATCTCCTAGGCCGACTGTTACGGTTGATTTACCTTCACCAGCCGGGGTAGGATTGATGGCAGTGACAAGAATCAACTTCCCGTCTGCCTCTTCACTCAAGGAATTGATTTTCTTGATGTCCACTTTTGCCTTGTATTTGCCGTACAGTTTCAGATCATCTTCTGTCAGGGAAAGGGTTGCCGCTACTTCTTTGATCGGAAGCATCTCATTTGCTTGAGCTATCTCGATATCCGTCTTCAAAACCATCACTCCAAATTCTTCATGTTTACATACATTTTAGCACATAGACCTGAAGAAAGAACGTGTTTTATGGCCGTTTGATTGATAAAACTGCTTACATTTTCATCAAACAATAAAATCCAGAGAAGGATTCCGAATTGAAATCCCTTTCTGGATTTGAGCTTATTGACGGATCAGGTGATCGAATGCGCCCAAAGCGGCAGTCGCTCCGGCGCCCATCGAGATGATGATTTGTTTGTACGCACTGTTTGTGCAATCTCCGGCAGCGAATACGCCTTCCAGATTGGTTGAACCATGGTTGTCGACGATGACTTCGCCACGTTCATTCAACACAACGCCGGAATCCTTCAACCAAGCCGTGTTCGGAACCAAGCCGATCTGAACGAAGACACCTTCAAGTGCGATGGTGTGTTCCTCATTCGTAGTGCGGTCCATGTAGGAGATGGCTTCCACTTGATCGGTCCCAGTGATCGCTTTCGTCGCCACATTCGTTATGACTGTGACGTTCTTCAAAGCATGGACACGGTCCTGTAATACTTGATCAGCTTTCAATTCCGGCAAGAACTCGAGCACGTATACGTGTTTCGCCAAACCAGCCAAATCGATCGCCGCTTCTATGCCGGAATTGCCGCCGCCGATGACAGCAACGTCTTTCCCTGCAAACAACGGACCATCGCAATGCGGACAGTTGGTCACGCCTTTCGTGCGGAACTCTTCCTCACCGGGCACGTTGACATTGCGCCAATGCGCACCGACTGTAAGAATAGCGGTCTTGGCTTTGAGCACTGCGCCGTTTTCCAGTTCAACCTCGATCAGGTCATTTTTACGGATACTTTTCGCGCGTTGGCCTTTCATGATATCGACCTTGTACTGATTCACATGTGCTTCCACTTGCGCCATCAGTTTTGGTCCTTCCGTGTAAGGCGTTCCGATCATGTTTTCGATGCCGACAGTGTCCATGACTTGTCCGCCGTAGGTCTCGACGACCATGCCGGTATTGATGCCTTTACGGGCAGCGTAGATGGCCGCGCTGTTGCCTGCGGGGCCTCCACCGACAACAAGGACGTCGAAAATATCCTTATCGGAGAACGCATCCGCACTTGTCGGACCGGCGGCTTTATCGATCAATTGCTCAATCGTCATGCGGCCGCTGGCAAACTCTTCCCCATTAAGGAAAACAGTCGGAACAGCCATGATTTTCTTCGCTTCGATTTCATCCTTGAACATGCCACCCTCGATCATAACGTGGGAGATTTTCGGGTTCAGTACGGACATGATGTTCAATGCTTGGACAACATCCGGGCAGTTATGGCACGTCAAGCTGACATAGGTTTCGAAATGGAGCTCTTTGTCGATTGCTTTGATGCGCTTGATGATGCTGTCATCCACTTTAGGAGCCCTTCCGCCTACCTGCAGCAAAGCCAGGATAAATGAAGTGAACTCATGGCCCAACGGAAGACCGGCGAACGTGATGCCGCTTTCCGTTTCTGGACGTGTGATCGTAAAACTGGGCGTACGGGTCAAGGTTGCATTTTCAAAAGCAATCTTATCCGACATACCGGCGATTTCCTGCAAAAACGCACTGACTTTTCCGGAATTTTCATCCTCGCCCAGACTGGCTTTGAAAACCACATCCGATTCCAACAGTTCTAGATATTGGCCGAGTTGCCCTTTTATTTCTGTATCTAATGCCATGGGAATCCTCCTTTAAATTTTACCTACCAAGTCCAAGCTAGGTTTCAATGTTTCCGCGCCTTCTTTCCATTTCGCAGGGCAAACTTCGCCTGGATGGGTGCGGACATATTGGCCTGCACGGATTTTGTCGATCAAACCGCTTGCGTCACGGCCGATGCCGTCAGCATTGATTTCCACTGCCTGCACGATGCCGTCCGGATCGATGATGAACGTTCCGCGTTGAGCCAAGCCTTCTTCATCCAAGACATCAAATCCGATCGAAATCGCATGCGATGGATCTCCGATCATGGTGTATTCGATTTTTCCGATGGCTGGTGAATGGTCGTGCCATGCTTTATGCGTGAAGTGTGTATCGGTTGATACGGAATAAACCTCTACTCCCAAGCCTTGCAAGGTTGCATATTGGTCTTGCAGATCTTCCAATTCAGTTGGGCAAACGAAAGTGAAGTCTGCAGGGTAAAAACAGACGATGCTCCATTTTCCTTTTAGGTCTTCCGATGAAACCTCAATAAATTCACCTTTGTGATAAGCATTCGCTTTAAATTCCACTATTTCTTTTCCGATTAATGACATTTCAATTCCTCCAATTATAATAATTATTTTAGAATAATCCCTATCAATAACTATATAGAATCCGTCATTAACGGTCAAGTTTTAACACTTGATAACTATAATTATTTTTTCATTTTTGAAAAGAATGGATTGCAGCCTACATAAACCTCAATATTTTAATGGATTAGCCGTTCAGAAGCCTGCCTGTCACTCCGGGAAAAGTCATTAAAAATTCAAACTGAAACAATTCCCCGGTCACGCATCCGCGATAAGCACCCTCATGAAGTCAATATCATTCTCAATTAGATGAATCCATTCTCATTTAAACAGACCTACAGTATGCGGCTGCTGGCCGGAGGAGAGCAGCCGCATAGCTACGCAGCTCCGGACAGGTTTACGCTCACCGGAGATTACCAGAACCGCTATGCTGCAACTCCGTCCAAGTTGCCCTCGCCGGAGAACGCAAACGCAAATGTTGGCCGAACTCCGGCGAAGCCTCCGTTCGCCGGAGCAAAGCGGCGGCGTGCCCCGTTAAACCTAGATTCCCAAAAAATTATAACGTGGTCGGGGGCATTACACCTAAGGTGTTATATAAGTTCTCCTGTTTCTTCGTAACCTCACCCACTCGC
>NZ_QAOM01000007.1 GCF_003051085.1 Trichococcus patagoniensis | reverse complement strand
GAAGGACGGGATTTCAATAGGAATATCCAATAAAAACCTTTAATATCAATGCTTTTCAGCATTCCACGTTATAATTCACACGGGAATGAAGGGTTAAACTGGAGTGCTCAACTGCTGATTTATTTGATCAGGTTTCAAATAATTGAATGGTATTGCAAAAAAAACAACATTTTTCCAACGGAATATAAATTCCGTTGGAAAAATGTTGGAAAAAATCAAGTCGTCGTCTCACAACGATAACCAGGAGTGTTGATTTGATAATGTTCTAGTCCTCATCCATCTTCAGAACGGCCATGAAGGCTTCTTGTAGCCCACGCATATCAAGCAGAATCAATCAACTTCATATAGTTTCGCAAACACTTGATACCGTAAGCTATTTTGCGGAAGTTGGTTATCGTAACGTTTCATGCCACATCACTTGATTTCAGTATATAATGGAAGAGATGTTGGAAAAATGTTGGAAAAGTTTGCTTACTTTGACAAAGATCCCCTGCAAATAAAAAAGCGGAGTTGCTGCGTAAAATAATTGAGCGAAAATTTAAACTGTAGCTTACCAACTTGTTTATCAGGCAGCCAAGAACCATAGCGAAAATAACAAGAAAAACAATAGGTAGATTTTTTTCAATCTATTCTCTACAATTTCCAATTTTATTAGCTGTGGTTTTATATAATTATTGTATAACTCATCTGTGTAATCGAAATCAAATTTATATAAATTACCATATGTTTTATCCATAAAATCTATTTCTTTAATAAAAAAATCGGAGTCCTCATTCCACCCACTTTTATGCTTCAAGTAGATAGAAAAACTACTGTATAGTAACCCTAATAACGGGGGTATAACATTACTAATCCCTTCTTCTATACCTTTAATAAAGAAGGTTGTTAGAATTATGCCAATCAAGGTTAGCATCTGTTTTTGTATTTCATCATAAATAGTTTTAGTTTTTGCGGTAACACTCTGCATGAAAGACATGTACTTTTCAGTTATTACCTGTTTATCCTTAATGAATTTATCAAGGTTATCGCTCATGTAAAGAGAGTATTGACTTTTTATGTCGTCTAGAAGTGCAGCTGATAAATCTTTACCTAACCTACCCATCTTCAACAAAGATAAGGAGAATATGTTCTTAAAAATTTCAAGCTTATCATAATAGTGTCTCTCGTCATCGAATATAAATCTAATTACTTTGTCTAAATCTTTAGTTAATTCAAACGAATAATCAATTTCTTTTATATTGAAAGAAACTGTTTTATCTGAATTGATGATATATGTTTCATTATTTATGAAATGATTAGATAGTAATTCAAATTGAGATTCTATTTTTCTATTAATTAAGCTTTCTAATAAAATGTCAGGCACGATGTTTGGCAACGAAATTGCTTTTATTGATAAATAATATTCATCTTTTAAAAGTATTTCTGGAACAGAGAGCTCGTCTTTGTTGTTAGTATCCGTGAAAATCGAGTTTTCAAGGTTAATATTGGTATCAATTAAGAACTGAACTTTAGCTTTCTTTTTAATTTTTTCTAGATGAGATATTTTCACTTCATTAAAGAAAATCTCTGAAAATTTCAAAAAATTATTTTGATCATAAAAAATAAAATTATTGAATTGGCAGAAGTCATCGCTAAAAAAATTATTCGTAATAGAAATTTGAATATCATTACTAAGCTCTATTTCAGGATCATCATCTATTCTGTATCCATTCACTAAAACTTGATCCGGAAATAATGCTAATCCATTCCTATACCCCTCAAGCATGTCACTACTAATAACAAAGTAAAAGGACTGAGTATAAGATAGATTATAGCGGCTGACAATTTCACTTTTATTCAATAAATCATTATTGATTAGTTCTATTATCAAGTTATATATAGTATCCACACTCACTCCCCCTTACTCTTTATTTTTTAATTACAATATTCTTTTTAACTCTCAGAATATGAAACTCGTTATCACTTGAACTATCTAGTTGAACATCTCCTGATTGTTCCAAGCTTTTAAGATACGATATGTTGATTTTTCCTTTATTAGCAGAATCTACTAATTGTACTTTTGGAGGTTTTCTAAATCGACCGGCAAATGATCTGACAACTGTTGGATTTTCTTTATATGCTAAATCATATGCTTCAGTTGCTAAATTTTCGGACGTTTTTCCTGCTAATAAAATAGAATCTAATTTCCCATAAATTATATCAGCTAATGCATCAAAAGAAGTCTGTTTTTCTACTGACAATTCATTTTTTAAAAGCTCTTTAATATCACTCACGCCAAAAGCACTAGTGGGACTTAAATATTTTTTAGAAGCTGCAACAACTGAGTTTACAGCTAATTTCCCTATAGACTCGGGCTTATCTGTTACAACAAAACTGTCCATAAAATGATCTAAAAATAAACCTGAAATTGAAGGGTCTTGTCTATCTAAAATTTTAGAGTGAATATATAAACGTTCTTGGTTGTCAGGTTCTAGATTATTTACAAAGTCTTCTACTTTTGTTTTATAAACAAATGATGCTTTTTGAAGTCTTGATTTTTTATCTGGCAACATTTGGCTAAAATAATCTAAAGTTAATGAGTCACCCACATGAATTCCATCCATACTATCCATTTTTAATATACAAAGAAGATCCTCATGTGGCTCATCTTCAACAACATTAGTAAAGATGACTAAATAAAAATCATTTTTTGAATTTTTGCTTAAACTATTTTTCATTTTATCTGCAATCTTAACAGAACTTGAATCAAAGGAATCGATATCTGAAAAGCAAGCTTGAAGATGTGCAATAAATTCAACATCCTTATTTTTAAATCTAAAATTTTGTGTATTATTATCTTTTAAAGATTTTGAAGCATGATCCCAAAAAAAGGTTGAAAGCTGTAAATCGATAGAATTAAATATATCACCAGGTGTAATTATTACCACATCTTCAGATGGATCAAAGTGAAAAAGCCTTAGATATTTTATCATCATTGTTCCTCCCAAATGCTAATATAAGCCTGTATTCAATATTAACAAAAAAGGCCAAAAAAACAATAGTTTCTTTGGCCTCAGGCTTATATAATCGTTTGAGATTACTAATAAAGTATATCATAAGAACGTAAGTTTGCGTTAAAAATATGCATAAAAAATGAGACTGGCTAACCTTGAGGGGATAAAAACCAGTCTCACTTATACTATACGCATACTACTTAAAACGATTTTTATTTATGCATATTTTTTTTCGATCGTCGCGCCCTTCGACTCATCGTATCTGATCGCCACGCGCCCGACACTGCCTTCGAGATCCACCACAAGCAGCCCTTGCCCCTTGCCGCCTAGAATCAAGCAAGAGCATGCCTGTTCAACGGCGATGACGTTACCGGCCTTGTATGGTCCATTTTCCGGATAAACGATCCAGGTCTGACCTGCAGGAAGGTGCAGCGTGGAAGACACGACAGCCGGCTCTTTTTCGACTGCCCTCTTGTCAATCCATCCCAGGCTTGTATTGATGTAGTCGCCGGATGCACTTTCTTCGATTACAGGGACCGTTTGGCCAACAAATGCATCCGTTGTTACCCAATTCGCGAAGCCTGGTTCGCCCCATGGCCGGGAATCAATCGAATAGCCGCCGGTTTTAATAATCACATTGTAGCTGACGGATACGCGTGCCGGGATGTCAATCAATGCGCGCTTATCAATCCATCCGACTTTAACACCGTTCACATACTCGCCGCTGCCGTTTTCTTCGTAAATTGAAATCGTATTACCGATAATGTCGTCAGTTTTTCCCCAATTCACTAGACCAGGCTCGCCCCAAGGTTTGGAGTCGATAGAGTAGCCAGGATAAGCGACCATCTTATTGTAATTTACAGGGACGCGGATTGGCGCGATTGGCTCAGATGTTGCAGCTGCAGCAGATTGGGCCAACCTTGCGCGCCATGCATCCATTTGTGCTTTCGTATAGCCAGGGCAGGCAGAGTTGTTGTATACCTCCCAATGACCCTTAACCTTGCTGGCCGGGATATTCAGATCACTCATGATTTTGCGTGTCAACCACTCACGCGCATCGATTTGCGCTTGTGAGTAATCTGTTCCGCTTCCGGCCTCCACGCTGATGTGGACGGTATAGCCATTACTGTTAAGCACTCCCCATGTAATCCGCTCGTAATCGTAGTTTTGCCAAATGTTACCATCGGCGTCGATGTAAAAATGATATCCGCCGCGGTCCCATCCGAGTGTATTTTTCCAGTACTCTTCATGGCCGGTTATAAATTTACGAACGGAGCGGGCAACCGCTGAATAGTGCCATACGATCGTTGTAATTGCGGAGCGGGAACGGTCCTTGCTTTGTCCGCCCAGGGCAGATGCGCGTCTGTCATTAATTGTATAAGCCATTATTTTTCCTCCTTCAGTGTTTTGGTTGCTGCATCCCATACGCCTGATGCGGAAGCTCCATACAGTAGCCCTTCAAACGCGTTGATGAAGATGTCGCCGTGATAAATAAAGCCGTACAAGGCCCCGAATAGCGCCCCAAAGATGACGGCCACAAATGCCAGGTACTTGGCTTCAAGTCCGGCGCGCTTGACCATCTCGACAGCAATCATTGTGATTGGTGCAATAAAAATGTTAAATTCCATTTCATTTCCTACCTTTCAATTTTGCTTTTGATTTCGTTCACTGTTTTTTCGATCAGATCCAAGCTTTTAAGCGAATCTGTCAGATCACTAATAATCTGCATATAGCGGTTTTCTCTGTCCGTGTTGGCTCGCATCACCCACACAAGCAAGCCGACAAACAATGTTGCGAATGTCACGTTTTCCGGATTCTCCCCAATCTTCGTTAACAAGTCCATTGCCCACGCTCCTTTTCCCATAATAAAAAGGCTGCCCAGATGGACAACCTTTACTCGATTTATTCATGATCACCAAAAATAATCCTCAACACGATACTCGTTCGGATTAAAGTCCTCATTCCTAGGAACATCGTACTCATCTCTACTCCAAAATCTATCATCACGGGTTAAATTCCGTTTGAGGGCGTGTTCTGATTCAACTAGTTGAGTAACTGATTTTCTTATATTACCAACAGTTAGATCCGTAGAGTTTCTCAAAATATCCATAGTAATTTCTGGTTTGTCATCATTTAGTATATATGCTTCATATACTTTTCTTAATATTTGTCTATCCATATATCCATCCCCCTAATCTTTATGTAGGTATTATAATAGATTATTAAAATTTTATATAGATACTCTTGTACACACTCAAATTTGTGGCGTAGCCAAAATCATCGCTTTTTCTTCTTCAGTAATTCGTCTTTTTGCCACTTGAGCAATCAGATAATCTTCGTCAATTTTCCCCATAATCCACATGTTCAATAAAAATCCGTACATATTACTCATCTCCATTTCCTTTTCTCCTATTCCATCATTAGATCTAAGATTGCCATTTCCGCCATTGCTAGTCTGTCTTCTACAGTCGGTTCTGCTGTAACAGGTTCCGGTGCTTGTCCGCCCTCAATCCATTCCGTTCCGGTCCACCGCGGCAGATACAAGCCTTGTGGCGGTGTTTCTTCGACGTACTGCGGATCAAGCAGCTGATTGCCTTCTGCATTCAATAATGGCCTAATTTCTTCAGCCTGCGTGATGGTTCCTTCTTCATCGGTCGCATCAACCAGGACCGTTTCCGTCAAGATCGGAAGCGAATCAAAAAGGCAATCTTCAATGAAGTTGCCTGTTGTGGTGTCTATTTTTCTGAATAGTTTCATTGTTTAACCTCCTATACCTCTGCTCTGAATGTTAAATTGTTTAATGTCAGCCACGAATTTGATGTAGCACTAACAATAGATACTTCTCCGGTATTTTTAATATCCAATCTGATAACCCCACCTGAAGTTAAAGCCATCACAGGTAATTTTTTTGACGGTCGGTAACCAGCTGGCAATGTGAACAATACCGTTCCAGCTGTAATTACGCCATTATAAATTATCCCTTTTAGATGCACGAATCCAAGCGAATCTTTCATATATCCAGCCGCATCATCGGTACCACCAATATTAATCCATGCATTAAGTAATGTCGGTGCAATCCAAGGTTCTTGATATTTTTCAGCCTTCTCCCGATACAATGTCTCGATCGTCTGGATAGGTTTCACACCGTCGAACCAGCTGTTAGGGAAACGCGCCATCAGTCTGTCCATCTCTGCAAGTGTTGGTTCTTTACCTGCTCCGAATGTTGCTGTGAGATCGATTACGAAGGTATATTGTGTCTCTAATATAGAGTTCAAAGCGGTCGTAGCGTCTGGGTATATTGCGCGATTTGCAATGCGTATTTTCCCAGAAACCCCACTCGGAACCGTAACCACAGCAGAGGGCGTGTAATATTGGTTAATCACTGGGGAGGTTACGAAGATTGCAGATTGCGCATTCGAAGCCAAAGAACTATTCGTACCATTGAAGTATGGTTGCATAGATGAAGCAGATACGTTAGGTATACGAGTCTTTAGCCTAATGTATAGCTTGTTCCCAACTACGGCATCAATTTGTGTCTCCTTACCCACAATCACAATGTTCCCAGCACCTAAACCAACTGCTGATAAGGTGTTCCCAGATGCCGAAAGCGTTGAATCGTGCGAGGACCAACCAGCCGTTCCCGAGGTCATATCCCCGTTCACCAAACCGTTCTTCGTTTCAAACTCCGTCCGCGCATCCACCGCCATCAGTTTGTTCAGCGTTGCATTGGCTCGGAATAGGTTTTTCGTTCCGTCAAACCATGAATTGGTAAACTTGGCCATGATCCCATCCATCTGTTCGGCTGTTGGTTCGTTTCCGGCTCCGAATGCGGCAGTTAGGTCGATTAGGGTAACATTATCAAGGTATGAGTTTGTCCATCCACTAGTCCTTGGATCTTGTAATATGATGCGCAATGTGGTTGCGTTTATCGACACTTTTAGATTCGCAGACACACGATGATAGGCGCCGGTTACCTTATTTGGCGCAATAAGCATTCCCACACCATCATTGAGGTGCAATACACATTGCGATTCATCTGTTTTTACAATTCCGGCTAAGTACATCATATGGCCTTTGTAGTTCGCGTAATTTGGAACAGTATACATCGCCCTGCCATACTGAGTGGTGGGGGTAAGCACTACCTCACCGTTTGTGATGGCAATCGTTGCAGATGATGGATACCAATCACCAGAACCATTCGAGAAATCACCACCCATTACAATGTTCGTTCCCATCATCGTTGTATCAACTTCCACATCTTCAAACCGTGCATCCACATCCGCAAAAGTCTTGCCTTTCACCGCGGAAATCTTGTTGTTCGCCGTTGCCGTTTCCTCGGCTGTCAGCCTTGTGTTAAACCCAGCAACAGTTGCGCTGTCAGCGTCCGCCCTAGTGTGATCGGTTTCCGCACGGGTATGATCTGTTCCTGCTAGTGTGCTATCGGATTCCGCACGGGTATGGTCAGTCCCAGCTAGTGTGCTGTCATTTTCAGCCCTAGTATGGTCGGTGTCCGCGCGACTATGATCCGCATCGTAACCAGCTGCACGTAATGCCTCAGCTTCACCAAAATCCAAATCTCGTGCGGCTTCGGCAGCGGTATAGGCGTTTCCCTGTGCGGTCTGGGAAGCACCGAAATCCGCAGCTCGTTGATCCTGAGAACCCACGAACGCAACATTGCGATCGAATTGCGCATTGTCAAACTGCGCATCTCGCAATACCTCGTCCGCCACAAACTGATCAATGTACGCCCGCGCATCCCTTGTGAGAATCGTCCAGTCGTAAATCATGACTTCCTGGGCTACCTTGGTTTCCAACCCGTTTACGATTTCAAAATCAAACAGCTGCGAAGCAAGCTCCATGCCGTCAACAGTCACGACCAACTGAATCTGAGCAACGCCGGCATGGTTCCCTTCATTCTCCTTCAACAGATAACTGAACACATTCCCCACGCGTGTGACGTCTGTCGCTGGATTGGCAAAGAAAGAGCCGTCACGCATATAAACAAGCGTAATAGCCGTTGCTGTTTCCAAATCTGTACTGGTCATATCCAAAATTTTGAACTGGAATTCAACCGAATTCAGATCGTTCGTGTAGGCTTTCGGGCGTTCGAACCTGCGTACAGGGTTCACCGACCTCAGCTCTACGTCATATGCAATTATTTTCGGTACTGCCATTGTATCCCTCCTATTTGTTCTCTAGTTTGCTGATCCGTTTCTCCAGCTCATCATTGCGGGCTGAGAGTTCCTGGATCGCCTTCATTTGTATGCTGACCGTGCGGTATAGGTCTACCATCGTGCCATCTTTATCCGTTCCGTTTCGGGCAGTGAATTCAGGGTTCTTTTCAGCGATGAATCCGATATCCTTGCGCTTCTTGGCATTCACTTTCATGGATTTTTTTCCATCGTCCTGCAGCAAATCGTACTCCGCTATCTCAACTGAGTTGACCAAATCCAAACCTGACTGATTGAATTTGGCAATGTTCTCCTTGAATTTTTCAGAAGATGAAACTACAAAAGCACTGGCCCAAACGCCGTAATAGGCTGTCTGTGCCGGATTGGAGACATATAGCACGCCCGTTCCATTTGGCGAAATCACTAAGCCCCTATTCCCATCCCGCGGCGTCTCCCATCGATCGGAATAATGGTAGGTTGGGTTATTCGGATCCGACGTAATGAAATCCCTCGCGACGATATCACGCGGATTACCGCCCCAATCGACAACCCGGACGACTTCCCCATTGGCGGTGCGCAAGTAAATGTATTCGCCGTTTGATTCTATGCGGGCGCGGTTCGTGGTCTCTGGAACAACGCCGGTCACATCATCGAAGAAATCGATATACGTAACCCCGCCGTGCAACCGCAAAGATGTATTCAAATTGGTCCCGGTATTATTCGGGCCCGGCCGCATCCGCAACCCCTCGGTGGTATATTCAAGGATTCTCTCACCAGTAGTTCCTGCACCAAATATAATCTTCGCTTGGTCAAGGTCGAGTGTTTGACCGTTGTTCGGATTCGTGAACTGCATGATGCCGGTGATGAGGTTAAGCCACATGTTGGCGCCGCTTAATGTTCCAGTTGTGATCGCATTCGCATCGATGTTGATCGCTTGCACAGTCGCAAAATCAACCGTACCTGCCAAGGTATCCGCGCTTGTTTTCTGCAGCGCCCAGATAATCCCATCCCAGCGGTACATTTCAACTGCTCCCGATTCCACCGGCTTATACCATAAGTCGTTGATGTTCGAGGCGACTGGCTCGGCTACACCGGTGTATATTTTAGTTTTGCCATCTGCAGCAAGGCGGATTGTGTTCAGGTTAACGGCTACGGTTTCTAGTTTTCCATCAACGGTGGTATTGATGCTTTGTGCCAAACTTGCCCGCGCTTCCCCTACCTCGATGGAGTCGTATTGCTGCAGCAGGTCATCCCAAACGGTTTTGATGATTTTCTCGTTTGTTTTGATGCCGTATTCTTCGAAGTACACCGTCACCCAATCGCAGACGTTCACCGCTTCGATCGCTTGCGTCGCTTCATAGTCCAGTGTCTTGGCCAGATCCACGTACTTGATTTTCAGATTCACTTTCGGAATACCGATCCGATTATTGATGAGATAGAATTCGGCTTTATCCCGGAGTTGTTCGACCGTCGTCACGTCATTGCCCGAAAAATCTACCGTAAGAATTTTCCTTCTCGCATAGTTCCCGACATATTCGCTGTCCAAATAGTATTCCGGCAGCGTCAACGTGATTTCATTCTGATTGTCGTCCGTGATCACGGCATATGGATAGATGGAGGTATATGTATCAGCAATATTTTCTTCTTGCTCCAGATCCGTCAGATTCCGGCCGTATGCTATCAAGGCGCCGGACTGTTTGCCGCGGTTTGCATAAAGCCTGACATCATAGTTGTCAAACAAATATTCTCCGCCGTAGGTATCCAAAAGAGATCCATCGACACCGCCAAGCGCCTCCCTGGCATTTTTGACATCCTTGATGGACCAAGAGCCGCTGCCGGAAGTTGCAATATCCGAGAATACCGTAAATGGATTCGGATCGATTCCGATAATGGCATTCTTCCATGTATTCAAAGCGCTTGTGGCATCACCCGAATAGCTGACAGCCGGCGGTAATGGCAGGTCCCGCGTTAACAGGCTGATATGCTCTCCATAAACGGTTACGATTCCATTCAGAGGCTTGGTAATCCTGATGATTTTGAATCGCTGGTTCTTTAATGAATGGCCTGCATCGGCTTTTATCAAACGGTCCAGTTTCAAATCTGCAAATCGATCGCCACTGACAGGGTACTTCATCTCCAATTCGAAAACGCCATTACGCTCTTCCGTCACGAAAATCTGAATGGCATCCTGAAGCATGCCCAAGCCAAAATGCGTGAAGTCTGTTTCATTCGCTTTATATAAAATTGCCATTAGACAATCGCCTCCCATCTCGGAGTGATGCTCACGCTAAAGCCTGCTTCTGCCCAGGTGATCACGTTTGTTCCCACATCCAGCTGAGGGAAAAGCGGAGACAAAGTAGCGTTCATTTTTTCAAACAAGTTCGGGCCATCCTTATACACGCTTTTCGATTCCGAATCAACGGTAACGGAGCCGTCTATATCATTCAGAATAAGCCAGTTTGCGCCGTTTTTCTTCAAGGTGATGTCTCCGGTTCCTGTGATGGAAATCAGCGGTTTGGCAGCTCTTTTCTCCGGATTCAGTAACGTCTGGCCAGAAGTAAGAGGTATCGCATTTTGACCGCTGATCAGATACTTGATGGGGTGACATTTGAAATTCAATGCAATTTTCCCGAATCTCGGAAGGATATCGGTAATGCTGAACTGTTCGTTATATACGGCCTTATAGAGATAGTTCGAATCCCAGGACAAATACAACTCCCGGTAACGAACATTTCCCTTCAGCCATTGCGAAATACGAGAGGCTGCTTCGTTGATATCCAATCCCATTTCCGGCCTCAGATAAGTGTGAATTGGATAAGTAAAGTTATTCAGCCGTTTATTATCAATGATCAGGCTTCCATCCCGGCCAGGAATATTCTGGAAGGAGACTGAGGCTTCCGGGCTCGTTTGAGCAGTATCCTTGCTGATCACAAGGCTCATATCGCTCGAAACGATACCACCATACACGAAAACTGCTTGATCAGTTGAATCCAGTAATTGTTCATACAAATCTGCATCAGTAGGCACTCAATCTCCCCCTTTCTTTCTTAGTCATCCAAGCCAAGTTGTAGGCCAGCGTTTCCAGATCGCGCTCTGTGTTATTTTCGAATCGGTCAATCGTTAGATACACATCCCCTTCGTTGTAGACGCTTGAACCGTCTTCGGATTCACCAACTGAATTCCTTGCAGCTTCCTTTGCATATTTCATTGAAACATCATGAGGAATCACCTGCGAGCCATTCGGCAAATTCACCAACTCGCCGCGGCCACCTTCGTTCATTCTGGCGAATCCGCCCTGCCAGTTATTCATACCGTTCACCAGATAAGGAATGGTTCCGATCGAAACACCCGGTATCTTGTTAATGATACCGATAGCCGAATTGATTCCGCCGATCACGCCATTGACGAACCCCTTGACCTGTCCGACAAGAGATTGAACAGCAGTGGAAACTCCATCAAATACGCCACTAACGAAAGATGTAAGACCTGTCCAAGCGTTTCTGATATTCTCAAAAACACCTGTTATCGTATTAGATACGTTGTTCATTATGCTAGATATAATTCCGCTTATGGCAGCAAAAACACCACTCACAACACTTGACAACCCGCTAATAACGGTGCCAATATCTGTGAAAATTTGACCCGTAAATGTAGCTACCCCTTGCCATACGCTCGATATCACCTGAGCAACCGTATTAAATATTCCTGTAACAAATTCAACAATTGGCCGTATCAAAGAAAAAATTGTAGTCATTATGCCGGCTATAAACGTGATGATTGGAGCGATAACCGAAATAACGTTAGATATAATCATGCCAATAAACCCAACAATCGGTGTAATTATTGAAATGATATTTGTCATTACATGGATTACCACTTGAATAATACTGCTGATAATAGGTAGAATCACCTGAATAGCTGCGCCAATAGCTTGTATGATAGCTATGAACGCCGGGGCTACTGCAGTCACAATATTCATTACCGTTTGAACGATCATGGATAAAGCTGGAACTAAAGCTCCAATAAAGTTTGCAACCAACGGAATGACAACAGCCAATATCGCAGCAAACTGCTGAACAACCATCATGATTATGGGAACTAAGTTATTGAATAGATTGACTACAATCGGCAGTACCGTAAGTATTGCGCTCATGATTATTGCACCTACTTGCATAACGATTGGCACCAATGATGCAAATGCGCTCATAACCAATGGAATGATAGTTGTGGCTAATTGCCCAATCATTTGTCCGATTGTCCCGAAAACAGGAGCCAGTGAAGCGCCTACCGTTTGGAAAGTCGATACAATCTGTGGCCCAAACATTTGAAACAGTGCAATGACAATCTTCAAAATAGGACTGATACCAAACAGGATGGTTGTTAAATTTACTGAAAATCCTGACCCTGCACCAGTTGCCGTTTGAAAACCACTGATCAAACCGCTAAAGAAGCTTGTAAAAATCGGTAGAACCGCCTGAATAATTCCCCAGATTGTCTGGAATACCGATCCGATTTGTGAGCCAATATTTCCGAGTGAACTCATGACTGAAGGCCCGATAGCCTGGAACGTATTCATGATGAAATTCCCGATGTTTGCAAGTATCGGCTGGATAAATGCGATTGCACTTTGAATGATCGGGGCAATTGTTTGGAAGACACTCGACACCTTTTCTTTTACTACATCAAAAACACTACCCACCTTCTGGCCCAATCCCGATAAGAGACCAGGGACGCTTGATGCAAAGGCGGCTATGACGGGTTGTGCTTTTTCCCAAACGGCGTTCATTTTCTCGCTCAGTTCGGCAAATATCCCCACAGCAATGTCTTTCACGTTGTTAAAAGTCGTTATCACCGTGTTACGGAAGGATTCACTCTTGATCATCGCTGCAGCAAAGGCTGCAACCAGTCCTATGATTGCGGCAACGACTAAGCCCATCGGACTAAGCAAGAATCCAAGTACCCCGACAACTCTACCTATCCCCCAAATCATGGTCCCCAACACGGTTATTACTGGCCCAGCAACAGCCGCAATTCCGGCAGTCATGGCAATCAGTTTTTTCGTGCTATCAGGCAATTCGTTGAACGCATTAACTAAACCTGTTACCTTTTCTGCAATTTCGCGAATCACAGGTGTCAGTTGGCTCATGACGGAGATCGTGGCCGATTCAATGGATCCACTCAGTTCGTCCAATGCACCAGCCAAATTGTCCTTCATTTTTGCAGCCGCTTCTGCAGATGCTCCGGCTGAATTCTCCAGCTCCTTCGTCATGCCCTGCAGTTCTTCTTGCCCGGCTTGAAGCAGAATCATCATTCCGCTTGCCGCTTCCGTTCCGAATATAGTGGAGAGCGTGGACAGCTTTTGTGCTTCCGTCATGCCTTCCATCGAGGTACTTAATTCACCAACGATTTGATTCAGCGGTTTGAAGTTCCCATCCGCATCCGTTGCGCTAAAACCTAGTTGTTCCATCTTCATGGCCGCTTCGTCAGTAGGGTCAACCAATCGGCTGAATGCCATCCGGAGCGTTGTTCCCGCTTGCCCACCGGCCATACCCGCATCGACCATGAAGCCAGTAGCGGCCGTTAGTTCTTCGATGCTGATTCCTAATGCACTCGCACTTGGACCAGCGTATTTCAGCGCATAGCTCAAATCCTCGACACCTGCTGCCGTTTTGTTGGCAGACATGGCTAAAATATCAGCGACTCTTCCGGACTGATCTGCTTCCAATCCAAAGCCATTCAATGCGCTTGTCACCGTGTCGGCCACCAATGCCAGGTCTTCTCCGGAAGCTTCGGCCGCGCTGATGACGCCAGGCATGGCAGCGATAACTTGATTCGCATCAAAACCTTTCGCCGCCATTTCGCTCATCGCAACAGCTACTTCGCCACTGGATAGGGACGTACTTGCGCCCAATTTAATTGCGGCTTGGGTCATGGCATCTAATTCAGAAGCACTTGCCCCGGCGATCGTTCCGGCTTTCGTCATCGCTTGTTCAAAATTTGCAGTTGTCTGAACAGCTTTTACAAACGGAACGGTGATTGCAGCCGTCATCCCGGCTCCAACCATAGAGATGGTTTTTCCGGCATTGGATATCTTGTCGCTGATCGCGGAAGTTTTATCCTGTAGAGTCTTCAGTTCACTCATCGCGGACCTTACTGCAGCATTAAATTTATCCGCGTCCGCCGTGATATTTGCACTTAATACATAATCAGCCATTCGTTACTCCTTTCTTTTCTTGATAGCCTTTTTCATTCCGGCGGCTTTTAAGACTTTCTCAATCCAACCTTGACCATTGTTTCGATCCATTTCTTCGATAATTTTGACCGCGTTTTCGTTGTATTCCTTATCCACCTTGGCAGGTTTCTTAGGGAACAAATCAATGAAACGCTTGTGCTTCTTCTTATTCAGGTTTGCTTCGGCATTCAATACTGCATTGCGCATCCACGTTGTATCTGAAATCGTTTTGTTCTCATGCTCTTTCCGGATAAACATCTTCTCTTTCTCCGTTAAGAGGCTGAATTCGATCGGCGTCATGTGAAAATGAACAACAAAAAAGGCCAGTTCTTCCTCATAAGAGAAATCACTGGCCAATTTCGCACGGCGCAAATCGGCTGGTGTTGGATTTTCATTTGCCGGAAACTCGCTCTCGACGAGTTCTAGCGGAACATAAACCCCAAGTCATCTTGCAACTTTTCGATGATTGCCATGTTCAAACTGATCAATCCATTTTCTTCGACCACACCATCAAATAATTCGAGTGCTTTTTTCTGCTTTACTGCTTCATTTGTCTTTTCTTCCACCAACCCGAAAGAGAACAATTGCTCCAACAACGAATACTGAAGAATCCCGTTGTTCTTAGTGATTTCTCCGATAACGCTTGTTTTCGCAGTCAGCTCGATCGTTTTCAATTTTTGTTTGTTAAATTTCAATGTATAATTCACGCCGTCGACTTCAAACATAGTTCCACGCTCCAGTTAATTTATTAAGCTACTAGCCAACCGTGATGATTGCTGTAGCTGATTTTGTGCCGTCCTCTGTCGAGGTTGCGGTGATTGTTGCCGTTTGCCCAGTTGTCGCTGTCTCCAGGACTGTGACCAGGCCATTTGCGGCCACAGTTGCTACTGCTGCAGCGCTTGTTGTCCAGGTAACGGTATCGATGTCCGTTCCTGTTACCGTTGCGACTAGTTGTTCCGTTTCGCCAGGTAGGACGGTAGCGCTAGCCGGCGCCACCGTTACCACTATCGGCTCATTAGGGTGTAAGAGTGGACGCGACGTCCTCAAGGTCAACCAATTCCCCCGTTCCCTGCAATCCGATCGTATACGTGACCGCATCATCATAAGGCGCTTCAATCGGATAGCTGTTCAGGATAGCCAATCCCCCGAACATGTCTTTCGATGTTTTGATGTTCACGACTTTAATCAAGATTGGATCGCCGGAAGTATAAGCTTCTTTCAATGCGCTATGAGTTGCATCCGAGCGAACATAAATGCCGTCATTGTCGATGGACCATTCATTGAAGCCGCCGATGAACTCTTTCCAACCGTTCGAATCCTTAGAAGTCACCTCGAAAGTGTCTTTGTCACGGTTGATCGTCAACCCTTGTTGACCCGCAACGGCCAGAAGACTGAAAGTCTCGCTGTTGTATAAAGCTAATACCAGGTCTTTTCCTGCAATCGCTGCAGTCAACGTTCCTGTTAATTGTGCGTATAATGGATCTGCTGCCATTTAATCATCCTCCTAAATTTTCGTTTTGAATCCGTAGAATATGGTGAAGTCATAGCCCATAATGGCATGCTTCGACCCGTCTACTTCATCATAAATTTGTTGTACCCCTGTCGGCGTCTGCATAATCAATTCATAACCGGCAGGTAATTCAATTGCCATCGTCATGGCCGCGGCGAGCTTATCGATAATTTCGAACAGGGCCACTGAACCATTTGAGCCATCAGCAAACGCATGAATGACAATTTGATAGCGTTCTTTCCACATTGTTTTGGACGGGTCTGGAATCTGTCCAATGATTTCAGCCGAATAGTATGGATAAGGAATATCCTTCGATACGGAATCATAGCAGCGCAACTGTGTGCCATCCTGCACCGTCTTAATGACAGCTGCTAACACTGTTGTAAAACTCAATTTTTCAATCATGCGCCTACTCCTTTAGTTTGTTTTTCAAATCCTGCTTGTAGATCGGGCGCTGCATATCCACATTGCGCTTCAGATAATACTGGCCCGGCACATAGCCGCCGTTTCTCGTCCTGTGGCCGTATTCAACGTGCGGCGCGTAGTCCATCAAATAACCCACGCTGTTTTTAGCATAGCTGGCTGATTTCCGAAGTCCGCCGCCTCCTAGGTAATTCCCGACAGGCGTTCCGCCACCTTGCTGCGACCGAGCGAAAATATCACGAATGTTTTTATTGCTGACCGCCTCAAAATCAAGCAAACTCTTTTCTAACAACTTTATCTGAAGGCTAGTCATCTGCTTTTCGTTCCAAGTAAATTTCACAGGCCATCACTTCCATAACGATCGACAATAAGGATGCGCCACCGATCATAATCCGAACCCTTCACTTCTTTTACAGAATAGTAACGGTCCTCGAATTTCACTTTGTCGGCCTGTTCCAGGTAGCTTTTTGATGTCCGGGTGAGAATTTTGCGGTTGTTGATCGTGACATTTCGATTGTCCAAAGCAATCTCTTGGACGGTCCAACTTGAGAAAATCCCATCCGCTTGCCAGAATTTCTCCAGCGTGTTGATTGGATTACCAAGCACATCCGTCTCCAACGATTCGTTTTTATACAAAGAAAGAGGTTGAAATCTCATAAGAATCTCAACACCCCTCTATTCGTATTCGCTTGTTTTTCTTTGATGGCCAGATACCTGGAGAACTCCGTTTCGTATTCCTTCAGGATGTCATCCACGAAAGTTATGCTGAAGGTGTCGACGCCCTCTGTCTTGACGCCCTCACGGAACGACCGGTTATACATCGCGCAGATCACCTCTACTGCGATAGAATTCAATTCAATCGGGAACTCAGTTAGCCCCAATCGTAACTTGATCCGATCCAATGCGGTTGTTTCCAGTTCGTAAATCAAATCCGATCCGATTTCCGGAATCCGGGTTCTGACTCTGTCGATAATGTTGATTTCAAAAGCCATGGTTATTCACCACTTTTCTTTGGTTCTGCCTTCTTCTTAGGCTGTTCTTTTGTTGCGGCCTTCTTCTTTTGCGCCGCTTCCTTCTCGGCCAATTCCCGGCGCATGCGGTTAAATGATGCTAATCCCAAGCGAATCCCTCCTCACCAATAAAATAAAGAGAGGCGGAAGCCCCTCTTAAGACAATAAGTGTTTGAACTCCACAATGCGGATATTTTTGTTTTCGTATGCACGAACCCAGTTTGCCGCAGTTGCCAATTCAGCATTTGTTGCGGAAGACCCAGCAACAGAAGCGCTTTGGAAAGCAACCCCGCGTGGGTGCAGAATGAAATGTTGACGGTTGATCAGGATATCGTCACCTTGCAAGGAATCACGATCTGTTTCAGTAGGGACAGGAGCCGCGCCATTTCCTTTTGCGATAGCACCCGCTCCGAACAAGTACGTGCTGTAAACACCACCAGATACAGGCATACCATCGTCAACGATTACGCGTTTTTCCATGTAAACTGCAATTGGTTTGTTGTCAGAATCAAACACATAGTCAATCAAGTTTTGTTTGCGCAAAGAAGCAAACGTTGCGGAATGCATTGCGATAGCAGTCAGTTTGCTTTCTGCATCCCCAAGCTTATAAGCGGCGTCGATAAAGGTGGAGGCAGTGAATTCTGCTACTGCAGGATCTACTGCACCGGAGATGTCGGACTTGTTTCCAGCCATCGAAGCGGCAAGGAAGACACCTTTCAACGTGTTGATGAGTGTTTTTTGTTCTTGACGGGCCCAATAAGCAGCGACCAAGTCCCCGATAGCCACCATTGGATCAGATCCGGATAGCGCCGTTGCCAAGTCGTTGGCTTTCCAAGCGCGCCCACGCATCAAGAGCGTCGCAACGTCTTGTCCGGCAGTAATTTTACCAGGCGTCAACGGTGTAGAATCGGAAAGAACCTCATCATCACCCGTCAGATCGGACCAGAAAGGCATGTTAATCAGTTTCCCGCCGGCAGTAGCTAGTTTGTCAAATACCGGATCAGTTGCGATTACACCTGCTTGTGCGAATGCAGATAATTCTGCGGTTTTTTGTACCACATAAGGATTAAATACCTCAGGTACGATAACATCAGCAATTTTTGTCATTTTTTAATCACTCCTATTTAGCTTGCGCTTTTAATTGTTTAAATAATTCAGGGTCCTCTTTTAGCAACCTACCTTGTTCAGTCAAATTGAAATGCTCTTTGCTGAACGGGTTCTTGGCTCCTCCGGTTGTCGTGGCGCTTGCCTTTGGCGGTGTGCCAGATAGCGCTTGTTTCACTCCTGTTGTGATTCCTTCATTCAAGTCATTGGTAATCATTCCGATAAATGCATCTAGCTTATCTTCCAAGGATTCAAATTTCCCATTATCAACCAGAAAGTCTACATAATTTTGATTGATATTTTTCTTGGATAGTTCTTCTCTAGCAGAAATGCTATTTTCTTTGATGATTAGAGCGCGTTCTCTTTTCTCTAGCGCTTTCGCCTTGTCAAATTCTTCCTTCTCAGCTTTTTGCTGCTTATATGATTTTCTTTCTTCTTCGGGCATATTTTTAGTTTTTAGTTCTTCCAGTTCTGATTGTAGAAGCGTCACGCTCTCTTTCAAACCTGCCATCTCTTTTTGATGCTGTTTTTCTTTTCGGTCCAACCTGTCTTTCATAGTGCTTTTGGAAACCATTTCTTCCTGCTCTACCTTTTCCTCTTTCGTTTCTTCCTGTTCCGCGGTTACAGTTTCTTCCTCAGATTCTTCAGCAAAGTATTGTAAATTCAGTTTCATTTTTTCTACTCCTTTTTTAGCCTGGGGCGGCTATTTACTCACGCTTTATTTATGGCGTCCACAGCGAGGAAACGGACAAAATAAAAAGGCCGAGAATAAGCACGGCCATGATTCATTGTTTAAATTTCAATTTTCTTCTTGTTGAAACAGAACGACCTACCGAACGCATTGACCTGGAGCCACGACTCAGCATAACGTTTACCGCACTCCTCGTATTTCGTGACATAACTATGCACGTCCTCACCTCTTTCAAGTTTACGATCGCCGCCCGCACCTGGACGGTAGGAGATAGATTTTGGATCACTACTCCTTTCTTTTCTTGACCTCATTGATACTGATACCCACGATCAGAATGCTTAGAGCAACAAAAATAGAGAATACAACCAGATAAAATCCATATAAAAGAACGGTTAACATTGACATCAAATCAACTCCTTTCTCAGTCATTCTCAATCCCAAATATTGTCGTCCTGCACCACGGATGGAACGGCGGGAAATTCGAACCTACTTTCGCATCTTCAAACTTGAACTGCTGCCCGTCTAGGTGCTCACACGTTTGGCTTGTCCGCTTATCCAGAACGGCAGATATCTCATACCGCTCTATCCCCGCGTCCATAAATGCTTGCTTGTTGGCTTGATTGGTGACGAATGAACTTTCGGTAACGGTCAACCTCATAGACTCGAAGGCGCCAACCTCTGTCCGTTTCCGAAGCGTCATGTTCATCTTCTGGTAGCTGTCACCGCGAATGATGCCATCCCGAATCTCATTGTTGAGCGTATTGATCAGCTTCTCCTTGTTCTCCCAGATGCGATCAGAGAAGTTCGCGCCAGTGGTCCACTTTTCATTCAGCGTCTTAGCCATCGCCTCGTTGTTCACGTTAAAAAATGAAGAAGCACTATCCAGCCCCTTCATCGTCGATAAGTATCCATTTTCATAAGCTTCTTGGAGCAGTTTTTCCAATCCTTCTTGTTCAAACGCACCTAACTCAACCATCTGCATCCGAGTGGATAGCTGCAGTCCTTCCAACCGATTCAACTTGTATATGCTTTCCCTCGTCGGAATAAGGTGTGCATATTTGGGATTCCTGGCAAAAAAAGCATCGTAATCCTTGTAAAGCAGATTGCGCTCAGATTCAGTCAAGGAGAGAACCAATTTCCGATACTCAATCACATCATCTTTGCCGTACTTCTGATAGTAACTGGCGATATCCTTGCTGATGCTCTCTTCCAATGCGTGGTACTGCTTCCGCATCGCCTTATCAAATGCATTATTTCGTTTGTCCTGGGCAGCATCCAATTCCGTCATCCGATCAAGCCAATAGGTCTTATTATCTTTGGATTTAACCTTATCTTCAGTATCCATTCAATCGCCTAACTTTCTTCGGTCGCTAGAAAACCGCCGCTTGGATCTGTAGCATATCCGCTATCACCATTGTTTTCCTCAGCCATTTTCTCGATTTCCTCATTGACGTTTCCGACGATGGAGAGCACGCTCAATTGTGTCTCTTTCGATACGACACCCTGCAGCGCGGAAGCTGTAGCTGCTTCATCCGCGATATTCCGAGGGATATTCTTGGTGAAACGATAATCCAGATTGCGCCATTCATCTTTCTTGCTGGCCTCCATATTTGTAGGCAAGTTGAACAGCATTTTAAATCGGCGGTTCATCCCTGAAGTGAACTTCCGCTCCTTCATCGCTGCCAAGTTCTTCATGGGCTGCAACTTGAACTCTAAAGAGACCCCTGAGGCATTGCCAAAGCTCTCATCGTTAATATTAGAGACCATGGCAATCTGGTAGATCAATCGTTCCAAACGGTCCAGCAAGTGCTCTTGCGATGTGTCACCGTCCGGCTTCTGTAGGAATTCAACTACAATCTTGCTTGCATCATCTGTTCCGAAAATATTAATGATCCGATTATCCCGGATTCGCATCACACCCTCTTCGTCCAGCTCTGCACCCAGGATGGAAAGATAAGCATCCGCGAAGTAATCCACGTCATTAGCCTTCTCAGATAGCGCCTTATCATAGGCATTGATCAGTGACTCAATCGGCTCAAACAGAGCCTGCCGTTCCTCGTTCTCAATGTACTCGATCACAGGGACATCGCCGTAATAATGCGGTTTCTGCTCCGTGAAAGCCAGGTCCTTTTCCACCTGAACGAACGTAATTTCCTCGCCGGCTGTGAACAGCTGCCCGTTTATTTTTCCTTCCGAATCCAGCTGATACCGGACCGCAAATAGAGGCTTCTGGGCGATCGTGTCATCGTAAACGATAAACATATCGAGCGGATTGTTATACGTGCAGCAGGTCTCGGATTCTTCGTTCTGGTAAAGCATTTCGAACCCATGACCGTATATCGAGGCGATTTTGCTCAACTCTGCGAAATTATCGTCCATGTCATTGAGTTTCAAGAACTGCTCTACCCTTTCGCCGACGTTTTTATCTTCATGACTCACTTTGACGGGGATCCCGGCGAAGTAACCGTTGAATGTTTCGACCGTGTACTTCGCATGATTCACTACCAGCCGATTGTCCGGCTTGTAGGCCTCTTTCTTGTCCAAGCTGAGTATCGGAGCTTTGCTTTCGAACAGGTTCCTCAGCCTCATATATCGCGGCAATTCAGCCTGGTGCAATTCGATGAAACTGCTCACCACTTCGCCCGTTATTTCTTCCCCTGCTGGGTGAATAAATACCACTTAGATCCCTCCTTTGATTGTTTTTAGTTTGACCTTGCTACGAATGCCTTCGACCGCATACCGGCAAGCATCGATAACGTGGTTGTAGCTGTCCACTGGTCTATTGATGTACTCGTTTGTCTTTTTATCTTTATGCCAGGTGTAGTTCTCCAATTCCTCAATCAATTTCACGCAGCGTTCGTCAACGATAAATTCATACTGCGAAAGAAATTGAATTCCTTGAATGACTGAATCAGGACCCTTTTTCGCCTCTCTGATCCGGCTAATTCCCTTTTGCCTTATCTCAGCAATTGATTTTTTCTCAGCCGAGTCAGCGGTTATGACTTCTTTCGAATAGCCCAGGTCTTTTATGGCCTCGGCTATCTTGTCATTCAGCAATCCCTTTCGGACATACTCTTCAAGAAAATAGATCCGCTTATTCTGCTCATCTATCTTCAAGTGAATGAATGCGGATGGATCGTTGATGTACCCGAAGTCAAGTCCGAAGAAGGACGTCAACTGAGCCACTTCCTCACGATTGATCAGCCGTTTCTTATAGGTTGGAAAGACCAGCTTATCCAAGGTTGCAAATTCGCCTAGAGCGTATATTTTGTAGTACGCGGGGTTCCTGTTGGCTAGTTCTTCAATATTTTGCTTCGTGAGTTCATCCAAAAAGCGATTGCTCTTGTAGGTTGTTTGATAGATGACTGTGTTAGCCGGCTTCTTTACGAAGAAATACTTAAAAACCCAGTTAGTTTTACTAACCGGGTTGAACATTAAATATATTTGTTTTTGTTTATGGCCCTTATCCCGCAGCCGCAGCGTGAGCTGAGTGAAATCATCCACTGTGAATTCGGAAGCCTCTTCCATGACGACATCCGAAATGGCTTTGATCGACTTGATTTTTTCCGGGTTATCCATGCCTTTGAAAATCAACTCTGCATCATTCGGCAGCTTGATCCGGTAATCGGTCATATTAACCTTGCAGTAATCTAACACGCCGTAGGTAATCAGACATTGCTTCACATCTTCAAAAATGGAATCCTTTAGAGTCGCCCCGACTTTCCGCAGGAACAATACTTTACGCGGCTTCTTCCAGTCCCCTAAAGCTTTCAGCACTACTTTTTGGACAACGCCATGAGATTTCCCCGATGACGCGCCGCCGTAGTGGGCCTCAGTGAATGTATCGTAATCGTATAGCTTATCGTAGATGTGCTTATTAAAAACTCTGGATGGGTACTTAAATGCAATCTTAATCGATGGTTTCTTTTCAGTCTTCATCGTCAGCATCCCAATCGCCGACAACAATTTCGATGTTGCGGTTGGTCTGTTCTATTTTCTCCGTCCACATGCCGTATCGTTTTCCGAGATCGACGGCAGCTGCACGCCTTGCCTGGACGTTCGGTTTTAAGTCTTTCACTTCCTGGAAACCATCTCCAACGAAAATAGGGACCGGCTCCGTAACTTCTCCCCGCATAACGGAGGTCAGGAACTCCATTACTTCCTGCTGATCAGCAACCTTCTCGGAATTTAAGACTTCGAGCCGTTCGTCTATATACGCTTTTACACCAACATTTTCCAACAGTTTACTTGACTGAGCCTTAGCGTAATTGTCGCTATATCCCGCTTTGACAGCTGACTGATAAATGTTCCCGCTGATGATGTACTCATCTGCAAACTTCTGTTGCTTCAACGTCAACCCTGCCATTTTCCATCACCCCTCAATATATTTGAAAATAAAAAGACCTCGAACGAGGTCTAACATTACATTGCTTTAATAAAATTTTTGAATCTTTTCCCTGAGATATGCATATAGACTACGAAAAAGCCCTCATGAATATCTATATTGTTTATCTTTAGATATCTGTTTACATAATTTTCGCTTAAAAAAATATCTTTAGATTTTTCATTTTGGTTAACTAATTCATAATCTACCACTTCATGACGTATAATTTCAAAATCAAGAGGCAAAACAAATTTTTTCTCGCCAGAATACATACGTCCAATTAAATCGAAAACTGATTCTTTTTTTTCAAACCCTTCAAACCTGAATAACTGTGGGGATTTGCTAAAGTTAACTCCACAAACAACAAGTTCCCGTTCCCCTTTTATAGAAGTCGTGCCATTTTCTTTTTCTGAAACATTTTTTGAATAGCACATTATTCTAAAATCTATTCTGTTATCGTTAGAATAATGTCGAAGAGTTAAAAAGATAGTTAAAACAGTTGCGATAATTCCTACCCAATCAGCTAAATTCCCATATAATTCGGGATTATATACAAAATAAATAATACAAACCACCTCCAATTATCAATAATAACAAAAAACCCCACACAAATGTGCAGGGCCAATAAATAAAAGGAGGCTTTGGAGCCTGATTTTTCGCAGACCCCTTCAAAGACAGTATATACCTTTTTAGTTCACCTTTCGTCCACTCTTTTTCCGCTTGTTTGTAATGCATAGGCATCGATCCCGAAGAGCACAACGGAAAACTCTTCGATTGCCTTCTTCAAATCTTTATATAAAGTCGTCTTTTCGACGCCGTAGCGTTCCATCAACGCTGTAGGATTTTCAAAGTCAGGTTTGAGATACATGTCACGGAGAATCTTATGCCTGCGGTTCGCGACTTCTCCGCCCCGTTCCGCCAATGATCTGTATGCCAGCAACATGGCATCGATATAATCCATGATCATTTTCGTTTTTTGCTTGGACTTCATGACCTCTTTCAAATTCAAGTCGATGTGCTCCAGCAATCCCATATCTATTTCTTGATGTATGATTCCAATTTGCTCCGGCAAGTTCTCACAATGTGCGCTCAACTTGCGGTAATTTTTCACGAGGAGTTCGGTATTTCGAAACCGTCGATCATGTTGTTCCTTGGAAGCAATACGCTCTTGTTTCTTCTGCTCTCTCAGCACCGTTGTTGTAATAACTTCAATCCATTTTTCTGGTATTTGTTCCGTCAATTACATCCACCTCTTTCCGCATATTCGAACGTGTACCCCTTCACGCTCCTGCGCTCCCCACGCAGAACCTTGTAAATCGAATCCCGCTTGCTGTTGACGCACGCCTCCGCTTCTGCGATACGATTAGCCGTCATCACCAGCACGCCATCTTTAAATATATTAATCGGTTTAATTTTACGCTCGTAGCTAATCTTTTTGCCGACTTCCACCCCAGCCAACGCGTGCATCTTTATGATGCGGATGTCTTCATCCGGCAGCTGTTCCCATTTTTCGGGCAGCTCATCCAGATAATCATAAAATTCATTCGATAACTTCATTCTGATCACCTGCTTTCTTCGGAGTAATCAGCGAACTGCCCTTTCCACCCGGCCCGAAGTAGTTGTACAGGACGATTTCCAGCAGATCTAAACGATCGTCCGTCGTTTGTTTGGCATACAAATGTCTATTGTATTTGTAGCTGCGCTTGTGTAGCGAATAGGCGCGCATACCCTCCAAGTAAATTCCATACACACCGTTCTTGCATTTCATCGTGAAGCCAAGTTCAAACACTTTCTCCTGAAACTGACCCATCATTTTGTTGTGTTCTTCTTCCGGCAATGTGAGCGCCCTCCTTTTCGTGTATCCAGGTAACTTCATCCGACCACCTCAGTATCCTTCATGTCCCTGATCATTTCCTGTATGTCCCTCAACGCCCTGCAGTAGCCTCTTGGTTCGCCCTTGCCCGTCTTGTGCTTGGCAACACTGTAGCTATTGCCATACATCAATTCTATTTTTCGAAGCAGCAGATCCGCATCAACCAAGTTCTTTTTCTTCGGCGGTTCCACAACTTCCGGAGTATCCTTTTTACGAATAAAGAAATTAAAAGCCATGCAATCTCCTCCTAGACTTCCACAAATTTTTTACTTGCTGCGCTCCACTTCAGCAGCACCAACGGAATTTGATAACGGAACATGAACAGTTTGGCTTTGATTTTAAATTCAGGTGTCAGAAAACCTTTGATATCGACGACCTCTATCCGGCCATCCGTATACAACACTTCGAAGTCAGCCTTGTAGGTAATCGCTCGTACGATTCTGCCCGTCTGCGGATGTGCGAACCTATCTAGTAAAGTGAATGGCTTCTGCATCTGGAAATCTTCTACAAGGCCGCTTTTTTTGAGTTTTTGAAGATGTTCGTAATAGCGGCCCTCTGCTTTGCTATCGAACGTGATTCCATCGATCGTTATTTTTTTTGCTCCGTATTTACTCATCGGCATCTCCTTTTTTAAAACGGAAGGTCATCATCACCAATATCAATAGACTCACCAGCGCTACTGAATGGATCAGCTGATTGATTAAAGCTGTCATAATCGCCTTTGCGCATCGTGTTATTTTGGTTGCTCCCTTGGTACTGTTGACTGCTTGAACGATTAGCATTATCATTTTTAGCCTCCAGGAAGTGGAATTTTTCAACGACTACCTCAGTTGTGTAAATTCTTTGCCCGTCCTTTTCGTAGCTGCCTGTTTGAATTCTCCCGACCACGCTGATCAGTGATCCTTTCCGGAGGTTGTCAGCCATTACCTCGGCCGTCTTGCCCCACACTTGGCAATTTGGGAAATCAGCTTGCTGATCCCCGTTTGCGTCCTTGAAATCACGATTGACTGCCAGGTTAAAGCGTGCGACGGCTTTTCCTGCAGGCGTATATCTCAAATCAAGTTCCTTGGTGATTCTGCCTACTAATACGACGTTATTGATCATAAGAATTCTCCCTCCAGTACATCCGGCCTGAATCCGCTCCAACTGGTTTCGGGTTCAGCGTGGATCACCACAACCGGCACCGCTTGATAGCCCAGGTCTTTCAGTTTTCCTGACGCCTTCTTGTTTTCGATGATGTCCACCTCCTGATAATGAACACCATGTTCATTCAGCCACAACTTCGTGAGCTTGCATTGCGGGCAGCGTTTTTTGGTGTACACCGTTACGTTTTTGCGCGTTTTATTCAGCATCGGTGTCCTCCAATTCAATTTTTTCCACGTTGTTGATGTAATGAAAAGTTGGTTGATGATTGTATTCGGTAAGCCATTTTTGAAGAGCGTCATTAAGTGCCTCTTCAAGATCTTCCAGTTCCCCTTTGGTCACATCGTCCAAGTAATTTTCTGCAACTTCTCCACAACAATCTCCCGCTTGTTCTTGGAGGTTTTCGATCACATCGCCAGCATCAATACATAAATGCGGCGAAAACGCTTGTCCTACCGCAAACACTGTATGCACCCCCTCGTATTCCTCGTACACATGCCCAAGTACATCTGATTGGTCATATTCATTTTCCGGATTCTCTATAAACTCTCTCAAAGCTTTCTTTCCGGCATTTATAGCCTCTTCTTTTGTGTCGAAATATTCAGAAGACTGCCAAACCTCTTCATCTTCACTCGGGCTACATAGCCACTTCAAATTATTCTCATTCATTTTTGCTTCCTCCATTCTTCAAATTTACGTTCCATTTGTTTTGCGATAGCTATATCTGATTCATACGGTGTATAGATCAGCCGACTTTTTTTAATGCCACAATCTAGCAATGCACAAGGTTCGCCTTCGTCTACAAAATACATATCACCCCATGCGAGATTTACTTCAATTTTTTTGACGTGCATGATCACGCGATGCTTGCACCGTCCATCTTGATAATAGCCGCCTACAACAGGTTTCATCCATCTACCTCCTCATAAGTACCAACGATATTAAGCAATCCAGTTTTAAGCATCCCGCTTATTTCTTCTGAGATACTATCTACGTCTTCTTCGTCAATTCCAAGCTTAGAAAGTTTTACTTTGCATATTTTGTTTATGTGTGAATCTATAACGAAAAAGTTATCAACTAGCCAATCGTTTAAATCTTGTTTGGGCGTTTGTTTTGTCATCCTTTAACCTCCTCGTATCCCCAGTCCACAGTTTGAAACGCAACGTCCTTGCATTGCTCTTCGATATCTTCAGGAGTAGCATCATCTGATATCTCAATCTCATCTTCAATCAACTGTCCCGCGTATCCCGTGTGTAACCAAACCCTGAATTTTTTCATCTATTCTACCTCCTATCTTTTATTGCAGAAATTATAAATATGCACAGCAGGACCGCGGCGGCAATCTCGCTGATGATCATGTCGCACCCCTATTTTCCGTTTCCGCTGATGTAAATAAGATTTACCCATTTGCCATCAGCATCCTCACTCCCGCCACCACGGCCAATACACTCGATAGGCATGGAGATATCAATCCGGTCTCCGAATGGCGTTTTTCCACGAAAATCCAATCTAACCTGATCATGATCGTTGTATACAGCCAACTTCTTTTTTAATTCCCCAACAGTCAGAATCCATCCGTTGTATACTTTAAAATCAGGCTCGGCATGAAATTCTGAATTCAAACTTGTTTGTTCATTCATCTTCCTGCCTCCTGGTTAATTTCCGATGTATTCAATATCTTCAAAGCTCACGCGTCTCAAGCAGTTCATTCGCGTGGCCACAAGGTACGCTTTCACTGTTCTTTCGTCCATTTGTCGAATACCGACATCGAGAGTACCCTCGTCAAAAACATAAGTCACACCGTAGTTAACCTTGAACTCTCTCGTTCCACAGATATAACCCACTTCTTCGATCGGCTCTTTTTTGTATTTATCGAGGTGGATAAAATCGCCGGCCATTTCATCGGACATCAGGTGGTCTTCAAGATCAGAAATGCCCATCTTTTCCAGTTGCTCCGTTTGGTTCTGCCTTTTCCAATAATGATTTATCCGCACCTTATCGCCTAATTCGTATTTCATTCCTTATGCCTCCCTCTTCTGGCTGGTCTTCAATCGTGCAATGCGTTCGGCTATGAGTCTTTGCTGGTCTGGATCAAGGGCGGTCTCCGTCACTGGTGCGGTAGTTTCAGCCCATTCCGGCATTTTTTCTTTCTTTGGCGCGTTATTTTTCTTCATGGAGCTTCGCTGCCTAGCTGCCTCTTCTGCCTTAGCCTCTTCAACTGTCCGGATATTCTTTTGCAGAAAATCTTTCATGATCCATTCCGCCAGACTGTACGAAGGTCGTTCTGCTTTGGAAGCCCTCAATATAGCTTCCATAACTAAATCTTCCCCGATATCAGTTACCCAATAATCAAGCCCTTGCGCGATAACCATATTTTCCATCCCGATGTTTTCCTGAAAGAATTTATGAACGTTAGTGGCCTCGGGTGATTGATCTGGATTATCAATGCCGTTTACTTTTATTTCATTTACTTTTATTTCATTTTCTTTTATTTTATTTAATTTTATTTGTGTACCAGAATCAGGAATAACTGGCATTAATTCAGGAATAACTATAGTTTTTTCAGGAATAACTGACTTAATGACCATTAGAGGGCACATTTCCTGTAATTCCGCCTCATTGATCAGCAGGTACTCTTTTATCACTTCCCCCTTCTTTTTCTTGCCAACCGCTGTGAAATAACGTTTTTGAATACCATCACTTGTCAAAATGCGGTACTCTTCAAATAGTTTTTCCTGGAATAACTCATATTTAATGCAGTCATTGACAATGTTATTCACGGAATTACTATCAATTCCGATACGTTTTGCAATTAAAATCAGTTCTTTTTCTTCCCATTTGTAGAAATAACCAGAACTGTAAATCTTCATGAACATTTTGATGATCACTGCGAATCCTATCGCACCATGCAGCCCCTCAATCAGTTGAATTTTATCGTCATAGTCCGCATCTATATCCAATGGGAAGTATCGAAGCCCGTCTTGTATTGGCCTTGCCATTTATTTCACCTCACAATCAAGAGAGGGAAGCTCCCTCTCCGGTTACTCCTTGGGTTTGATTGTCCTTTCTTCAAATAATGATTCTTGTGCAGCGTCGTCATCTAGATTGATGATTTCGCCATCTTCAGTGACGAAGGTTCCAAGCTTATCTGGCTCTTGAATCGGCGCCGCATCGAAATCCTCGTCCGGCGTAATGTCACGGATATCTCCCGTTTCCTTATCAAGCGTTTGAACCGTTTCGTCAGTCGTGACGGCTTTTTGCATTTCGATGGATAAGATTCCCCACTTGGAAAGAATGTTCCGGAGGATGGTCTTTTTGGCCATTGAGTCATAATCTGTCTTCCAAACACCTGACAGCTCTGTCTTGTTTTTGGTTTTGTTGTTGCGAATGCGGTGGGCTTCCACTTCTTGCTTGGTCCAGTAGACGGTCTTCTCGAAGCCGTTCAGCAATTTAAAGTAGCCGACATAGCCGATCACGACATCAGACAGTTTTCCGTTCGGATCAAACTCAAATTTCTCCGTCAGGCGATTCCAAGAAAGCAACTCACCTTCATATACCTCGATGACGTTCAAGGCTTCGTATTGGCCGGAGCGTTGGGCCAGTTGAATGTACCCCTTATACCCAAGGATGAATTGCCCTTTTTGCTTGTTGCCGTCCTTGTAATCCCGGAATGGGACAATGTAGGCATAGCCGAGGTTCTTGTCTAATGGTAGATCCAGAGTGGCAGCTGTCATGGCGCAGGTAATGATACTCATCGGCTCGCTTTGTGCCAGGTAGGAATCATTGTTCACCAAACTGAGAACGGAAGCCGTAAAGCCTTGCGATTTTTCTTTGAGCACATCCCGGAACTTCTCTTGGACCACCGGTGAATTAAGGAGTGATTTCAGCCCCAGTTGCTTCGCTTGTCCGGGTGCTTGGGTGTTGCTGTTTTGTAGTTGGTTTTTCAAACTCGAATTCGTTGCCATATTATTTGATCCCCTTTATCGTTAGTCTTCTTGATTGCGTTGCATTGAGGTATTGCTCGTAAATGGCCGGCTGTTCTTTTTGCAAAGTCTTCGTGTCCAGTCGGTTCGTTGTGACAGGCTTCCAGTAAATGAGATTGGTGGGCGTGATGCCGATTTCCGCATCCGCTTCTCCGAGTGCCAGTTTGATTTGGTTCTCATAGAGGCTGATGGTTTCCTCGACGGTCTTCTTGGCTGCTTTGGCCTCGTTCAGTAGGGAAATCGTTTCATCGAAGGAAGAGCTTAGCGTGATTTCTTTCCCCGCTTCGCTGTTGGCGTATCGTTCCTTCAGGAAGTCCGTTGCCGCTTGGCTACCGTCGATTGGAGGCGCAACATTCTGCTTCACATTGACCTCCCAGAAGTCAATCAGGCGCTCCTGAATGATGTCTATCAGTTCCTGGTCTCTTTCTACCCGCTTCCACTGGAACTTCTGCCCACCCACCAAAACGGCGATATAGGCATACTCTTTATCCAAGACATTCAGATAGTGCTGCACCTGGAAGATATACTGATCCGGGATATTGTCCCCTTCCCATTTGTCAGACAGGAACATGCTAGCGGTTTTACATTCCAGAATGGCGTTCTCTCCGACAACTTGCCGATCCACGTTCGCGCTCAGAAAGTCGTATTCCTTATGGAAATACATGTGATTGTCGTTCCGAACTTTAGCCCCTGTACGCTTCGTGAATTCCTCCGCTACTGTCTGCTCGAACACATTGCCCCAGTAAGCCGCTTCACTTGGATCGGATGCATCAATTTCAATCTGCCCGGTCTTGTCTAGCCACAACTGGTATGGACTCTTGTATTTGTTGAAGCCCAGGACAGTAGCCACATCGCTGCCGCCTATCGAAGTGCGTCTCATTTGCAGCCAGTCTTCCCGGCTCATATTTTTTGTTGGGATCCGTTGTCTCATTCTCCTGCCACCATCACTTTCTGCGTTTCCTTGACGAACCGGGGAATATCTTCCAAACGAACAAGGCCCAGCTCCGTCTCCACGTATTCATCACCATCATAGATTTCGTTTCCTTCCCAGTCAGAACCAAATAACTGCGGTTCATCGGGTTCCAAAAATCGTTCAAAATTTGTTCTGTTCATGTTATACTCACCTCATAAATGGTTTTTTTATTGTCACCTACTCGCAATAGGTGGCTTTTTTAATGCACATTTTTTAATTTGCAGCGCCTGACGATTGATCGGAGCCGCTCTTTGTCTTGCTTTGGCATGTATTTGTGGTCCGACATCGGCGTGATGCGGTTGGCTTTTAGATCAAACACGATTACCGGCCGTGAAGCTCCGTCTATCAGCCAATCCAGTCGCAGGGATGTAGGAGAAATGCTTCTGTGTGAGATGCCTTCCTCGTTCAGCACTTCCGTTACTGCGAATAAATTCATAGGCTATCCTCCGCAGCTTCCAATTGCCTCTGAAGCCTGACCGCTCTATGTTCGAATGCGCGTGCCTGCCTTGCGGCTCTATCTGCATCCGCTTGATGTTTAGCCGCTAAAATCAGCATGTCCCGGTGGGAATTTTCGGCAAACTCTAACTGAAGAAGCAACCCGATGTATTTTTCTTTCTCATTCATCATTTTCACTCCCATGTTGGTTTCTTATAATGGTATTCCTCGAACACTTTCTTCAATCGGTCCTGGTCCGCTTGCTTCAGTTCTGTGTATCGGTTGCAGTACTTCAGGATGTTGCAGCGGTAGTCGAATAAGAGGACCGGATCTGATACCTTTTCGATTTCCCACCAAATGCAGATGTTTCCAAATCCGATAAATTCATAAGCGATCTGCTCACGGGTCAGGATCCAACGCAGCAGTCCGATGTTATGATTCAAATCTATCTTCACCAGATCAACCCCTGTTCCAGGCCCCCGACAATTCCAATTACCAGAACAACAAATCCGATCAGCAAGCCATGCACGATAGCTTTGGCCAAAACTTCCTCAAACTCATTTGTAAATATTTTCATCTCGCCACCTCCAACGTTTCGACCTTGTCTTCCTCTGTTGTTGGCTTTTTCGCCGATACGCGCCGATTGTTTTCTTCCAGCAGCTCCTTGTATTTCTCTCCGTCTTTTTGAACATTTTGGAGGAATTTGTCTATTTCTGCATCCGTTATTTTTGCCTGCGGCAGGAATATCGGCCGAATGGCTCCCACGTCAATCAGCGCCCGCAAACTGTGATACGAGATATCCAGGATCGCTGCTGTCTCCTTTAAGTTGTATGCCCGCTTTGGCATTGCTGTGATTAATTCGCTCATTGCTATCACTCCTTCTTTTTTAAATAGCCTACTTGAATCCAATAATGGATCCGTTGTGAAATCATGTCCGAGAATGTATAGCCGGTCCGTTCGATGATGCTCAATACAAGTTTGGTTTCAATCAGCATCTCATCAAGAAACTCTGCTACGAATTGCGTGAGTAGGATTTTGTCCTCTTTCGTCATGCACTCTGCATTCTTGGAGAGAATATAGAGCGCTTCGAGCTGTCGTCCCTGCCGTTCCTTCTCTTCCTTGTTGGCCAAGAACTCCAATGCATGTGGATTATCGGAAAAGACTTCGCTCTCCATGACTGGCAGCACATTAAATACCAGATTGGCCATCTGTTGATTGAATATCCCATCATCAAGGACAGAAGCAATGTGCGTAATCGTCTCTATTGGCGTAGGGCTGTCGGTCATATAACGGTTCATTGTCGTTTTTTTGGTTCCGGTCAGCTCTGAAAGACCGACCTGCGAAAGATCCTGGCGTTTAAGTGCCGCGCGGGCAGATCGTTGGATATAAAAGCTCGTTCCTTTTGTAATCACTTGTCATCCCTCCATTTCCTTGATCTTCATGAACAGGTTAATGAAATACTGTTGCCCTTTGCCCGTTACCTTTGGCGTCTTGCTGATCTTGATAGATCCATCCGGGTTATTGATTGTTGTCTCCTTAACCTCGAACAGTTTCATTTCTGCAGAACGCTGCGTCGGCATGTTGTAATCCGTGCCTTTCCGCTTAATCAGATAGCCGTTTTCCCGCAGCCAGCCGAACAAGCGGTTCCCTCCGGTCTTGATGCCATTCTGATAGAGCAACTTGGCCAAGTCGCCGACAAGTATTGATGTATGGCTTGCAGCGACAGCATCTGCAAATATCACTTTTGGCTTATCCAGTTGGACTCGCTCCTGCAGGTCAATGATTTTACGATCCGCAATCTGCAAAGCTCGCTTCATGACCATCTCCGGGCTATTCCAAGCTTTCTCGATCGCTATGAAATACTGCCGGGCTTGCTTGCCTTTTTCGTTACGCTGGATCATGCTGATTTCTTTAGACATATCGATGGTCATGACGTGGTCAACCACCTCGGTATATGGATTTTTTGGATTATTGGTCGATCTTTTTTGAACAACCAATCCATAATCAGAATTTTCTTCAAATCCGTATTCCTTCATACGGTTAAACCAAATATCATATCTTGTTCCGATTTCTAAAAACTCGTGTAAGTCTCGGCCCATAACCGCTACAGAACCATCATTTTCCTCATGCAGCGGAATCAATGGATTTTGTTTTTCTGCTAGGTTGTTCATATTTGTCTTCCTTTCTTTGCTATACTTAAATTAAAAATGATTGGAGAAAAAAATCATGACAATCACTTTGCCTTCATTCTTATTTCAATTGAATTTTTGGAATTTTGTTATTGCCGTTTTAGCACTATTTATTGCGATTTACAGCGTTTGGTATACGCATAGAAGAGATCGATACTCCATTGAAATAGTAGAGTGTGAATATATGCAGAAAAAAAATCGGCCTTACTTGATATTTTTTTCAATTTTCAACGCTTCTAATGCGCCTTTAAAAATAAAGGATGTTAAGTTGTTTGATTTGGAAAATAATCCAGTAAGAGTTGTGGATTATGAACCGAAATCCGAATACACAAATATTGTTGGTCATTCTATTTTGGACCCTGCTACAATTCCAGTTGCTTGGGAATATGCTAATCCGTTTTCGAAAACTTTAATCATTCCATCGGAATCAAAAATAGAATTTAGTTATTACGTCAATCCTTTTCCGGATCATATGGTTATCAAGATAACCACAGACAAAAAAATACGTTGGTTTTCCAAAAAAAAATTATTTAGTGTCAAGTTTTCTGAGCTTGACTAAAATGACAACATTCAAAATCAAATGTGCAATTAGTAATAGAAATGTTGCTAGTTGCATTTTGTTTCCCTTCTTTCTTTTGTTGGTTACCTTTGTATTTGCGGGGATTACAATCCATTCATAAAGGTATTAAACTAATACTAAGGCGATTTAATGTTACGTTTTGTATCATATCTGATTAAAAAAATATCGGGGAATAAATCATCCAATCCCCTCTTGTAATACAACGCAAATTTCTTTGCCATTCTAGGACTAGGATTCCTTGTCCCCTCTTCAATTTTTCTTACAGATATTTCCGAAATACCTAAATTCCCAGCTAACTCCTTCCTTGTCAATCCAGAATCAGTTCTTAATTTTACGAGATTCGATCTCAATGTTCTCACCTACCTCCATCTTTTCGATACGTTTTGTATCTTTATGAACTCAGTATATACGATACGTTTTGTATCGTCAATCTTTATTTGGTACATTTTGTATTTTTTGTTTCAAATGATACTCTTTGTATCATAGGAATGTTAAAATACCCTTAAAGGACGGTGTTTATATGTTCTCGGAAAAGTTAAAGGACTTGAGAAAAAGGACTAAGAAGAATCAAGAGGAAGTCGCTAACGATTTAGGATTAACTCGTTCTAATTATTCCCATTTTGAAAATGGTAGGAATCAACCGGATAATGAAACTTTAGTTAAGCTGGCTAATTATTACAACGTCACAACAGACTATTTATTAGGCCACGATGTCCCAGATTGGGCGACACAAGAGGATATCATCGATTTAGAGGAAATGCTGAACAGTAATGTAAATATGGCATACGGCGGGGAAAACCTAACGGAAGAGGAAAAACAAAGGGTTAAGGATGTACTTACTGGAATTTTCTGGGAGAAGATCAAAGATCGAAAAAAATAGATCCCAACACGAAAAAATAAAAAGGTTAATCAATCACCTTTCCATCCAGTGCAAAACCCTGGACCCCTTCCTGATTGCCGAAAATTATGATATTGAAGTACGCTATGTGCCCTTTGCGGAAAATCCTAAAGGACAGTTCATCAATTTATTTGAGAAACCAATGATCCTGTTGAATGAGTCCATAAAAGACTCAGAACGCCGCTACTACGTAATGGCACATGAACTCTATCACGCTTTAGAACACTCTTCCCTGGCGGGGTACTATGTTTCTACAGGTCTGTCACGAAGTAAACTGGAGTATGAAGCGAATCGTTTTGCAGCTACTCTGCTGTTGGATCATTATGTATCAGAAAATGGTACTATGCCTGACACGTTTGGCCGGTTGCAGCTGCTGTATGGCGTTGATGAGCATATGGCGGATTATTTGGAGATAAGTAAGAAATAAAGGAATTACATTTGTTGAATCAAAACGGAGTTGTAACATATTTCTATTTCCAAAAAGAAACTTTACTGTTTCATACTAAATAAATATTTCATTTTGCCTACAATATTTCTTGTTTATTAGAGTATAATGATAATGACGGCAAGTGGTCTGCCGTTACTATAAAAATACTTTACTTTGGAGGTAAAAAAAATGAAAACGATTGGAAAATGGATTGGCGGATTTGTGGTTTTTAGTATAGTAATTGCTTTATTTTCGATTATTTCGCCTATTATTTTAATTCTCGGCGGACTTGGTATTTGGTACTACACAAAGAAAGAGCCAAATCCTCAAAAAATGAAGATCTCGGCAGTGGCTACTGTTATCGGTCTGTTCGGATTCTTTATCTTGCTCGGGTCCGGCGGAGCTGATTCAGAATCTGCCGCTAACACCACTACTTCAACATCTACACAAACAAAAAAATCGGAAACAGCCGTATCAGAATCCGCTTCTTCTGAAAGTGTTGTTGCTGAAGTTGCTGCACCAGAGGCGGCCTCTTCTGAGATCGTAATTGCTGAAGAACCTATTGTAGTCGAAGAACCAGCAGTGAGTGTACCAAGCGAACCTGTTGTAGCGCCAACTCCGGTACCTGAAATTTCAAGAGAATTTCGAAATGCATTGGGTAAGGCAAATGATTACCTAAATTATTCAAGTTTTTCTAAGCAGGGCCTTTACGACCAATTGTTATACGAAGGATTTCCTGAAGATGCAACGCAATATGCTGTCGATAATGTAGTAACAGATTGGAATGCGAACGCTCTCCAAAAAGCTATTGATTATTTAGACTACTCTTCTTTCTCCGACCAAGGCTTGTATGATCAGTTAATTTACGAAGGCTACACTGCAGAACAAGCGCAGTATGCAATTAACAATTTACCGCAATAAATAAAACACCCCGCTACTTGTCAGATGGCAAGTAGCGGGGGAATTTTTTCAGCAACACAAAAACCACCGCTGCAACGGTGGTCATCAGGATACGTTTATTTTTTACATGACTATTATAGCATGAATTTGGGATACACCCCCCCACTCCCCTACTTTGGACGGTAAGAATCTGGAAGTTGTTTTTGATCTATAAATCAAGAATAAGAAAGGTGATGGTTATATGTTCAGTAAGTTAACGTCATTATTTAAAAGTAAGGCTGCTGCAAAAGGTTCTCCGGGAATCCTTGAAAAACCTAGTCAAGTAATGAAGCCTGTTGAAGATGGTATACCAAAAAAAACGATTACGACCACAACCATAAAAACGTATGTTTCCGGAATAAAGCTAGAAGACAGACATGAAAAATTAAAAAAACTCATCGCAGAATTGAAGAAAGAAAAATTTTTCAAAGAATTATACCAGGGTTTATCAAATAAAGACATTCTCGATGAGGAGCATGGAAGCTTTTTCGAAGAGGATCCTGTATACGAATTAAGTGGAGGGAAGCTACCGCATGTCAGGTTAGATGTTTCTGATTCATCAGAGGTTATTAGTGTCTATGTTGGCAAGGACAAAGAGCATGAGTTTTTATTAGGCATTCTTCCGGAAGATGGGGCGAAAAGAGTTCTAAAACGCTTTGAATCGGCTGACCTACATGCGATAGAGACAAGTTTATCAGGTGGAAAGTATAAATACTTGGACGATGACGATAAAGTGAAAACGGGCGAAAAAAATTACAATCTACAGCTGAAATTAAAATTCGCGAAAAAATAAAATACCCCCACTCCCAGGCGGCGTGGAGTGCGGGGTGATAGTCTATTAAAGAAGAGGGGGCATACTTAGATGGAGAGAACATTGCTCTATTATGACTTAGTTCTAGAAAAGAAAAGACAGATAAATGTTTTTGGAGACAGTACTTTAAAAGATGAAGTTGTAAAATTCAAAAAAAAGGCGACAGAAAACGATTATACTTATTTAAATAGACCAGATGGTGTAATTATAGAAGTTATAAAGATTGATTCTTCAAATATTTTTGGTAGTTATGGCAGATTAGCAAATATTGATGACGGGGAATTAATCAGAAGCAGAAACAAAGATGATTATAGTTTTGAATTTTTAGAAACTTTGATAGAAACGTATACTTATTTTTTACTTAATTTAGAAAAAAATCAAATAATATTATTACACAATAATAAGTGCGGCGGTTTCATAACTTATTTTTCAAAGTTTCTAAGAGAAAAATTTAATTTAAATGAGCATTACGATATAGTTTCTATTGCTCCTATAAAAGATGATAACATTCGTGAAAAACTACTTCAAACAACTGAGTTAGATCAAATAAAATTTTCCTACTCTTCTGTTCAGTTAATGGATAACCAATTTTTAACAACAAATGAATTGTATGAACTAGATAAAACATCTATTAGGAATGCTCGAGTTACTTTACAGCTTGAACCTCAAGTAAAGAATAATAAATTACTAGAAAGCTTGAGTTCTAAAGATAATATTTCTCAACAATTCAACACTTTTGAGCTCTCGACAAACGAGGGATTGATTGATTTAGTTGAAAAGAAACTTATAAAAAAAGTCTCCATTAAAATTAATGAAGACGAAATAAATAATTTAGATGTAATTGAAAACTTACTTTCAGAAAATTTAAGTTCTATAGACTAACTTTAAAATTTTATAGATCCAAACGGTAGCTATAATTGTTTCAGATATATAAATTAAAAACAAATAAACTTGTAGGGATACACAAATACCAATAAGTGTAGCTACTAAATGTACAACAGCTGCTAGGATACCGAAAAAAAGAGTGTTAAAAATTATATTATAATAATTATATTTTTTCATAGCTCCCTCATATTTATTTTCTGGTAAAGCTGCAAATAATCCTAATATAGTTAATAGTATTCCTAAGATAGAAAGTGATATTTCAACTGAATATATTTTCAAGTTATTACTAAATATTAAGTTTTCATTTGTGTGAAGGGAAATTAGATAAAACAAGATAGATACAAGAAGCGGAAAATAAATATACACGTATATATTCAAATGCTCTTTAAGTTTCCTTGACATATCTATTCCCCCTTTTTCTAATAGTAACACAAAATATAAACCAAATGAAAAATTAACATTCAAAATCACCACTCTACTCGACTAAAGTGAAAGTAGTGTATCAAGAAGCCTTGTGAAATAAGGCTTTTCTTTAACAAACAAAAAGAACATACGTTTGCTTTTTGATAATAAAAATCCAAAAGGAGTGCTTGAAAATGAGAGGAACCATCCGAAAAAGAGGGAAAAATTATTATTACACCCTCGATCTCCCAAAAGTGAATGGCAAGAGACGACAGCTTGAGCGCTTCGGAGGCCTTACCTACGAAGACGCGGAGAACGCCCTGCGCAAAGCCATCAATGAATTGAAAGACACCGGACGCTATAAAGATGTATCAAATATTTCGGTGCGGGATTTCTTTGAGTACTGGTACGAGAACTATGTGATGACCAATTTAAAATACAATACGCAGCAGAATTATCGCATGGTGATTGACAAGCACATTCTGCCCTACCTGGACAAATACTATCTCAGGGAGATAGATCCATCTATCCTTCAGAACCTAGTCCATGAAGAGTTTCGGAAAGGATATGCCCAGAAGACGATCAGCATTGTGACCTCCGTCCTGAAGAATGCTTTTCGGAAAGCTGTATATCCGTATATGTTCCTGAAGGAAAATCCTATGGCTTACGTGGAATCACCCCGCTTCGAAAAAAGGAAACTTTCGAAAGATGAAATGAAGATCATTAGCCGGGAAGATTGGAGCAAGCTGCGTATGGCGGTTCCGGAAGCAAGTGCGTTCTATATTCCCATGATGATTGCCTATTACACCGGCATGCGGCGCGGTGAAGTATGCGCCCTGGAGTGGAAAAACGTGGATTTGGAGGACAAAATCATTCATGTTGAAGCTACGATGATTCATAAGGGTGGAGAAATAGCTATTACGTCTCCGAAGACGGCATCCAGCTATCGAGAAATACCGTTTGGGGAAGCTTTATATGAGATCCTCCGGAAACACCGAAAGCAGCAGAAAGAGAACCGCCTGCGTTATGGGCCGTTCTATAAAGAATCGAACTTTGTCTGCACGAAGGAAGACGGCGCACCCGTTACCCCTAATTCCATCAAATGGCACGTCGGGAAGGTTCGCGAGATCAGCGGCGTGGACTTCAACTTCCATTCTTTCCGGCATACGCACGGGACCATGTTGCTGGAGAACGGCGCAACGATCAAGGAAGTCCAGGTCCGGCTTGGACACTCCCGCGCTGCGATCACATCTGACACGTACATCCATCTGACCAAAAAGAAAAAGCGAGACACGGCCGAATTATTCGACCGCATCTCGCAGGATTTCTGATGAAGTTTTCACACATTTTTTAAACGATGTGTGAAAAATGTGTGAAAAATACTATTTTGAAGGATTGGGACGGGCTAGCAAGGTTGATACATCAGCCTTCTAGTCCTCGTCCATCTTGAGAACGGCCATGAAGGCTTCTTGTGGAACCTCGACGGATCCGACTTGCTTCATGCGCTTCTTGCCTTCTTTTTGTTTATCCAGCAATTTACGCTTACGGGAAATATCCCCGCCGTAACATTTAGCCAGTACGTTTTTGCGCAAAGCTTTGATGGTAGTCCGTGCCAGGATCTTGTTGCCGATCGTTGCTTGGATCGGAACTTCGAACTGTTGGCGTGGAATCAATCCGCGCAGTTTTTCTGTGATTATTTTTCCGCGGGCATAGGCGAAATCGCGATGCACGATCAAACTCAAGGCATCGACAGCTTCCCCGTTCAAGAGGATATCCATCTTGACGAGCTTGCTTTCACGGTAGCCGATCAATTCATAATCCAGGGAAGCGTATCCCTTCGTGCTTGATTTCAATCTATCGAAGAAATCAAAGATGATTTCCGAAAGCGGCATTTCATAGACGACATTGACGCGGAAATCATCCAAATAATCCATCGTAATGAAACTGCCGCGTTTCTTTTGGGCGATTTCCATGACCGCACCAACATAGTCGTTCGGCACCATTATGCTCGCTTTGACATACGGCTCCTCGATGCTTTGGATCGTTGTCGCATCGGGCATTTCCGAAGGATTGTCGATTTCCAAAAATTCGCCATCGGTCTTGTTGACGCGATAAATAACAGACGGTGCTGTCGTGATGATATCCAGATCGAATTCGCGCTCGATCCGTTCCTGGATAACGTCCATATGCAGCATGCCCAAAAATCCGGTACGGAAACCGAAGCCGAGTGCTTGCGAAGATTCCGCCTCGAACTGCAAGGAAGCATCGTTCAATTGTAGTTTTTCCAAAGCTTCGCGCAAGTCATTGAAGTCCGATGCATCAACTGGGTAGATGCCGCAGTATACCATCGGGTTCATTTTGCGGTAGCCGGCCAAAGCTTCGCTGGCAGGATTGTTCGCCAACGTAACCGTGTCGCCGACCTGTGTATCTTGGATCGTTTTGATGCCGGCAGTCAAATAGCCGACGTCTCCGACCATCAAAAAGTCGCGCTTGATCGGTTTCGGAGAGAAAATCCCTACTTCGATGACTTCATACTCTTTGCCGTTAGCCATGAATCTGATCATGTCGCCCGGTCGGACCACGCCGTTTTTGATCCGGATATTCAGTACGACTCCGCGATATGGGTCATAGATCGAGTCAAAAACCAAGGCTTGCAAAGGCGCTTCCAGATCACCTTCCGGAGCCGGGATTTTTGCGACGATCTGTTCCAACAACTCAGGGATGCCCAAGCCGATTTTCGCGCTCGCCAAAACCGCATCGCTGGCATCGATCCCGATGACATCCTCAACTTCAGCCCTGACGCGTTCAGGATCTGCGGCAGGCAAATCGATTTTGTTGATGACAGGCACGATTTCCAGATTGTTGTCCAAAGCCAAATAAACGTTGGCGAGGGTTTGTGCTTCGACCCCTTGCGCCGCATCCACTACCAGAATAGCCCCTTCGCAGGCTGCCAAACTGCGGGACACTTCATACGTAAAGTCGACGTGTCCCGGTGTATCGATCAGATGGAAGATGTAATCTTCCCCGTCTTCTGCCCTGTAAGTCAATTCGACGGCGTTAAGTTTTATGGTGATGCCTCGTTCTCTTTCGAGGTCCATGGAATCCAATAATTGTGCTTGCATATCACGATCGGCGACTGTATCAGTCATTTGGAGAATCCTATCCGCCAATGTGGATTTCCCATGGTCAATATGGGCAATGATGGAAAAATTTCTGATCCTTTTTTGTCGTTGCTTCATCTCTTCTAAGTTCATTATCGTTGCTCACTTTCTCTGACGTCCATTCGTTCACTTGAAAATTATACCAATCTAAAGCATTTATGACAAGACGCCGACTCAGATTGGCAAGTCTTTCTCACTTTTACACAGCAGATAAGCGAAAAAATAGATGGTGGCAGACACATACAAGCCGACCATGAATGGATAACGCAAAAACGTTTAAGTGATCCTTAAGGAATGTGGTTTACGCTATAGCAGCAAATTCCCGGTGAGGAAGTCTTCGCCGGGAAATCGTAGAATATTCGCCTCCTAAAACCCGGTGAGGTGCTGCTCACCGGGTTTTCCAGCCTATATAACCGAAAAGAATCCGGAGGCTCCCCTCCGGATTCTTTCCCATTGATACTTAAAAAGCATCAATGATATTTTGCAATGCTTGGATGGCTTCGTCAGGAAGCGGGACACTCGGATGGGCAGCATTGAATTCTTCCAAGAAATCTTCCCGCAGCTGCATGCGTCTTCTCACCAACTTCGTATAGTCTTTATCTTCAAAATCGGGATTGAAACCTTCGACCGGCAGATAGCTGAGATGCGGCGCAGTACCGAATGGCACGAATGAAGCTGTCCCTTCAACGACACTTTCGATAACGCCTAGAGACACTTCCTTCGGTATTTTTTTACCCATGAAAAATCCAGTATTGATGATGTAGCAGTCGACCTCTTCATGAGCCAACAATTCTTTGAAGCCGTCATAATCCTCAACCAATGGATAGACCCGGAAAGGATTTGCGAATGGTTCGATGACCAGTTTATCGGTCGACTCGCCTTTCTTCAACGTTTCCGCAGTCGTGCGTTTTGTGGCCAGCGTCGTGCCGAATGTTGCCGCCAGGACTGCTTCGTCCACCTTCACCAAAGGCGGCAGGGCATCGTCCTTCATAATCCAGTAGACAGCATTGATCGGTTCTTCGAACTTATCCACGCGGTTCGGAGTGGAATAGCGTGATTTGACTGTCCGTCCGTTGCCGTTTCGGATATCTTCGGTGACCAGCACAATTTTGCCATCATTATCCTTTGTCACTCCCACATTCTGGACAGTCACGAAATAGTCCTGTTCAGGGTGATCGGCGGGATAATCCTGGGTTTTATCGAAATAGGAAGGTTCCAACGCGATGGATGAGCCATCCGTCAAATCGATCAGGAAGGCATCGTCATGCAGCACTTTCACTTCATATTTGTTGTCGTGTTTCGAATGGGTCAGAGTCGATTTGCCTGACCCCGAAAGCCCGAAGAAGGAAGCGACATACGAACCGCCATCAGGCAGGCGGAAGTGTTTTTGACCACCATGGCAAGCAACAAAGCCATTCCGATGACCGGTTCCCCAAGCAAGCGTCAGTGTGCCTTTTTTGAATTCACCGAAATACTGCATTCCGAGGATGCAGGCAACGTTTCTGTCGGGCTCGAAGATAGCCACACCGAGCGGATAATCCGGATGGCGCCAGTCGGGATCCGTATAGATGTAGATATCGCCTTCATTGTACAGCTTCGACTGCGCGTACATTTCCTGATATTCCGGGCTGTTCCACTGGAAGTTCAACAGCCAGGAATAAAGATTGTTTTCGTTTCCTTCGGGAAATGCGATGTGCGCTTTGATGATGAAATCTTTATCCAAGCCTACATAGCCTGTCGCTTTATAATAATGGCGCAGTCTGTTTTGATAAATGACATCCATGATGATGCCTTCAAGTTTTTCGTCTTCTTCTTTGTTCTCTCCGATGATCCGTTTGGCGCGGGCAGTACGGCCGATGATTCTCCCGCCGTTTTCGACAAGCACCTTGGCATCATCCGGCAATCCCAATTCTTTTGCGTGGAGCACAGGCAGGTCAGTCACGACCACACCTCCAGCGTTCAGTGCGAGTTCATAGGCTTCCGTCATGTCCGTGACTTCCTGCATGTTTTTGCCATAAAAAGCTGTTTCGACCGTTGTCCGGAATTTCGTAAGTAAAGGGTTGGACTTCTTTAATTCGGATCTATTGAACGATTCTATAGTAGCCATTTACGTCACCTCTTTTATTTGATAGTTCCATTATAATCCTATTTCTCCAAAATGTAACCCCTTACATGCTAGAATTAGCGAATATTTACTCTTTTTCTATAAAAAAAGTGTTGCTTGTCCTCATGTTAGTTACAAAAACTCTAACAGAATAGTCTAGGGACAAAAAAAGAACCGATGCGGTGTTGTTTCCAACGCATCGGTTTTTTCAGCTAACTTATTTTTTATTTTTGAAGGCGTCCTTTACTTTATCAAAAAAATTGGCGTCATCTTCCACCAACGTATCGCCGCCTGCTGCTGCGAATGCGCGGATTGCCTCTCTTTGCTTCTCGCTAAGGTTCTTCGGTGTGACGACAGTCACTTTGACGTGCTGATCACCATTTCCGGTTCCACGCAAGCGTGGCGCCCCTTTGCCTTTCAGGCGGAAATTCGTGCCCGTTTGTGTCCCGGCAGGAATCTTCAGCTTGACTTTTCCGTGCACGGTAGGCACTTCAATCTCATCACCCAAAGCTGCTTGGGCGAAGCTGATCGGAAGCGTATAATGGATCTCTGTCCCTTCGCGATCGAAAATATCGCTTGGCTCCACTTGGAAAACGACATAGAGATCGCCATACGGGCCGCCATTGCTGCCGACTTCGCCTTGGCCGTTCAAGCGCATCTGTTGTCCATCGTCGACGCCTGGAGGGATGGTGACTGCCACAGAGTGATCGGTTTCGACATGCCCATGTCCGTGGCATGTTGTACACTTATCCGTGATCTCTTTGCCTGTTCCGCCGCAGACATCACAGACTGCTTGCGTCATTACGCGGCCGAAAGGTGTATTCCTTTCGACACCGACCGCTCCTGAACCATGGCATTTCGAACACGTTTTCGGTTGCGTGCCCGGTTTTGCTCCGGATCCACTGCAGGTTTTGCATTCTTCATCACGTTTGTAACGGATGGTTTCTTTCTTCCCGAAAATCGCTTCTTCAAATGTAAGGTGGATTCGGTATTGTAGATCAGATCCTTGACGCGGGGCATTCGGATTTCTGCCGCGACCGCCTCCGCCTCCGAAAAAGGAATCAAAGATATCCTCAAAACCGCCCGAGAAGCCGCCGAAGCCGCCGCCACCATAACCGCCGCCTGCGCCGAAGTTGGGATCAGTGCTGGCATGTCCGTATTGGTCATAGGCTGCGCGTTTATTGCCGTCGCTCAAGACTTCATAAGCTTCAGCAAGCTCTTTGAATTTGTCTTCTGCGCCCGCTTCTTTGTTGATATCCGGGTGGAATTTCTTGGAAAGTTTCCGGTAAGCTTTTTTTATCTCATCGTCTGTGGCATCCTTCGACACACCCAAGACATCGTAATAATCTCTCTTCGCCATTGTTTCGCCTCCATTGATTGGCTTCATCTGAACATTTTATCTCTATACAGTGAGAGAAGCCAATGCAGTTAAGCGTTGGCTTCCTCTCGTTAGAGTTGACTATTTGTCGTCTACTTCTTCAAAATCGGCATCAACGACACCGTCGTCAGTTGCTGTATCATGCGCGCCTTCTTGTTGTTGCGCTTGAGCAGCTTGCTCATAAAGTTTGACAGTCAGGTTTTGGACAAGCTCATTCAAAGCATCACGCTTCGTTTTCATCTGTTCCAAATCATTTGCTTCGACTGCTGCTTTCAGTTCGTCTCTTGCTTCTTCAGCTTTTTTCACTTCATCAGCGTCGACTTTTCCGTCAAGCTCTTTCAAAGTTTTGTCAGTCTGGAAGAGCAATTGATCCACTTCGTTGCGCAATTCAACTTCTTCTTTGCGCAATTTGTCTGCTTCAGCGTTAGCTTCTGCATCTTTTACCATTTTTTCGATTTCTTCGTCAGTCAGACCGGAAGAGGATTTGATGGTGATTGTTTGTTCTTTTTGCGTTCCCAAGTCTTTAGCGCGAACATTGACGATACCATTTTTGTCGATATCGAATGATACTTCGATTTGCGGAACACCACGAGGAGCTGATGGAATATCCGTCAATTGGAAACGACCCAATGTTTTGTTGTCGTTTGCCATCGGACGCTCACCTTGCAGGACATGTACATCAACAGCTGGTTGATTGTCGGCAGCAGTCGAGAAGACTTGTGACTTGCTTGTCGGGATTGTCGTATTGCGGTCGATCAATTTAGTGAACACGCCACCCATTGTTTCGATACCTAATGACAACGGTGTTACGTCCAATAATACGATGTCTTTCACGTCACCGGAGATGACTCCGCCTTGGATAGCAGCGCCCATTGCGACAACTTCATCCGGGTTAACGGATTTGTTCGGCTCTTTGCCTGCTTCTTTACGGACTGCTTCGATGACTGCAGGGATACGTGTTGAACCACCGACAAGGATGATTTCATCGATTTCGGGAGCGGTTAAACCAGCATCCTTCATTGCTTGGCGTACAGGACCTTTAGTACGTTCAACCAAGTCATAAGTGATTTCATCGAATTTCGCGCGAGTAAGCGTCAATTCCAAGTGCAACGGACCTGCATCGCCGGCAGTGATGAACGGCAGGCTGATTTGAGTTGATGTTACGCCTGACAGATCTTTTTTGGCTTTTTCAGCAGCGTCCTTCAGACGTTGTTTCGCCATTTTGTCATTTGAAAGATCAATTCCGTTTTCTTTCTTGAATTCCGCAACCAAGTAGTCGATGATTTTGTTGTCGAAGTCATCTCCGCCTAATTTGTTGTCGCCGGCTGTACTCAATACGTCGAATACGCCATCGCCCAATTCAAGGATGGAAACGTCGAATGTACCGCCACCCAAGTCGAATACGAGGATTTTTTCCTCTTTATCGGTTTTGTCCAAACCGTATGCCAAAGCTGCCGCAGTCGGCTCGTTGACGATACGTTCCACTTCCAGGCCAGCAATTTTCCCGGCATCTTTAGTCGCTTGACGTTGTGCATCGTTGAAGTAAGCCGGAACAGTAATAACGGCTTTATCAACTTTTTCACCTAAGTAGTCTTCTGCGTAGCCTTTCAGATATTGAAGGATCATCGCTGAAATTTCTTGCGGTGTGTAGCTTTTGCCTTCCATTTCCACTTTGTAGCCAGCATCGCCCATGTGGCGCTTGATTGAGCTGATTGTGTTAGGGTTCGTAACTGCTTGACGTTTTGCAACCTCGCCCACTTGGATTTCGCCATTCTTGAATGAAACGACAGATGGTGTCGTGCGGTTTCCCTCTGGATTTGGGATGATTTTAGCTTCTCCGCCTTCTAGTACAGCGACAGCTGAGTTTGTTGTACCTAAGTCAATACCGATAATTTTGCTCATGATGTTATTCCCCTCTATATGAATTTTTTTGTTTACCAATAAAATTATTCTGACACAACGACCATCGCTGGCCTTAACACGCGTTCTTTCAAGTTGTATCCTTTTTGCACTACCGCGACGACCGTATCAGGCTCTTGCCCTTCGGCAGCTGGCAGTACTTGGATCGATTGATGGAAATTCGGATCGAAAGGTTGATTGATCGGATCGATCGGAGAAATCCCTTCTTTAGCGAAAGCTTCTGTGAACAGATTCATGACCATTTCCAAACCTTTTTTCAGGTTCAAAGATTTTTCATCTTCCACTTCAATTTCCAAAGCTCTTTCCAAACTGTCCATCACCGGCAACAATTCCTGCGCCAATGACTGGGAACGGTATTTCGCCGCATCCTGTCTTTCTTTCGCGTTGCGCTTCTGGATATTGGCAAGTTCAGCCTGCAGGCGCAACAACCGGTCTTCCGTTTCGGACAAGGTTGCTTTCAAGGTTTCAACCTCACTTGCTTCCGTAGCCGTCTCTTGACCTTCGACAACCGTTGTATCAACGGTCGCTTGTTCCTGGTCCACTAATTCTTCGTTATTGTCCACTTCAAAATCTCCTTTGTCGTGCTTATTTGTTCAGATCATTCAAGCTATCAGAAAGTTCGTAACGCATAAATTTCATGATACTGATCATTTTTTGATAAGGCATATTGGTTGGCCCCAGTAATGCGATCAGGCCCTTACCGTTGCCGGCCGTGTCATAGGTAGCCGTGATCAGGCTAAAATTATGCAACAGCTCATTGTCCAATTCCGTTCCGATCTTGACGCCGACACCATCGTTGGGGTTAGAAAAAAGCGCATGGATGTCCGGAGACCCGTTCAGCATGCTTAAAATGGCTTTGACTTTATTCTTGTCCATCGTCGCATCCAAATGGTTCAGGAGGTTCATGCTGCCGCCTACATGGAAGCGGTCATGCTCCAACTTCGCCACGATGTCAGTGAAGATCGCTGTGAAATCGATTTTTGCATCGACGTACTTCCGGATGATCACTGGAATGTCCGTTTGCAGTTTGATGAATACTTCCTGCAGCGTGCGGCCTACAAGTTCCTGATTGAAGATGTTGACGATTTTTTCTATCTCAGAGGCTGAGAAGCCTGGCGAAACAGAAAAAATCTGATTTTCCACATGTCCTTTATCAGTCACCAAGATGGCCATCACATGGCCTTCATTGAGTGCGACCAAGCGGAATCCCGTCAATCGGCTGTCCTTTGTTTCGGGGCCGATCGCCAAAGCGGTATAATTGGTCAAAAAGGAAAGCATTTCAGCTGATTTTTCGACGACCTGCTGCACTTCCCGGTAAGGATTCTGAAAACCATGCTTGATCGTCTGTTTGACGTCGTCAGCGACTTCTTCGCTTTCTTTGCCCAATAGTTGATCGACATAGTAACGGTACCCTTGGATCGATGGTATCCTACCGGATGATGAATGCATTTTTTCCAGGAAGCCCAGTTCTTCAATCCGCATCATTTCGTTGCGGATCGTGGCGGAACTCAAGGACAATGCAGATTCCTTGAGAAGCGTCTTCGAACCGATCGGCTCCTCGAATTCGATGTAATGCCTGACAATTAAATCTAAAATTAGCAACTGTCTTTCTGTTAACAAGATTTTCACCTCACTTTAGCACTTGACCATAATGAGTGCTAACCATAAATAAATTTATCACGGGTTACAGGCTTTGTCAACGGAATACAATCATTTTTCATAACATTATGGGCACCCCACAGACAACGAACACATTCACATCAAGAAAGAACGGAATACTTCATTACCAAGGAAAACACCTCTTTGGGTCAAACGGATCCTGTCGCCATCGACCAGAAGCAGGCCGTCCGCAACCAAATCCGCGATGACGGCAGCATACTGATCCAACAGCGGGGTCTGAAATTTATCGGCAAAATGTTTTTGGCTGACGCCAACCATCGTACGCAGACCCAGAATCATTTCTTCTTCCATCTGTTCATTTTTCGACAACTGCTGCTGCCGGATGATAGGCAGCTCATTTTCACGCAATGGCGCCAGATACTGCTGGATCGGTCCATGATTGTGGTAGCGGATCCCATCGATATAGCCGTGCGCACCTGCCCCGAAACCGAAATAGGACTCATTTTTCCAATAGGTAAGATTGTGCTGGGATTCATAGCCCGGCAACGCAAAGTTGGAGATTTCGTATTGATTCCTGCCGTTTTTTGACATCGTCTCGATGGCAAGAGCGTACATATCTGCCTCTGTGTCTTCCGAAGGCAACGGCAGTTTCCCCTGACGCATCAAGTTGTAGAAAACCGTTTTATTCTCGAGGATCAAAGCGTAGATCGAGTAATGCGGCAAATCCAATTCCAAGGCTTTTTTAAGACTGTCTTCAAAATCGGCCATCGTTTGGTTCGGCAGCCGGAAGATCAGATCGATGGTCATGTTTTCGAATCCGGCTCTGCGGGCATCGGCCACAGAAGCGTACACTTGCTCGGCTGTATGGATGCGGCCAATTTTTTTCAGGATATCGTTATTGAATGATTGGACACCCATGCTCAAACGGTTGACCCCATAATCACGCATGATCTTCAGCTTCTCGAAAGAAATACTTTCCGGATTGGCTTCCATCGTGAACTCGGCGCCCTTCGGCATGGAGTAGGTGCTGCGGATTCCGTTCAACAGCTTCTCCAGCTGGCGCTCATTCAGTGTCGTAGGTGTGCCGCCGCCGATATAGAAAGTGCTGATCTCTTCTTGAGGGTGCAGTTGTTTCGACAGCTGCATTTCCTTTATCAAAGCATCCACATATTCATCGACCGGCTGGCCTTCCAAGAACACTTTATTGAAGTCGCAATAGAAACAGATGTGTTCGCAGAAAGGGATATGCAAATAAGCCGCTGCCATTTAGAGGGTCACCTCATCCAATGGGTGCTCCTTAAAATAGGCGATCGTATCGGCTTCATCACTTTTAAGCTGCGCGATCAGTTGGTCGACGCCTGAAAATTTGATTTCGCTGCGGATAAAATGATGCCATCTGACAGTTACATCTTCACCGTAGATCATTTTATCGAAGTCCAGTATATATACTTCCACGGTTTTATCGCGGCCAGCTTCAAAAGTGATGTTGTGCCCGATCGAAGCCGTGCCGCGGTACCAGGTTCCGTTCACTCTGATGCTCACGATGTATACGCCATTCCTTGGCAAGCGTGTGTGTTTTTCGGTCTGGATATTGGCAGTCGGGAAACCCAATAGCCTGCCTCGCGCATCGCCATGGATGACCGTGCCGTCGTTCTGATAGATATAGCCTAAGTATTCATTCGCTTTTTCCATATTCCCATCGATTAATGCTTCCCGGATATGGGTGGAGCTGATTTTTTCGGCTTCGTTCTTCAATTCGGCAACTTCGATGACTTCGAAGCGGCCTTTTGCATAGTTCACCAATTGCTTCATATCCGCGATTTCTCTGGGCCCATAGGTGTAATCAAAACCGGCAACGACTGCGGCAGCATGCAAGCCGCTGATGTATTGGTCGACAAATTCCTGCGGTCTCAAAGAGGCAAAGGCAGATGTGAATGAGATGACGAAGAAATAATCAACGCCCAAGCTTTCGAATATTTCGGCTTTTCGGTTGACGGTCGACAAATACTGCATCGTTTCCGGGTTCATCTTCTGGAAAACGATGCTCGGATGATGATTGAAGCTCATGACGGCAAGTTTGAGGTTCTTCTTTTCGGCAACTTCCTTTGCCCTTTTGATCACTTCTTGATGTCCTCGATGGACGCCGTCAAAGTAGCCCAACGCCAACACGACTTGCTCGTCTGGCATCAGTTTTTGGTCATAGGGATGATGTATATGCATTATTTCCATTGCTAAGGCAACTCCTTGGTGTTTATGATAGGAACATTTTTCTGGGTTTGATGAAACCGGATTTGGTCGGATGCGGTTCGTACATCGCCACGATTTTGCCCTGGTAGGTGAACAAAACGGGGGCATCCATGGTTTCAAATGGTCCCTCTTTCGGAAGAACCGCACCATTTTTCACCTTATCCCACAGTTCATCGTCAAGCGCAATCTGGTGATACGCTTCGAATACCGAGTCGATCGGCTTCAGATGCGCGTCAATTTCGTTGTTTGCCATTGCTTCAGCCACTTGCTGCAGCGTGAGGCAATCATCCTTCGTGAAGGATCCGCTCATCGTGCGCGTCAGGCTAGACATGTACGCCGGATAACCCAATGATGCGCCCAAATCGACAGCCAAGGTCCGCACATAGGTCCCTTTTCCGCAAGTTACCCGGAAACTCCAGGACATCGTTTGCTCTTCCGCATGATAGACGGGTTCTGAAATCCGCTCGAAACTCATGACGTGGATGCTTCTTTGCGGCCTTTCGACGGTCAAACCTTTGCGGGCGTATTCGTACAGCCTTTTTCCGTTCACCTTGACCGCGGAATACATCGGCGGAACTTGGATGCTTTCGCCAACCATGGCTTCCATCGCAGCATCGATTTCGGCCAAAGACAGGTCTTGCGCAACCGGCGCCTTCGCGATCGTTTCGCCTTGGCTGTCCTCAGTCGTTGTGGCGACTCCGATAGTGATTTCCCCTTCGTAAGCTTTGTCCGTGTCAGTCAAAAACTCGACGACTTTTGTGGCTTTCCCGATGCAGATCGGCAAAACGCCATCAACTTCCGGATCCAGTGTACCGGTATGCCCCACTTTTTTAGTTTTCAATATTTTTCTCAGTTTGAATACGCAGTCGTGACTTGTCATGCCGCGTTCTTTCCATAAAGGTAATATTCCGTCCATATGTCTGTAACCTACTTTCTTCTACAACTAACCTATTATAGCATAATCTATTCTACATGAAAAAACATCAACAATAGAAGAATATGCTTACAATCATAGTGATAACTGCGTTACTTTTCCTGAAAAATCTGCTATGCTTAAGGAAATAAGACTGCAACGAAGGAGAATCATCATGCCAAACTTCAAAATTGTGACCGATTCCACAACGGAATTGTCCGCAGAAGAAATTGACAGATATGGAATCACCGTAATCCCGCTTTCATCCATGATCGCTAACGTGCTGTATTACGACGGCGTCACCATAACCAAACCCGAGTTTCTTGAAAAAATGATGAACAGCAAGGAATTGCCGAAATCATCCCAACCAGCCATGGGCACTTTTTTGGATAAATACAATGAATTGACGGCAGATGGCAGCGAGGTTTTGTCCATCCATGTAACCGAAACGTTGAGCGGAACCGTCAATTCTGCTCACCAGGCGGCTAAACTCGCCCACGGTAAAGTCACCGTCATCGATTCGAAGTTTTGCGCTAGAGCCGCTGCCTTCCAAGTATTGGAAGCTGCCAAATGTGCGGCGGAAGGATTGACAGTGGCGGAAGCATTGCCTCGGGTCACTGCCGTTAAGGAGCGGACCTTGCTTTACATCTGCATCGTCAACCTGGAAAACATGGTCAAGGGCGGCCGTATCGGAAAAACAATGGGCCGCATCACAACGCTGCTGAACATCAAAGCCAACCTGAAAATGATCGACGGCGCCTTGACTACCGATATCAAAGGCCGCGGCACAAAAGCAATCGTCAAGCGCTACGAAGAAATCATCGAAGAGCTGAAGCAGAAATACCTGGATGTTGAAGCGATCGGCATCACGCATGACGGTTTGTCGGAATATTCGAACCAAATCATCGGCATGCTGAAGGCTGCGTTTCCCAACGCAGAGATGTACACGTCCTATGCCAGCGCCAGCGTCATGACCCACGCCGGCCCCGAAGCCGTATCCATCCAATTCCTCATGAAAAATAAATAAAAAATGCCGCTATCTTCCGAATGGGAAATAGCGGCATTTTACTTTCATATGAACAAGAAATAGGATGCGATGCCGGTCAAGAGTGTGCCCAAAGCGAAGACTACCTTGAAACTCTGGTGTTTCGTCTTATGCCGGAAGTGATGCATCCCCAGCAGTCCGCCCAGGCCGCCACCGAAAAATCCGAGCAGGAGCAGATTGCGTTCCGGTATGCGCCAAGCTTTCTGCCGCGCTTTCTTTTTATCGATGCCCATCAAAATGAATAGCACGAGGTTCGCCAAGATGAAGTAAATGAGCACTGGATTTCTCATTGTTCTCCGTATCCTTGGCTTTGTTTGATGATCTCCACGATGACCGCAACTGCCTTCTCCATTGATTGGACAGACACAAATTCATAGCGTCCGTGGAAGTTTTCTCCCCCGGCAAAGATATTCGGAGTGGGCAGACCCATGAAGGACAACTTGGATCCGTCCGTCCCGCCGCGGATCGGTTCGATGATCGGGGTGATCCCCAGTGACTTCATCGCCGTTTCTGCCAGATCGACTGGACGCATATCTTCCTTCAGCACTTCCCCCATGTTGTAGTACTGATCGTGCATTTCGATAGTAAGGCGTTCTTCAGCCAATTCCTTGTTCATGCGCTCCGCAAGCGTAAGCATGGTGGTTTTCCTGTTCTCAAAAAGATCCTTGTCATGATCCCTGATGATGTAGGTCATCTTGCTTTCTTCCACATTGCCTTCGATGCCCAACAGATGATAGAAACCTTCGCGCTTTTCGGTTTGTTCAGGCACTTCATTTTGCGGCAAAGCGCTATCGTAAGCGATGGCCAATTTGATTGCATTCACCATCGTGTCCTTGGCAGTGCCTGGATGCACATTTTTGCCACGGATCGTCACGATAGCTTGCGCTGCATTGAAGCTTTCAAATTCAAGTTCTCCCAATGGTCCGCCATCCATCGTATAGGCAAAGTCGCAGCCGAAGCCAGCCACATCAAAAAGATCAGCTCCACGGCCGATTTCCTCATCCGGTCCGAAAGCGACTTTGATGTCCCCGTGTTCCAAATTATCCGCTGCTTTTATCGCTTCCAAAGCTGTGATGATTTCGGCGATGCCGGCTTTGTCGTCCGCACCCAGCAACGTTTTCCCGTCGGTAGTGATCAAAGTCTGGCCGATGTAGTTCTTCAAAGAAGGAAAATCCTTCGGTGAAAGGATCAGCTGTGTTTCAGCATCCAAGATCAGATCGTTGCCCGCATAGTCATCCCAAATAAGCGGATTTACATGTGCCGCTTCAAAATCAGCTGTATCCATATGGGCGATGAACCCGATAGCAGGAAAAGCTTTTTCGGAATTTCTGGGCAAAATTGCCGTCACGAAGCCATTGGCCGCATTGTATTGGATATCCGAAAGTCCGATGGATTCCAGTTCCGGCATCAAAACAGTTTTGGCGAAGTCCACCTGATTTTGGGTAGAAGGCACTGTCGGACTTTTTTCATCCGATCTTGTCTCAAATTTAACGTATTTCAAAAAACGGTTCACTAATTTTTCTTGCATTCATTGACATCCTCTCACAATTGACTGTCGAAAATAAAAGGATCCGTATTGATTTCGGAAGCGATCACTTCCAGATCCCACCCATTTTCTTTTTTCCATGCATTGAATAATTCCAATAATTTCGGTTTGCAGATCTGTTCGATGTGATGGCCCGGATCGATGACGGTCAGTCCATCAGCCTGCATATCGTGGGCCGTGTGGTAGTAGACATCGCCAGTGATATAGACATCCGCACCCTTTTTGATTGCTTTTCGATAATATTTGCCGGCATCCCCGCCGCAGATGGCAACGCGGGTGATCGTCTGATCCAAATCGGCTGCGATGAAGCGCATGCCTTCGATCTGGAAAACATCCTTCACGTACTGGATAAAGGAACGCAACGACATCGGCAAGGCTAAATTGCCGACCCTTCCCAGACCGTATTCGCGTTGGAAATTATTGATCGTATAGATTTCGTAGATGGGTTCTTCGTATGGATGCGATTCATACAGCGCCTCCAACACTTCCGCCAAGTATTTATCTTCGACGATCATCTCAATTTTTTTCTCCTGCACCGCTTCGGGTTCATTGATATGGCCGATGGCAGGTTTCGCGCCTTCAAGCGGCGTGAAGCGACCAACGCCTTGCGCCTCATAGGAGCAGTGGCTGTATTCGTCGGAAATGTTCCCCGCGCCAGCATCTGTCATAGCCACACGGACACGATTGCAATCGCCATTCGGCACGCATACAGATATTTTTTTCACAGGCACGCGCTTCGTGACGTCCATAATTTCAACATCCAACAGCCCCAAAGCTTCAGAGAGCCAATCGTTCATCCCGTTATTCGCATTATCCAGATTCGTATGGGCCGCATAGACGCTGATGTCATGTTTCAGCAGATCCACGTACATCTTTGTTTGCTTGTCTGAAACGTCCAGATTTTTTAACGGTCTGTAGATCGGCGGATGATGGGAGAAGATAAAGTCGACTTGCTTCTCGATGGCCTCCTGAACGACTTCCGGACGGACATCAAGCGTCACCAAAATACGGCGGACCGGACGGCTCAAGTCTCCCAAATGGAGGCCCACCGGATCCCCCTCTTCTGCCAGCCAAGTCGGAACATGCGATTCGAATAACTCGATGAATTCATAACCAGTAATGCTTCTCATCCCAGCACCTCTTTAATTTCATTGATTTTATTGATCACTTGCTGTTCTTTTTCGTTCAGATCATTGCTTGCTTTTTGCATGCTGTCCAATATGTATTGGCATTTGTCGATTTCGGATAACCATTTTTTGCGGAACGTTTCATTTTTTGTCTGAAGCAGGAAACGGCCGAAACTGTATTCCAGATCAGTGTAGTTTTCGGCCGTCTCAGCATTTTCGGCAACGATGATTTCATAAATCTTTCCGTTTTCTTCCACTATCGTTTCGTCGATGATTTTGTATTGGTGGGCAATCAACCATTCACGCAGTTTCTTTTCTCCATTATTGGGCTGAAGGATCAACCGTTCCACACCGACCAATTTATCTTTCAGTCTGCCTTTTTCCAGAATTTTGGAAATCAAGTCCCCACCCATCCCGCAGATGGTGACGACGTTTATATGATCCGTCGGCTCAATCACATCCATGCCATCGCCAAGTCTGGCGCTGACGCGGTTGCCGACTCCTGATGTTCTGATTTGTTCCGCTGCCGATTCGAAGGGGCCTTTCACAACTTCCCCTGCCAATGCGTAACTGATGACGTCGCGCGCTGCCAAAACACAAGGCAGATATGCGTGATCCGAGCCTATATCGGCCAGTCGGGCATTTTCAGGGACAAAACCTGCGACTGTCTCGAGTCTTACGGATAATTGTTGATTGTTCAACCTTATCCCTCCATTTCCATTTTTGCTGATGGTTCTATTTTAGCATAGTTCCATTTCATATATCCCATTAATCCTAACATCGTTCCGAAAAATGGCATAAGAAAAACCCGAGTGCAATACCTCGGGTTAGGGTGCTATTACTCAAGAAAATCTTTTAATTGTTTCGAGCGGCTTGGGTGGCGCAGTTTGCGCAAAGCTTTCGCTTCGATTTGACGGATCCGCTCGCGGGTGACGCCGAATACTTTACCCACTTGCTCCAAAGTCCGCACATTCCCGTCATCAAGTCCGAAGCGCAGACGCAAGACGTTTTCCTCACGGTCGGTCAAAGTGTCCAAAACTTCCTCAAGTTGTTCCTTCAGAAGCGTTTGGGCAGTATGGTCAGCCGGGCTCAGGACTTCCTGATCTTCGATGAAATCGCCTAAATGGGAATCATCTTCTTCTCCGATAGGCGTTTCCAAGGAAACGGGCTCTTGGGCGATTTTCAGGATTTCTCTGACTTTTTCAGTCGGAAGGTCCATTTCGGCACCGATTTCTTCCGGTGTCGGTTCGCGTCCCAGATCCTGCAGCAATTGCCGTTGGATACGGACCAATTTATTGATTGTTTCAACCATATGCACAGGGATACGGATTGTTCTGGCTTGGTCGGCGATGGCACGGGTGATGGCTTGACGGATCCACCAAGTTGCGTAGGTAGAGAATTTGAACCCTTTGGTGTGGTCAAATTTTTCGACAGCTTTCATCAGACCCATGTTCCCTTCCTGGATCAGATCCAAGAATTGCATGCCTCGGCCCACATAACGTTTTGCGATGGAAACGACCAGACGCAAGTTGGCTTCAGCCAATTGTTGTTTCGCTTCCTGATCGCCTTCTTTGATGCGGAGAGCCAAATTGACTTCTTCCTCTGCGTTCAGCAAAGGCACACGGCCGATTTCCTTCAGGTACATGCGGACCGGGTCATTGATTTTCACTCCGGGAGGCACAGCCATCGGGTCTTCTTCTTCAACCTTTTTGGCTGCTGGTTTTTCAGGCTTCACTGTTTCTTTGGCAAGTTGACGGGCAGTCGGACCGCCGTCTGCGTCTACGACACTGACACCGCCGTCTTCCATTTTTTGTATCAGCTTATCCATTGCATCCGCGTCCAATTGGAAAGGTGTAGCTATCTTATCGGCCAATTCGTCATAGAAGACGGACCCCAATAATTTGTGTTCTGCGATCAGCTTTTTGGTTACCTGTTCTAACGTGAAACCTTGATCATTTTTTTCGATTGCCATAAAATGATTCCTCCATTCGATGCGGGCTATTTCTTTGTTGCTTTTAATTCTTTTGAGAGGGAAACGATTTCCAACATGATTGTCTTCAGACGCTCATTGTCATTTTTCTTTCGGGCTTCCTTCATTTCTGCCTGTTTCTTGGTCAGTTGGTCCTGAAGGGACGACTTGTCCCGGATGATATGGACGAGATCCTGAATTTCCTGATAGGTGACTTCCGAATCCAATTGGAACCATTCAATCTCCGTAATCACATTTTGGAGAGCTTGATTGTTGATGCGGTCCAAAAATTGGTCGATATTCCCGACCAACCCAGTCTGCCTGAAAAACTCTTCATACAAAATGTAGATTGTCTGATAATCATCGTGGATGAAATTGAAATCTGCGTCAATCTCATTCAGATACGACCAGACTTCCTCGAAATGAAACAGTCGGTAAAGCAGTTGCTTTTCACTTTGCTCTGCCTGGGTCACCTTGCGTTTGCTCGTGCTTGGATACATTGCATGAGGGGCGGCATCATGCGGCGCGGTTCGCCTGACCGGCTCGCGTTCAGGCCGCTGCTGAAGCACTTCTTGTTGGTACCCCTTCAATTGCTTCTGCAGGATATCCACCGGAATACTGAATTCATCCGCGATGTCCTTCATGTAAAGCTCTCTTTCGATCAATGAATCCAAGGGAGCCAAAGCCTTAAGCATGGTTTCGATATAAGTGATGCGATTTTTTTCGGAATCCAGGTTCAGATTCATCTTGAGGTAGCGTGAATAGAACTGAATGACTGTTTCCCGGCTGTTTTTCAGTGCCTTGACGAATGCCTCCGGACCTTTCTGTTGGATGTATTCATCCGGATCCATGCCTGCTTCCAGCGGAAAAATCGAGATATCGAAGTGCTTGTTGCGTTCCAATATTTCTATGGCGCGCTTGGTCGCTTCGACACCGGGACGATCGCCATCATAGGCAATGACTATTTTATCGGCCGTCTTCGTCAATATCCGGTTCTGTTCATCCGTCAGGCTGGTTCCCATCGAGGCGACGCCATTCTTAACACCCGCTTGCCAAGCGGATATGACATCCATGTACCCTTCGAAAAGGATCACTTCTGAATGTCTCCGGATTTCACTGCGGGCTTTGTCGAAGTTGAAAAGGAAATCCCGTTTATTGAACAACAGTGTTTCGGGGCTGTTAAGGTATTTTGCTTCATGGTAACCTGTGTCATCCACAGGGGTAGCCTGCAGAATTCTGCCTGAAAAAGCGACAGTCTTTCCTTTCGCGTTCCGCAACGGGAAAATGATCCGAGCTGAGAACCGATCGAAAAGTTCGTTTTGACCTTGCCTATCCGTGAAAATACCACTTTCCTGAAGGAGACTTTCATCGAAAGCCTTCGCTTTCAGCATTTGAAAGAGCGCCGTCCGATTGGATGGCGAAAAACCTATTTGATATTCTTTCAGTGTCTCCGGCGTGAAGCCGCGTTGGATCATGTAATCCAGCGCAGCTTGCCCCGTAACGGTATTCATGAGGACCTGATGGTAAAAAGCCGCCGCTTCCTCATGGATTTGGATCAGTTTTTCTTTCTTTGACTGCAGCGGATTATCCTGCGCATGATTTTCGTACGAGAAATCCAACTCAATGTTGCTTAATTCGGCTGTCTTAATGACTGCTTCAACGAATGAAATACCCTCGACATCCATCAAAAAAGTAAAAACATTCCCTCCTCTTCCGCAGCTGAAACAGTGGAAAATCTGTTTTTCTTCCGCTACAGAAAATGAGGGGGTCTTCTCGTCATGGAACGGGCAAAACCCAAAATGATTCTTGCCTCTTTTTTTTAGTTGTACATATTGGCTGACGACATCAACAATATTAGTTTCGGTTCTGATCTGCGCTAATTTTTCTTCTGAAATACGTTCTGCCAAATGTCTCCCACCTTGAAGAAATATCTTCATTTTATAAAAACGCGCATAAAGATGCAAATTAGATTTTACCACATCTGCGCAACACATGCAAATATTTTCTCGGTTGGTCACTGCAGCGGCCAGCTGCGAGCTGAGTCCGATGACAAGCACCTTGTCTAACCCATCATAACGAATGAACAAACAATGGGCAACATCCAATAGTAGGATGTTGCCCATTGTTTTTCTCTTGGTTTTCTCTATTCCTGTGCCGCTTCATCATACTCAGCCAATATTCCCTCAATAAAGGTCCAGGCTTTTTCAAAACCCTCACCCGTCTCCTTTGAGAACATGATCAAGGACTCATCACTGGGAAGATTCAAAGCTTTCTTGATGCGGTAGAAATGTTGATTCCATTTCCCCCGCGGTATTTTATCGCATTTGGTGGCGATGACCGAATAAGGAAGATTATAATATTCGATGAAATCCTTCATTTGAATATCGTCTTCGGTAGGCTCGTGACGAAAATCGACAATCAAAAAGACATGTCGCAACGTATCCCTTTGTGTGAAGTACGTCTCCAACATTTGGCCCCATTTCGCCCGTTCTGTTTTCGAAACTTTCGCATAGCCGTAACCCGGAACATCCACAAAATAAAATGAATTATTGATCAAGTAGAAGTTCAAAGTCTGGGTCTTCCCCGGTTTGCTTGATGTCCGTGCTAACGCTTTGCGATTGATCAGTTTATTGATGAACGATGACTTGCCCACGTTGGACCGTCCCGCCAAGGCGATTTCAGCAAAGCCAGTGGTTGGATATTGTTTGGGATCGACCGCGCTCATTACGATTTCCGCATCTTTTACGTGCATTTATTTTCACTCCTTTTCAAAGCCGTCTGCAATTGAAACGACGCTTAAAACTATTTTTGCAACCGACTGCCATGATTATGCGAAAAAATCCGGAAATCAGATTGGAAATTGTCTGATTCGCCGGACTTCAAACGCAAGCTCATGTTTAGTTGATCTGTTTGCCGTCTTCATCGAACAGCATCGGCGCACCGATGCCATTCACTATGTTATCCGTTATGACGCACTTCACGACATCATCTCTGCTAGGGATATCAAACATGATGTCCAGCATGATGTTTTCGATGATGGAGCGCAATCCACGGGCACCAGTGTTTCTTTCCAGTGCCTTTTTGGCGATGGAGCGCAATGCGTCATCTTCGAATACCAATTCGACGCCATCCAACTCAAGTAATTTTTTGTATTGTTTCACCAAGGCATTTTTTGGTTGTGTCAGAATATGAACCAAATCGTCTTCTGTCAACTTTTCCAACGCAGCCATTATCGGTAAACGACCGATGAATTCAGGAATCAAACCGAATTTCAATAAATCCTCCGGTATGATTTGCTGCATGATGCTCTTGTCTTCCAAATGTTTGGCTTGAGGCGAGCCGAACCCGATGACTTTCTCGCCAAGACGCTCTTTCACGATCGTTTCGATGCCGTCAAAGGCACCCCCAACGATGAACAGGATGTTCGTCGTGTCGATTTGGATGAACTCTTGCTGCGGGTGTTTTCTGCCCCCTTGCGGTGGAACGTTCGCAACAGTGCCTTCCAAAATTTTAAGCAGCGCTTGTTGAACCCCTTCGCCACTTACGTCTCTTGTGATCGATACATTTTCACCTTTACGGGCGATTTTATCGATCTCGTCGATGTAGATGATTCCCCGTTCAGCCCGTTCGACATCAAATTCGGCAGCCTGAAGCAACTTCAAGAGGATATTTTCAACATCTTCCCCAACATAGCCGGCCTCCGTCAAACTTGTCGCATCTGCAATCGCAAATGGGACATCCAGGATACGCGCCAATGTTTGGCCAAGGAACGTTTTACCCGAACCTGTCGGGCCTATCAAACAAATATTACTTTTTTGTAACTCTACATTATCGTCTTCTGACATCATGCTCATTTGGCCGATACGCTTGTAGTGGTTATAGACCGCTACAGACAGCGTCCGTTTGGCTTTTTCTTGACCAATCACATATTCGCCCAAAATCTTTTGGATTTCCTGTGGTTTTGGCACCTCGGTGAATACCGCTTCGCTTGGTGCATAGATCTCTTCTTCGATGATCTCTTTGCATAAATCTACACACTCATTACAAATATATACATCCGGCCCCGCAATGATCTTTTTCACTTGGTCCTGAGATTTTCCGCAGAATGAACAATGTATTGTCCCGACACTTTCATCATGGAACACAATCATTCTCCTCCCTATATACTTACTTTCCGATCCAGCAGAACTTACCAGGATCCGCCAATTGTTGTGGCGCGTTGATCCTGACCGCTTTCGAACGGTTTACATCTTAACACAGAAAGGAAAAATTGAAAAAGAATATGATTCGTTTACCTTGTGGGGTTACAGCCCGAATATATCCCTGAATATAAACAGATGGGACACTGACTATGGAAGACAATGCCCCGATCTCTTTATTCTGTTTCAACTTTTCTTATCCTTCGATTGCTGAATCAGTGATGATGCTCATCGCTTTCTTCATTTGGATGTCGTTAGTCAACATATCAGGGCTGACCAATCCACGGACACGATCTGCATCCATGTTGTATTGTTTTGCTAATTCTTCGATTTCTGCAGCGACTTCTTCTTCAGAAACGACGATGTTTTCATCTTTGATGATTTGCTCCAATACTAGGGATGTTTTCGTGCGTTCATCAGCATCAGATTCCATTTGGACGTGCAAGTCTTTTTCAGTAGTACCTGTGATTTGGTAGTACAATTCAGGAGAGATTCCTTGACGTTGCATATCATTCAGGAAAAGATCCATTTGACGGTGCACTTCATCGTGAACCATTACGTGCGGCAATTCAACGATTTCAGCATTTGCCACTGCTTGTCTCAAAGCTAGATCCTGAACAGCTTCATCAGCTGCAGCCGTTTTGCTTTCTTCCAATTCCTTGCGAATTTTAGCTTTCAATTCGTCCAATGATGCGACTTCTTCATCGACATCTTTTGCGAATTCGTCATCCAAAGCAGGTAATTGTTTTGTTTTGATTTCGTGTACGATTACTTTAAACGTAGCTTCTTTTCCTTTAAGATCTTCAGCTTGATAATCTTCAGGGAAAGTAACGACAACGTCTTTTTCTTCTCCAGCTTTAACGCCGACCAATTGTTCTTCGAAACCTGGGATGAATTGATTAGATCCCAACTCTAAAGAATGGTTTTGATCTTTGCCGCCTTCAAAAGCCACACCGTCAACGAATCCTTCGTAGTCGATTACAGCTGTGTCGCCAAGTTCTGCGCCTTCTTCTTTAAGGACTAATTCAGCTTGACGCTCTTGTTTTTCTTTCAAGTTGTTTTCTACATCCTCATCGGTAACGATGCGGTCTTGTTTTTCAACTTTAAGATTTTTGTATTCTCCAAGCTTCACTTCAGGTTTCACTGTAACTTCAGCAGCGATGACCCAAGGTTGGCCTTTTTCCATGCTCTTGATGTCAATTTTTGGTTGAGAAACAGGATCCAATCCAGCTTCTTCGATAGCTTGTGAATAAGCATCAGGCAAAGCGCCATTCAATGCATCTTCGAATAAAGACTCTTCACCATAAATATTGTTGAATACGTGACGAGGAACTTTACCTTTACGGAATCCAGGAACGGAAACGTTCTTTTTCACTTTGTTGAAGACCTTATCCATTTCTTGTTTGATGATTTCTTCTGAAATTTCAAATGTTAAGACACCATCGTTAGTGCCTGTTTTTTCCCAGTTTGCAGTCATTTACTTTCCTCCAAAAATCTTGATTTTATTGCAATTAATTTGATATTGCACACTCTCCAATACTACACTAGAAAAGCGGTGTTGTAAACAAAAAGTGCTTAATTATTCCGTATTCGTGCAAAAAATGTGCCCGCTATCAACGCTTTGACCTTTGATTTTAATGCTTTCTTAGATTTCTTTCAGCATATGTTTTTGGTATAATCATTCAATGGGGGTGATCGTCAGTGGCCGTAAATTATCCGAACGGCAAAAAGTTCCATGCCGAGTCGCATCTGCCGAAAACTGCAAAGAGGAAAGACTTCGTATACAGCAACCGGGGAATGACGCTTGAAGAAGAGATCAACAGCAGCAATGAGCATTACCTTTCATCAGGGAAAGCCGTCATCCATAAAAAGCCGACGCCTATCCAAGTCGTCAAAGTGGATTACCCCAAAAGAAGCGCAGCCGTCATAAAAGAAGCCTATTATCGGCAGTCCTCCACTACCGATTACAACGGCGTCTACAATGGTCTATATCTGGACTTTGAGGCCAAAGAAACAAAAAATAAGACAGCCATACCTTTGAGTAACTTCCACGAGCACCAGATTGTCCACATGAAAAGGTGTATCCAACAGCAAGGAATCACGTTCGTACTGATCCGGTTTTCCTGCTTTAACCGCGTTTTCTTATTGAACAGTTCCTATCTGATTGACTTTTGGGAGAATACATTGAATAATGGCCGTAAATCGATTCCGTTGGCTTTTATTGAGAACAACGGGATCGAAGTGGCATACGGATTCAATCCCCGACTGGATTATCTGGATGCAGTGGATAAAATGCTTGAACGCACAATCAAATAATTAAGAGGTGAACCACATGCCGAATGAAGGCAATAATACACGATCACGCGCAAACAACAGGAAGAAGAACGGAACAACGCAAGGCCCCCGCAAAACGGCCGTGAAGGCGAAAACGAAAGCGAAGACGAAGAAAACCGGGATGCCGCTCTGGAAGAAAATGTTCTTCGGTGTTTTGGCCTTGGGGATGATCGGACTCGCTTCCGGAGCAGGACTCTTCTTCTACTATGTTTCCTCCGCTCCCGAACTGACCGAAGAGAAGTTGATCGGAACGGTGGCATCGACCATTTTGGATGCCGACGGAAACGAAATCAAGGAAATCGGCGGAAACGATCAGAACCGGACATTGGTCACCCCTGAAGAAATCCCGCAAGTCTTGAAGGACGCCATCGTATCGATAGAGGATCAACGTTTCTACGATCATAACGGCGTCGATCCGATCCGGATCATCGGCGCCCTGTTCGCGAACCTCCAGCAAGGCGGCATCTCGCAAGGCGGAAGCACCATCACCCAGCAATTGATTAAATTATCCTATTTTTCAACCAGTTCCGAAGACCAGACCTTGGAACGAAAAGCTCAGGAAGCCTGGATGTCCATGAAACTGGAACGCGAATATACCAAAGATGAGATTTTGGCATTCTACATCAACAAAGTCTACATGTCCAACAATGTCTACGGTATGGGAACGGCTGCTGAATACTTTTACGGCAAATCCATCACCGATGTGACACTCGCTGAAGCAGCCACTTTAGCGGGCATGCCGCAAGCCCCTTCCTTGTATGACCCAATCACTAACGCGGTGGACACTCAGGCCAGACGCGACCTTGTTCTGGACATGATGGTCGAGAACGAAAAAATCACAGCCGAAGAAAGTGCTGAGGCAAAAATGGTTCAAATACAAGGCAGCATCCTCGATCACTCTGGCGATGTCAACACGTCCTTGGTGATTGACCCTTACATCCAACTCGTAATCGATGAAGTCACGGAGAAAACCGGCTTGGACGTCTACGAAGGCGGACTGACGATCACGACCAACATCGATATGGATGCGCAGCAGCATCTGTACGATATCGTGAATACTTACGACTATATCGAATTCCCTGACGACCTGCTGCAGACTGGTGTTTCCATGGTCGATGTCAACACCGGCGCCATCCAGGCAGTCATCGGTGGGCGCAACCAAAATGTCCAGCTTGGGCTCAATCGCGCCTCTACACTTGAGCGCAGCATCGGTTCGACGATGAAACCATTGGCGGTCTACGGACCGGCAATCGAATATTTGGATTACTCGACCGGCACGTTGGTCGTCGACGAGGAATACAGTTACTCCGACGGCAGTGAAATCAACAACTACGACAACAAGTATAAAGGCGATCAGACCATCCGCGAAGCATTGGTCGATTCGCGCAACATTCCGGCTTTGAAGACTTTTCAGGATGTCGGCGCGGATAACGCCTTTTCCTTCCTGCAAAAATTGGGCATCACGATCACGAATGATGGTCAGGAATATTTGGTTGAATCCAATGCCATCGGCGGCGAAGTGACACCGATTGAGCTTTCCGCAGCTTACGCGGCCTTCGCAAACGGAGGCACTTATTACGAGCCCTACACGGTCCGATCCGTGACTACTGCGGAAGGTGAAGAATTCACTTTCGAAGCGAACGGAACCGAGGCGATGAAGGAATCCACCGCCTACATGATCACCGACATGCTGAAGGACGTCATCACCGAAGGAACGGCAACAAACGCCCAGATTTCCGGATTGCCGCAGGCCGGCAAAACCGGGACAACCAACTACACGGATGACGAATTGGCAGCAGTCGGCGGTACAAACGTGCCTTATGCCGCTCCGGATGCCTGGTTCGCCGGTTATTCAACCAGCTATTCCATCTCAGTATGGGTCGGTTATGACAATTCCAAAGAATATGGAAACTTTTTGGACTACCAGACACAAAGTCTGACGCGCGATATTTACCGTGAATTGATGTCCTACGTCTCCGAGGATACCGATTACGCCGATTGGACGCTTCCTGCATCGGTAAGCAAAGTCTCGATCGAAAAGTACACAGACCCAATTTTGAAGCCCGGCCCGAATACGCCGAGCAGCCTGATTGCCACTGAACTTTTCGTAAAAGGCACGGAACCTACTTCCACTTCCAAGAAATACGGTGTGACGCTGTTGGCTCCTTCCGGTTTGAAGGCCAGCTACAATACCGATAAGGACGAATTGACCGTCGAATGGGATAAATATTCAGCCAGCGGCACCGACTCCAACGCACAAGCGCAATACACAGTGACAGCAGGCGGCGCATCCGAAACGACAACAGATACCAAAGTCGTCATTGACAATCCTGATAAAGGCACAATCACGATTTCGTTGCTCGTCAAAATTGGCTCAAGCACATCACCTGCTTCAACCATCCAATTGACCATTGCCGATCCGGCGCAAGAATCGTCCGAAGAGGATTCCAAAGACGACGAAGCAAGCGACTCCTCTTCTTCATCATCATCCAGCTCTTCAGCGGAAAGCGACCAAGCATCCTCCGTTGCAAAGGATGATGAAGAAGCAACTCAGAATCCATAAAAAAACAGCCAGTTCCTTTAAATCGGGAGCTGGCTGTTTTTTTTATTGATGCTGCAAGCTGCGCTTGTCCGTTTCATTTCAAACCCAAACGCTTCTGCCCTTCCTGGCACATCGAAAGCAACGGGCAAACGTCGCACTTGGGATTTCTGGCTGTGCAATGATACCTGCCGAAAAAAATCATCTGGTGATGCGCATCGGACCATCGCTCCTTCGGAATTTTTTTCATCAGCAACTCTTCCACTTCCAGAACCGATGCTTTCTGGGGAGCGATGCGCAGTCGTTTGGATATCCGTTCCACATGGGTATCCACCGCGATCGCCGGGATATGGAAACCGACACTCATTACGACATTTGCTGTTTTGCGCCCTACTCCGGGCAACTTGGTCAGTTCCTCCAAGGTGCGCGGCACTTCGCCGCCGAAGTCCTCCAGCAGCATTTTACAGCATTTTTGGATGTTGGCGGCTTTGTTTCTGTACAAGCCGATCGTCCTGATTTCCTGCATGATCGACTCGAGTGGGGCCGCAACGAAAGCCTCGGGCGTGGGGAATCGGCCGAACAGGCTAGGCGTAACTTTGTTGACGGAAACATCTGTTGCCTGGGCGCTGAGAAGTGTCGCAATCAAAAGCTGAAACACGTTCTGATGCAGCAGTTCGCACTGCGCGTTCGGGAACAGCGCCGCCATCTCATCCAGCGCTTCTACAGTCTTTCTTTTCGATAACATATTTCACCTCACCTATGCGTCCGCGTCAGTGTCCAGCCAATTGTACAATGGCACTTCCATCGGCACATCCGTCCTTGCTTTTTCATCGAACTTGTCCTGATTGCTTTGGGGCCGCGTCGATTGCTGCTGGATCAGATCTTTTACGCTTTTGATGTTTTTCTTCTCCCATGCCAAAAGGATGCGGTCGATGTATTTCAGGCTGTAAACGCGATTCAACACCGCTTCTTTCAAAGCTGATTCGATCAATTCGAGCGGATAGTGGTCCATATCGATCCAGCTCGCAATAGTCTGCATCTCGATGGGGGATAAGTTCCGCCCGAATTCCTGCTCAAACATGGTCATGATATTCTTACCCTGTTGCTGGATGGGCTGTTTTTTCTCGGAACGTTCCATCAATTGGAAAAGCCGTTGATAGATCGGATCCAAGGAATAGGAATCCTCCACTTTGCCGGCCAGATCATTTTTCGTCTCCATCAAGATCATTTGCTTCTGCATCAGATTATGCAGCAAGGAAAAGACATCCCTTTCGGCAATGCCCATATTTTCGGCGATCAGTGCCAGATTCGGAAACGGTATGTTCTTATCGATGTAAGCTTTCAGCTGCAGCACAAAGATGAATTCCGTATCCGCAAGCCCGATCCTTTTGTAGTTCTGCAGCAAAAAATTAGGGATCAGCGTCTGCCCCGATTCGATCCATTTGGTTAATTCATTGTATGACATTATATCAAAAAACTCCTTTAGAAAAACAGAAAGTGGAACAAATAGCTGCTATTTGCCCCACTCCCATTCTGTTGTGATTAAATTCAGATGCGTGAAACGCCCTGGTTAAGGGTAGATCCTGTTCAGTAGACGCGGGAACGGAATCGACTCACGGATGTGTTCGGTTCCGGAGATCCAAGTCACCATTCTTTCAAGTCCCAGTCCGAATCCGGAATGCGGCACTGAACCGTATTTGCGCAGATCCAAATACCATGCATAGTCATCCTTGCTCAGCCCGAATTTCTCGATCTGTTCGCTTAAGCGTTGGTAGTCCACTTCACGTTCGCTACCGCCGATTATTTCTCCGTATCCTTCCGGAGCGATCATATCCGCGCACAGAACGACTTCCGGACGATCGGGATGCTCTTTCATGTAGAAAGGCTTGATCGCCTTCGGGTAATTGAGGATAAATACCGGTCTTTCCGATTGGTTCGCAATAAAGGTTTCATGAGGCGAACCAAAATCATCGCCCCAGACGATATCATCGAATCCATTTGCGTTCAATAAGGCCACGGCATCATCATAGCTGATGCGCTCGTACGGCAATTGCGTGTATTTTTTCAGCAATTCCTTGTCGCGCTCCAGCGTATCCAAGTAGATATCACAATTATCCAGCACCGATTGGACCAGATAAGCGACATATTTTTCCTGAACTTCCAGACTTTGGTCCTGATGCATGAAAGCCATTTCCGGCTCCATCATCCAAAATTCGATCAGATGGCGGCGCGTCTTCGATTTTTCGGCACGGAATGTCGGACCGAATGAAAATACTTTTCCGAAGGCCATCGCTGCCGCTTCCATATACAACTGTCCACTCTGGGACAAGTATGCTTCCTCATCGAAATACTTGGTATGGAACAGCTCGGTCGTCCCTTCAGGTGCGCTGCCGGTCAGAATCGGCGGATCCACCTTGATGAAGCCTTCTTGATTGAAGAATTCATAAGTAGCGCGGATGATTTCGTTCCGGATCTTCATGATGGCGTGCTGTCTGGATGAACGCAGCCATAGATGACGATGATCCATCAGGAAATCTGTTCCGTGCTCTTTAGGCGTAATCGGATAATCTTGGCTCTCTCCCAGCACTTCGATACCGGTGACGAGCAATTCGTAGCCAAGCTTCGAACGGGTATCTTCTTGGATGATCCCTTTGACGATCAAAGAAGTTTCTTGCGTCAGCGATTTTGCGACGTCAAACAACTCTTCGCCGACATCATTTTTCATAACGATGCCTTGGAAATAATGAGCGCCGTCACGTAATTGCAGAAAGGCGATTTTTCCGCTGCTTCTTTTGTTGGTAACCCAAGCACCAATGGAAATCTCTTGCCCTAAATATTCTTTCGCTTGATCCATTGTGATAAGTGTCAATCTAGTCTACCCCTTTTTCCACAAAAAATAGTTTATTTTTTATGGGTTTCGATAAATTTTTTGATGCGGTCTACTGCTTCTGCGAGTAGCTCTTCTCTGACAGTATAACTTATTCTGGCGTAATCAGGGTATCCAAAACCATCGCCTGAAACCAAAGCGACATTTGCCTCTTCGATCAGAGCCAGCGTAAAGTCTTTCACTTCTTCAAAACCGCACATCTCGGCGGCTTCCTTCACATTCGGGAACAGGTAAAAGGCTCCTTGCGGTTTCGTTACCTTGAAACCAGGAATGCTCGCAACCAGCGGATAGAAGAAGTTCAGTCGCGCCTCGAATGCTGCGCGCATTTCCTCAACAAAATCTTGCGGTCCGGTCAAAGCAGCCAGCGCGCCATATTGGCTTGGTCCGGCAGGGTTGCTTGTCGAATGACTGGACAGTTCGATCATTTTGTTGATGATTTCCGCATTTCCGATTGCATACCCGATTCTCCAGCCTGTCATTGCGTAGGTTTTGGAGATTCCGTTGATGATGATCGTTTGGTTCTTGATTTCTTCTGATAGGGAAGCGATTGAGATGGCTTCATTTCCGTTATAAGTCAGTCGGTAGTAAATCTCATCGGCGATGATCAAGACATCGTGTTCAACCGCCCACTCGCCGATCGCTTTCAGTTCTTCAGGCGTATAGATCATACCGGTAGGGTTCGACGGCGAATTCAAAAGCAAAGCAACCGTTTTTTCGGTGCGATATTTTTCCAGGTCTTCCACAGTCAATTTAAAGTCTTTTTCAGGCGCTGTTTCGACAAGAACGTTGACGCCGCCAGCCAGTTTGATCTGTTCCGTATAGCTTACCCAGTAAGGCGCAGGGACGATGACTTCATCTCCGGGATTAAGAATGACCTGAAATAGCGCGAACAAAGCATTTTTGGCACCTTCAGTTACGATGACCTGATTAACGGCGAAAGTGACTCCGTCATACTTCTGATGATAATCCACAATCGCTTGACGCAATGGCAGGATACCGGCAGTCGGGGTGTAATGGTTTGCTTTGTTTGATTGGATCGCCTCTACTGCAGCATTCAGAATTGAAACGTGCGTATCGAAGTCCGGTTCCCCTACGGTCAAGTTCAGGATATCCTTCCCTTGCGCTTTCATGACGTTGACTTTAGCTGACGTCGCCAATGTCGGGGATTCGCTTATTTTTTTCATTCTTTCAGAAATTTTTACCATCTCAATCACTCCAATTTATATGTTTTCTATATCTTTGAGCCATTTACCAGAAATAGCGGATATCAAATAGTAACCAATCGTATCATTTGCATTTTTGTAGGTGACTTCCCAAACCGGTTCTTCGTCCTCTATCCCCAGTCTTGCCTCCAGAATCCGTTCAGGGTTCTTGTCCGCCTGAGTGATTGACTTGGCTTCACTTTCGGTGATGACTTCCGCCGTGTTCAGGATAGTGGTTTCACCGCCGTCTTTCTTGATGATGACATATAATTCTTCGTTGTTGTCATCGATGCCAGCCAGTGTGAAATACGTCTCCGATCCATTGTACCAATAAAAATCCTGGACTTTCTGGATATTGGCGTTCGTTTCCGCAATGGCGGTTGCTTCTTTTTCCGCTTGCAGTATCGGCTGCTGGCTGCGGTAAAATATCGTGTAGGAGCTGACGATCATCAGGAAAAGAAGCACAATCGTCCCAACAATGACATTCTTCTTCACATCTTCCACTTCCTTATCTTTGGTTGAAATTTAATCGCAATCTCACCTAATTGTTAATGATACCTTAAACTTCATGCTGATGGAATATCCCGCCGCATTATTTTTTCAGAAATTCTTGAATTTCCGCATTTATTTGCGCTTGACCGGCTACTTTTATCCCTACGCCCTCCGGAAGCATCTGTTGCATCCGTTTCGAATAATTACTTTTGATCAATCTGTCGTCCAGGCAAATGACGACACCTTTCGTATTTCTGGAGCGGACGAGCCTGCCTATCCCCTGTTTCAGACGGATCATCGCTCGCGGAAGAAACTCTTCATAGAATGCCTTCTTGCCTCTGTCCTGGTGATACGCTTGGAAGGCGGCATTTTCCGGACGATGCGGCGGATCGAACGGCAGTCTGGTGATCACCAGGATCTCAACAGCTTGATCGGAAAAGTCGATGCCTTCCCAGTATGAAGCAGAGCCCAGCAAAATCGCAGCATCAGCCGACATGAACCGATTATGCATCCTTCTCCGGCTGCCGGAGAAACCTTGAGCGAGTATTTCCGTTCCCGGAAATCCGGAAGAGACAGCATTTTTGAGCTGGTTATGGACTTCCTCCAGCAAGCGGTTGGAAGTGAACAAAACCAAAGCTTTGCCTTGTTGCGGCAGTACGATTTCCTGCATAGTCGAAACGATCTGTCTGGCCGCTTGTTTGTCATCCAATGAGGTGATGGCAGCGATATCTGTCGGAAGGAAGATCCGCAAGCGTTCGCTCAACTTGTAGGGTGAAGCAAAATACGCTTCCTGCAATTCGGCTTCGCCGATTTTGTTTTTGAAATAGTCGAGCGAACCATCCACTCTGAGCGTCGAACTCAAATAAACGGTTCTGCTGAATCGCTCTTTTATTTTGGTATGGATTTCTTCCGAAAGGTCGATCTGGTTGATTTCGATCGCCAAAGAAAGCAGGTCATTATCCCACGTGTAGTGCAGCACATGATACGTGCCTATGCGCTCTTCAGAAAAATAGTGCAGATTGATTTGGACAGCATCCAAGTCATCCAGCAGCGCCTTTGCGCGCGGACCCATAACCGGATCATTCCTCAAGCCGGCTTTATCCAGGCAACGCTTGGCTGCTAGCCTAGTCTCCTGTATGTACTGGTACATTTTCTTGAAGATTTTCTTCAGGCCGTTTTCAATCAAAAAATTCTCGTCGAGATAAACTTCACCCTTTTCCCCCACCTCATGGATTAGGGAACGCATCAATACTTCTTCTGAATGGGCATATTCCTGCTGTAACTGATCGATTGCGAATTCGAGATTGAACAAATCATAGGCCAAGGAATCGCCATTCGGATCCTTCTCCATTGCCTCGCGATAATCCCGCAGGAAGTAGCCGAAGCGCTTCAATCGCCGTTTCAGGATGGATAGGGCCACACTTTTCTTGTGCGCATCCTGATAGACGCGCGGGAACTGATGCGCCTCATCGAGGATCAGATTTATGGATTCGCAATGGTCAAAAATAGCCAGATCATCGATATGATGACTCAAAAAGGAATGGTTCGTGACGATCAGGCTGGATTGTTCCGCTTTCTTGTTATTGAAGGCAAAGAAATCGTCATCTGCCCATTTCCCCTTCAACGGGGGTTCGTGGCTTTCAAAGGTCAGCTTTTCCCACAGAAAATCAAAGTTCTGCGCCTGGCTCAATTCGCTGATATCACCGGTTTCCGTCTCGGTCAACCAGACGTAGATGCTCATCATGATCAAGGATTCTTTTTTGGTGAGGGCTTCCAAGGTCAATGCGGCCAACTTCTCCAGATGGACGATGTTCGTCTTCCCTTTCAATGCGCTTACCTGCAGCTCGAACGGCAGTATTTTGCGCAACCGGGTCATCTCGTTGTCCATGATCTGTTCCTGCAAAAGGAGCGTGGAGGTGCTGATAAGGACTTTTTTTGCGGGCGTTGCCTGATAAGCGGCAGGCAACAGATAGGCCAAAGTCTTCCCGATGCCCGGCGCAGCCTCGATTGCCAGATTTTGGGAAGTTTCGGCTTGGCGGAAGTCAAAAAGCGATTGCATCATCTCGATCTGCTCCGCACGGATTTCCAAGCCGTGATTTTCCATCAGGCTTTTGGCCACTTCCGAGAAATCGGAAATTTCTTTCTCCCTGTAAGCAGTCTGCTCCAAGCGTATGTCTTTTTCCTTCAGCGCCAACCCATTTTTGACATAGATTTTCTGCGGAAGGGGCGAGCGCATCTCTTTGGCGGTTTCATAGCTTTCATAGAAAAAGGAATCGTTGTCCACCTGACAATGCGCCGACAAGAAATTCAACTTTTCCAGCGTGACCAACGGCAGGTTGTTCGCCTTCTCCTTCAATTGGAGGAAAAGTTCCGCAGTTGCATGCGCATCGCTTGCGGCATCATGGGCACTGTCATGCGTCAGAGCGAAGTGGTTTGATAAATCGCCCAACCGATAACTGGATAAGGTCGGATACAGGATTTTCGTCAACTCCACCGTGTCCATCGCGCGCAGCGAAAGCGGCGGCATGCCGACTTCATGGAAAGAGTTGTCCAAAAAATGGTAATCGAAATGCACGTTATGCGCTACAAAAATGCAGCCTTCGAGTGTGTTATAGATGAAATCGCAGACGTCCTCAAAATAGGGCGCCTCTTTGACGTCCTTATTCCTTATTCCCGTCAACTTCTCGATGATATCCGGGATTTTTCTGCCTGGATTGATGGTTATATTGATTTCCTGAACTATTTTGCCGGCCTGAAGCAAGGTGCACCCGAATTGAATGATCCGATCCCCTCGCTTGAAGCTGGAGCCCGTTGTCTCAAGATCGACAATGGCATAGGTTTTCTTCATAAAAACAATCTCCTAAATAAACAGAAGCTTCTCCTGTTCCGGTATTTCTTTCTGCAAGACTTTCCCTGAAAATATCTCATAAAAGCAGGAGCCTCTCCGATCAAACTGTGCATTGTATGCAGCTGAACTCATTATATCCTAAGTCGTGGATATTGTTACCGTAAAATCGATAATTGTCGGATTTTTTTGATGGCTTGGAGGGCTAGGTTGCCTACCCGGCCTCACAAAAATGGACCCTCGCTTTATCAGCAAGGGCCCATTTTTTGGATCCATTAAACGATCTCAGAGTAAATGTCTTTCACATTTTTATCCGGATCGATTACGATATATAATTTATTTTCGGATGAAACGAATGAAGATTGATGTTCATTGTCGAATCCATCGGTATCCGTAGCTTTATACGGGAAGTAGATACGGTCCACTTCCACAATGACGTCGGATTTTGGGTGATCCTCATCTTGGTAAAGGATATCCATTTTTTCGATGTCTTGATGGCTCGCAACGCGATCGAACATGCCTTGTTCAAGTCCGCCCAAGTTGATGTCGCTCGTGTTGACGTGATCCGCTTCTTGGTTAATTTCGATACGCAAAGATTCGCAAGGGTGGATTTCTTGGAAATCGCTGTTTCCGATTCGGCCATAGCTCGTTGTGACTTGTTTGATCCATAGATCTCCGATATATTCACGCTTGATCGTCCATGTTTCGCCGTTTCTAAAAATAAATCTCAAACCTGTCATTACTTTTTTCATCGAAATCACTCCTGATATATTTACTTTTTGAATATGTAACTATTTTATCATATTTTTTAAAAAGTGGGTACCAATACACTTCAGATGACGGAAAAAAAGTAAGTTAAGCTACTACAGACTAGCCATGAATTCATTTGCGTTGACGACGGCCCTTGTATGCTTCGCCGATGCGATTTCTTGGCTTTCCGAACGGACTGCGCACTCGAAGAAATATTTGTTTCCTCTGTGTTCCGTCACTCTGACTGTCACCGTTATTTCTGCGTGGATGGGAGAGGCTTTTTTATGATGCAGATCGCAGTGTATCCCGACTGTCGTGTCGCCTTCGGAAAGATGTTCTTTAACGATTCCCATGCAGGCATTTTCAATCATGGCCAGCAATGCCGGCGTTGCCAGAACCGGCAACGTGCCCGAACCGATTTCGGAAGCCAAATCTTTTTGCTCGACGGTATAAACGGCTGCGAATGTCTCATCCAAATAAATCATCCTTCTTTTCATAATGAAATCCCTTAGCGCGGGGTGACTATTCTCCAGTTTGTTTGCCAGGACCAACGTTTTCAATTCTTCGAATATCTCGCCCACGAAAGGACCGCCACGCTGGATGCCCAGCAAGGACAGCAATTCTTTTCCGTCCAAGGCCAAGTCTTTCAGCGCATGGATCGGCATGGACTCATTCAATTCGATCAAATTTTCGCTCTGGTTCGGCAAACCGAATCCTTCGATGATGGCTTCTATCTGCATGGCGATTTCGATCCCTGTTTCGAACAGGAGTGGATAGTCCCAGAATTGGTGCAGGCGTTTGTTGAGTGCCTGCACGCCTATGCGTATATCCAGGATTTCCTTGCGGGAACACTTCCATTGGCGCAAAAAAGGTTCAATTGCTTCGTCCTTCAGATCAAGGAAATGGATCAATACAGTCCAAGCGATTGTTGTCCCTTTGAATTGCAGCGGAAACAGGGCCAAGTCGATCAATGCCTTTTCCCGATTTTGGAAGCCAGGACACATCTGGAATAAACGTGTTTCGACAAAAAACTTGATTCCGCCCTTGCGGTTTCTTCCGATCAGAAGCTTGTTCCACTCTTCGCGCACGCGCTCTACCGCGATTTTCGAGAGGAGCGGATGGTACTCGACGATGGCTTCCTTCGTTGCTTGTTCGATTTCAAAATCCAACTGACTCACAAACCTGGCTGCGCGCATCATGCGCAAGGCGTCTTCTCTGAAGCGTTCTTCCGGATTGCCGACTGCCCGGATCAATTTGTTCGCCAAGTCCTCCTGCCCGTTGAAGTAATCTTTGATGTTCCCGTGGCGGTCGATCGCAATCGCATTGATCGTAAAGTCGCGCCTTTTCAGGTCGTCCTGCAAACTGCGCACATACTGGACTTTCTCTGGCCTGCGGAACTTCTCATACTTTGATTCTGTCCGGAAAGTTGTTATTTCGTAAGTCTCACGCTCGTGTAAAACCATCACCGTTCCATGTTGGATGCCTACATCAAAGGTGATCGGGAATATCCGCTGAATTTCTTCAGGCATGGCGCTTGATGCGATGTCGACATCCGAAATATCCAGATGCAGCAGCGTATCGCGCACACTTCCCCCAACAAAGTAGGCTTCATATCCAGCCCGTTCGATGGCTTCGATGATCGGTATCGCTTTTTGAAATTCCGGTGCGTTTATGATCATAGGAAGTTTTCCAATCCATAGATCAGACGATCGATTTCCATTACTTTTCTGCAGGAAAGGGCTACACCATTCATGAAAGAGTCGCGGTCATATGAATCGTGGCGGATGATCAAACCTTCCCCGGCACTGCCGAATTGCACTTGCTGGTGCGCGACCAGGCCCGGCAGGCGGACACTGTGGATTTTCATGCCGTGGTAATCAGCCCCTCTTGCGCCTTCGATCAATTCTTTCTCTTCCGGATGCCCTTGTGGATGGTCTCCTCTCACTTCGTAAATCAATTCGGCTGTTTTGATGGCTGTGCCGCTTGGTGCATCCAATTTGTTCTCATGATGCAATTCCATGATTTCCACATCCGGGAAATATTTTGCTGCTTTTGCTGCGAATTCCATCATCAATACGGCACCGATCGCAAAGTTAGGGGCAATCAAGCCGCCCAAACCCAATTTTTTTGAGTAGTTGGTCAATTCTTCTAGTTGTTCGCTGGAAAAGCCGGTAGTGCCGATTACGGGGCGCATGCCGTTTTCTAGCGCGAAACGTGTATTGTCATAGGCTGCATCCGGTCTTGAGAAATCGATCCAAACATCAGCTTCAACTTCCTTGACGAGCGTCGCTTTGTCACTGAACACTTTCACAGGATGGCCGGCATATTGCGGCAATTCATCCAGATGTTTCTCTGTTGCGAAAGGATCGTATACAGCCGCCAAAATAAAGTCTTCCTGACGCAAGACCATATTTGTGCAGGCGGTCCCCATTTTGCCTTTAAATCCCGAAACTACTATTTTCATTCTACACGTTCCCTTCCGTTTAACGCCGCTGGCACGCATGTTCCGCACCATATCCGCGTTTTATCAGATCATATTTTTTTCTTCCAACGCTTTTAATTCTTTCGTGAACTTCCTGAAGCTGGTTTCATCATATTGGATCAGCGCAATATCGATCTGTTTTTTCAAATAATGGATGCGATCCTTCACCGCCAACTTTTCCAATGATTTTTCTACGATTTCTTCCAGGTCTTTATCGAAAATTTCGGAATCTTGGATGTACGGATTATCTTCCAGAACACCAAAAAATGAAAGGACTTGGTAGGATTGATCAAAGAACAACTCCAGATAAAAATCCTCTTTCCAATTCAAGCGCAGATCATGAAATGCCTGTTCGGGATCTTCGAATATCTTTCCGTCTTTATAGTACATGAAGGCATCTTTCGGATTTCCGACTACGGCAAACCCCATTCCTCTGTTCGTTGTATGGACTTCCTCAATCAGATGGATATTCTTCAACAAAATCTCATGATTGAGCAGATAATTGAGTATCCAAAGAGACTCTCTGCGCTTCAATTGATAATTCTGAATAAACCAAGAAATAAAATTTTTTTTCTCCTCCAAAGTAGGATTCATCATTTTAAAAACCTCCTATCCGATGGGATGATGACTTATTGATCTGAATCGTGCAGATCATCATGGAGTTGAAGCAACTCGGTGTTGGCCGGATAAAGAGCCAAACCTTGGTGGATGACCTCACTCAATTTTTCCCAATTGCCTTCTTCTCTCAAGAATGCTGCATACTCCAGTAAAAATGACTCATTATCGGCAAAATGCGGATAAGCCGCCATGTATTCTTTGTTTGCCGCGTCAAAGTCCTCCAAGGCATTATGGCTGGCTGCCAGCAACCAATTGTATTGCGGATCGTTATCTTCCTGCTCTGCCCGGTCTGCAACATAAGCTACCAATTCCTCGAATCTTCCTTGCTTCAGCAACAGGTTCCCCAGGGCCAAATGGATACTGGAAAGGTCCGGTTCAAGCGCTGCCGCTTCGCGCAAATTATGTTCCGCATCCTGCTCCCTGTTCAGCTTCAATTGCAGTCTGGCCGCTGTCGTGTAAAATTCATGCTGATAAGGATTCCGCAAGACGGCCTGTTCCATCACGGCAAGCGCTTCTTCCAACTCCAATTCAGCCTCAAGCGCATTCGCCAAATACAGGTATGCGCTCAGGTAAGCATTGTCCGCTTCGAGCAATTTATTAAAAATGGTGATGGCCCGTGCATATTCCTTAAGTTGGAAATAGGTGAAGCCGAGTTGGAAATAACTGTCCGGGAAATGTTCATCGGCCGGGATTTTTTCCAGATACTGCAACGCCGTCTCGAACGCACCGATGGCATTATGGCAGTCGCCCAGGAAAAAATTCAGCTGCGTTTCGGATGCTATTTCGCCGTTTCCGTTTGAAAGTTCCTCATAGATCGGGATCGCCTTCTTGTACTCCCCGATCGAATGGTAAAGCTGCGCCAAGGCATAATCCAATATGGGCTCATCCGGCAACAGCGTCATGGCTTCAAAAATTTTCTTTTCGCTGACTTCGTACAGTCCCTGCACTTGATAAGCATCAGCCATCGTCAACAAAGCCTGAGGGTACACGTCACTTTCTTTATCGATTGTTAGGAGGATATCCAAAGCTTGATCGTAATCGTCTTCGTCGATGGCGATTTCTGCCAAGGCGATATTCCACTCCTGTATATGCGGGGCCAGGTAGTTCAATGCTCCATATGCCTCTTTTGCTTCACTCAAGAAGCCCAAGGCATGCATCGTTTCTGCCAATTCGGCTAAATCAGCGCTGTTGTTCTCCAGGACGGATTGCTCAACTGATTGTTTGAACAGTTGGACAGCCGCATCCAAATCATTCTTTTGAATGGCTTCTATCATTGCATGTGCTTCATTATTCATTCGTCTACTGCTCCTTCAAATACACTCTGCTTGCTGGTGCTCTTCCTTTATATTTTATCATAAAGTTCAGCATCTGTATCTATTTGTTCCTCAGGCTTTTCTCCGTCAAGTCCATAGCAAACGCACCTGAAAGAAGCACTCTTCAATGTCAAAAAAAATAAAGCTGAAGCCCCGTAAGGCCCCAACTTCATTTTTACTGATTATTTAACTGCATCTTTCAATGCTTTACCTGGTTTGAATGCAGGGATTTTGCTTGCTTCGATTTGGATTTCTTCCCCAGTTTGAGGATTGCGTCCTTTACGAGCTGCACGATCACGAACTTCAAAATTACCAAAACCGATGACTTGAACTTTTTCACCGTCTTTTAATGCTTCTTGAATCACTTCAAATAATGCATCAACGCTTGCTGTAACATCCTTTTTAGTCAAGTTTGTTTTTCCAGCAACTCTTTCGATTAATTCAGCTTTGTTTGCCATGTTGTCCTTTCACCTCCTTTAAAGAAGAAGAATACATGCTTTCTTTGATAACACAACAAAACATGGAATAACTATTTTTGAGTGGTCCAAAAATAGTTCTGAAATACCGCAGTCAAATTGAAAAGATATTTCTAATAAAGAATATCACACAAACCGTGCTACTGCAACGATTATAGTGGATTTAATGCTTTCGGGAAGGTAATTTATTTTTTTTGTCGGGCAATCAAATGGAATGGTGTCCCTTCGAAATCAAACGAATCGCGAATTCTGTTTTCAAGGAAACGCTCATAAGAGAAATGCAGTAATTCCGGGTCGTTGACAAAAACAACAAATGTCGGCGGTTTTACGGCCACTTGCGTCATGTAGTAGATCTTGAGGCGACGGCCTTTGTCGGATGGAGTCGGATTGTGCGCGACAGCATCCATCAGGACATCATTCAACAATGATGAAGAGATACGACGGTTCTGATTTTCGCTGATTTCCTTGATTTTAGCAGGAATATTGGACAAGCGCTGTTTCGTTATCGCGGAAACATACATGATAGGAGCATAAGAAAGATACTGGAATTCTTTGCGGATTTTGTCCTCGAATTCCTTCATTGTATGATTGTCTTTTTCCAAGGTATCCCATTTGTTCACCAGAATGATGATCCCTTTGCCTGCTTCATGCGCGTAACCGGCAACTTTTTTGTCCTGTTCCTGGATGCCCTCTTCCGCATTCAGCACGACCATAACGATATCCGAACGCTCAATGGCACGGATGGCACGCATGACGCTGTATTTTTCCGTGGATTCGTAGACTTTGCCTTTTTTCCGGATTCCGGCTGTATCGATCATCCGGAATTTTGCACCTTCATCATCAACGAACATCGTATCGATAGCGTCACGGGTTGTGCCTGCAATATTCGATACAATTACGCGCTCTTCTCCCAAAATGGCATTCACCAAGGAAGATTTGCCTACATTCGGACGGCCGATAAAGCTGAAGTTGATGATGCCTTCTTCTTCCGCATTCTCTTCTTCCGATGGGAAATTCGCTACAACCGCATCAAGCAGATCTCCAAGACCTAAGCCGTGGCTGCCTGATACAGGATAGGGTTCGCCTAATCCCAGACTGTAAAAATCGAATATTTCGGCGCGCATTTCCGGATTATCCACTTTGTTTACCGCCAATATGACAGGCTTATCGGATTGGTACAGGATTCTTGCGACGTTTTCATCTGCATCCGTCACACCTTCTCTGACGCATGTCAAAAAGATGATGACGTCGGCTTCCTCGATCGCCACTTGCGCCTGCAATTTGATTTGGCTCATAAAAGGCTCATCCGTGATATCGATCCCGCCGGTATCGATGATATTGAATGTTTTGCCCAGCCATTCTCCTTTTGCATAAATTCTGTCACGTGTGACACCTGAGACATCATCGACTATGGAGATTCTCTCTCCTGCCAGTCTATTGAATATTGTTGATTTTCCTACGTTTGGTCTGCCTACTATGGCTACTACTGGATTTGGCATCTAACCTCCGCCTTTCTTTTCCTCTACAACACAAAACTTTTTGGGTATTTGCTCACTGTGTATGGTTTTCTCAATGTTTTCGTCCATGTCAGTTATAACACACATCCGTCAATAATAACAACAAAAAAAGGGCATGGATGGAATTCCATGCCCTCACATGTTCATTTTCCTTGCTGATTAGGCTTCAGAATCGTCTTTCAAACCTGAAAGCTTGTCGCCTAATAAATCTGCTAATGTGAAGTTTCCGTCTGAATCGTCAGCAACATATTCTTCGGTTTTCTTCTCTTTTTTCTCTCTTCTCTCTTCAGCTGCAGGCGCTTCATTCGCAGCTTTTTCTTCCAAAGCCTTGATGCTTAAAGATAGGCGTTGCTCATCTTCTTTTGCATCCAACACTTTGACTTGAATTTCTTGGCCTTCTTGCAGCACTTCATGCGGAGTCGCAATGTGTTGATGGGAAATTTGGGAAATGTGCACCAAACCTTCAACGCCAGGGAAAACTTCCACAAATGCACCGAAGCTTGTCAAACGTTTGACAACACCAGTCAATACAGCTCCGATCGGTGCTTTTTCAGCGATTGCATTCCAAGGACCAGCCAATGTGTCTTTGATGCTTAAGGATACACGGCCATTTTCTTTGTCGATGGATAAAATTTTGACTTTGACGGATTGGCCGATCGCCAAAACGTCACCAGGATTTTTCACGTGCTCGTGGGCAATTTGAGAGATGTGGACCAAACCATCCACGCCGCCTAAATCGACGAATGCACCGAAGTTGGTCAGACGGGCGACAGTTCCTTCGACAATGTCTCCGGCTACCAATTCGTCCATCAATTTGCCTTTATTGGCTTCTTTTTCTGTTTCCACAACCGCTTTATGAGATAAAATCAGGCGGTTTTCGCTAGGTTCAAGTTCAACGATCTTGAAGGTCATTACTTTGCCTTTATAAGAACTGAAATCTTCCACAAAATGGTCTTCTACCATTGAAGCCGGAACAAAACCTCTCACGCCGACATCAACGACCAATCCGCCTTTAACGACGTCTTTGACTGGCGCTTCGATGATTTCGTTGTTTTCGAATTTATCTTGGATATCTTTCCAAACGATTTTAGCATCAACGCGACGCTTCGAAAGTAAAAAGCTTCCATTTTCTTTATCTTTGATTTGTTTTATGACAACCAGATCCACAACGTCACCTACGTTTAGGATTTCTGTAACTTCATCGAATGGTTTTGCAGATAATTCGTTGTAAGGAATGACTCCTTCAACCCCGCCCCCAATGATTCCTACGATGGCTTGCCTATCTTGGATGCTTAAAACTTCCCCTTTGACAGTATCGCCCACCTCAATGGATAATGCTTCATCCAACACATCTTGCATAGTCTGCTCAACATTCTTGGACTCTTCTTCATTTAACTCTGGGTTTTCAATGTAATCTGACATGTAACTATTCCTCCTAAAAGTCTGCGGCAACCGATTGGCTAGTTCCCTTAACTCCTCGCCTTACGGCTAAGAAATTAATCCTTGACTCTATATTTTTGAAAGCGTAATACTGCATACAATCATTCTAACATTTTTGCTTAAAATCGTCTAGTATTGTTAATCCAATGTTTGTAAGGGTTTTAGGTTTGCTTCGATAATGCCGAGAATCCTATTCACCACTTCGTCGATTTCCAGATGCGTTGAGTCCAAAACGATGGCATCATCCGCTTTTTTCAACGGTGAAATCGTCCGGGTGCTGTCCAAATGGTCGCGGCGCTTCATGTCTTCCGTCAACTCTTCCAAGGAAGTGGTCATACCCTTCGCCATGTTTTCTTTGTAGCGACGCAACGCTCTTTCTTCGGCTGTGGCTGTCATGAATATCTTGACCTCAGCATCAGGCAACACGACCGTCCCTATGTCCCGTCCATCCATAACAACGCCGCCGGACCGTGCGATGCTTTTCTGGCGGGAAACCATCTCTTCACGCACTTTCGCAAACGACGAAACCAAGGAGACGTTTTGGGTCACTTCCTCCGATCTGATCGATTCGGTCACGTCCTCCTCGTTCAGAAAAACACGTTGCATTTCATTTTCGGCAGTCGAAAAGGTTATCCTGATTCCTTGCAACAACTTATGCAATGCCTCTTCATCATGAAGGTCGCTTCCGTTGGATAAAGCCGCATACGTCAACGTTCGGTACATCGCGCCTGTGTCCAGATAGATGTATCCCAACTTTTCCGCAACTTTTTTCGCGATGGTACTTTTTCCTGCCGATGCTGGACCATCGATGGCAATATTCATTTTTTTCACAATAAACCTCCGACTTCGTTCTGTTCGATTTCATTGAAAAAGCCGCCTTGTCAGACGGCTTTCGCTATTTAACTTTCAATGCCATACCGATTTGTGCTTCTGTGCTGCTCAACCCGTTGGCCTGCATCAATTCATCCAATGTCATCCCATGGTTCAGAGCAATCCGGTAGAGATTGTCACCCGCTTGGATGGTGTATGAATTATTGTATACCCCGGTAGCCGTTTCCGGTTCCTTAATTGTTTCAACCGGTGTTTCGACCACTGCAGGCGCTGCGCTCGAACTTGGTGTCTCCGCAATCGAGGATTCGGGCTCCACTGTGCTCTCCACAACTTCGCTCGAAACTTCTTCTGAAGTCTCTTCGGAAGACGCTTCTTCACTGCTTTCGACACTGGAGCTGGCCACTCGTTTGTTGATCATCACTTGTTCAGCACTCTTGGGTGCGGGAGTATTTTGATTCTGTTTATTAAAATAGATGGTTGCAAAAGGAATAATCAGAATAGCCAAAAAGAGAAACAGCAATACTTTTAATAGAGGTGCTACTTCTTTATTTTTTGTATTTCTGGCCGAACGTGAATACTGTCGGCTCTTCAGATTTTCATCTTCGCCGAATTTACGTGACCATGGCTCTCCATTATTGCGATTGCGATTCTTTTTATCCATTCGGGTTCCTCCTATAAGTGATTCATGCTAATTGTAGCACATTTTCGCAATTTTTGGGTTAAATTTTATAAAAGAAAAAGGTCTGAAAGGATTTTTTCCCATTGCGGCACTTCTGTCGTTGGAACCGTATTCCTTGTCCTGACTTCCCCCGCTAGCGATGGATCCTCGTTCCCGCAACTGTCACAGCAGTATTCAGGTTTGCCAAGACTGTTTTTCCCGAAATAGGCGGAGATATAATCACGTTTACATGCATTGGTTTCGGCAAATCCCTTCATGCTCTTCAACAAGTTTTTCTTCAGGTCGTGGCGGGCGGCGATAAAATGCTTCGCTTCCACTTTAGTGAAATTTTGACGCAGGATATGCAACAACAAGGTGTGCTCGGTCGGACTCCCATATTCTGGATTGATCGCCTTGTTTTTGAGGACACTTTCAATCGCATAATCATTCGGAAAATCGCTTTGCAGCATCTTCACTTTAAAGTTGAAGTCCGTTTCCGAATACAACAGTACCGCCGTGCTCTGTTGCCCGTCCCGCCCGGCTCTCCCTATCTCCTGCACATATTCCTCAAGCGAATTCGGCATATGGTAATGGATCACGTAGCGGATGTTCGGCTTATTGATTCCCATTCCGAATGCGCTGGTGGCGCAAATGACGTCCAACTCATCCTGAAGGAATTGATGCTGGATGGTGATCCTGTCTTCATTTGTCCGATCGGCATGATAAGCTTCCGCGCGCAAATTTGTTTTTTTCCTTATCATGAATGCGACCGCATCAGCTTGTGCCTTGCTGGAGAAGTAAATGATGCCCGGAGATGGATATTTCCCCAAAAGTTCCAGGAGGTACTCGTTTTTCCCTTCTGGAGGCACAGCAGCGACTTTGTAGTATATATTGGCACGGTCGACCGGACCCTCAAATACGTTCAGGTCATTCCCGTCGATATGCAGGGAACCGATGATATCGTCCATCACGGCCGGCGTCGCTGTCGCAGTGAGCGCCAACGTCAGAGGATTGCCCAACGCTTGCCTTGCAGCGCCCAAAAATAAATAGTCGGAACGGAAATCCAAACCCCACTGGGAAATGCAATGCGCCTCATCGACCACAAACAAAGCGAGCGGGATCTGCTTGAGTTTGTTCAATACGACTTGGTTCTGCAGCATCTCGGGGGAAAGGAACAAAAACTTGATCCGATCCAGGTTGCTCAATAATCTTTGCCTTTCCTCGAACTGCAGCATGCTGTTCAATGAGGCCGTTCTTTTTTCACCCATGAATTTCAGTTGAGCCACTTGATCTTCCATCAAAGACAATAGAGGCGAAACGATAACGACAATCCCCTCCAAAAGGTAACCGCTCAATTGGTATATCAAGGATTTCCCTGTTCCCGTCGGCAGAGTCGCCAACGTGTGCTTGCCTGCCAAAACGGATTGGATGGGCTCCAATTGCCCTTCCTTGAAAGCCGTGTAGCCGAAATGTTTCTGAAGTTCCGATTTCAATTGTGCTTCATCCATGTTTAGCAGCAACCTCACTTCTTATTTGTATCAACCGGGACTCGAAAAAGTTGATTTCGGGAAATTCTTTTTGGATTTCCCGGTAATCGACACGAACTTTGTGTTCCACGAGTTGTTGCAGATACTGCATTTTCCCCTTATCCAAAAATCTTTGCGTCGGGAATTCCGGATAGATCAAGGCGATTTCGGCAAAGTGATCTTGGATCGTACTCTGTTTCAATCCCCGCATCGAAATGATTTCCTCCATGCCATGCCCGTTCATGAAATAACGCATGGTCGTTTCAGCGCTGGCGGAAGCCAATCCGTTCTCCTTTATCGTCATCAGCATGACCGAAGCAAGGACAGGGAATTTTTCCGGTTCCTTTTCCAGTGCGCCATACAGCCTCAGCCAATTTTGGTGCAGCAGTATTTTCACTTCCGCTTCCTCGAACGAGAACAGCCCAGCCATTTGACCGGTCGTTTTCCTCAAGTGGCCAGTGCCTTCAAATTGCAGCGCAAAGAGCCCGGCATCCTTTTCGGGCAGCCGTGACAAGTAAGTACGCCATTCTTCTCCATAAGCGCGTGCAAAAGTGGCTCTATCTCCGGCATGCTGCGCCAACAAGCGCTTCATCCAAATCTGTTCCTTCGCTTCCCGCTCAATGGGATAATAGTGTTTGTTTTTATGCAGCATTTCGGAAAGGATTTGGATCAAAAACAGCATCCGGCGGCGTAAAACGCCTTGTACGAGGGCAAATTCCATTTGGCTTCCCAAAGAAAAATGCGCGTGACGGCTGAAAAAATCAGCTTTTTTCGCGCTTCCTGCTTCGGTGAGAAGAAAGCCCTCGCCATCGTTGCCGATGATCAGACCATCCGAAGCCAAACGCTCGAGGCCTTTTTTCAACGCTGTAGGTTTCATGCCCGGCATGACAGTGAAATAGGCTTCCAAATCATATTGGCGGCACTGGAGCATGGTGGAGACGGTCCGTTTGCCGATCAGGTTATAGAAAAGAGTCGCTTCCTTGATGGGGCGCCCGGTTGAAATGCAATCCAAAAAAAGATACTCTATGTATGTCAAACTTTTCATGTTATCACCACCAAATTTTTGTAAAGAAGGTTACTGTATGTATTATACCAAAGTAAATCAGGATAACTGCATCGCTTGTGGACTTTGCCAAATAATTTCACCGGATCTCTTTGACTATACTTCCGAAGGGATAGCTTTCACCAAAATGGATTCGAATGCGGGAAATGCACCGATACCTGCCGAACGCTTTGATGCGTTTCTGGATGCCTACCGCAAATGCCCAACCGGTGCCATCTTGCGTTCCGATCAACCATTTCCTTCATCTGAATAGTTTTTCTGGGATCCATTTGCTTTAGGTAAAATCCAAAAGAGGCTGCACCCGGAATCATCACTGATTCGGGTGCAGCCTCTTGTTTTTGAAAAGATCAATTCAGAAACCGCAAATTATTGCTGAGCAAACGGAACTTTATTATGCGCCAGCCAAGGTTTCAACTTCGGCATCACCAAGAGGATGACTGCACTGACGACAAGTCCTTTGATGATATTGAAAGGCACTATACCAGCCAATACCAACTCTTTGACAGAACCCATTTCAAAATTCAACAGGTACATGTATAACGGCGTGATGATGAACCAATTGGCTACCGATAAGACAACCGTCAAAACCAAAGTACCCGTCAACAGCGCCAGAATGACGGCTGTTTTTGTTTTAGCTTTGTTCAATAGGTAGTAGACAGTCAAAGTATAAGAGAGCGTCGCCAATAGACTTGCGAAGTCCCCGATTGGATAGCCCATATCCCCGCCTGTTTGAAGGTAGTGCAAAACGGAGCGGATGACAGCGGAGATGATTCCGCCGGCTGGACCGTACAGGAAAAATGAAAGCAGAATCGGTAAATCGCTGAAATCAATCTTCAGATACGAAAATGCTGGAATTACCGGGAAAGCGATGAACATCAGCACAAATGCCAATGCCCCAAATAGTGAAATACCGACCAATCTTTTTGTTTTGTTTTGTTGCATGTTAATGAATCCTCCCTGTTGACTGTCTCAGAGATGGGTTTCTCCAAATCCAAAAAGACCCTATCCTTATCATCCGCTAATGGACACATAAAAATAGAGCCTTTGAAATTGCAATTCAAAGAAACCCCATCTTCTTCCATCCAGACTGTACTGTCGGTACTGGAATTACACCAGTTCAGCCCGCAATGAACCATTGCGAGGTCGTGGACTTTTACCACCGGTCGGGAATTTCACCCTGCCCTGAAGACGAATCTTATTTATATTTTGTTATATACAAACTATAAGCGATGCACACACGATTGTCAAGAATGATATCACAGTTTCGAGATATTATTTTTAAGACTATCTTCGGATCGCTTTCCTCAACCAGTGCGGAATGGAAAACGGGCCAAGAAAGTCGTCCCTACACCCGGTTCACTATGGACTTCCATTTCCCCGTCATGCGCTTCCACGATTGTCTTTACGATCGAAAGCCCGATGCCGGTTCCCTTTTGTTTCGAGTATGTCCGCGATTTGTCATTTTTGTAAAAACGCTCGAAAATGAAAGGCAAACTTTCCGCTTGGATACCGATGCCGTTATCGCTGATTTCAAAGACAACTTTATCCAACATATCCTCCAAACGGACAGTGATATGGATGAACTTTTGCCTGCGCGTGCCGATTTCGGCTGAATAACGTACCGCATTGTCGATGAGATTGTAAAATACCTGATTCATTTTCTCTTCGTCAAAAGGATAGGTTTTGATGCCATCCGCAAGTTCATAAGAGAATTCGATGGCCGCTTCTTTGAAACTGTTTTCGAACCTGCCCGCCAAATGGTTGAAGAAAGTTGCGAGATCGGCAGTTTGCCGGTTCAGTTCAATATACCCCGCTTGCATGCGCGACAGATCCAGCAGGTTGTTGACCATTTTGTTCATCTCGGTCGTTTCATCCAAAATGATTTGGGCCATTTCAATTTTCTCGTCATTGCTTTCGGCGATGTTGTCGATAATGGCTTCGCTGTACCCTTGGATCATCTGCAACGGCGTCCGCAAGTCATGGGATACATTCGTGATGAAATCACCGCGGATAATATCCAATTGCCTTTCGTTCGTCACATCCTGCAACACAATCAGCACGCCGGCGGTTTTTTGCAGATCTGTTTGGATGACCGGCGTCACTTTTACGTTATAATGCCGCTGGGACCAACTGAGATCCGCTTCCGATCCGGCGGTTGTCTTGAAGGCATGCTGGACCATTTCCTTGAACTGATGCGGTATCGTCTTGGCCTCGGCATCCGGATCCACCCTTCGCCAAAAATCCAAAAACTCTTGGCCAGGTCCATTCACTAATTTCAAATGAAAATTTTGGTCAAAGTAAAGGATGCCTGCCGGCAAAGAATCAAACAGGTGATTCAACAGTTCGCGTTCCTCCCTGTTCATCAGCGTCGTGGCTTGGAGGGTCTTCCCCAGCTTGTTCATGGCTGTACCCAATCCGGATATCTCATCATAGGATTCGAACGTGATCCGCTTAGAAAAATCATTCCGGGAGTATTTGAAGGCGATATCCGTCATAACCTCCAACGGTTCGGCAACATTCCTGATGAGGTACTGATAATAGATGATCGTCCCCATCAGATAAACGGTCAACAACAACAAAGTAATGCTTTTTGCGTTCAATTCATAAGCCTGAAATTCATCCAGCTCATAACTGATAACGAGCATTCCGGCTTGCCCCTGCAATTCAAAAGTATGAACAAAAACCATCAAAAGCAAGGGATTATTTTCCTCGTCCTCTACGGTGATCCTGCTGAAATCATCCATGTTACTGTCGATTGCATCCAGAATTTCATCATTCGCCAGAATGTTCTCCAGAAGCAGCTCGGACTGCCCTTGAAGATCCGGTTTTTGTACGACGAAACGGCTCTGACCCCCTATTTTGATGTAATAGGACAATTCTGGATCCAACGATTGCACCATCCCTACTTGGGCGAGATAATCTTCGGGATCGGTCATAATCGTATCCTTGTACGCAGTGATTTTCTCCTGCAGCAGTTTATTATAGGTATCTTCGATCGAGTTCACACTGATGATTGCGTGGCCGATATACATCAAAGTCATGATGGTTACAGTCAAAAAAGTCAACAGGACCCATGATTTGAGGAATATGCTCGTCCTTTTCATTGTTTGTCGTCTGCTGCTTGGTCATCATTCGGGGAAAATTTATAACCCATCCCCCAAACGGTCACTATCATTTTCGAAACAGCTTTCGATTGCTTCAACAGCTTTTCACGCAACCGCTTGACGTGCGTGTCGACTGTGCGCAAATCCCCGAAAAATTCATATTTCCAGACTTCTTTCAAAAGAACTTCCCTCGTAAAAATTTTCTCTGGGGACTTTGAAAGATAAAGAAGCAATTCAAATTCTTTGGGCGTCAAATTGATGGCCACCTCGTCAACCAGCACTTTTCTGGCATCCGGAAAAATTTTCAGCAGCGGATATTCGATTGTGCTCGATTCCGATTCTGAAGGCTTCGTCCGCTTCAGGATGGCTGCGACCCGCAACATGACTTCTCTTGGACTGAACGGCTTCACGATGTAGTCGTCCGCTCCGGACAAGAATCCTTCCACGCGATTGTTCTCTTCGCCGCGGGCAGTGATCATCATGATCGGTATTTCTTTTTCCTTACGGACTACTTGGGCTACTTCAATACCGGTCATCCCAGGAAGCATGATATCCAACAATACCAAATCGTAATGGTTGTTCAAGATCATTTCCACCGCCGTTGTTCCATCCTCTGCCTCGGCTGTTTCGTAGCCATCCTTTTCCAGATAGAGTTTCAATAATTTACGGATCCGTTCCTCGTCATCCACAATCAATATTTTCCCGCTGGAATTTGTCATCATGATCACCCTCTCTGATTCGATAAGAAAAGCTGAACGGGTTTGTTCAGCCCTGAAAGAAATTTAGGAAATCGTGCCATGCAACGTTCCCTACGGTCACCTTGTACTGGGACTCTAAGGGATGAATCCCAAAGAGTCCCATGCAACTGAGCATCGTAGAGCGCAATATGCTGAGAGACTTCCTGCGTCAGCAGGTTAGTCGAACAGTATCCTTGACTCGCAGAGACAAGGGGTTCCTTCCTAATTTCCGAAGGGCTAACCCGTGAAGCTAGACATCGTTTTTTGGATGCATGGAATATTTTGAAGGCTGTAAAACACCTTAGGTGATGCACATTTGGGTTCAAAATATTTTATACATTCCCATTGTTTAAGAAAACTACCTTTTTGAAGCCTTTTCGTTCGCAAGAGCCATGTTCTTCAGCTTCTCAATTTCAAACGCCTTCAGCTCTCGGTGTTGCCCCGGTTTCAGATCGCCGAGCGTAAGGAAGCCAAACGATTCCCTTTTCAGTTTTTCGACGGGACAATCAATTTTTTCGAACATTTTTTTGACTTGATGGTTCCAGCCTTCATGGATGGTCAATTCAATGATTGCTGTATTTTTTTGGGAATTGGCAGAAATCAACTTAGCTCGCGCTTTCGCAGTTTTTTTGCCGTCGATCACGATTCCGTTCTCCAATTTGTTCAGATCGGAGCGTGTAGGGATGCAACCTACCTTAGCGACATAGGTTTTATCGATGTGGTATTTCGGATGGGTCAACAGATTCGCGAATTCACCATCATTGGTCAAAAGAAGCAGACCGGTCGTATCATAGTCCAATCTGCCGATCGGATAAATCCGCTCTTTTACATTGAAGAAATCAGTGACGACAGTCCGATCTTTATCATCTTTAACGGATGAGAGGGTATTCTTTGGTTTGTAGAACAAGTAGTAAACCGGCTGTTCACGATAGATCGGTAAACCATTCACTTCCACTCTGTCATTTTTTGAAACTTTTACGCCTAATTCCGTTACCTTGATTCCGTTTACGCTGACTGCACCAGAAGTGATCAGTTCTTCGGCTTTCCGCCGTGAAGCTATTCCTGCATGTGCAATGACTTTCTGTAATCTTTCCATTTATTCACCTATTATTCTTATTTGTTTTTGTCGGTCATTCTTGTTCCGATATGATGGAATCTTTCTTAAAAAAAGCAAGTTGGTTATCTGTATCTTCGTCCGCAGGAAAATCAAAAAGATCGAAGGATTCATTATCCTGCATCTGGAATAATTCATCCACATTCGGCAGATCATCAATTGTGGTCAATCCGAAATAATTCATGAAATAATCGGTTGTGCCATAAATGATCGGTCTTCCGGGTGTTTCCGAACGGCCGAGTTCCTTTATCAAGCCTCTCAGCAACAGCCTTTGGACCAAGCCTGCTGACTGCACGCCGCGGATCTGATCGATTTCCATCCGCGTCAAGGGTTGCTTGTATGCGATGATCGCCAGCGTCTCCAGGGCAGCTTGCGATAAGTGGGTCGCGAATGGCGAAACAGCGTACATTTTTATGAGTTCTGCATACTCTCTTTTTGTGGCGAGTTGGTATCTTTTGCGGGTTTCGATAAGCGTCAAACCGGAGTGGATGTTGTCGTTATGACTCGCCCGCATTTCGGCCAACAGATTTTGCGCTTCCAATGGAGTGGTCTCCAATAAAGAGGTGATTTCATCCATACTCAAACCATCATCCCCTGCCACAAACAGCAGACTCTCCAGTGCCCCTTTTTTATTCATTTGCTAAAACTCCTATATTGCGTAGTATATAAATGTCTCCATACGTGTTCTCTTGCGAAAAATTGATTTTTCTTTCTTTGACCAATTCCAGCATCGCCAAAAATGTATTCACGATCTGCGATTTGGTCTGCACTTCAAAGAAAGCCGTAAAGGGAAGCTTCTGGTCAGAATCATGCGGTAGGTTCTCCAACTTCTCCATGATCCAACTCATCGTCTGATCCACCGTATGTTGATCCTGTTCCATTCTGGCCTGAAGCGGCTTTTTCTTCTGCAGTTTCTGATACATTTTCTGAAGCGCGGCAATCAGATCCGCCGCAGAAACTTCGCCTGGAGCAAGCGGGACTGCTTGTTGGAGGTCCTCCAGATCCGTTGCCGGCTTTGTGAAATACAAGCCGCGTTCTTGTTCCATGGTTTTCAATGCCTTGGCGGCTTCCTGGAATTGCTTGTATTCCACCAATTGCTGAATCAAGCTTTCCCTTGGATCTTCGCCCTCTTCATAAAACTCCTCTTCGAAGGTCACTTCTTTTTTCGGAAGCAACATGCGGCTTTTTATCTCCAAAAGCGTCGCAGCCATCAGCAGGTAATCGCCGGCTATATCCAATTTCATCTCCTGCATCGTGTCCAAGTAACGCAGATATTGGAAAGTCACTTCCGCAATCGGAATATCGAAAATATCGACTTTCAGCTCTTTGATCAAGTGCAGGAGAAGATCCAATGGTCCCTCAAAATCCGGCAATATGAGGGTGAGTTCATTTTGTTCGCTCACAATGATCCACTCGTTTCCTCATCGCTTCGGTTCTGCTGTTTCTGGTTCCATTTGGCGATGAACGGCGCGGTTTCCAGAGTCCCATTGATTGCGCTTGTTGGATAGTGTTGCTGCAAGCCATCCAGCAACCGATGCACGATGCCTTCCTGCCGGAAAGAAGGCGAGACAGCGATATGACGAACCAACACCATTGCTTCATGTATTTGCACACCTATCAAAGCAACGATGTTATCTGTCTCTTCATCTTTCCACAAGAATAGTTTCCTATCGACATTTTCAATGTAGCTTTCCATTTCAGGCTTCAGCCTCGCTACATTTTTTAGATCTGTCACATAAGAAAGCAGACCCATAGCTATTTTTTCACATGATTGATTATAAGAAATGAACACTTCGATCTCCTTCTCACTTTGTATTTACCCCGATAGCCGTTACAGGGCAGCCAATACATTCTTCAATAAAGCTTTGAATGTTTCTTTGACTCGGGTTGTCGTTTCGACGACTTCTTCATGATTTAGGGTCGCTTGCATGCCTGAAGCTAAATTAGTTATACAGGAAACACCAAAAATGCGCAAACCTGCATGACGCGCTACTATGGCCTCCGGTACTGTGGACATGCCGACAGCGTCAGCACCCAGCACCCGGCACATACGGATTTCTGCTGGCGTTTCGTAAGTCGGACCTGTCAGGCCAAGATATACGCCCTCCTTCAGATCCAATCCCATCTCAGAAGCGACTTGTTTGACTGTCTCTTGATATTCGGCATCGTAGGCTTGGCTCATATCCGTAAACCGAGGCCCCTGCGCGGGATCATTCGGACCGATCAATGGGTTTTGGCCCGTCAGATTGATGTGATCCGTGATCAGCATCAGATCCCCAGGTGTGAAGGCATAACTGATGCCTCCGGCCGCATTTGTCAGCGCCAATGAATGAACGCCCAGATGCTTCATTACCCTGATCGGAAAAGTAACCGCTTCGAGTCCGTAACCCTCATAGAAATGAAAGCGTCCTTGCATGGCGATGACTTTTTTTCCGCTCAGGTTCCCGTATACAAGTTGGCCTTTATGTCCTTCAACCGTCGATACGGGGAAATAAGGGATTTCCTCATACGGGATCGCAATCGCGTCCGTTATTTCATCAGCCAACTCACCCAAGCCTGAACCTAAAATCAGGCCGAACTCAGGTTCCAATAAGCCTTTTTCTTCCAAAAATTCGGCGGCTATCCGCACATTGTTTTGGTCATTTGTCATTTTCCCACACCTCACTAGTCCAATTCATCCAAAAAGCTGCGGCCGTTTTGAGTAGCCGCCACCCGAAAATTATCGGATACGGTCGCGCCGATATCCGCAAACTTGCCTTGATCCATCTTACCGCGGCCTGCCATTTTTTTCGAATAAGCCAATAATGGAACATATTCGCGCGTATGATCTGTTCCCGGGAAGGTTGGATCATTCCCGTGATCTGCGGTGAGCAACAGCAAATCATCATCCGCTAAAGCAGCCAATATTTCAGGAATGCGCGCATCAAAATCTTCGATTGCCTCAGCATACCCTTTCACATCCCGGCGATGTCCGAACAGAGCATCGAAATCAACCAAGTTCAAGAAGCTTAGGCCCCGGAAATCTTTTTCCATGACCGTCAACAGCTGGTCGACGCCGTCCATATTGCTTTTCGTGCGCACATATTCCGTGATGCCTTGGCCGTTGTAGATGTCATTGATTTTGCCGATTGCGATGACATCGTAGCCGGCTTCCTTCAGATGATCCAACGTTGTTTGCCCGAATGGGTCCAAGGCGTAATCGTGCCGATTGCTTGTGCGGGTAAAATGGCCTGGAGTCCCGATATACGGTCTGGCGATGATCCGACCGATCATATAGGGGTCCTCCAAAGTGATTGCTCTGACATATTCGCAGATCGCGTACAATTCTTCAAGCGGAATGATGTCTTCGTGTGCAGCAATCTGCAGCACCGGATCCGCCGAGGTGTAGACGATCAGATCACCAGTCTTCATTTGGTGCTCACCGAACTCATCCAGGATTTCGGTCCCGCTTGCCGGCTTGTTCCCGACAATTTTCCGGCCTGTATGATTTTCGATTTTCTCGATCAATTCAAGCGGGAACCCTTCAGGAAAAACGCGGAATGGCGACTGAATGTTCAACCCCATGATTTCCCAATGGCCTGTCATCGTATCTTTGCCGACGGACTGCTCCTCGAGTTTTGTATAGTAGCCGATGGATGCGCTGTCCGGTTTGACGCCGCTCAGTTCGCGGATGTTGCCCAAACCCAACTTTTCCAGATTAGGAATTGCCAGCCCGGCAACTTCAGCGATATGCCCAAGCGTATCCGAGCCGACATCGCCAAACTTGTCTGCATCAGCTGCTTCGCCGATGCCGACTGAATCCATCACAATCAAATGGATGCGATTAAATTTCATGATTCTGTTCCTCCCTTATCCTCAGCGGACTTGATTCGTTATGTTTCAAGCACGAGGATGATACTTTTGGTAGATTTCTGCCATTCTTTCTGTTGTGATGTGCGTATAAATCTGGGTTGTGGAAATATCGGCATGCCCCAACAGTTCCTGCACAATCCGCAGATCCGCCCCATTTTCCAGAATATGCGTCGCAAAGGAATGGCGCAGCATGTGCGGCGATACATTTTTTTGGATGCCGGCATCCCGCACGGTTTGCTTCAGATTTTTCCAGATCCCTTGGCGGGTGAAGCCATTGCCATGGAAATTCAGGAACAGGAAGGCCGTTTCTTTCCTCCCATGCGCTAAAGCAGGCCGACTGTCCGACAAGTATTCTGCAATCCAGAAGGCGGCTTCCTCTCCCAAAGGCACGATTCTTTCTTTGTCGCCCTTCCCGATTGTTTGGATGAACCCGATATCCAGATGGATTTCGTTCATCGTAATGTGGATGAGTTCACTGACGCGAAGGCCGGTGGCATACAACAGTTCCAATATCGCGCGATCCCTTAGCCCCAGAACGGTTTTGACATCCGGCGCAGCCATCAAGCGTTCGATTTCACCCATCGAGAGCACTTTCGGCAACTTTTGTTGTTTTTTCGGCAGCTGGATGGTGACCATCGGATCGTTGGCGATCAATCCTTCTTGCTTCAAATATTGATGGAATCTCCGGAGACTCGTGATCATCCTGCCGATAGAGGCTGTCGCCAATTTTTCTTCATTCAAAAATTGAAGATACAAAAGCACATCCGGTTTGGTCACATCCCCGAACGCATGAATGGCATTCTTTTCCAAAAAATGGCTGTACTTTCTGAGATCCCGCTGATAACTGATGATTGTATTGTCGGACAACCCTCGCTCGATCCTCAAATAACGTCCATATTCATTGATTTCTTCTTCCATGTCGGTAACCCATTTCATCCTTTTGAGGCTATTTATTCCTCATTTTTTGTTGGCATTCGCGGCAGATGCCATGGAAAGTCAAACGATGGTCTTTTACCACGAACTGATAGCGGGCTTCGACATCTTTTTCGACCTCACCCAGCAGATCCTCGTGTATTTCCTCGATGTTCCCGCATTCGATGCACAAAAGATGATGATGGAAATGCTCATTACTGGTCCTTCTTAAATCGTAGCGGGATAAGCCATCTTCAAACACTACTTTGTACGTGATGTTCAATTCGGTCAAGATTTCCAATGTGCGATAGACCGTCGCAAGGCCGATATCAGGATGTTTAAGCCGCAACAGCAGGAAAATCTCCTCCGCACTGAGATGCTCCTTTTCCTTTTCCAGAAGCACGCCGACAGTCGCTTCCCGTTGTGGAGTGAGCTTGAATCCTGCCTCTTGCAATTGTTTTTTGATGGTGTTTAATGACAATTCCGTCACTGCTGTCGGCTCCTTTGAGGACAGGTTTATGACCTAATCCTTTTTGATTAATTTTGTGTGTCCATCTTCTTGGATGATCAGTCTGGCCTTCAACAAATGGCCCAAAGCTCTTTTGAATTGCGCTTTGCTGATGCCGAAGTATTCTTTGATTGCTTCCGGATCACTTTTGTCCCAATAAGGCAAACTATGCGTAGGGCTCTGCTGCAGCAATACCAAAATCATGGCCGCATCCTCACTGATTGCTTCATGCGCACGCGGCTTCAAGGACAGATTCAGCATGCCGTGTTGACTGATGCCGACGACCCGACCGCTGACGACTTCGCCCAAGCGCGGTTCAATCTCCCGCTCAGATGGGTGGATGAACCCGATGTAATCATCGTCCGTCAAGATGAACGTCCCTATTAATTTCAAACGGAAGACTGTTCCGGTAATGTCCTTGTTTTTCAATTCCTCACCCGGAGTACGGGAAATGGAACGGAATACCGGTTCGTCGGCGATGATGCCCCACAGACGATCTTTGCTGTCCTGCTCCAGGGCGATCAGAAGACGATCTCCCTTTTTTGGCCAGAGTGATTTGATGTCGGGCAAGTTATCCAAGGAAACAACAATTTCCTTGTCTTCAAGGCCGATGTCCACAAACACGCCTAGGTCTTTCCGGACAGCTACAACTTTTCCCCAACCATATTGGCCCACTTGGCTCGCTGGCTCCTTAAAGGTCATGCGAAGCTGCTTGTTCATCCCTTCGTACACAAATCCTTTGACAGTGTCACCTAATTGCAATGCCGTTTCTGACTCTTCTTTATCCAATCTGTAGGTGATGCCGTCTTTCTGAACGAAGACACTTTTTTCGTTCTCGTCCACGATCACACCTGTAATGATTGTACCCAGTACTTTACTCATATTATTCCTCCAGACGGTCTTTCCGTCGCTGTATTTCTTCCATTTTATCATATCACAAAATGATTTCCAAAGCGTCGTTGTTGTGAGCTTGTTATATTTGTGACATTTATGATATATATATACATTTTATCCCCTCGGCTTGCGGAAAGAGAGAGCAGATTATGCTTAAGCAAAGCAAATGGGTCCGAGACTCTCGTCCCAGACCCAAAGATGCTCTCTAATTTAGTTAAGCTTAGATGGTAGTTGTTGCACCACGGTAGATGATGCCGCGACGAGAATCGATTGTGATCAATTCGTTGTCTTGCACTAATGTAGTCACGTTTTCTGCTCCTACGATTACCGGAATGCCGCTTGCGATACCGACTACAGCAGCATGACTTGTCAAGCCGCCAGCTTCAACGATTACCGCTGCAGCTTTTTCAAATGCAGGCGTATAGTCTTTATCAGAGTTCTTCAACACTAAGATGCAGTCCTCTGTCACTTTAGCGATTGCTTCCTCAGCTGAAAGAGCCACGACAGCTTTACCGATGACAGATTTGTCGCCGATACCTTGGCCGGAAGTCAATTTCGTTCCGATCAATTGGATCTTCATCAAGTTGGTAGTGCCGCGTTCGCCTACTGGTACGCCGGCAGTGATGATGATCAAGTCGCCTTCTTTAGCGAAGTTTTCTTCTTTGGCAACTTTTGCAGCCAATTCCATCATTTCATCAGTTGAATCTGGTTTTTCGGTAACGAACGGATACACACCCCATGAAAGGGCCAATCCACGTCTTTGACGCTCCGAGAAAGTGATTGCTACGATGTGTGATTTCGGACGGTATTTAGAGATCATGCGCGCTGTATGTCCAGACTCAGTAGCGGCAACGATTGTTTGGATGTTAAGATTGCGGGCAGTATGTCCAACCGATTGACCGATTGCTTCAGCCATATCCGTGTTGCTGTATGCTTTCAAAGCAAATGCATCTTGTCCAACGATCGCTTCTTCAGTACGGATAGCGATTGTAGCCATTGTCGTAACAGCTTCAACCGGGTAATCACCAGCAGCAGTTTCTCCGGATAGCATAACTGCATCAGTTCCGTCGAAGATAGCGTTGGCAACGTCTCCTGCTTCAGCACGTGTAGGACGTGGGTTGCGTTGCATAGAATCCAGCATTTGAGTTGCTGTAATGACTGGTTTGCCTAAAGCGTTACATTTTTTGATCAACATTTTTTGTGCGATAGGAACTTCTTCAGTAGGGATTTCTACTCCTAAGTCACCACGGGCAACCATCAAACCTTGAGAAACTTTCAAGATTTCGTCGATGTTATCAAGACCTTCTTGGTTTTCGATTTTAGGGATGATTTGGATGTGGGTTGCATTATGTTTTTCCAAAATTTCAGTGATAGCCAATACATCACTTGCGCGACGTACGAAGCTTGCTGCGATGAAATCAACATCATTTTCGATACCGAAGATGATATCATCAGCATCTTTTTGTGTAAGACCAGGGAAGTTTGTTTTGATGCCGGGTAGATTGACACCTTTTTTGTTTTTCAGGATGCCTGAGTTTTTGATCAAAGTAACAATTTCATTGTTCTCTTTGTCAAGTTCAGTCACTTCAAGGTCAATCAAGCCGTCATCCAATAGGATGTGGTTTCCGACAACAACATCGTTGATCAATTCTGGGTAAGTGATAGAGAATTTATCTTTCGTACCCTCAACTTCTGTCATGGAGATTCTTACTGTTTCGCCGGTGATCAACGACACGATGCCGTCCTTCATGTTGTTTGTACGGATTTCAGGTCCTTTTGTATCCAAAAGGATAGCGCACATTTTGCCTGTAATTTTTGATGCTTCGCGGATGTTGACGATACGAGCGCCATGCTCTTCAAAGTCTCCGTGCGAGAAGTTCAAGCGGGCAACGTTCATGCCTGCATTCATCAATTTAACGAGTGTTTCTACAGATTCACTGGCAGGCCCGATCGTACATACAATTTTTGTCTTTTTCATAGAAAATAAGCACCTCATTTTATATTTTGTAAAACGTAAGTCAACTTTTCGTTAGAAAGAAATTTCTTTGTTGATTTGGTAAAGCGACAATAATGGCAAGTGTTTTTGGTTCTCAAGTGTATCGATGATGTCGTTGAAAACAACTTCATCGCCCTTGACGCCTACACAGATTCCGCCTTTGCCTTCTTCCAACATTTTAACGGCATTGTAACCGAAGATGCTTCCCAATACGCGGTCCTTCGCTGATGGAGATCCGCCGCGTTGCACGTGGCCCAGAACAGTGACACGTGTGTGGAATTCATCGAATTTGGAAAGTTTCTCCGCAAATTCATTTCCTGACATTACACCTTCAGCCAACATGATGATCGTATGTTTTTTGCCGCGTGCTCTGCCTTCCTGGATTTCAGCGACTACTTCTTCCATCGTAAATTCTTTTTCGGGAATGACGATTGATTCCGCGCCACTGCCGATACCAGTCCATAAAGCGATGTCGCCGGCATTTCTGCCCATTACTTCAACAACGAATGTACGGATATGGCTTGTTGCAGTATCTCTGATTTTATCCACAGACTCCAATACTGTATTGATCGCAGTATCAAAACCAAGCGTATAATCTGTTCCTGGAATGTCATTATCGATTGTTCCTGGAATACCTACTGTCGGGAAGCCTAATTTAGTAAGCGCTGCTCCTCCACGGTAGGATCCATCCCCCCCGATTACGATCAGGCCATCGATGCCGAATTTCTTCAACTGCTCGATCCCTTTAAGCTGTCCTTCACGTTTTGCGAACTCCGGATAGCGGGCAGAATATAAAATTGTGCCCCCGCGGCTGATTGTGTCCCCAACATCATCAATCGTCAGACGACGGAAATCTCCAGCCACCATACCTGCATAGCCATAATTGATGCCATATACTTCTAAACCGTCATAAATGCCTTTGCGCACAACGGCGCGAATGGCGGCATTCATTCCTGGTGCATCTCCACCACTTGTCAAAACTGCAATACGTTTCATTAGACTTCACCTCATCAATAAAGTTAAAAACTCTCAATTTCCAAAAAAATCATGCATTAAATATTTTTTGAATTTGTCCTTCACTATCTTATCATCTTTTTATGAAAATGTCTTTTAATTTCACGTTTTTTTGATTGTTAAAAAAGAAACAATGAAAAATAAGGGCTTTTTGTCCGGAATATCGCCACATTCGGACAAATTGTTATTACTACCGCCCTCCTCCGACGAATCCGACACACTAAGGCTCAACCAAAACGGCTGAACAAGTCTAGGCAGCTTTCGCTTTTATGAAAACAGTATCCGGATATCAACTTTTAACTTTCATTTGACAGCAACATTTCCATTCCCAAAAATAGCCTGCAACGCTTCAAGCAGATCGGCCGAAATGGTGACCCAATTTTCAGCTGTCAGGCGCATCGTTTGTTTTTTGGCTTCGTTGTACAGGATGACAGGATGGTCCCCCGGGTGCTTATTCAGGATCCGATACATTTTCCCGAACAATTCAGACGTGTTGTTTTCCGCCGTCAACCGGATGAAGACATTCTCCTTTTTTTGACCCATCATTTCCTGATAGGCTTCAGCATCCCAAATATGCGTGACCAAAAAATTCGTTTTTTCGGCTTGTTTCGACCGCTCCAGCTTGCCTTCGGCGACAAGCAACTGGTTTGCTTTCAGCAGTTTCATGAACCGGATATAGTACTCGGGGAAAATCGTGATGCTGATTTCACCGGTACTGTCTGTCATGTTTGCGAATGCCATTGGGTCGCCCTTCTTTGTCTGGATTCTTCGGATGTCTTTGATCAGTCCCATCGTCCGCATTTTTTTGTCGTAAGCCAGCTCGGTGACGTACACAACTGCACCGTTGTTGTACAATTTGCCGAATTGATCGATCGGATGGCCTTTCAAAGAATGGCCCAGCGCAGCCTCTTCCAAATCCAGCAATTCCAACAGGGGCAGTTCTTCCGTTTCAACATATTTCGGTTCCAGTATCGAAAAGAGATCGATGTTGTTTCCGCTGTAATCGATGCTGTTCAGCATACCCGGCAGCGACTCAAGCAGCGTCGCGCGCGAATGCCCGAAACTGTCGAACGCCCCACTATAGATGAGCGGCGTGATGTTTTCGTTCTTCAGCCACTTCGGATGGATCCTTCTCAAGAATTGAACGAAATCCTTGTAGTGCCCATGACCTTGGCGTTCTTTGATGATCTCCTGGATAAAATCGCGTCTGAGGCCTTTGATTCCGCCCAAGCCGAATTGGATCGTCTGTTGCTGCAGTGCAAATTTCCAGTTGCTTGTGTTGATGTCCGGATAGGAAATGCTGATGTTGCGCCTTTTCAGTTCGATGAAGTATTCCCTCATCTTATCCGAGTGTTGGTTGACGGAATTCAGCAAAGCTGCGAAAAATGCTTCCGGGAAGTGCGCCTTCATGTAGGCAAGTTGGTAGGCTATGAAAGAATAGGCGACCGAATGCGAACGGTTGAACCCGTAATTGGCGAACCGCTCGATGTAGTCATACACTTGCTCGGCTGTCTGCTCGGAATAGCCTTGCTGCAGCGAGCCTTCAATAAAGTGTCTTCTTTCTTCATCGATGGCCGATTTTTGTTTTTTGCCTATCGCTCTTCTGAGGATATCCGCTTCCCCCAAACTGAAGCCAGCCATCCGGGAAGCCACCTGCATGACCTGTTCCTGATAGACCATTACCCCATAGGTTACCTCGAGGATCGATTTCAGATCAGGATGGAGATAATCGATTTCGGTCAGCCCTTTTTTCCGCGAAATGAAGAGGTCGATCTGTTCCATCGGACCCGGCCGGTAAAGCGCATTGACGGCGGCAATATCTTCGATCGATTCCGGCCCGAGCTTGCGCAACACATTTTTTATGCCGGGGGATTCAAACTGGAACACCCCATTCGTATCCGCTCTTCGGAATATATCGAGCGTCAGATCATCATCCATCGGTATTTCCAAAATGTTGATGCTCTCTTTGTGCGCATCGCTGGCCAACTGCACCGCATCGTTCAGTATCGTCAGATTTTTCAGCCCCAGGAAGTCCATTTTGAGCAAGCCGATTTCTTCGATGTTGCCCATCGTGTATTGCGTCAGATACAGATTGCTGTTTTTCTTCTGCAAAGGCACAATGTCCCTTAACGGATTGTCGCTGATGACGACGCCTGCCGCATGAGTGGAAACATGCCTCGGAACGCCTTCGATTTTTTCGGCAGTCTCATACAGGAGGCGATTCACATCCGTCGCGCTGATCAGATTCTGCAGTTCTTTCGATTTCTGCCTTGCCTCAGCCAGACTGATGCCCAATTGATTCGGGATTGCATTAGACCAGGCTTGCGCCTCCGCAACCGTTAGTCCGAAGACTCTGGCGGTATCCCGCAAAGACATTTTTGCGGCCAACGTCCCAAATGTGGCTATCTGGGCGACGTGGTCCGAACCGTATTTGTCCCGGACATAATGCAAAATATCATCCCTTCGGTTATCCGGGAAATCCAAATCGATATCCGGCAAGTTGTAGCGTTCTTTGTTCAAAAACCGCTCAAACAACAGATTGTATTTGATGGGATCGACATGGGTGATGCGCAGGACGTATGACACGAGCGAACCGGCGGCAGATCCCCGGCCGGCTCCCGGCATGATCTTCGCTTTTCGGGCATACGCCATCACATCCCAAACGATAAGGAAGTAATCATCGAAGCCCATTTCATGGATGACTTCCAATTCGTATGCCAAGCGTTTTTCATATGCTGCATCCGGGACAGCGATCCGCTGACGCAGCCCTTCTTCGCAGAGCCTCCTGAGGTATGCCTGCGGCGTCGTCCCGGCCGGCAGCGGGTAGCGCGGCAGCAGCGACTGATGCAGCGGCAGATCGATTTCGATTTCGTCCGCAATATTCTGGGTCGTTTCAGCCGACTCGACCAAATCGGCTTCCCGGAATTTCCTTTCGATTTCTCCGCAGGACGGCAAGTAATACGTGCCATCCAAAGCTTCCGACTGCAGATCCACCTTTTCGTTCGATTCGATCGCCTTCAGGACACGGCAACTGAAATTGTCGCTCGGTTCCAGATATCTCACATCATGCATAGCTGTTGTCGGAATGTTTGTTGCCTGTGATAAACTCTTCAATTGCGGAATGATCGGTTTCATTTTCTCGTGGAGCTGAACGCCTAAATAAAAATTGCCGTGGGTGAAGATTTTTTTCCAGGCCAAACTGGCTGCTTTGGCATTCTCCTGATCATTTCCGTTCAAAAAGCTTTCGATCTCGCCCTTTTCTCCTGGGGTGATCGCGATGATGCGGCTGGAATCATCCTCCAAAAGGGAAAGCAATTCCTTATCCGAAGCGTCCTGATTCCTGACTGTCGACAAAGCCATCAACTTTTTGTAGCCTTCAAAATCCTTCGCCAACAAGACCAAAGGAAAGGTGCGATCTTTGCTGATGATTCCGGGAAAATCCAGTTGGATCCCCAGAATGGGTTGGATAGCATATTTTTTGCAAATTTTGAAGAAGTCGACTTGACCATAAAGGACATTTTGGTCCGTCAATGCGATGGCCTGATAGCCTTTTGTCTTGGCGCTGCGCACCAAATCCTCTATTCGGGTAGTCGTCTGCAAAAGAGAATAGGCACTGATGACCTGCAAATGCACAAAAGACATGTCTGAGACCTCCTTTTTCTAATCAATATTACCATTATAGCGTACCCATCCTAATCCAAGAAGCGAAAAAGTCGTTGGGCAAGTAATGCTTGTCATCTCCAAAAAAAGTGATAAAATGAATTTCGAGAAGAGGTGTAAACGACATGAAATATATTGCAATCATTTTTTGGGGATTTATCTTAGGGCAAGTATCTGTTTATCTGGGCAGCGCCTTATCCGGCGGCAGCTATGACTTTATGATCGCAACCATGACGGGTATCTTTACCGCGCTGATCGTAGTTCTTGTTTCTGCGTTGATGCCGAAGACGGCCTCCCATAAATAACCGATAGTTCGTTCTAAAGACGGCAGAGAAACCGAAAAAAACCTTCAGGGATTAATTTCCTGAAGGTTTTTTTCTATTTGATGAACATCGCATCGCCGAAGCTGAAGAATCGATACTTTTCTTTGACTGCGTGCTCGTAAGCAGCCAACACGTTGTCTCTGCCGGCAAAAGCGCTGACCAGCATGACCAAGGTCGATTTCGGCAAATGGAAATTAGTGATGATGCCCTGGACAACCTTAAATGAATAGCCGGGCGAAATGAAAATTTTGGTCCATCCGCTGTCCGCCTTGATTTCCCCATCAAATTTCGTGCCGATCGTTTCCAGTGTCCGCACAGAAGTCGTACCCACCGCCACTATTTTGCCGCCGTTGGAGCGGACCTGATTCAGCGCTTGCGCTGCCTCATCCGTCAGCTGGTAGAATTCCGAATGCATTTCATGGCTGGCAATATCATCGACCGATACCGGACGGAAAGTCCCCAAGCCCACATGCAAGGTCAGATAGACGATCTTGACACCTTTTTTAGCCACGTCCGCAAGCAGTTCGGCCGTGAAATGGAGCCCTGCTGTCGGGGCAGCTGCGGAGCCGACTTCTTTGGCGTATACGGTCTGATAACGTTCCTGATCATCCAGCGTCTCTTTGATGTATGGCGGCAACGGCATTTCGCCTAGCGATTCCAGTATCTCCAAAAATACGCCGTCATATTTGAAATTCAGAATGCGGCCCCCGTGATCCAACGATTGCGTCACTTCGGCCGTCAAGCGTCCATCCCCAAAAGAGATCACTGTCCCGACTTTGACCCGTTTACCTGGTTTGACGAGCGTCTCCCACTCATCCCCTTGGATATTGTTCAAAAGCAGGACTTCGATATGCCCGCCGGTATCCGGTTTGATGCCATGCAGTCGCGCAGGCAGCACACGTGTGTTGTTCAATACCAGCGCGTCACCGTCCTGAAGTTCCTCCACCATGTCGGTGAAATGTTTGTCCGTAATTTCTCCAGTCTTGGAGTCCAGGGCAAGAAGCCGGGATGACGAACGATCCAGTAGCGGTGTCTGCGCAATCAGCTCTTCCGGCAAATAAAAATCAAAATCACTTGTCCTCATTGATAAAATACCTCACTTATTTTTCTGTATCATACTTGATCCCCAAATGGTCATACGCCATAGGGGTCGCTACCCTACCGCGCGGGGTGCGCTGTAGGAAGCCCAATTGGAGCAGATAGGGTTCGTACATGTCCTCTATCGTTTCCATTTCTTCGCCGATGTTGGCGGCTATCGTCGAAAGACCGACGGGGCCACCATTATAGAATCGGATCATTGTCGTCAATATTTGCCGATCCAAGTCATCAAGCCCTTTGTTGTCCACGCTCAAAATGGACAAAGCTTTGTCGGCGATTTCCTTCGTGATCAGGCCATCGCGATAGACTTGGGCGAAATCGCGCACACGGCGGAGCAGCCTGTTGGCAACACGCGGGGTGCCTCTGGATCTCAGTGCGATTTCGACCGCGCCTGACTCATCGATTTTTGTAGACAAAACATCCGAAGAGCGATGGACAATCTGCCTGAGATCTTCAAGGCTGTAATATTCCATCCGCGAAACGATCCCGAACCGGTCACGCAAGGGCGCCGAAAGACTGCCGGCTTTGGTCGTGGCACCGACTAGCGTGAACGGCGGCAGCGTAAAGTGGACAGGATGGGCTGTCGGACCTTGCCCGATGATGATATCCACATAATAATCCTCCATGGCAGAGTACAAAACCTCTTCCACGATCCGCGGCAAGCGATGGATTTCATCAATAAAGAGGACATCCCCCGCTTCCAGTTCATTGAGCAATACCATCAAATCGCCTGGCCGCTCGATTGCAGGTCCGCTCGTGCTGTGGATGCGGACATCCAATTCGTTGGCGATGACCATCGCCAGCGTCGTTTTCCCCAACCCGGGCGGCCCGTACAACAACACATGATCCAAGGCTTCACTTCGCGCTTTCGCGGCCTGGATATACACTTTCAATTCATTTTTCACTTTGTCTTGGCCGATATATTGCGCCATCATTTGCGGCCGCAATGTTTTTTCAATCAAATCTTCTGTCAGGTCTTCCGTATTTCCGGAAACGATTCTGTTTTCAGTTGTCATCTATATCACCCTTTTAAAAGTAGCTTGAACGCCGTACGAAGCACTTCTTCTGCGCTGGAATAGTTTTCTTTTTCCAATGTCGGCAGTATTTTCTTCACTTCACGGTCCGAATATCCCAAACCGGCCAAAGCCTCCAAAGCTTCCGTCAAGACAGCAGACTGTGCGCCAGCAGTTTCGTGGACCGGATGCTCTTCCATCCAATACGTATCGGGCAGCAATTCGCCGAGTTTGCCTTTCAAGTCCAAGATGATCTGCGAGGCGGTCTTTTTGCCTACACCCGGGAATTTCACCAAATACCCCACATTATCCGTTTCGATCGCTTGGATCAGACCCAGATGATCATCGCTCGCCAATATCGACAAGCCGCTTTTCGGTCCGATTCCGGAGACGCTGATCAATTTCAAGTACAACTGCTTTTCCGTGTAGTCCTTGAAGCCGAACAGTGTGATCGCATCTTCGCGGACCGCCTGATAGATGTAAAACGTTATCTCCTGGTTCAGGCTTCCGGAAAACCGGAAAGGATTCGCCACCTGCAACTGGTAGCCGATGCCACCGTTCTCCAGCACCACATAAAGCGGCCCCACATAAACTAATTTGCCTTTTATATATTCGTACATCATTTGGCTCCTACTCTTCATTTCCTGATTGTCATTCATTTTCTATCATAACATAAAACGGAACGGAAATGACAGCCGCTGCGTCATCTTCCGTGCGCGAACATTCGTTTGGCAGGCGCAAGCAACAAAAAATCCCAGGGCCGGTAGCCATGGGACTTTCCTTTGCTGCTTATTCGAATAATTGTTTGTATTCAGAGTAGCCTTCCGCATCCAATTGATCGTAAGGAACGAAGCGCATGGCTGCCGAATTGATGCAATAGCGCAGGCCGCCCAACTCTGCTGGGCCGTCCTCAAAAACATGCCCCAGATGGGAGTCGGCTTGAGCGCTGCGGACTTCTGTGCGTTTGCGCATCAACTTGCGGTCTTCCAGCTCTTTCAGTGTGGAAATCGGTTTTGCAAAAGAAGGCCACCCGCAGCCTGCATCGTACTTGTCCGCAGAACTGAACAACGGCTCTCCGCTCACGACATCAACATAGATGCCCTTCTCGTAAAAATCATCGTACTCGCCGGAAAAAGGCCTTTCCGTAGCTTCGTTCTGTGTCACTTCATATTGTAAAGGCGTCAAGCGCTTCAATTGTTCCTCTTTATTGTCCATCTTGGTATCAGACCCCTCTCTTTTCATTGCTCCAGTATATCAAAAAATGCAAAAAAGCAGAACAAAAAAGTATTGTTCCGCTTCGCTAGCGCTTAATATCAGTTTTGGATCAGAACAGATTCCCCAAAATGCTTCCCAGAATGCCGCCCAATCCGCCCGTTGCAGCTGGCGTCGTCGTTCCGGATTGCTTAGGGAAGAGATCGGTGATGTCGAAATTTTTCGTGGCTGCTTCTTCAGCTTGTTTGGAGAAGATGTCGGTCTGTTTGGCCACACCGTCAGAATCCAATCCATCAGCATCCTTTTTGTCCGCCAACATGCCCAGAATCATCGGCGCCATGGAAGCCAAAACTTTGGCAATCTCGGATTTGCTGATGCCTGTTTGGGCAGCAATCTGATCCACGACCTTATCTTTGTCCCCGAAGGCATGATCCAATATTTTATCGCCATCATCCGTGTCGACTTTCTTGACCACGTCTTCGACGGAGGTGACGTCTTTGGTCTGACCTTTGTGTTTTTCCAATGCATTTGATAAGGAATCTTTTCCTGCTTTTGACTCTGCGTTTTTGCTTAATGCCCGTAGGATCAAGGGAATTGCAACGACAGCCAATTTCGGAAGAATGCTTGCATCAACGCCCGTTTTGCTGCCTAAAGCCTGAATCGAACTTTCTTTGTTCAGCTCACCCATCATTTCGGAAATATCATTGATTTGCACCATTTTTTCCACTCCTATCTGCTATTTAACTATCCTGATTTTACAATAAATAAGCAGAAATAAGAAATGATACGCTCTCAATGCGGATCCTGGATCCGCTTGAACATCTTTTCCATATCCTGATTGGAGAATTGGATCAGCACCGGCCGGCCGTGCGGGCAATTGTAGGGATTATCCGTTTCGGCAAGATCGACCAACAATTGACGCGCTTCTTTGTCACTGAGGAAATGATTCGCTTTGATCGAGCGCTTGCAGCTCATCATGATGGCCGTTGCTTCCCGAAGCTTTTTGATGGAGATATCGCCTTCAGCCAAAAACATCTCCACCAGTTCCTTCAAAATGTCTTCCTCTTCACCCGGCGTGAACCAGGCAGGATGCTTTTCAACGATGAAACTGTTCTGGCCGAATGGTTCCAGGAACAGGCCCATCGATTCCAACACCTCGCGGCTTTCCTGGATCAGCTGAAATTCGTTCGCCGGGTAATCCAGCATGATTGGTATCAACAAACCTTGGAGATCGGTGGAAACCTTGCCTATTTCCTCACGGTAATATTCATATTTGATGCGTTCCTGAGCAGCATGCTGATCGATGATGTAGAGGCCATTTTCATTCTGCGCGAACAAGTAAGTACCATGCATCTGGCCGAAAAAGTGCAACTCGGGGAACGGCCGCTTGCTCGCTGGTCCCTTCTCTGCCTCCGCTTCGACTTTCTGGACGGTTTTCATGATCGGTTCTTCATGGGCAGCCGTATTTTTGGATTCGCCGGACAGGAAAGGCGCGCTTGGTTCATTGCGGTCCTGGTTTGGCTGGTCACTTAACGGAACATCGTAAACTTCTTGTTCTTCACTTGCAAGGGGAAGGTCTTCACGAGGTTCGGTCTCTGCGGAATCTGTAAAGGGCTTTATGTATTCGTCGTTTTCATTATGAACCGGCCTGTTGTCCCATGCTGTCTCCAAAGAGCGGAAATCCTCATTTTCGCTTGTCGCCGGCAGCTTCGTTTCCGTTTCTTGCACAAGCTCATGATCGAATGACCGGAAAGAGACGCTCAATTGCTCGGTCCGGATCGGTTCAGCCGGACTTTGGCGTTTGAATTTCAGATTTTCGATGCCGCTCGGGATGCGTTCTTCCGTCCGCAAAACAGCAGTGATTGCGTTTTCGATCAATTCCCCAAGCTCTTTTTCTTTGCTGATTCTGACTTCCTTTTTTGAAGGGTGGACGTTCACATCCAAAAGCAGGGAATCCGCCTCCATCACAATGACAGCGAGCGGATACCTTCCGACCATCAGCTTGGATCCATAGCCATCGATGATGGCTTTGTTCAAGGCGTAATTTTTAATGAAGCGCCCGTTCAGTATCAAGGTGATGTAGTTGCGGCTTGCCCGCGTCGTGTCCGGCAAGCTGATGTAGCCTTTCACTTTGAAATCCAGATTTTCGTTCTCGATCCGTTTCATCTTCTTGGCCGTCATTGTCCCATAGACGCCCGCGATGGTCTGACGCAGATCGCCATTGCCAGCTGTATGCAGCAGTTGGTTTCCTTCATGATGCAAACGGAAAGCGATCTCCGGATGGCTCAAGGCGATCCGGTTCATGATGTCTGTGATGTTCGACAATTCAGTCTGCAGGGAACGGATGTATTTCAGCCGGGCTGGCGTATTGAAGAAAAGGTCTTCAACGATGATTGTGGTCCCTTTACGGGATTTGTTCGGCCTTTCCTCTCCGATGACGCCGCCTTTTATGGACAAGTAGGTGCCGCTTTGATCAGCGACAGCCGTTTCGATCGAAACTTTTGCAACAGAAGCGATACTGGGCAAAGCTTCACCCCGGAATCCCAGCGAGTGGATACGGAAAAGATCATCCTGCGTGTAGATTTTGCTGGTCGCGTGCCGCGTAAAGGCAAGTTTCACCTCGTCCACCGCGATGCCATCGCCGTTGTCGGTGACCTGCACCTTTTTTAATCCCGCCTCCTCGATGAAAACATCAATCTGCGTACTGTTCGCATCGATTGCATTCTCCACCAATTCCTTAACGACCGACGCCGGGCGTTCGATCACTTCACCGGCAGCGATCTGGTTCGTCAATATTTGGGAAAGCTCCCTGATTTTGGCCATCGTTCTCACCTACTTTTTTTGCGATTTCAGCAACTTCTTCCAACTGTCTATCATCAGCATGGCTTGCATCGGTGTGCAATCCTCCAGCGCCAGGTCCGACAATTCATCCAGGACGTGCTTCTCGTTCGGAAGCATCGTGCTTTCCTGGAACAGCGCCAATTGTTCGACCGTATCATCCTGACCAGCCGCATCCGGCCCGGAATGCAGCACATGCTGCTCATTCAATGAATTGAGGATGATCTGTGCTTCTGCGATCAATTCATTGGGCATTCCGGCCAATTTGGCCACATGCAGGCCATAGCTTTTGTCTGCAGGCCCCTGCATCAGTTTATGCAGAAACACCAATTCTCCGTCTTTTTCGATCGCCCCTACATGGACGTTTTTGGTCCCCGCCAAATCGGCTTCGAGTTGGGTCAACTCATGGTAATGCGTCGAAAACAGCGTTTTGCCTTTGATTGTGCGATCGATGTAACGCAGAATCGCTTCGGCCAAGGCCATGCCGTCATACGTTGCCGTCCCCCTGCCGATTTCGTCGAATAGGATCAGACTCTTATCGGTGGCGAATCGCAGCGCTTGGTTCGTTTCGACCATTTCTACCATGAACGTGCTCTGACCGGAATAGAGGTCATCAGCCGCGCCTATGCGGGTAAAGATTTGGTCAAAGATAGGCAAATGGGCTTGCTCGGCCGGAACAAAACAACCCATCTGGGCCAGGATGACAATCAGCGCAACCTGACGCATGTAGGTGCTCTTACCTGACATATTCGGCCCGGTGATCAGCAGGATATGGTTGTCCTTGTCCATGGAAATGCTGTTTGGCACAAATTTATCTTTGCCGATTACGCGTTCCACAACCGGATGGCGCCCTTCTTTGATGGACAGATTACGGTCACTGTTGCTCAATTCGGGCTTGGAAAAATGATAGGCTTCGCTGACATGAGCGAACGACTGCAGGACATCGATCTCCGCCACCAGTTTGGCAAGTGCCTGCAACTGTCGGCTGTAGCCTTTTATCTCTTCCCGTAAAGCGACAAACAGCTCATGCTCCAATTCGACAGACTTTTCCTCAGCCTCCAAAATGAGCGTCTCTTTCTCCTTCAATGCAGGCGTGACGAAACGTTCCGCATTGGCGAGCGTCTGTTTGCGCTCGTATGTGCCTTCAGGCAGCGCCGCAAGGTTCGCCTTCGTCACTTCTATGTAATAGCCAAAAATGCGGTTGTAGCCGATTTTCAGCGTTTTGATGCCGGTCTTTTCTCTTTCCTCTTTTTGCAGCATCGCTATCCACAGCTTCCCGTTGTTCATCGCATCGCGGTAGCGATCCAATTGCTCATGGTAGCCATCACGGATAATGTTGCCTTCCGTGATCTGGATAGGCGGATTATCCGTAATCGCCCGCTCGATCAGTTCGATGACATCGGGGTAAGCTTCCAACTTGTCGATGACATCCTGCCAAACATCCGGTTCGTCGATTGCAGCGATGGCTTGGACCAATCCAGGAATCTGCTGCAGAGAGGTTTTCAGCTGGATCAGATCGCGGCCGTTGACATTGCCGAGCGATACTCTGGCTACCAAACGTTCCAGATCATAAACCGATGTCAAAGCGTCGTTGATGTCCATTCGTTCAAAGTAGTGATTGACCAATGATTCCACTTTCCGTTGCCTTTCGAGTATGTCGCTCAGGTTGATCAGCGGCTTTTCAAGCCATTGTTTCAGCATGCGCCCGCCCATAGCCGTTTTTGTTTCATCCAGCGTCCACAATAGGCTGCCTTTCTTCTGCTGCGTCCGGATGGATGCAGCCAACTCGAGGTTGCGCCGCGCATAGGTATCCATTTTCAGGAAAGCATCTGTTTGATAGGCGACGGCTTTCTGGAGGTGGGACAGGCTGCGCTTTTGGGTATCCGAAAGATAGCTCAACAACAGAACAAGCACATCCTTTTCCGACTGTTGCGGCAATTCCGCAACCAAATCGTGGAAGTCCGTTTCCGGAACCAGCTTTCCTTGGACAGAAACCAGGATGCCAAAATGTTTTTCCAACTTTTCCGTCAGGCCTTCAGCCGTCTTTGTATCCAATACGATCTCTTTGAACGGCAATGTCTGGAGCTCGTTGAATACGGCATCCTCGTTGGTCAGGAGGGTGACCTTCAGTTCCCCCGTTCCGATATCGACATATCCCAGCGCGTACCCTCCAGCTTCGTTTTGGATGACACTTGCCAAGTAATTATTTGTCTTGCTTTCGCTGCCGTTCTCATTCAGAAATGTACCCGGCGTAATGACCCGGACGACTTCCCGCCGAACCATGCCTTTTGTTAGTTTGGCATCCTCCATCTGTTCGCAAACGGCAACTTTGTGCCCCATTTCCACGAGTCTTCGGATGTATTCCGCTGCAGCATGATAGGGAACCCCGCACATGGGAATCGGCTCATCGGCATTTTTGTTGCGGCTCGTCAGCGTGATTTCCAGTAATTTTGCGGCCTTCATGGCATCATCATGGAACAATTCATAGAAATCGCCCAAGCGGTAGAACAAAAACGCATCCGGATACTGTTCTTTTATGGATAAATATTGCTCCATCATGGGCGTGTTTTTAGTTTTCTGTGGCATTTTTTCACCTCAATCAATAGATCTCTTCAGTACTCATGCTTCCTTTTTTTCGATAGCGTCATCGACGCCGCGTTGGATGATGCTGATGACATTTTCCAATAGTTCGTTGGCATCCCATAAAGCATCGCGGTATTGTTGGACTGCTATGCTGTCCTTCAATTGCTTGTTCAGCTCCGCTAATTCAGCGGCTGTTTTTTCTGCCGCTGCCGGCTTAGCATAATGTTCAAAAGCCGCGGCTTCTTTTTGCTTGCTTTTGATGGTTTCGACTAATTGTTCCAGCGCCCGATTGTCTTTTGTGTTTTCTTCGGCCTCTTGATAGTGGACGATCACTTCATTTTTTTTCAGCATTTCGATCAGTCTGTTCAATTCTGCCTCTGCCGGGCCTTCGATAGGCAGTTCTTGGGTCAATAGAATTCCCCTCCAAATGGGCGATCTTCATTGATCACGATGTTCTCTATTTTTACGCACTTGCCGGTCTGATCATTGATTTCAATATAGCACCCGGAAAGCAATTTCCTGCCTTTTTCGGGCACTTCATGCCGAATCGGCATTTGTGTCAGAAATTTCTGGATGATGATTTCTTTTTCGACGCCTAAAATGCTGTCGTAAGCCCCGGTCATTCCGGCGTCCGTCAGATAGCCTGTCCCGTCCGGCAAGATACGCGCATCATTTGTCTGTACATGCGTATGCGTACCGACCACAGCAGAAACGCGCCCATCCAAATACCAGCCCATCGCTTGTTTTTCGCTGGTCGTTTCGGCATGGAAATCGACAAAGATGCAATTCGTTTCTTTCCGTATTTGCTCCAGGATTTCATCCGCTTTGCGGAAAGGGTCATCCAGACTGTTCATGAAGACACGGCCGTGCAGGTTCACCACAGCCAATTTCAGTTGGTTCACTTTTATGATCGTCCAACCGATGCCAGGCGTCCCTTCCGGGAAATTTGCCGGACGGATCATCTTATTGGCTGTTCCGATGAATTCGAATATGTCACGGTTATCCCACGTATGGTTCCCCATGGTGATGACATCGACACCGGTCTGCAAGAATTCTTTGTAAATTTTTTCCGTTATGCCTCTGCCGCCTGCGGCATTCTCCCCGTTCACGATGGTCACTTGCGGACGGTAATGTTTCTTCAGTTGTGGGAGTGTATCCTGCAGCATCTGTCTGCCGATTGAACCTACGACATCCCCAATAAATAATACTTTCATCTTCAGCCTCTTCTCTAAATTCTAGTCTTTTTATAGTAACATATTTTGTCTGTTTAGATAAGCCGTTGCACCATTGCCAATCAACCGGGATATCCATAAAAAGCAAAAAACGGGACAATAGGATGTCCCGTTTGGTATTTCATTATTTGGCATATTCAATTACTCTTGTTTCGCGTATAACCGTAACCTTGATGTGTCCCGGATAATCTAGTTCTTCTTCGATTTTCTTTCTAATCTCACGAGCTACACGAATAGCTTGAGAATCGTCAAGTTGGTCTGGCTTGACCATGACGCGGATCTCTCTTCCTGCTTGAATAGCAAAACTGCTTGCTACGCCTTCAAAACTGTTTGCAATTCCTTCCAGTTTCTCCAAACGACGAATGTAGTTTTCCAGAGATTCACTTCTTGCGCCCGGACGAGCAGCAGATAAAGCGTCAGCAGATGCGACCAATACTGATATGATTGAGTTTGCTTCAACATCGCCATGATGTGAGGCAATTGCATTGATGACAACCGGATTTTCTTTGTATTTCTGGGCGATTTCTGCGCCGATTTCAACGTGTGAACCCTCTATTTCATGATCGAGAGCTTTTCCGATGTCATGCAACAGACCTGCACGTTTGGCCAGATTGATGTCTTCGCCTAGTTCCCCAGCCATTACGCCGCAAAGTTTTGCGACTTCGATGCTGTGGTTCAGGACATTTTGTCCATAACTAGTGCGGAAATGCAGACGTCCCAAAATTTTAATCAGATCAGGATGCAAAGAATGGATGCCAACTTCAAAAGTTGCTTGTTCGCCGATTTCTCTTATGCGTTCATCCATATCCTTACGGGCTTTCTCAACTGCTTCCTCAATTCTCGCAGGATGGATACGTCCATCTTGAATTAATTTCTCCAAAGTCATTTTCGCAATTTCTCTTCGGATAGGATCAAATCCGCTTAACACGACAGCTTCTGGCGTATCATCGATGATCAGGTCAATACCTGTCAAGGTCTCCAAAGTCCGAATGTTTCTTCCTTCGCGGCCAATGATCCGGCCTTTCATGTCATCGTTAGGCAGTGTAACAACTGAAACTGTTGCTTCCGAAACTAAATCGGCTGCACTTCTTTGAATTGCCTGCAGGATAATGTTTTTCGCATTACGATCTGCTTCATCTTTCGCTTTTTGGTCGGATTCTCTGATCATGACCGCAATTTCATGCGAAAGTTGATTTTCCGTTTCGTCCATGATGATGTTTCTTGCATCTTCACGTGATAAGGTAGCGATTCTTTCCAGTTCATGTTGTTGCTCTTCCACCAATGTTTGAATGCGATTTTCCTCAGAAACTAAAGCGTTTTGTCTTTTGACAAGATTATCCTCTTTTGACTCGATAGATTGCTCACGTTTCGAAAGACTGGTATCTTTTCTATCCAAATTTTCTTCTCTTTGGATCAATCGATTTTCTTGTTTTTGAACCTCACCGCGTCGTTCGCGCAATTCATCTTCTATTTCTGAGCGGTATTTGTGGTTCTCATCCTTCGCCTCTAACATAGCTTCTCTTTTAGTTGTTTCTGCTTCTTTACGAGCATCTTCAAGAATTTGGGAAGCGGTATTTTTGGCACCAGCTATTTCTTTTTCGTGATTCGATTTTCGATATAAATATCCGACAACGACACCAAAAATTAAAGCTATGATAGCGAAGGCTAAAGTCCATATATCCATAGTTTCACCTCCGTATCTATTTAATTTTGTTGTCAAAAAAAATGAATAAAAATTAGTTTTACAATGTGCAGAATGAAGCGATACACATAAATTCATTCTAAACGTAGAATACTGACATGTCAACGATAAAACGGTAACATAACCAAAATACATTCAAACCTGTTTCAATATTGCCCTTTTTTCCGCTTTTGAAAAAAAATAGAGGCCCGGATTTTGGTCCTGGCCTCTTGAAAAATATTTTTTACTCGTCCAACAGATCGACCGATTCAACCGGCTCGCCTTTTTCTTTTTCTTTTGCCTCTACCGCTTTTTTATCGCCTATGCCGTATTCGTCACGGACAAGTTTCTCGATTTCAGCTCTCATCTCTGGATGCTCAGTCAGGAATTTTTTTGCATTTTCGCGGCCTTGGCCGATGCGTTCCCCTTTGTAGGCATACCAAGCGCCACTCTTGTTGACGATATCCTTCTCTGAGGCCATATCGATGATTTCGCCGACTTGGGAAATGCCTTCCCCATACATGATGTCCACTTCAGCGGTCCTGAATGGCGGCGCAACTTTATTTTTGACTACTTTGATTTTTGTGCGGTTACCCATGATCTCTGTCCCGCTCTTGATCTGTTCCGCTCTTCTGACTTCCAGACGGATAGTAGCGTAAAATTTAAGCGCTCTTCCTCCTGGCGTCGTTTCTGGATTGCCGAACATGATGCCGATCTTCTCACGGACTTGGTTGATGAAGATTGCGATCGTTTTTGTTTTGTTGATCGATCCGGACAGTTTCCGTAAAGCTTGCGACATCAGACGTGCTTGCAGACCCATATGGGAGTCTCCCATTTCGCCTTCTATTTCAGCACGCGGAACCAATGCGGCAACCGAGTCGATGACCACAATGTCGACAGCCCCGGATGAAACCAAAGCATCAGCGATTTCCAGGCCTTGCTCACCTGTATCCGGTTGGGAAAGCAACAATTCATCGATATCCACACCCAAAGCTGCAGCATATTTTGGATCTAAAGCATGCTCAGCATCGATGAAGGCAGCAACGCCGCCCTTTTTTTGCACTTCGGCAATCGCATGCAGTGCAACCGTTGTTTTACCTGATGATTCAGGACCGTACACTTCGATGATACGGCCTCTTGGATAGCCGCCTACGCCCAACGCAACATCAAGAGCCAACGAACCACTTGGTACAGTGGATATTTGCGTGTCCACCTTTTCGCCAAGCTTCATGACGGAACCTTTGCCATAATTTCTTTCTATCTTTTTCAGAGCCTCATCCAAGGCTTTTTGTCTATTTTCATTTAAATTAGCCATCTATTGTTTCCTCCAAGCTTTCATTTGCATGCATTAACACCACAACGTAATACTATCCTGTTCCGGACAAAAAAGCAAGAATAAAGTGAACAGATGTTCGTTTTTTATTTTTCAAAATCAGAATCCATCAAATACCGCCGAATCATATCAAACCCCTGCATGACCGCCTGTTCCCTGTTCCCGAGGCGATCGCGGGAAAATTGGAAGCCTTGGACGGCAGTCGGTCCATTTTTTTGGCTTAAGGCAATCCATACCGTCCCGGCTGGCTTGTTCTCCAGTTGATCAGGCCCGGCAACGCCCGTGAAAGAAATGGCCAACTGAGTATCAAACAGGTCGCGCGCACGTTCCGCCATCGCAACCGCGCACTCCGGGCTGACCATTCCGTAAGTCTCGAGAATGTCTTCCGGAACGCCAAGGACCTGTTGCTTAGCGCCTTCTTGGTAAGAAACGACGCCGCCCGCGAAGACCTCGCTTATGCCGGGAACCTTGACAAGTTCGGCTTGAAAAAGCCCTCCGGTCAAGCTTTCAGCCGCGCTGATGGTTCTTTTTCCCTTCAATAATTTCTTCCCTACCACTTCGGCAAGGCTGGATTCGTCGCCGTCACCGTAATAATATTCCCCGACGAGCGCCAATATTTCCGCTTTTTTTTCATCCAATAGCTGTCCGCAGATTGCTTTTGTTGCAGCGTTTGCGGTGAGTCTTAAGGTCACTTCGTATTTCCCGGCATATGGAGCTACCGTCGGGTTGGTCTGATTGCGGATCAGTTCATCCAACACCGTTGTCAAGGTAGATTCTCCGATTCCGAAAAAGCGAAGCGTCTTCGATGAGATGACTTGCTGATCTTCATACTTGCTGGAAAGGAACGGCTTCACAAATTGCAGGAACATCTGCTCAAGTTCTCTTGGCGGGCCCGGCAGCAGCAAATAACCTTTCCCATCCTTTTCGGTATAGGTGCCTAGCGCTTGTCCAATCGGGTTCGGGAAGACAATCCCGCTCCTGAACACTAAAGCTTGAAGCTCATTGTTTTCCGTCATGCTCCTTCCCGAACGATCGAACCATTGCCGGATATGCGCCAATCCTGCTTCATCCATGACAAGCTCTTCCTCGAGGTGAGCCGCCACGGTCTGTTTGGTCAAGTCATCCTGGGTGGGTCCGAGACCTCCTGTAAAAATCAACAGGTCGCTTCGTGATTCAGCTATTTTTATCACATCTTTTATTTTCCCCGGATTATCGCCTACAACCGTCTGAAAATAGGAGTCTATGCCCAAACCGGTCAGTTCCTTGGCGATGAATGCCGCATCCGAATTCACTATTTGCCCCATCAACAATTCCGTTCCGACTGAAATGATTTCTGCATTCATATTTAATCCCTCACATCCATAGTATTCGCTCAAACAAAATAAAAAATGCAACAGCATAAAAAAGATAAAGAAAAAAGAAGGGCACAAAAGAATCGCGTTTCCTTTTGTTCGGATTGCAACCTGATGCAACCCAGCCCTTCTTATTTATAAAAACTACATGGATCCGACAAAAACATGTTTATTTTTGACGAAATAATCCACCCCTGAGTAGATGGTGAAGACTAAGCAAAGATACAACATGATATCCGCAACTGGGATGCCGGTCGCCTGAAAAGGAAAATTATCCAAGAACAACAAAATGATGGCTACCATTTGTGTCGCTGTTTTGACTTTCCCCGGCCACGCTGCTGCCATGACTTCGCCTTCCTTCACAAGCAAGAGGCGCAAGCCTGTGACCGCCAACTCCCGACTGATGATGATGCTGACGAGCCACGATGGAGCCAGCCCTTGGCCGACAAGTACGATCAAGGCGGTGGCGACAAGCATCTTATCCGCCAATGGATCAGCAAATTTCCCGAAGTTGGTGACCAAGCCGTCCCTTCTGGCGATATAACCATCCAGCCAATCCGTAAAACTGGCGAGGGCAAAAATGATGGCTCCGACAAGTTGATTGACGGCAATCTGTGATTGGGCAACCGCAAGCGTACCCCAATCGAAAGGAACCAAAGTGATGATCATGAACAACGGAATCATAGCAATCCGCAACGCTGTCAATTTATTAGGTAAATTCAACTTCTGCAACTCCTTTAATGTACCCTGACTTATTCTGCACCTTTGACGGTAAAGGATAAGGTTTGGGTCTGAATCTCTTGATGATCGGCTGGCATCGCGACAATTGTCCCATCCAGTTCGATGATTGTTGCCGGCATGACGCCGACTACCACTTCGATCTCCTTAGTATTCAACGGCAGAATGACCGTCAACGGATTTTCACTGCCTACGATGCCGGAAGGCTCTTGGACGATTCCGTTCACGCTTACGCTGATCCAGGAACTGCCTCCTGCCACAGCCGAGATTTTCAATTCTGATGGCAATGACAAACTGGTGACGTCATATTCCGCATACCCATCGGCAGACGAAACCAAGCTCACCTGCGCTGTTTGTTCTGCGACAACGGCGCTGTCTGCCTGCTCTGTGCCGCTAGGAACCGTCGCTTGCGATGCCATAGTTGTTTGGCTGATGTTCGAAGCCACTTCGATCTGAACCTGCTCATCGTCATCGTTCAATGTAGCCCTCCAGACCACAAGTACGATGGCAATTACCGACACAGCCAACAGAAATGTAGGCAACTGGCTCTGGACGGAGCCGCCATAATTAAAATTCGTCTTTTTTGAAGCTCTTTTAGTCTCGGAGCGACTGGGAGAAAAAGAACCGGAATCCTCCGCTTGGGTGCTCCCGTGTATTTCCGGAATCATACTTGCATGATCCCCCAACAAGCGCTCGCCATCCAAGCCCACAGTATCTGCATATTGCTTGATGAAGGCACGCACATAGAAATTGCCAGGCATAATCTCAAAATTGCCCTCTTCTATCGCAATCAAATACCGTTTCTGTATTTTAGTCATCTGCTGTAGATCATCCAACGTATATCCCTTGGTCAGTCTAGCACTTTTTAGGATTTCTCCAACTTGAACCATTTCTTCACCTGCCTTCACTTGCAAATCCCGAAGTTACCCTGGATATTATACCATAAAATTCCCTCACCGGGAGTTCCAATGCTGTTTTACTTGAGCCATCCGCCGGACACGTAAATGGCCTGTCCCGTCATATAGCGACTGTCTTCCTTCAGAAGTTGGGATACCCAAAAGCTGATTTCACCCGGTTTCCCCATTCTCCCCAGCGGGATTTCCTCAAGAAGAGCCTCTTTTTCATCGTTTTCCAGATGAGCGTTCATTTGCGTATCGATCGCTCCCGGGCAGATGGCATTGACTGTCACTCCCAGGGAGGCTACTTCTTTGCTGTAGGCTTTCACGAAGGCGATTTGCGCCCCTTTGACGGTACTGTAGAGCACTTCGAGCCCGCTGCCGACTTCTCCATAGACGGAGCTGATGAAGACGATGCGGCCGTTGCGCGAGCGGGCGATTTTTTCCTGTAGCGCTTGGATGATCAGGATCGGCATTTTGACATGCATTTCCCACAAGACGTCCATTTGCAGGGACGTCATATCCTGCAGCAACCCATATTCCGTCTTGCCGTGCGCAAAAACAATCGCTTGGAGCGAGAAAATGTGATCAGCAAGTTTCGAAAGACCAGCTTCATCGGTCAAATCGAGGCAAAGCGGATAAAATTCCTGATCGGGATAAGCCGATTGCAGTTCCGCCAGCAGCAGCTTGATTTTTTCTTGATTGGAATGATAATGCAGGTAAAGCGACCAGCCTGAACCGGCCAAATCCCTTGCGATGGAGGTCCCGATGTCGCCGGAGGCCCCCGTCACCAAAGCAGCTTTCATTGCTGTTTTGCTCCCTTCTGGAGGATCGCGTAGGTGCTCATGCTTTGTTCCTTGAGATAGCCCTCGGCGAATCTGCGGATGTCCTCCAGGCTGGTTTCTTCGATCAACGGAACGACTTCAAAAAGTTCCGCTCCTGAAAACAGCAGCGTGCTGTAGTGATTTGCGATGTATTCCAGGGAATTGAAAGCCTGCAATTGTTCTCCGATCATGCTCTTTTTCAGCAGATCAAATTTTTCATTCGTCAGGTTGGCATCCGTTTCCCAATCCAAGAGAATCCGTTTCAGCTTATCTTCCAGCTGTTTCGGTTCTTCCGTATCCGATTCGACAGCCATAAAGTGGAAGGAACGGTCCAAATTGAAGGAGTAGCCAAAGCTGTCATCGATCAAACCGCTGTCGTAGAGCTCGATGAAATGCGTGGAGCTCCGGCCGAAAAGCAATTCCAGCAACAGCGAACCATAGATTTTGTATTTTTCGGCTTGGTTTCCGGTCACATCCGCATCCAAACCTTTCACACCAAGCATCACTTTCGGACGCTGCACATCCATTTCGATTGCTTTGTACGGAATGATGTCCTGGATCGAGGCCGGCGGCAAAGTGCGCTGGATCGGTTTTGCGGGAAGAAACGTTTTGGCTTCTTGGTTTTTTTTGATGGTTTCCATCATTTCTTCGGGATTGAAATTGCCGATCATCAATAGGTTCATGTTTGACGGATGGTAGAACGTGTCATAACAGATTTGCAGCAATTCCGGCGAAATCGCTTGGATGCTGTCCACCGTTCCGGCTATATCGACGGAAAGCGGATGTTCGGGATAAAGGTTACGGAGCAATCCGTAAAAAAGTTGCCATCCCGGATTATCTTCATACATGCGGATTTCTTGGGCGATGATGCCTTTTTCCTTTTCAGTGCCTTCCTCCGTGAAATGCGGGTCTTGAACGAAGTCAAGCAGGCTGTTCGTATTTTCTGGGATGTTGTCCGTTGCCGAAAAGAGATAGCTTGTCCGCGTGAAGGAAGTGAAAGCATTCGCTGAAGCACCGTATTTCGCAAAGTCTTCAAAAGCGTCATGGTCCTCGCCTTCAAATAATTTATGTTCAAGGAAATGTGCGATGCCGTCCGGAATTTTGATTTCCTTGTCTCCGTTTATCGGAACAAACTGGTTATCGATCGAGCCGAAATCGGTGGTGATGATGCCATAGGTTTTTGAATACTTATTTTTCGGAATCAATACTACCTGCAATCCGTTGTCCAATACTTCCGTAAAGACGGTTTCGTTAAGTGCCTCATAATGTACTTTATTCATCTGTCGCCTCGCCTTTCAAGAAAAATATCGCCTGCAAAGTCATTTTTTCCGCAACAGCAATGATCTGTTCCTTCGTCACCGCATTCAAGCCAGCGATCCATTGCTCCTGCGAAAGAGGATTTTCTATGATCAGGATATCCTGGTACTGCTTCGCCAAACTTCTGCCCTGATAATCATCATTTTGTTTGTAGTGGTTGATCAGCATGCTTTTGGTTTGAGCGATCAAGGCATCCGAGAAATCCCCTGCTTGCATATCCTGCAGTTGCGCCAGAACGATTTTCTCGACCTGATCGCGTTTATCGAACTCGATGCCGGTGCCGACAGTCATGACCCCACGCAGAAAGTCCAAGCCGCTTGAAGCCGAGTAAGCCAAACTCTCTTTTTCACGGACATTCTGGAACAGTTTTGAATGCGGGAAGCTCCCAAAGAGTCCATCAAAAACCAAGCCGGCAAAATAATGGTCATTCATGTAATAGACGGGTGAAGAAAAACCGAAAAACAACTTGCCTTGATTGATGTCTTGGGTTTCGCTTGAAGTGACGGGTTCCGTGTCCTTTTCGCGGAAATAGAATACCTCTTTTTCGGTTTCTTTCCTGTCCGAAAGCTTCTGGGCAGCCAATATATTCAATATCCGTTCAGGTGCTACATCACCCGAAACGAGGATATCCAATTGATTCGACCCGATCATCTCTTCATAGCATCCGAACAGGCTGCCTGAGGTGATATCCTCAAGGAAGCCGGCATCACCGATGCCTTGATACGCTTGATCCGTCCCCTCAAACAACACTTGGTTCAAGCGCGTGCGCGCATAAGCTGACTTGTCTTCGATCAGCGATTCGAAATAATTATGCAGATTTTCCTTTTCCCTCAAAAAAGTCTTCTCGTGGAACTTGCCGTCTTCGGCATTGGGCCTGAAGATGATTTCTTCCAGAAAAGCGAACGCCTCTTCCAAAAGTGTATCGTCGCCTCCGATGAATTTATCATTGACAACGGATAGACTCATCGTCACGACATGCTGCTTGCCGAAGCGCTGGGATTGCGTATGCAACGTAGCACCGTAAAGGCTGGCCATTTTCAGATCCATTTCGCTTTGGCTTGGGTACTGCATGCTGTTCGTTTCAAGCATGTTCTTCACCAAAGAACGTTCCGTAGCAGTTTTCCCGCCGAAACTCGTCCTGAATTTGTACTGGATCAATACGGTTTTGTATTTATCGGAAGGCTCGATATAGGCCGTAACGCCTTGCTTTAATTTATATTCCATCCATTTCACGTCCTGTAAGCTATTTTATTTGTCGATAGGGAAAACTATACTCTAGTTCAGGCTTTTTTTCAATTAAGCCCTTCCTTGTCCACGCTGACCCATGCGCAGCGCAAAAAGAAAAGGCTGACTCGTCTTGAGCCAACCCTTCTTGCTGTCAGAGATTACTTTGATTTGATGTAAGTCGTACCGTTAGCGGCTGGGCCTCTGGATTTACCGATAAAACCTACAAGCACAATGATCGTAATGACATAAGGTGCAATCTGGAGATAGACGGAAGGTATATTCTGGATGACCGGAATATAGCTGCCGATGACCCCCAAACTCTGGGCGAAGCCGAAGAAAATCGCCGCGCCCATCACTCCGATAGGATTCCACTTGCCGAAAATCATGGCAGCCATGGCAATGAATCCTTGACCGGCAATCGTTGATCCGGAAAAATTCAGGCTGATCGACTGGGAGACGATGGCGCCACCCACTCCGCCCAAAAAGCCGGAAATCAACACGCCCGCGTAACGCATCACGTAGACATTGATCCCTAATGTATCTGCCGCTTGCGGGTGTTCCCCGACTGAACGCAGACGCAAGCCGAAAGTCGTCTTGAAGATGATGAAGTAGCAGACAAGCGCTGTTGCGATCGCTGCATAAGCTGGAGCTGATGTGTTGGTGAAAAATATCTGACCGATAATCGGGATATCCTTCAAGATAGGGAAACTGGTCTTCCCGAAGTTCTGGATGATGAAGGCGGTTTGGCCTTTTCCTTCATAAAGAACCTTAGTCAAAAACACCGCCAGCGCAGGTGCAAGCATATTGATGACCGTTCCGGAAACGATATGGTTCGCTCTTAAGTTGATGGTGGCAACTGCATGGATGATCGAAAAGAAGATACCGACTGCCCCAGCCACCAACAACGCAATCCAAGGGGTCATCTTGCCAAGATTGTCGGCGTAGTTCAGATTAAAGACTATGGCTGAGAAGGCTCCCATGACCATCGTGCCTTCCAATCCCACGTTGACGATACCGCTCCGTTCCGAGAATGTTCCGCCAAGGCCGGTGAAGATCAAAGGCGCAGAATAGATCAAAGCCGAGGATACGATAATAGATAGAATCGCTAGCAAGTCCATCTCACGCCACCTCCTTTTTATTGACTTTGGACAGTTTGTTGACCAACAGTCGGATGATATAGCTCGCGCCGACGAAGAAGATGATTGACGCAATCACGATATCGACGATTTCCACCGGTACGCCGGACATAAGTGGCATACTCGTTCCGCCGATTTTCAGCGTGCTGAACAGAAGTGCAGCAAAGAGGATACCAACAGGACTACCGATGCCCAACAAGGCGACGGCCATGCCATCGAATCCCACTGAAGGCATCGCACCTTGAACAAACATATTTTGGAAATTCCCTAAACCTTCCATTGCGCCCCCCAAACCGGCCAAGCCGCCGCTGATCAACATGGCCAAAATGATGTTCTTCTTGGCGTTCATCCCTGCGTAATCGGCTGCATCAGGATTCAATCCGACTGAACGGAATTCGAAGCCGTACGTTGTTTTTTTCATCAGCACCCAAACTACCGCAATCATGATGAGGGCAATGAAGATGCCGGCATGCAGCGTCGAATTGCGCGTCACTTCCGATAAGAACGGCACCCTTAGACTGGCATTTTCTGTGATTCTGGCCGTAGAGTCTCCGGAATCCGTCAAAACATTCCTGACGATGTGGTTGTTGATGTATAGAGCTGTATGATTCAGCATGATGGTGACGATCACTTCACTTGTATTGAAATAGGCACGCAAAACGCCGGCGATGCCCGCCCATAAAGCTCCAGCGGCAACACCAGCCAAAATGCATAAAGGCAACAATACGATTTTCGGCAATTCAGGCAGCAACTGGGCGACGCTGACGGATGCCAACCAGCCAAATAAGGTTTGGCCCGCTACACCGATGTTGAAGAATCCGGCTGTGTTGGCTACCGCAAAACCCAATGCGACCAGAATCAAGGGGGTCGCTTCACGCAGTAATTCGCCTATGTAAAATGGCGATCCGAATGCGCCCTTCAGCATGGCGGAATAACCTGCGATGGCATCATAACCGAAAGACCACATGACGATTGCGCCGATCAACAGACCTAATATGACTGAAAGTAAAGGTACGATAATCCCTTGGATGCGAGTGGCTCCTTGTTGATTACTCATGAAGGTTTCCCTCCTCTTCCTTGTTTTTTTCCAATTCTTCCCGGGCCTTTTCCAAAGAGGAGCCGGCCATCAGCAAGCCCAGTTCTTGTTCGGAGGTTTCCTCCGGCTTGACGTAGGCCACAATCTCACCTTCAAACATCACGGCGATGATATCGGAGAGATTCAAGATTTCATCCAACTCGAAGCTCATCAGGAGGATCGCCTTATCCTTATCCCTTTGCTCGATCAAGCGTTTATGGATAAATTCGATTGCCCCCACATCCAAGCCTCTCGTCGGTTGGGCCGCGATCAACAAAGAAGGATTCCGATCGACTTCCCTGGCGATGATCGCTTTTTGTTGGTTCCCGCCGGACAATGAACCTGCCGTCGATTTTTCACTTTGGGTCCGCACATCAAACTCTCTGATCAATTCAATCGCATGGCTCTCGATGGCTTTATCGTTCAGGAAGCTGTTTTTGCTGTAAGGTTCCTGATAATAAGTCTGCAGGGCGATGTTCTCATCCAGGCGCATCGGGAGGATCAGACCGAACTTTTGTCGGTCTTCAGGGATATGCCCCAAACCTGACTCAGTGATTTTGCGCGGAGCCAAGTTCGTGATGGTTTCGCCGTTCAGCTTGACGGTTCCGCTCTCGCTTTTCCGCAAGCCAGTGATGGCTTGGATCAGTTCGCTTTGGCCGTTCCCGTCTATCCCGGCGATTCCGACGATTTCGCCGGCCCTTACAGTAAGATTCAAATTACGCACGGCTTCCAGACCACGACTTTCCTTAACCGTCAATCCTTCAACTTCCAACACGGCCTGTTTCGGTTGGGATGGTTTTTTGACTGTGCGGAACAGAACGGAACGCCCCACCATCATATCGGCCAGTTCTTGCTGGGATGTCTGCTTCACGTCGACGGTGCCGATGCTCTTGCCCTTGCGGATTACCGTGCAACGGTCGGCAACTGCTTTGATTTCGTCCAGTTTATGCGTGATCAGGATGATTGACTTGCCTTCTTTCGTCAATTCCCTCATTATCGACATCAATTCGTCAATTTCTTGGGGTGTCAACACTGCCGTTGGTTCGTCAAAAATGAGGACGTCCGCCCCGCGGTACAATGTTTTCAGGATTTCGACCCTTTGTTGCATTCCGACCGTGATGTCCTCGATTTTGGCGGAAGGATTGACTGCCAAGCGATATTTATTGGACAAATCCGCAATCACGTCAGCGGCTGCCTTTTTATTCAAAACACCGAGTCTGCTCGGCTCACTGCCCAGAATGATGTTTTCCGTAACCGTGAAGTCCTTGACCAGCATAAAATGTTGGTGCACCATTCCGATCCCCAATTTATCGGCAACACCCGGGGAACTGATTTTGACCTCTTGCCCTTTGACCTTGATGGTCCCGCTTGTAGGCTCCAAAAGACCAGAGAGAATATTCATCAAAGTCGACTTGCCTGCGCCATTTTCACCCAACAAAGCGTGAATTTCACCTTTTTTCAAGCTGAGAAAAATATCATCATTCGCTTTATAATTGCCGAAAGCTTTTGTTACGCCAATCATCTCAATGACATAATTTTCTTCTGTCATGCTGATTCCACCCCTTACTAATATTGAATGCATGCATTCCCTCATGCAGCAGTGAGACACGCTTATAAAATATAATACCGTAAAACACCATTTCACACCTATTATAAAGTATTTCCAAATTCCTATCCACTTTTGTTTGTCACGAAACCTAAACATTTGTTCATTTTTTATGCGGACTTGAAACTTCCTGGGGCGGTCCGCACAAAAAAAGAGAAGCAACTCAATATCCTAACCGGAATCAAGTTGCTTCATAAAATTTTAAAACGTGATTAGTTTTCTGGAGACTCCGGAACAGCAAGCGTTCCTTCCAAAATTTCTGCTTTCGCATCATTGACAGCAGTCAACGCATCGGGGCTCAATTGGCCGTCAGTCAAATCGACGCCTTCTTCAGCCAACCCGAAATTCAACACTTCTCCTGCCGGAAATTCGCCGTTCATCGTTAATGTAGCGATATCCTTAGCGGCAGTGCCTACACCCTTCAACGTTGAAGTCAAAGTAAGGTTTCTTTCAGTGCCGTCATCAAGAGTCAACAAACCTTCTTCTGTTTGGTCACGGTCAACGCCGATTACCCAGATTTCTTTTGAAGGGTCAGCTTTCACGATATCTTTAGCTTCTGAGAATACACCGTTTCCGGAATCTCCGGCAGCTTGATAAATGACATCGATTCCGCTCGCGTACATTGCGGCAGCTTTTGATTTTCCGCCGGCGGCATCGCCGAACGAGCCGACATATTCAACTTTTACATCTATATCAGGATTAACGGATTGGGCACCAGCTATGAATCCAGCTTCAAAGCGATCGATTACGACGCTCTCTTGTCCGCCGATGAAGCCTAATTGGTTGGTTTTGGTTGTTTTGGCAGCAGCCACACCAGCCAAGAAAGCAGCTTCATTGTCTTTGAATGATACTGAAACCGTGTTCTCGCCTTCGATGACATCATCGATGATGGCGAACATTGTATCCGGGTTTTGTGTTGCCACATCCTGCATCGCTGATTTCAACTTGTACCCGATACCGAATACTAGATCAAAATTACTGTTTACGGCAGTGTTCAAGTTCGTCACAAATTCCGAATCGGCGTTTGATTGGATATAATCATATCCATCGATTCCTTTTTCTTTGCCGTTTTCTTCGCCCCATGCGCTTTGGTTGAATGATTTGTCATCCACGCCGCCGACGTCGGTAACCATTGCGATAGTGAAGTTATCTTCCGTTCCCTCTGCTGTGCTGGAACCTGTTGCACTGCTGTCAGCCGTGTCGCCGTTGCCGCCGCAAGCTGCCAGGATTGTGCTGACACCTAAACCTAATGCCAATAAACTAACATATTTTTGCTTCTTCACCATGACCCCTCCAATAAACTTCAATTTTTTGAACTTGTAAGTACAAGCTTCTTACAAAAAATATCATATCATGTATTCTTTAAAAAATAAATAATATTGACTTGTTTTGTAATCGTTTTTTCATTTAATATCCATATATTTGTCGGAATCGCTAGGATCAAACCTCGGAATCGTAGGGTATATCCGTATCATTTTCATATATGCCTTCGCTAATGTTCACTTTTCTGGGCTTGCTTCCATCAGCCGGTCCGACGATCCCTCGCGCTTCCATCTCGTCGATCAGCCGCGCTGCCCGGTTATAGCCGATCCGGAATCTCCGCTGCAATTTGGAAATGCTTGCCGTTTCATCCGATCTGATGAATTCTACAGCTTCCCCGAAAAGATCATCTTCCGGTTCATTGCTTGCAACCGCAACATTTTCGGTCGGCATCATCTCCTCGACATAGTTCGCTTCCTGCTGATTTTTGACGAAAGTGACAATGTGCTCCACTTCTTCGTCGGAAATGAACGCCCCTTGCACACGGATCGGTTTGTTTTCACCCATCGGACGGAAGAGCATATCGCCTCTGCCCAATAACTTCTCTGCTCCGGAGCCATCGATTATCGTTCTGGAATCGATCGAACTGGATACAGCAAACGCGATCCGGGAAGGAACGTTCGCTTTGATGATTCCGGTGATGACATCGACACTCGGCCGTTGCGTAGCCAAAATCATGTGTATTCCTGCAGCCCGTGCCATCTGCGCCAATCGGGTGATCGCATCTTCGACTTCATTGCTGGCCACCATCATCAAGTCGGCCAACTCATCCACGATGACCACGATGTATGGCAACGTAGGATTATTTTCCCCGTTCTCCAGATTGTATTCCACAATCAGATTATTATAGCCGTCGATGTTACGCATACCGGTACCGGCAAACAATTCATATCTTCTTTCCATTTCCGTTACGACTTTATGGAGCGCTTGCGCCGCTTTGCGGGGATTCGTGACAACCGGCGTGAGCAAGTGGGGAATCCCGTTATAGACGTTCAATTCCACCATTTTCGGATCGATCATCATCATCTTCACTTCGTTCGGCTTGGCTTTCATCAAGATGCTCGTAATGATGCCGTTGATGCAAACAGATTTTCCGCTTCCGGTCGCACCCGCAATCAGGAGATGGGGCATCTTCGTCAGATTCGCGCTTTGCACGACGCCCGAGATGTCCCGGCCTAACGGTACCTCCAACAGCTTGTCCGTGTGCTTTTGACCTTCCATGACATCCCGGAAGGATACGACGCTGACTTCACTGTTCGGCACTTCTATGCCGATGAAGGATTTCCCGGGTATCGGCGCTTCGATACGGATATCCTTTGCCGCTAAAGCCAGGGCCAAATCATCACTGAGGCTGACAATTTTGCTGACCTTCACCCCAACGGCTGGTTGGATCTCATATTTTGTCACGGCAGGCCCAAGATTCGCTTTCGTGACTTTGGCCTCCACCCCGAAGCTTGCGAACGTCTCTTCCAGCTTTTTGACATTTTTTTCGATTGTCGCATATTCATTCGATTGATCGATCGCTTTGATTTCATTCAATAAAGTGACCGGCGGCAAATGGTAATCCCTGTTCTCCTGTTCGGCAGTGATTTCGAACTCCAGCTCGCCGCTGTTGTCTTCCTCGCTGCCTCCAACCGTTGTTTTTGCAAGCCTGGACTGTTGGGCTGACGCGCTCTTTTCATTGTCCAAATATTTGTGTTCGGCTGCTTTTTCAAGTTGCTTCTGGAAGCTATCGATTTTCAGCTGAACGGGTTCACGCTCTTTTTCGGCGAGTGTTTCTTTTTCTGATGCTTTCAAAGCTTCCGCTTCTTCCTTCATCAATTTCTTCGCTGCCGATTCGCTTTTGATCTGATTTTTGGCTTTTTCGACTATTGAAGGTTTCTTGTCGGTCGAAACGCTATTTGACCTGGTCGGTTTCTTCACTGTTTTCGAATCGATGATTGAGCTGGCCACTTTATCTTTCGTGTAAAGCACCGCTCGTTTGCTGTTGTGCCCGAAGATCAAGGCAACTTTGCGCACGACTTCCATGACATCATGCGTCGTGAAGCCGAATATGACCGCCGTACCAAAAAATACAAGCAGGCCGATGATGATGTAAGTGCCCCATTGCGAAACCAAAAAATGGGTTCCGGTATAGAAGGCTGCCCCGATCAAGCCCCCGCCCATCTCTGAAGCCGTATCCGCTTGCCTGACATCGACCAAAAAGCGGGCAAGCGTTACGGATATGACCGATGCGCCCTCAGTGACGACTTTCTCAAAAGCCTGAGAATGGAGATAAAGCAGCGCCGCCGAATAAAGCAGGATGCCGCTGATCAGCCAGTTCTTTCTTATTTTTGGTTCTTTCCCTCTCAAAATCAGGTACAGTCCATAGGCACCAAACAGCGCCAGACTGACCGGATAGGTTTCGCCGACAAAAAAACGGAAAAAATTCGCCAGCGCTATACCGGCAAACCCGAGTTGTCCGATCCCTAAGGCTGAACTGAAAAGAAACAGCACACCGATAAGCTCATAGGATATCTTTTGCCCGGTCGCCTTCTTTTTCTTTCTTGTTGTCGTCGTTCGTTTCGCCAAACATGCCAACCCCTTTTCCATCAATTACTCAAAACCACTGCGCATCTGCATAAAACAGTGGTCAATAGATTGTTCAGTTGATTATCCGTATCGGTTCATTATACTACAAAACAAACCCTTTACGAGGCTATTTTTATCAAGCAGCGCGTAAAAAAAGCTTCTCTTCCCCGTCAGCGCAGGCAACAGAAACTTTTTGGAATTTGGGCTGTCATTCTTGATGCACTTTTTTCCTGTCCTGCAACAGCATCAGTCCATGATATAATTGCACATCGTCATCACAATTCTCGCAAAAACGGATTTCTCCGTCTGACCAGTAGGCAGTCAGATAAGCTTCCTTCGTTTTTTGGAATGGATAAGCTGCTGATAGTTTTTCCGCAGCCCGCTCATAAGCAGCGACTGCCTCCTGGAATTCGGCATAATCTGTCGATTCCACAATGAAATCCATCCAATCTTCAAAAAACCACCAAGGTTCATATTCTCCCTCAGTCCTTATCACCTGGTACATCCTATCACCTTCTTTGTTCTAAAAAGTATAGCACAGCCCCGAAAATTATTCCCGTGCAAGGTATCGGGATTGAAACTTCTTGACGAAGACTGTAAACTGGATTAAAAAGCTGCAGCATATGCTGATTCTAGAATCTGGAGGTAATCTGAATGAAGAAAATCAAGATGACAGTAAGCGGCCGGGTACAGGGCGTGGGGTTCCGTTATATGACAAAAATGGTGGCTGACCAAATCGGCGTTTCGGGCATCGTCAGGAACGAGGATGACGGAAGCGTCTATATCGAAGCCGTCGGACCGACCGATAAAATCGACGCCTTCATCGCGGCGGTCAAACGCAGTCCCTCGCCAAGCGGAAGAGTCGATGCCTGTGCAGTCAATGAAGACGCCAACATTGAAAATTACATAAGTTTTCGCGTAACCAATTGAATAAATTTTCCCCTTCATGTATAGTGGTAATGTTATCGAAAAATTGTAAAGGAACGTGAATGATGAAACTTAAGAAGAAGTTATTGCTTTCCGCGGAAATGATGGCCTTGTTAGTTGTTCTTACAGGCTGCATGCAATATGATGAGAATAAAAACCCGACTGGCTTTATATATGACTATTTGGTGGTGCCTACAGGCAATTTGATCGTTATGCTTGCGGAACTGCTTAACGGTAATTATGGGCTGGCCATCATCGCCATCACAATCATTGTCCGTCTGGCCATCATGCCCTTGAACTTTAGCCAGATCAAAAAAACGATGGTACAGCAAGAAAAAATGAAGTATATCAAACCAGAATTGGAAGATATCCAATTCCGCCAAAAAAATGCACAGTCTCCTGAAGAAAAAGCGGCGGTTTCGCAAGAAATGATGGCCTTGTACAAAGAAAACAACATCAGCATGACAGGCGGCGTCGGTTGCTTACCGATTCTGATCCAGATGCCGATTTTTACTGCCATGTATCAGGCTGTAAATTTGACGCCGGAAATTTCTGCAAGCACATTCCTTGGCATCAACCTTGGTGTAAGCAGTCCGTTGTTGGCAATCCTGGCGGGTGTTGCCTATGTGATCCAAGGTTACGTTTCCACAATCGGAATGCCTCAGGAAACCAAATCACAGATGAAATCGATGATGCTTATGAATCCGATCATGATTCTGATGTTCTCATGGTCTTCACCAGCGGGTTTGGCACTTTACTGGCTAGCTGGCGGTATTTTCGCTGCAGCCCAGACTGCCCTTCAGAATCACATGATCAAACCTAAAATCCAGAAGCAAGTTGAAGAAGAAATGAAGGATCGTCCGGTCAAGAAGAACGTGAAAATGGCTAAACCAGCTTCCTCCTCTTCAGCACCCACGCAAACGGTTAAAGCTTTGTCCGCCAAGAATCAACAGACGGATGGCAAAAAAGGCCGCAACGCAGGCAAACAATCCAAACTTTAATTTCAGCTAACTAAAAAGCAGGAAGCGGCTCACACATGAGTTCGCTTCCTGCTTTTTTGTAGTTCAGGCTTTTTAGGGATAAGGGGCGTTCTCCAATCGAGAGCCTACAATTCCTCATCCGGCACATAATTCTTCAGAATCGGCAACTGGATGCGGAAAACAGATCCATGTCCCAATACGCTTTCGACTGTGATGTCGCCTTTATAACCTTCCAATAATTCTTTTGCGATCGACAGGCCCAAACCGTTCCCGCCTTTGTTGCGCGATCTTGCTTTATCGACGCGGTAAAAACGCGAAAAAATCTTCTGTTGATCTTCCTGGGACATCCCCTCGCCAAAATCTTGGATGGCAATCTGGACATAGGACATGGATTCGGAAATCGAAAGATGGATTTCATGCCGGTCAGTCGAATATTTAACGGCGTTGTCCATCAATATCACCAATATTTGCTCAAAGTGGTTGCGATAGATGTTCACATAGATTTCGCGATTCAGATCATCATCCAGATTGAACACAAAATCCGGATAGAGCATCTTAAAATTATGGAACGTATGCAGCACGACATTCCGGATCGGCGTCACTTCATTTTTGTAATGGATTTCGACCTGTTCCGCACGGGAAAGATCCAGCATCTCCTGAACCAACGTCTTCATTCTCTGGATCTCGGTCAAGGATGCCGCAAGCGACTCATCCAGAATTTGCGGATCTTCCTTGCCCCAACGGTTCAGCAATTTCAGATGCCCCTCAACGATGGCTGTGGGGGTCCGCAACTCATGCGAAACATCCTCCACAAACTGCTTTTGCTGGGTGACGTAAAGCGCCATCTTATCCAGGAGGCCGTTGATATGGACAGAAAGATCGGTAAATTCGTCCTTGCTTTTGGATATTTTGATGCGGGTCTCGGACAACGTATCCTCTTCGATCGCATCCATCGTGTCCACCATCTGTTTGATGGGCTTGAAGAAGTAAATGGCGATTCCGTAGCCGGCAGCCGCCGACAAAACGAGCACGATTGTCGTGGCTAACCAGAAATACCGCGTCATCTGTGAGACGACTGTATGATAATCATTCAATCGGAAAACGATCTGGACATAACCCAACAGGAAGGAGTCCTCTTGGCTGAGGATCGGACTGCCTGCGACAAACGCTTCAAGATCGTTCAGTTTTGTCTCGCGCAAATAAGTATCGGGATTTTTGATGAATGTCGTATAGCTCTTCTGCGTCTCATAGAGCAACTGTCCATCTGTATCGAATACGCGTATGTTCGCCCCTCTGTCCTTGAGATCCTCCAAAAACGGGTAATTGCCCACAGACTGGAGACCCTTCGTCACAGTGGACACAGAAATTTTCTCGAACATGCTTTCGACGCTGTTGACGGACAGCTTCGTATCGATTTCGGACAGCGCTGATTGGACCGAAGACAGCAGATTCTCGGCGTCATCTTTTTGTTCGTCGTATTGATAGCCTTTGTAGACATTCAGCATCAGCACAGCGGACAGAAAGTACAGCAGGAAGAAAGCTATACTTAAAAGAAAACCCCATTTCCAGCGAATGGACTTGGGATTTCCTCTTTTTTTGGTGGGCATATAATTGATTCTGCGCATGGCATTAAGAGCGCATGACGTATCCGGTGCCACGAACCGTTTGGATATAACTTTCTTGGCCGGCTACATCGATTTTATTGCGCAGATAACGGATATATACATCCACTACGTTTGTTTCCACTTCTGTCTTGTATCCCCATACTTTATTCAGCAATACATCCCTTGAAAGGACAACGTTGATGTTTTCCATCAGGATCAACAATAATTCGTATTCGCGTTTGGTCAATTCGATGTGCTCGTCGCCACGGCGCACGACACGGTTTTCCTTTTCAATCGTCAAATCACGATAAGAGACGGTCGTCTGCTTCACCTTGCGTTGCTCTTCTTCGATGTCGATGCGGCGCAACAAAGCACGTACCCTTGCCAAAAGTTCTTCAATGGCAAATGGTTTCACGATATAATCATCGGCGCCGTGGTCCAAACCGGATACACGATCGATGACTGAGTCGCGGGCGGTCATGATGATGATTGGCGTATCTTTGACCGGGCGCAAGCGACGGCAAACTTCGATGCCGTTCAATTCAGGAAGCATCAGATCCAAAAGGATGACATCCCAGTCCTGATTCATGGCAGCTTCAAGGCCGGCTCTGCCGTTGTAGCAAATTTCCGTTTCGTAGCCTTCGTGTTTTAACTCAAGCTCGATGAAACGCGCCAGATTTTTTTCATCTTCGATAATCAATATTCTTTGTTTGTCTTTATTTTCCATAGAATTCTCCCCTAATGTCTCATTTGAATAATAACAACATGCCATTACAATTTCATTTTATTTTAACATACTGTCGGGAATTAGTCTTAATTAAATGATCCTGATAGTAAAATGTCATCCGAAGCACGGCTTCGGATGACATAAGTGTAGGCCAGAATGGCGCTATATCGCTTTAGTCTTGTGGAACTTCCACTTCTTTGTCCCACTCGAAGTGATAAGAACCAGCTTTGTCTGTGCGTTCATACGTATGCGCTCCAAAGTAGTCGCGTTGCGCTTGGATGATGTTTGCAGGCAATACAGCTGAACGGTATGAATCGAAATAAGCTACTGCTGATGAGAATGTCGGTACAGGAACGCCTGCAACCACAGCCGTAGCAACCACTTCACGTACAGCTCCCTGGTATTGTTTCGTGATTTCCACGAAGTAGTCATCCAACAACAAGTTCTGCAGCTCAGGATTCTTCCCGTAAGCATCCGTAATGTTCTGCAGGAATTGCGCGCGGATGATGCAGCCTGCACGCCAAATTTTTGCGATTTCGCCATAATTCAGATCCCAATCATTTTCTTCGCTGGCAACGCGCATTTGCGCGAATCCTTGCGCATAGCTCATGATTTTGCTGAAGTACAGTGCCTTGCGGATACTCTCCACAAATGTTGCTTTATCAAGACCCTCTTTAGCTGTAACAGCAGGGCCAGTCAGAATTTCGCTGGCAGCGACACGTTCTGTCTTCAAAGCGGAAATGTAACGGGCAAAAACGGATTCGGTGATCAACGGCAACGGAACACCCAAGTCCAACGCACTTTGGGAAGTCCATTTACCCGTGCCTTTATTGCCGGCGCGGTCCAAGATGATTTCGACCATTGGTTTCCCTGTTTCAGGATCGTATTTAGTCAAGATGTCAGCAGTGATGTCGATCAGGAAGCTGTCCAACTCGCCTTTGTTCCATTCGATGAAGACTGCAGCAATTTCTTCCACTGACATGCCAAGGTACTTGTGCATGATGTCATAGGCTTCTGCGATCAGTTGCATATCCCCGTACTCGATTCCGTTGTGGACCATCTTAACGAAATGTCCGGCGCCACCTTTGCCGATGTAAGCTACACAAGGTTCGCCATCCGGAGCTTTAGCGGAAATCTGTTCCAAAATCGGTGCAACCAGATCGTATGCGTCGCGTTGTCCGCCCGGCATGATTGATGGGCCTTTCAAAGCGCCTTCTTCACCACCGGAAACGCCTGTTCCGATGAAATTGATGCCTGAGTTTTCCAATTCTTTGCTGCGACGGATCGTATCTTTGTAGAAAGTGTTCCCTCCGTCGATCAGGATATCACCTTTATCCAAATGAGGCAGCAACGATTGGATCGTTTTGTCGGTTGCTTCCCCAGCTTTTACCATCATCATGATTTTTCTTGGTTTTTCCAAAGACGCGACGAATTCTTCAATCGTATAAGTGGGAACCAGTTTCTTTTCTGGATTTTCTGCGATCACTTGCTCAGTTTTTGAACCGGAGCGGTTGAATACAGATACGGAATAACCTCTGCTTTCAATGTTCAATGCTAGATTTTTGCCCATTACGGCCATCCCGACAACGCCAATTTGCTGTTTTGACATAAATAAATTCTCCCTTCATGATAAACACATCATTCTATAATCTTAATCCTAACAAAAATCCGCCTAAATGGAAAGCAAACAATTGAAAATAATGGCTTTCTTTTCTTTTACCGGATTCCCCACGTTTACATTTTGATGTTATTGTTGTAAACTATGCCATGTAAAAAACAAAAGGTGGGAATAATGTTGATAAAGAAAACTGGCGCTACCTCTTCAAAATTCAATAAATTCAGTAAATTCATCATCTGGATCATGTTGCTGGCCATGGTCGGCGGATCGATCCTTTCTGTCTTGTACTCTTTGTTCATAAATATGTAATAAGCACCATTCAAAAAGGTTCCCGGAATCCACTAGCTGATTCCGGGAACCTTTTTTGAATGACTCAGATGCCTTTTTTGACTTTTCCGTCCCAGCCGGCATAGCCGCCCTTCAGGATGAAAATGTTTTTGTAGCCATTTTTTTTCAGTATTGCTGCGCAGCGCCCGCTCAACATAGAATTTTGATCATACAGATAAATCGGTTGATCTTTGCGGATTTCTTGGTAGCGTTGTTTGAAAGCTGAATAAGCGATATTCCGCGCTCCCAAAATGTGGCCTGCATCGAACTCGGTTTTTTCGCGGACATCGATCAATTGCGCTTTACGCAGGTCTTTTCTGAATTCCTCTGCAGTCAGCGTCGTCGCCGCATTCTTTCTTTGGAAATAAAAATAAGCTTGATAAATGGCATATCCGATGATGAATATCCATAATGCGATATTAAAAATATCAATTCCAGTTAAATTCAAATAAATCCATCCTTTCCATACTCTTGCTCTCATATTTTACACTTGTGGAAGGCGCATTGCTACAGTTTTAACGACTTTTTTTCTATTCCGTCAATTGTATCCAGCCCTTGTGGTCCACATCGTACAGATACTCATAACGCTTTCCGTATAGCACGTAGGTCCCATCCGGCGATGCCGAAATCGGATCCATTCGCTCGACTTCAGTCAGCACCTCTGAAGCGTTGCCGGAAAAATCGACCTTCGCAAGTTCGAAGCTGATGCCAGCAACGCTCTCCGGCTCACGTTTCGGGATGACAGCAAACGTTGCATCCGAGTCATTCCCTTTTGTAAATTCCGGAATGACAAGTCCGGTTCCATCGGGAATACGCGGCAGGGTAACATAGCCTTGGGTAATCAGAAGCGGATAGTAAGACAGGACAAGCAACTCTTTCTCATTGAAATCTGAAGGTGTCACTACCCATACGGATTCGCCTTCCAGTCCGTAAGCGAGTATTTCCCTATCGATGACCGTATCTTTGCCGGGAAAACGAATGTCACTCAATACCAGCACAGAAGCGCCATCGGTCCCCGTTTTTTTGTGGAGGTACATGTTTTCTGAATACCAAACGGGCATATCCTCTGTATCCGGCATTTCAATCCATTCGCCATTCGATATATCCCAAAGGTAATTGACGGACCTGCCCATTGTTTTTTGGACTGAAAGGAACAACTGCCCTTCGTTGGTCGGATTCCAGGAAACGCTCTTCAAAATACCTTCAGAAAAATGAAAATCAGCCAGTGATTTCCCTGACTTGTCGATCATCATGACGTTATTTCCTTGTTGCATTGCGACCTGGACCAGCATCCGCTGGCCGTTTGCGGAAAGCGCAGCAAAAACAAGCCGGTCTGAAAAAGCCCGGATCAGCTGGTCTTCCCCCGTGAGCAGGTCATGGCTGTACAAACCGTATTCTCCATTTGATTCCAATGCTACAAGAATAGTTTTGTCGTCCAGCCAGCCCACAGCATAAAGGAATTCATCCTTGGAAATCGTCGAAAGGCTACTGCCAGAGGAAAGATCCTGCTCACTTGCGTCAGGCTGGTCGGGATATGTCAACCGTTGGGTACAGGCCACCAGAATCAAAACACTTGAGAGTGAGAGAATAAACCATGCTAGTCCTCTTTTTCCCATGCCACCCTCCATCCTCCCGCATTTTCTTTTCCCGAAAATGTTCAGGCTCTATTTGCTGATCTCCGTCAGTGCAAGATAAGCTGCTCCAACTATTCCGGCATCATTTCCAAGTGCGGCTAATTTGATATGCGTAGTCTTCTTGACGTTCGGAAATGAGAATTCAGCAAAATAAGTTCTTACTTGCTCCAAAAGGTATTCCCCGGCTGCTGATACACCGCCACCGATAACGATATAAGCCGGATTCAAAAGATTGCCGATATGGCTGCAGGCCAAACCCAGATAATAGGCAGCGCGATCGACTACCAGGACAGCCAACTCGTCTCCCTCTTTTGCCAAATCAAAAATCATTTTGGAAGTAATCTCCTGGCCATCGTCGATGATGAATTTCAGCTGCGCGTTGCCGGCATATTCTTCCGCATGCTTGCGTGCCAATTTGACGACGCCTGTTGCGCTGGCGACGGTCTCCAAACAGCCTTTCTTTCCGCACGTACAGTCAAATCCGCCTGGTTCTACAGTCATGTGGCCGATTTCGCCGCCGGAACCTGCAGTACCATGGATCAGATTGCCTTCCGCTATGATTCCCCCGCCGACACCTGTGCCAAGTGTCACAAATACGACGTCACGATCATCCGCACCGGCGCCTCGCCATTTTTCCCCAAGCGCGGCAACGTTTGCATCATTGTCAATATAAATAGGGATGCCGATTTCACGCTCGATCGCTTCACGTACAGGCTGAGGCGTTTTCCAGTTCAGGTTGAAAGCGCCCTCGACAGTACCCGCTTCACGGTCCACTGCTCCCGGAGATCCCATGCCGATGCCCTGAAAATCCTCAGCAGTCATTTGGTAGAGATCCAGATGGTGTTTGATTGAAGCTATGATATCAGGTACGATGTGCGTCCCCTCATCATTTATGTTCGTAGGGATGCTCCATTTTTGCTGGATATCCCCTTCTGCTGTTAAGATAGCCAATTTCACTGAAGTGCCGCCTAAATCAATACCGATAAATTTTTTATACACGTCATTTCCTCCAATTGTTCAATTTGTATCTAGTATAACGCAAAACCGGTCCGCATTAAACCCGAATAAGCAAAGAATATAGCGCTCACAAGATAAAGGACCAGAAAAAGAAGCCTCAATCCATTTTGGCTTTTGGCAGTGCGCGGCATCGCGATGAACACAGCCGAAAGCGCTCCGCCCAGTGCCCCGCCAAGATGCCCGAAATTATCGACTGCTGATGAAAAAAATCCGAAGAAGAAATTCAGGAAAATCAGCATCGTAAAATTCCGGGCCATAAGTTGGATCCCGGAGTTGTGCGGAAACTGACGGCCCAGAACGATGGCTGCGGCAAACAACCCGAATAGGGAGGTGCTTGCGCCGGCTGAAATCGAATCGTTGAAGGCGAAACTCATGAGATTCCCCATCAAGCCGCTCAGGAGATAGATCAGCGCAAAACGCAAAGAGCCATATAGAATCTCCATCTGCGTACCCAAATAATACAAGGTAATGCTGTTCACCAGAATGTGCGTGAAGCCTATATGGATGAACATAGGCGCAATCAAACGCCACCATTCCCCTTGTGCGATGGCTGGGTTAAATTTGGCGCCGAACAGGATAAGCGTCAGTACGTTGGTGCTTCCCCCGTTCAGAGTCATCAACAGAAAAATGACGATCTGGATGGCCAAGAACAAGTGTGTTACAGAAAATTTATCCGGTAAATAGGATCTTTTGGTATTATATGCCCGCATCATGACACTCCCTTCCATTATTATCCTATTTTATACTAGAATGCTGTCGTCAACAACTTTTGGACCGGCACATCAAAGGCTTCGATTTCCCAATGAGGATCCTTAAACAATTGGAATGGGAACAGCACCGACAAGGTATGCCCGTTGTAGGCAGCCAGATAGCGGTCATAATAGCCGCCGCCGAACCCGATGCGGTAACCCGTTTCCGAAAATGCCAATCCGGGAACAAGCAGCAGATCGATTGCTTCGGGTGGAACCGGGTTACGCTTGTCGACTGGTTCCATGATGCCGAATTTGCTCCTTGACATGGCAGTATCCGGCGAGTATTCATGAAAAGTCATCACGCGGTCCTTGCCGGAATAGGGAACGACTATCCGCTTTCCTTCTTCAAGCCCCGTTTGGATGATTTTGTGCGTATCGATTTCCGGAAAAATGGACCATGTGACGCCTATCGTCTTTGAAGCACGCCACTCGTTGCTGTTGCAGACTGCTGTCGTCAGCTCTTGCTCCATCCGGATCCGATCTCGGGACGGCAAATCCCTCAATCTCCCCAACATCTCTTTTCTTATTTGTTCTTTCATGAGAATCCCTCCTAAAGCGTTCTCGCATACGCCGTTTTTACTCTGGAAAACATCCTTCCGGATAAAATAAAAAAACAACAGGATATCCTGTTGTCGTTTTAATTATTTTGTTTCACGATGCAAAGTCACGCGTCTTTCACGTGGACAATATTTTTTCACTTCAAGACGGTCCGGGTTGTTACGTTTGTTTTTCTTTGATAAGTAATTACGTTCTTTACACTCCGTACATTCCAATGTAATATTTAACCGCATATTCTTCCCTCCAAACATAAAAAAATTGAAGATCGAATCATCTTCTGCGTTTCTCATTGTATCACTTATGGAAAAATTATGCCACTTTTTTTTGAACAACTTCTGCGCAAGTCCAATTTTTTGAGCTTTAAGCCAATAAAATCCCAGATAAGGTTGCAGAAACAAGCGAATTTCATTAGAATGTTATCAGGCGTCAAAAAGAAGAATTGAGGTGACAAAGATGGAACAATGGACCATCGTGATTGTCTTACTGACAATCGCAATCATATTGCTGTTTGCATCATTTTTCGTTAAGGATAATGATCGCAAATTCGCCGATGAGATGAGTGAATACACATTACAATTAACGGAAGAAATCCATGAAGTGAAGCAACGGCTCATCGCTGTGGAGGAAGAATTGGGAAAAGAAGTACCCGTTTCCGAAGATTCGCAGACCGTCAAAAAAGTACACAATCTGACTAAGCAACACATCATCACTTTGTATACAAGCGGAAGAACGTTCGATGAGATTGCTGAGCAACTGTCCGTCCCTATCACCACCGTGCAACTCGTTGTCGATAACTACATAGAGCAATCAATCGTATAGAGGAGAAAATAAAGTGAACAAACAAAAGCTTCGTTTTATATCCATCGGTTTTTTGTTGTCTGCCGTACTGTTGGCCGGCTTCCAGCTCTTCTATCCGGAAGCACTCCCTGGCAGCACCTTCAACGGAGAAGCAAATGCCGATTCAACGGATTATCAAGAGAAATATGAAAGTACTTTGGCGGAATTGGAATTGCAGAAGCAACTTAATGAGGCTGCCAAAAGCAGCGCTCCTGCCGAGGGAGCTGCAGTGTCCTCCAGTGCACCGGCTGAAACAGCGAGCATTGCCGAAAGTTCAGCTGCCCCTGCCGCAAACACGCCCGTCACGTTTGTCATCACTTCCGGACAACCGACGTCCGTCGTCATCGACAATCTGGTCAGTGCGGGACTCATTACCGATCGGGCTGTCTTTGAACAGTACCTGAATGACCGGAATCTTGTCATGAAAATAAATATCGGAGAGTACCAATTGTCCCAGGACATGGGCTATGAAGTCATCGCCGATATGATCACACTGGAATAATAACCCAGCAAAAAAAAGAAGGTGCCGGAACAAGGATTGTAACATCCTTGTTCCGGCACCTTCTTTGTGTTTATTTGGTGGTAAGCAGCTGATCGTCGCTTCCCTGTTGATTGGTTACTCGGCTTTTGCTGCGTAATCCCCTGTGTTGAAGTAGGCATCAAAAACTTTCTTGGCTATCGGTGTAGCCCTACCCGTTTCCGATTTGAGATAAGGGACCACAACGGTTACGGTAATTTCCGGATTGTCGAAGGGTGCATAGCCGACAAAGGTGGAATTGAAGACACTTTCACCCTTCAAGTTCTCATTGTTGCCGTCATAGAAAGCCTCCGCCGTACCTGTCTTGGCGGCAACATTATTCGAATCCTTCCCGAATGTTGAATAGGCCGTTCCGTTCGCACTGTGGGTTACTTGATAAAATCCTTGTTGGACACGTTCCATCGCTTCGGCGCCGACATCGACCTGGTTCATTACTTTTGTCTCCAGGGTGGTTTCCAAAGCTCCCAAAGATCCGTTCTCATCCGTGCTGCGGATTTCCGAAACCAGTTGCGGCGCGTAGCGGGTGCCGCCATTAGCAATGGTATTGATGTATTGCGACAATTGAAGGGTCGTGTACAGATCGTACTGTCCGAATGATTGGTCGACTACGTTAACTGCCGCCTGATCGAATCCGGTCAGTCCGCTGCCTTCGTTCGGTAGGTCGATCCCCGTCTTCACACCCAAGCCAAACTGGGCAAAGTAGCTGCGCAGCTCGTCGATCAGGTCTGCGGAAATATTCAAGGTGCCTCCCGATTCATAGCTGGATTGCCCCCCCATCAGCATCGCCAATTTAACCATATAAATATTCGATGAACGGGCTAACGCCTCGATGTCGTTGATCGCCACTTGGCTGCCGATTGACGGGTTGAAAACTGACTTTTTCAGATTTGAACCTTGGAATTGCAACGGTTCATCGACGAGGACATTGTTGTCCGTGCTGATGACACCGCTCATGTATCCGGTAAGCACCATCGCGCCCTTCACAGCCGAACCCATCCCGTAACTGGAATTGATGACACCCAATGCATCATCCACAATTTCGTTGGATGTCGAGCGTTGCTTCCCGGTCATGCCCAGGATTTCACCTGTATTCGGATCAGATGCCACTATGTACACCCGGTCGTTATAGGAATCGACATTGCTGTTCAAGAACTCAGTAGCAATCTGTTCGATTTCCTTTTGAAAATCGATATCGATAGTCAGAACCAGGTTATCCCCGGCTTTTCCTTCGTAGGATTCCTCCCGGGTCACAACCTCACCTGATTGATCCGTGATCGTTTCCCATTGCGATTTCGTGCCTGAGAGCACCGATTCGTATTCCTGCTCCAAGTAGGAGTTTCCGACGCGGTCGTTCCTGGCGTACCCTTTTGCCAAATAGGTGGCGACTTGGTCGCTCGGCAAACCGATTTTCTCACTGGTCACTCCACCTAAAATACTCTTCAGCAAGTCGGATTCTGGGTAGATCCTGACCCAATCTGTCGCCACATCCACACCGGACAGACCGGACAGATTTTCGCTCACCTGAGCCAGTTCTACATCCGAAACATCCTTATTTTTGATGCTTGTGGTCGACAGGGCATACGCGCTGTTCATTCGCTTAAAGATTGCGGCAATTTCTTTTTGTTCATCAGAATAAGCGATGTCTTCCGCCGTTATTTTTGCTAGCTCCACTTCATACAATTCAGAACCCGGCAACAACTTTTCATCATCCGACAGACGCTTCAACATGACTTCATTGTTAACAGCCATCCAATAATCCTTCTGATCACGCTCCGTCAGTTCATCAATGCTGACGTTTATCAGACCGGCCAATGCAGAGGCGACCTTCGCCATTTCCTCTGCTGTCGTGTTTGCTCCTCTGGTGTAGGTTATGGAATGCTGAGGTTCATTGCCTACAAGGATGTTGCCGTCTCTGTCATATATCAAACCGCGCGGCACTGATTCCGTCACAAGTGTCGTTTCTGTGCGTTTCACGATGGCTTCGAATTCATCTCCGCGAACGATCTGCAGGTATCCCAACCGGAATATCACCGCAGAAAACAGCGAGAACACGATAAAAAAGAGCAGGTTCAAGCGAAACGGGATATGCGATTTTCTCTTTCTTTTGCTTTGGGTATTATCTTCCAATTTTACACCTTCCTAAAACCATAGTTCGACAACCTATTATAGCAAAAAAAGCATGCATTACAAACGACGCAATAAATTTTTAAAGATGTGCCTTTGTTGGATATGCCCAGACAACCTCAGATTCTTCATAAAACCAGCGGGATATGCTAAAATAGCAGAAGCGCTTGTGAAATTTTCGCTTCAACTATCCCGAGCGTTCACTCATGGTCAGGCGACTCTGAAGGAACGCCACAAAAATTTCATTTTAAGGAGGAATGTGCAGCATGCTGAAGCGTTTCATAACCCTATACCCGCAAAAAAATATGCTTTTCCTTTCGTTCTTACTGCCCTTGTTTGTGATGATGGTCATCTATGCCACCATGGGCGTTTATCCTTTCGGCAACAGCACCTTGCTGACGGTCGATCTCGGTCAGCAATATGTGGATTTTTTCAGTTATTACCGCACCACCTTATTGTCCGATCCTTCCGCCCTTTTCTTTTCATTCACAAAATCATTCGGCGGCGAGATGTTGGGGCTGTGGGCTTACTATCTGATGAGTCCATTCAATCTCATTTTTCTGCTTTTCCCGCAGTCTCAGCTGCCCTTGGCGGTGACCATCTTGATCCTGATGAAAGTTTCGGCGTCAGGACTGACTTTTGCTCATCTGTTGATTTCCCGGTTCGAAGGCAAAGGCTTGTTGGTTCCATCCTTCGCCTTGAGTTATGCCTTGATGGGTTACGTCATCGTCAATCAATTGAACGTCATGTGGCTGGACGGGCTCGTTTTCCTGCCTCTTATCATTCTTGGTTTGGAGAAACTGATGTCGAGTGAAAGTGGTCTGTCTTACAGCTTCTTTCTCGGAGTGATGCTGTTTTCCAATTATTACATCGGATTCATGATCTGTGTTTTCCTTGTTTTCTATTACCTTTTCGCATTTTCCAGACAAGAGATTATCGGCCCGAACAACCTGAAGGCGCAGCTGAAGCACTTCTTCACCCAATCAGCCCGATTCACCGGTTATTCCTTGCTTGGAGCTGGCTTTGCCGCCGTCCTGCTGCTGCCCACCTTTTACTCGCTATTGGGAAGCAAGGCAAGCTATGTCAACAATCTGATCGATTGGCGTTTCGCCTATGATCCCTTCGAAGTGGTTTCGAAGTTTTATGTCGGAGCGTTCAATTTTGACCAGATGCCCAGCGGACATCCCAATCTCTTTATCGGCACTGTCGCGCTGACTGCATACATCTACTATTTTTTTCATCCCGCCTTTTCAAAAAAAGAACGGTTCACCTCACTTGCGCTGACCGCCCTCTTTTTTCTGGCGATGAACGTCCAGTTTCTGAATAAAATTTGGCATGCCGGACAATATCCGATCTGGTACCCTTACCGTTTTTCGTTCACCGTTTGCTTCTTTTTCCTGTTGAACGGTTTTCGGGCATTGCGTTCCTATCGCCCTTTTCCCTTTTCGCTGGCCTGCGGTCTTTTGATCGCGAATGCAGCCACTGCCATCTATGTGCTGAAAAAGGATTTTGAATTTCTGGAGCCTGTCCAGGTTTTGATAACAGCAGTCATTTCCGTCCTTGTTCTCGTGTTGCTGATGCTCAGGGACCAACCCAGAAAATGGCTGACCTACGCTTTGCTTTTCGTGGTCACCGCAGAGATGACGGCAAATGCAGCCATCGACCTGTTTCGCTTGGGCTATGTCAAGCAGGACGAATTCGCCGATTACCAAACGAATCTGAATACGATGCTGGCGGATGTGCGGCCACACGAAGACACATTCTACCGGATCGAAAAAACGTTCCAACGCTCCAAAAACGACAGTTTCCAAGCCAATTATGCAGGAATCAATCATTTCAGCTCCACTTTTGAAAAGGAGATTCCCGGCTTGTTCGGATCATTGGGCTTTCCGGATGGGAACGGCTTTATCGTATACTCAACCGGGACTTTGTTTACGGATGCGCTTTTCGGCGTGAAATATTTCATCCAGGACAAGAAGTTGCCGGAAACATTTTATGACCTCAACGACGGCGTGTACCGTTTGAACCGCAACTCCACCCGCCCGGATATGACCCAGTACGGTCTTTATTCCGAAACCGACCGAACCACCACCTTTGAAAATCCATACGCGTTGTCATTGGCATTCGGGGTTTCCGAAAGTGTCTTGGATCTCGAGTTGATCGAGGATCAGCCCATATTGATGCAGGAACAGCTGTTGGATGCTTTCAACAATCAGGAAAGCATCCAACCTTATTTCTCATTGCGTCCGTTCGATTCCAACGTCTTCCAGAATGTCACATCCGCTGCTGAGGATGCACAGAACACAACCTACTATCGGTCTGTGGATGGGGCAATCTCCAGAATCGAATTCCAGTTCACCCCTACCAGCGACAATCCTTATTATCTGATTCTGGACGCGGGCATTGACGACGATGATGCAACCCTTTATGTGAATAATGTGAAGTTGGATTATTATACGACCTTCCGGAACGATCAGGTCATCAATATCGCAAGCAACCAGCAGGGTGAAAACATCACCTTCACGATCGAACTGCGCGAGGACTCGATTCGGGTACAGGACCTGAAACTTTACGAATTGAACAAAGCTCTGTTCGAGGAAACCATTTCGGATCGTCAGGCTGAAGGCATGACAATCACTTCTTTCAGCCAGACGCACATCACAGGTTCCGTCATGATCGAGGCTGAAGATGAAATTTTGTTGACAACGATTCCCTACAGCGAAGGCTGGGAAGTGACGATCGATGGGGCAACTGCAGAAACAACCACTGCTCTGAATGGCCTGCTGGCGGTGCCGATCAGCTCAGGCAAGCATACCATCGCGTTGACGTACCGCACCCCTTATCTGATGACCGGCTTGTCCATCAGCGGGATTTCAATCGCTGGCGCCTTATTATTGAGAAAATATCGTAAAAATAAATAAGAAAAGCGGTTGGGAAGCTTCCCAGCCGCTTTTCTTATTTATTTAGTCATTTTGGGAACCATGGGAAAATCTTATGCTTCCTCCTCACACATATACGAAATCGCCACAGTGCCGACTCCGGCGCTCATTCCGACGATCGTGGAAATGTTCATGATATATTCAGGTTCCTTGCCAAGCAGGATGACACTGCGCTCACGATATGCTTCAGCTTTTTCGGGGTTATTGGCATGCACGATCGCATACCTTGAAATCTTCTCCTGTGCATTCACTTTTTCCAGCAATCGGAACAGCTTCTTCTCATTGCCTTTTTCGCTGAATGCCTTCTCGGCTATCGAACCTTTGCCTTGCGCATCGATGGATACGACCGGCTTCAGATTGATCGACATCGCGGCAAAGCCCGAAATTTTCCCTAAACGTCCGGACCTCACCATGTATTTCAAGTTTTTGACGCTGACGAAGATGTTCGTCCGGTCCCTCAACCGTTCAATCGCTCCAACGATTTCATCAAAAGGCGTTTCCGCCGCGATCATTTCTGCCGCTTTCATGACAAGCAACCCTTCCGCACCGGAATTCCGTTTCGAATCGATCACGGCAATTTTTTTGCCTTCATGCAGTTTTTTCGAGACGGCATTCTGGAACACGCTGTTGGTTCCGCTCTGCTCCTTGGCGACAGTCAAAATGATGACTTTATCGTAATGGGAAAGCACGGTTTCCAGATATTTCTCGACAACGATTGGATTCGGCTGTGAACTTTTCGGGTATTCGATGGCTTCTTCCAACAAAGGGTAGAAAAGTTCTGGCGTCATCGTCACCTTATCGAGATAGGAGGTGTTGTCAAAATTCAGGTTGAGCGGCAACATATGCACTTGATAGTGATCGAGCATTGCCTGCGGAATGTCCGCGATCGAGTCCGTGATCAATGCAGTGTCGTATTTCCGGTCAAAGGCTGATTCGTTCTGTCTGACCATATCGTCCGCCTTCTGCTGCAGGATGATGCCTTTTTTGCGCAAAACCTGGAATACCTGCTCCGGTGCATTGGCGTGGATATGGATTCTGGCTTTGTGGTTGTTGCCTGCCACAATCAAGGAATCCCCGTAGAGTGCCAGTTCCGCTTTCAATGCTTCCAGATCAATCGAATCCCCTGACAACAGGGCTTCGGTACAATAGCGATGGTGTATCTCCCCTTGGCTATGGATCAATTCCTCATTGAAAGAAAGATCTTCCGGTTCATCGTTGGCCTCCAAGTCCACCTTTCCGGTGCGCAAAAACGTCGCAAATCCTTGCAGAAAGTAGACAAACCCCTTTGCGCCGGAATCGACGACTTTGGAATCCTGGAGCACTTTCAAACGGGATGTCGTCGCTTCCAAAGATTTATTGGCCGTGATCAGCGATTTTGAAAACAATTCGGAGAAGTTGGCCGAAAGGTCTTTATGGCTGTAAACCGCATCTGCCCATTCCCGGATGACGGTGATGATTGTCCCTTCCACCGGATCGGAAATGGCCTGATAGGCATAAGGAACCGCATTTTTGACCGTTTCCGCAAATGAAGGGATGGTTATCGTCTCCTCATCCATCAGGCTGAGAAAGATCCCATTTATGTATTGCGCAATGATGATGCCGGAGTTTCCCCGGGCACCCGTCAAAGCAGCATCGGCTATGCTGTTCATCGTTTCCTTGACGGATCCAGAGATTTTTGCATCCAAGATGATCGCATGCATGGTTGAAGAAAGATTGCTGCCGGTATCCCCGTCAGCGACCGGAAACACATTGATTTCATTCAGGCTGTTTTTGTTTTTTATGACCTCCTGTGCACCCGACACAAAAGAATAGTAAAGCTTTTCGCTGTCCAATTTTGAAATGTCCATTGGTCTTCCCCCATCCGCTCTTAGCCTAATTTGGTTGCTCACAGAAATCTTTGTGCCGCAACATACGTGATGCCGGCAGTTGCTGCGTTCAAAAACGTTCCCCAAGCCAAATCAATCAGCGTAATCGTGATCGGCCAATCTTTCAAAGTGGCCAGATTAGTCAAATCATACGTCGCGTACGCAATCAATCCGAAAAAACCGCCAGCCAAAATGGCATATTGCAGACTTTCCTTCAAAAGGGCCGGATGAATCACAAAAAATACGAGACCGCCTATGAACAACAGATAGAAGATCAGCGCCGCCACCCAATTGACATTCGGAGCCATGAGATGACCCAAATACTTGCTGTAAATATTTTTGGATAAAACACCCAACCAGACAATATCCACTAAAAAGAACACAAAAAATGTCAAGAAATACAATTTGATGCTGTCCATCATTTCTTCCTCCCTTTCTGTAACCCGTTGTTGTTTCAGCTACCTAACCTTTGGGACAAAATGCCGTCTTTCATTACATATACTTTATCACAATAATCTATCAGGCGTTCATCGTGGGTAACCATAATGGTCGCCTTTTTCTTAATCTTTGTTTCCCTCGCCAAAATCTCCACCACTTCGAATGCCTTTTGCGTATCCAGACTGGCGGTCGGTTCATCCGCAAGAATGACAGCAGGGTCATGGTAGAGAGCACGGGCGATGGCGACACGTTGCCTCTGGCCGCCGGATAGGTCACTCGGAAATTTGTTCTTCAATTCGAAGATACCCAATTCTTTCAATAATTCGTCCCGTTTTTGTTTGTCCACTTTGCTACGGTCGACTTTGTTGGCCAAATGCAGCTGATCCTGGACCGTCAAAAAAGGAACCAGATTCGAGGCTTGGAGTATGAATCCGATCTCCTCGAACCGCAATTTTGCCCGTTTTTTCTCGCTCACATCACTGAAGGGATTGCCGTTTATCAGCACTCGACCTTCGGAAGGGGACTGCAAGCCACCCGTAATGGTCAAAAATGTACTTTTACCCGACCCGCTCGGCCCGATGATTGCAACAAATTCTCCGGCTTCAACAGCAAGATTGGTTGACTTCAATGCATCGATCCTTAATTCGCCTTCCCCGAATGAACGGGATACATCTATCAATTCGATTAATTTCATATGCTCACTCCTATCCGATTGCTTTCAATGGATCGATTTTGACTACTGCCCTTACTGAAAATGCGCCGCCGACCATAGCCATGATGATCAACAAAGCCGCAATGATTGCCAGAAAATTCAGGTTCGTTTGGTAAGGTACGGCTGCAGGCAACACCATTGCCGTTGCGCCCGTCAACAATAACCCGATGCCTACTCCGATAGCAGCCAATAAAAACGTTTGGATGACGACCGATTTTGCGATATAGCCGCTCGAAATCCCTTGCGCTTTCATCACACCGAACATGCTGGATTTCTGCATGGTTAGGACATAGATAAAAATACCGATCACCACAGCCGCAATGACGACCAAAAATCCGATCATCAGGCCGAATGTCAACACCTGGGCAGTGTATCCGGGAATTTCATTGATGTAATCAGAAATCGGATATATTTTCAAATCTTCATTTCCGGTCTCCACACCTGCAATCGTATCATCGCTTCCCCGCACAACAATCGCACTGATGCGCCCTTCCTCGGATTCGTCGATTTGTTCAAAACGCACGTCCTGATAGGAAGATACACTTGTGTACAGAACAGGCGCGACGCTGAACTTAGCATCTTCAGTGAATCCGACAACTTTGACTTCCTTGTCCGATCCTGCCAACTGGAGAGTGTCCCCTATGACGATGCCTTCTTCTTCCTTCAAGCTGATGTCCGCAACGACTTCATCATCATTTTCGAAAGCTTTCCCTTCGATTATTTCAGGCATCAGGAATTGGTCCGGTTCGATGCCGAAAAAAGTTGTATTTATTTTTGCATCATCGCCTGCAGTTCCTTTTTGTCTGACGACGTTGGGCGCTATCCCGATAACAGCCGCATCGTTTGCGTTCACATCATTGATGGCTCCCTTTGGCATCATGGACATATTGATGTTCGTATTCGACTCATCCGTCAGAATAATGCCGTCAGCATCCCATTTATCAATGCTGGTTCGGTTGTCCTGCGCCAATCCGTAGGCAAGGCCCACCAAGAAGAACACCAGATATGACACCAGCACCATCACTCCAATTATCAAAGAAAACCTTGTTTTAGAATGTTTAATCTCTTTCCAAGCTAAAAACATTTTCACAACCCCTTTATCTCTTTTTGAATTTTTTTCAGCAGATGATAAAAAAGGATGACTCTTCAGAACAGTAATCCTTTTTTGGTCATCTGCACTAGCAAGCTACTGATTCATCGCCTGATTCAACAGCTTCAGTTGTTGAATCAAAAACAGGCCATCGATGTCTGCCAAGTTGCAGGCATTCACTTCGGACAAAACAGCCGAATGAATTGCTTTTTTTGAATGAATGCTTTTTTCACTCAATGAAACGACCATAGCCCGCTTATCCAACAGGGATGATTCCTTGGTGAGCCACCCCTGTTTCTCAAGGCGGTTCAATATCGGGTTCAAAGTTCCGATGCCCATGCCTAACTGCTCACCAATGTGTTTGATATAAACATGGTCCTCATCCCACAACGCCAACAGGACCAGGTACTGCGGGAATGTCAATTGGAATTCCTTCAAGGCGCGGTTATACATTTTACCGAAACCGCTCGCACTCCGGTACACTTCGAAACAAAGTTGGTCCTCAAGCGCTCTATCAAAAATAGACTCCTCCATTCAACACACTCTCCTTTATCCACTGGACTTGAGTAGTTAACATATATCTTACAAGATATATGTTAAGCGATTGGGTCCGGAAAGTAAACTAAACGCACTCGTAATGGCCCACAATTTTATTGGATAGGCCCTGCTGCATCCAACCAAAGAAAAAAAGACTCAGAGCGTTTGCTCTGAATCCTTTAAGTGGATTGCAATAACTTTATTGCTTATTTTGCGGCCGCTAAACGGCTGTTGACTTCATCCCAGTTCACAAGGTTCCAGAATGCTTTGATGTACTCAGGACGCACGTTCTTGTAGTTCAAGTAATAAGCATGTTCCCATACATCAAGCCCCAAAATTGGCGTTTTGCCTTCGCTGATCGGCGAATCTTGGTTTGGTGTAGATGTGATTTCCAATTTACCATCGGAAACTACCAGCCAAGCCCAGCCAGATCCGAAACGGCCTACTGCTGCCGCTGCGAATTTTTCCTTCATGGCATCAAAACTGCCGAATGCTTCTTCGATTCCGTCCTTGACAGCTCCTGTAGGTTCTCCGCCTGCATTAGGCGCCAAAACTGTCCAGAATAAGCTGTGGTTTGCATGTCCGCCACCGTTGTTGCGGACAGCCGTACGGATGTCCTCCGGAACGCTGTTCAAGTCAGCCAATAATTCCTCAATCGTTTTTTCAGCCAACTCAGGGTGTTTCTCCAATGCCGCGTTCACATTCGTAATGTAGGTATTATGATGTTTTTCATGATGCAAATGCATCGTTTCCTCATCGATATATGGTGTCAAAGCGTCGTACGCGTAAGGTAATGCCGGTAATGTAAAAGCCATGTTAAATTCCTCCTAAAATAGTTTAGTGATTTCTGACTGATTTCACTGTATCATCAATTGCTCACTTTATCAAAAATAATGCCTCGAAGCCGTAGCAATTTTTGATTGCTAAATGAATCCATTTTCGATAGACTGGACAAGTATGATGCAGAAAGCGGTGATCACAATCTCAATCGTCAGTTTAGTCAAAGTCAGTTTTATGGATCCAAAGCAATTGTTGGGTGCCAAGACATTAAAAAAAGGCCCTGCCTTTTTGCTCTTCATCTTGCTCTCACTTATCGTCAGCATCCCCCTTTTTCTGGATGGGTATGCCACGTTGCAAAAATTTTCGGCAGATGCGGGCGTGATAGCTGACAAAATACCTGCATTCACTATTTCGGACAGCGAATTGCAGTTGGAGAAACCCATGGAAAAAGGTTTCATTTATAAAACCGACACCGTCCTGTTGGCGTTCGATAGTCAGGAAGTTTACACGCAGAGAGAACTCGAAAAAGAAATGTCATCTCCTGTTTTGATTTTGAGCCTCGTATTTTCAAAAGATGCCTTCACACTCTACGCTCAAGACGTCCCGTTCAGGTTGCCCTATGAGCAGTCCGATGACCTTACGGACAAGTCGTTCAAAAAGTTGCTGGGCAATTTTTCCAGCGATCAGCTTTTTTCCGGCGTGATCATGCTCTTGTTCAGTCTTTTCATTTCTTCGTTCAGTGTGCTTCTGACGCTGTTGATAATCGCGCTGTTCGCGAACGTATTGACAGGATTCATGCGGAAAAAACTCCCTTTCCGCGAAATACTAAGGATGGCGCTGATAGCTTCCGTCGTCCCGGTGGTTTTCTTCAGCCTGTTGAACGGCTTCGGCCTCTACCCTATGATTCAGGATGAAGCGATTGCCTTCATCGGTATTTTCTATTTCTACAAAGCCCTTAAAGATTAGCAGGAAAGCCGCAACTTTTCGGCAATGTCCGCTTCCTGCCTAAAAAGAGGCCGCAGTAGATGATCGAAAGATCATCTACTGCGGCCTCTTTGATTATATTGTTGGCTAGCTACACGGGTAAGCCCTTCGGAAATTAGATAAATCAGTCCTATTGCGCTCTACGATGCTCAGTCGGACTGATTTCCTAAATTTCTTTCAGGGCTAAACGAACCCGTTCCGCTTTTCTTATCTTTTATCCGTGGTTGCGGGTTTTGCTTGCTCTTCTTTTGCGTTTCTGTTGGCTGGCGATATTTTCTTTCAACTTGCGTTTGTAGCCGGGCTTCACTTGTTTTTTGGCCTTGTTTACCATGCCGCGGATACGGTGATCGGGTTCCAATTGACTCGGAGCGTTTCTCATCTCACGGCGTTTTCTTTCGTAAGTTTCAACAAGTTGATCTTTTTCGATAGCGACTGGTTTGAAAACAACGCCATACTTCTCCAGATCATCGATTGCCTTTTCTTCACCCGGTGCGTACAAAGTGATCGCAGTTCCTTTTAAGTTGCTGCGTCCCGTTCTGCCCGTACGGTGTACGAAGAATTCCATGTCCTTCGGCAATTCATAGTTGATGACGTGTGAAACGCCTTCGATATCGATGCCGCGTGCCGCCAAATCGGTAGCCACCATGAATTGGTACTCCAGATTATGGACTCTTCTCATGATGCGTTTGCGTTCACGAGCCGGCACATCGCCATGCAAGACAGCCGGCTGAATACCACGTTGTCTCAGCCCATCCGCGATTTCCTCGGCATTTTGTTTTGTATTGGCAAAAATCAATGCCAGATATGGTTCTCCCATAGTCAACACTTGATACAGAACATCAATTTTTGCTTGTCCTTTAGTGGACAGCAACAGATTATCGATTGCCGGTGCAATGATATGTTCCGGTTTCAACTGGACAACGACAGGATTTTCGACGTATTTCTTCAAGAAACCCTTCAGTTTCTCTGGGATCGTAGCGGAGAATACCAGCATCTGGAGTTTCTCCGGCAAGCGGCCGGCAATCTGATCGACATCATGCAGGAAGCCCAGATCCAGTGTCATATCCGCTTCGTCAATGACCATTTTGGATGCGGTATGGATCTTCAGTGCTTGCTCATTGATCAGGTCAAGGATTCTGCCGGGAGTTCCGATGACGATATGCGGTTGGTTGTTGACTAGTTTCGACATTTGACGTTTTTTGTCTGTGCCGCCTACGTAGCTGACGATACGGATTTCTTCAGGCGCGTTTGAGACCAGTTGACTGGCTGTCTGATACAGTTGTTCAGCTAGCTCACGGCTAGGTGAAGTGATGACAACTTGGACTTCATTTTTTGCTGGATCGATGGCATCGATCAAGGGCAGCAAGAAGCTATGGCTTTTCCCTGTTCCTGTCTGCGATTGACCAATCACACTCTTGCCGGTTCGAATGATCGGGATAATTTGTTTTTGGATATCGGTCGGTTCTTTGAAATTCAATTTGCTGATTGCCTCCAGCAAAAATGGCTTCAATTGAAAGTCTTTAAATTCCACGTTTACACCTCTTGTTTTTCTTCTGCGTATTTTATGCCTTACCATTATAACACACGTGCAAGTTTTAATCCTTAATTTCAAATAAGAATATGAAAACCGAGTCCGTAAATTTATTCGCAATATATTTATGCACATTGACGAAAGCACCCCGGCAAAGATACCGTCAACATGAAAACAGACGCTTTCTTTCATTGCCAACCGTAAATGATAATAGTATAATGATATAATGAATAGAATCTAATCATAATAAAAGGGGGGCATGTAATGATTACCCAAAATACTGCTCTGTTCACTATATTTGGAGCAACAGGTGATTTGGCTCACCGTAAACTATATCCATCATTATTTCGCTTATACAAAAAAGGATTCATCAAAGATAATTTTGCCGTCATCGGAACAGCGAGACGAGACTGGTCCGATGAACATTTCCGTGAAGTGGTCTTGGATTCCATCAAAGATTTGACTGAGGATAAGGAAGATGCGGTTTCTTTTGCAGCCCATTTCTATTACATCGCCCATAACGTCAACGACTCGGAACACTACGTCAAATTGAAGATTTTGTCCGAATCCTTGGATGCCAAGTATTCGCTGGCAGGAAACCGTATTTTCTATCTGGCGATGTCTCCTGAATTTTTCGGTATCATTGCCGAAAAACTGAAAGAACAAAAACTGATCACAGAAGACGGATTCAACCGTTTGATCATCGAGAAGCCATTTGGGCGCGATTTTGCATCCGCGGATGCGCTGAACACTAAGCTGCGCAAATCGTTTGACGAGAACCAAATTTTCCGTATCGATCATTATTTGGGCAAAGAAATGGTGCAGAACATCTCTGCCGTGCGATTCTCCAATATGATTTTCGAATCGCTGTGGAACAACAAGTACATCGACAATGTTCAGATCACCCTCTCCGAGACTGTAGGTGTTGAGGAACGCGGTGCTTATTACGATAACAATGGCGCTTTGCGCGATATGGTGCAAAATCATATTCTTCAGATCGTAGCCTTGTTGGTTATGGAACCGCCGCTGTCCTTGCAAGGCGAAGATGTCCGTTCCGAGAAAATTAAAGCTCTTCGTTCCCTGCGTCTGTACAACACACCCGAAGAGGTCAACCGCAACTTTATCCGGGCCCAGTACGCCGGAAATCCTGCAAAAGCGTTGCAAGCCTACCGGGAGGAACCTAACGTCAATCCTGCTTCATCAACCGAAACCTTTGTGGCCGGCAAAATATTAGTCGATAATTTCCGTTGGAAAGGCGTTCCTTTCTACATCCGAACCGGTAAACACATGGCTTCAAAAGAAACCTACATCCATATCCAGTTCAAACACGTATCGATGAATATCTTCCCTACCGAAGGCGTCGATGAAATCGCTGAACCGAATGTACTGACCATCCATGTTTCTCCGCTGGAAGGCTTCTCCTTACGCCTGAACGCCAAACGGGTCGGCCAAGGAACTGAGATGAAAAATATTCGCATGCACCACATCTATGATGAAGAAACGCAGGCAAACAGCCCTGAAGCCTATGAACGCCTCTTATTGGATTGCCTGAACGGCGATCCGACAAACTTTTCCCACTGGGATGAAGTCGCACAATCTTGGCACTTCGTTGATGAAATCCGCAAAGTTTGGGACGCCCAAGAAGATTGCACGGATACCCTTTTCGCGTATGAGAGCCACTCGATGGGACCCAAAGAAAGTGACGCTTTGCTTGAACAGGACGGTTTCCGCTGGACTGAATTCAACTGGAGTCAAAGTTACAAAGAAAAACAGGAAAATGAATAAAACTAAAGGCCGGAAAAAAGCGTCGTTTCGCTTTTTTCCGGCCTTTTTCGTATTATAGGAAAGTATATAATTTTTCGGCTGTGGAATGTTGTGCTGGCGCATGTTTCACAGTTTTTGTTTTGGTTCCACAATGGTAAAATAGAGG
>NZ_QAOM01000006.1 GCF_003051085.1 Trichococcus patagoniensis | reverse complement strand
AGTACTCAATGATTATCGGGAAAATTTGACAAAAAAATAAAGCCCCATTGGGCTTTTTAGCTATTTTTTCGATAGGCAACTGTCAAACACCCGAATAATGTAAAAAAATGGGATGATTTCCATGGCAGATATGCTATAATGCATATTGTTAAATAAACGAAAATGTAGATATCAGTTCATGCATAAAAGCAACGGATATTGAAATCTGTATAAGGAGGTAAAAGCATGGCAGCAAAGGAATCAATCAAAAAAGTGGTTTTGGCTTACTCAGGTGGATTGGATACGTCCGTCATCATCCCTTGGTTAAAAGAAAATTACAACAACTGTGAAGTAATCGCCGTAGTAGGAGACGTAGGACAAGGTGATGACTACAGCCGATTGGAAGAAAAAGCGATCAACTGTGGCGCATCGAAGTTGTATGTTGCAGACTTGAAGAAAGAATTCGTTGAAGAATTCATTTGGCCGACATTGCAAGCAGGCGCTAAGTACGAAGGACAATATTTATTGGGGACTTCTTTCGCCCGTCCGATCATTGCCAAAAGAATGGTAGAGATCGCGCACTTGGAAAATGCTGATGCAATCGTTCACGGTGCAACAGGGAAAGGGAACGACCAAGTCCGTTTTGAAGTCGGCATCAGAGAATTCGATCCGAATATCACGATCATCGCCCCTTGGAGAGAATGGGAACTGACTTCCAGAGAAGATGAATTTGCGTATGCTGCTGCACATAACGTGCCGCTTCCGATTACGTTGGAAACAAACTACTCAAAAGATAAAAACTTGTGGCATCTATCTCATGAGGGCCTTGACCTGGAAATGACAGCCAATGAGCCAGCTTACGATAAAATCCTGGAGATGTGCGTGACGCCTGAGAAAGCTCCGGACGAAACGACCTATGTCACTTTGGAATTCAAAAAAGGCATACCTGTCAGCCTGAACGGTGAAGCAATGGACGGCATCGCCCTGATCGAAAAATTGAATGTGATTGCAGGCGCGAACGGCGTCGGCATCATCGATATCGTGGAGAACCGTTTGGTCGGCATGAAGTCAAGAGGCGTTTATGAAACGCCTGCTGGAACTGTGCTGTATCATGCCCATGACAAATTGGAACAACTTTGCTTGGACAAAGACACTTTCCAATACAAACAATTGCTGGCCAACAAATATGCGGAGCTTGTATACAACGGCTTGTGGTATACACCATTGCGCAAAGCGTTGGGTGCCTTCGTTGATGAAACGCAACAAAATGTCGAAGGTTTCGTGAAAATGAAGCTTTATAAAGGCAACATCACCGATGCTGGCGTTGTCAGCGCTAAATCGTTGTACAGCGAAAGCTTTGCGACTTTCGAAAGCGACGATGTATACAACCATACCGATGCAGCCGGCTTTATCCGCCTGTTCGGACTGCCTACATCCATCCGTGTCATGAAAGAGCAAGCTGAAGGTCAAGCGACACACGAAGAATTGAAAGATCTATTAAAATAAACAACCGGTATTAGTGTTTTTTGACAACTAGTCCGCTCCGGAACGTCCTCATCAGGCAATAAGTCCTGATGAGGACGTTCTTTTTCGTTTGCGGGAGGGATGTTGCCATCCCAAACTTTCATATCCCAAAAGAATAAACTATGATAAAATGAATGCATTCATATTATGCTAGTTTAAGGAGGAGTAGATTAAGCGTGAATCAAACAGGTGAATGGAATAAAGCCCGTAAAATTATCATCGGCATCATTGATGTGCTATTGTTCATCGGATCATTGCTGCTATCTTTTTATTTAAAATTCGGAACAGATATACCATGGATAAACTTCGAGGCCTTTCAGGGGAGCGTTGCCTATGTCTCGTTGATTTTCATCATCGTCAATATCCTGTTCGGTACGTACATATTCTATAACAAATCGATCAGCGACTTCCTGTTCATCACGGTCATCGGGCAATTCGTCCTTTCGTTGATCATCATGGCGCTGACTTTTGCCGGGCGCTGGTTGGCGTTCCCACGATCGGTCATCCTGATCAACTTTTTTGTGGGAACAATCCTGCTGTTCCTGTTCCGCGTAATGGTGTTCAAAATGTACCAGCGCATGAGCGGCAGCAAACGGGTCATGATTGTCGGGATGGAAAAGGAAGTGTTTGCGGCAGTAGACAACTTCACGAATACAAAAAGCATCCGCCATGTCGTGACGCACGTCGTCTTGTCGGATTATTACGAAAATGTTCTGCGCCATCTGGAAGAGATTGATATCGTCTACTTAGCAAGCCAGATCGAAGAATCCGAAAAACTGAAGATATACGATCTGTTGACGAGCAAAGAGAAAAAGATGTTCTTGAATACCAGTTTTGAGAATCTGATCATGGTCAATCCGAATATGATGAATATCGAGGATGAAAGCATCATCGAAGTTTCCCCGTTCCGCATCTCGGCAGAGGATGGCCTTATGAAACGGATCATCGATATTGCGGTTGCGCTCATCGGCATCGTCATCACCTCGCCGATCATGGCTGTTACGGCCATCTTGGTGAAGAGAAGTTCCGAAGGTCCCGTATTCTACAAGCAGACACGCATCACCAAAGACGGCAAGGAATTCGAAATCCTGAAGTTCCGCAGCATGGGTGTGACCGCTGAGAAAGATTCAGGCCCGGTTTTGGCTACAAGCAATGATGTGCGCGTAACGACAGTCGGCAAATATCTGCGCTCCCTGCGCATTGATGAGCTGCCGCAGTTGTTCAACGTATTGCTGGGCGATATGTCCTTGGTCGGTCCCCGGCCGGAACGTCCTTTCTTCGTTGATCAATTCAAGGAACTGAACCCGCATTATTACCTGCGTCACAACGTCCGCGCCGGGATTACCGGCTATGCGCAAGTCTACGGGAAGTACGCTTCCGACTTCAACAGCAAGCTGAACTTCGATCTGATCTACATCAAGAAATATTCCTTGATACTGGATCTGAAAATCATGCTGCAGACCGTCAAAATATTGTTCGATAAAGTATCATCCCGCGGAGTGGATGAGAGCGAACGAGAGATCCTGACCGAGCAAGAAATCGAAGCACGCGGCATCAAAGTCATTTATTAATCGCACACCAAAACCATCCCACCGGGCGAAATTCTGCCCGCCAGGATGGTTTTTTGTTTACACAGAAATGCCGGTTGTATTTGCCGGAATGCGGGCCGATCACTATAATCAATCTGATGGATTTTGGACAAAAAAGCGGAAATGTATAGGGAATTGCGTTACAATAGGTGAATAGAGCACTTCCTTCTGCAGTACCGTGACAGAATGCGGAGGCGTACGATCAAAGATGAAATGAGTGAGTTGGATGAGTTTTGATTATAACGATGATAGTTTAGCTTTGCATACTGATTTGTACCAAATTAACATGATGAAGACTTATTGGGATGAAGGCATTACCGAAAAACATGCAATTTTTGAACTGTACTTCCGAAAGTATCCTTTCAATAATGGATATGCAGTCTACGCGGGGCTTGAGCGCTTCGTATCCTATATTCAGAATTTGCGCTTTACCGATACGGACATCGCTTATTTACGCGAGCATGTCGGCTACGAGGAAGGCTTTTTGGAGTATCTGAAAAATTTCCGTTTTTCGGGAACGATCCGCTCCGCTCTTGAAGGGGACCTCGTCTTTGCGAATGAACCGATCGTCCAAGTGGAAGGTCCGTTGGCGGAATGCCAATTGATCGAAACGGCCTTATTGAATGTCGTGAATTTCCAGACGCTTATAGCGACAAAAGCTGCACGTCTGCGCTATGTCTGTAATGATGAGCCCTTGATGGAATTCGGTTCCAGAAGAGCGCAGGAAATGGATGCCGCCATTTGGGGCACACGCGCAGCCTATATCGCCGGCTTCAATGCAACGAGCAATGTTCGGGCCGCCAAGCTGTTCGGCATTCCGGCTTCGGGTACCCATGCCCATTCGATGGTGCAGGTCTACCGCAATGATTACGATGCCTTCATGGCTTATGCGCATTCCCACAAGGAGTGTGTCTTCCTTGTCGATACCTATGATACGTTGAAATCGGGCGTGCCCAATGCCATCAGAGTGGCGAAGGAAATGGGCGATAAGATCAACTTCCTCGGCGTGCGCTTAGACAGCGGGGATATGGCTTACATTTCCAAAAAAGTCCGGCAGCAATTGGACGAGGCAGGCTTTACCGATGCAAAAATCTATGCATCGAACGACTTGGATGAACTGACCATTCTGAACCTGAAGATGCAGGGTGCAAAAATAGATGTCTGGGGTGTCGGCACGAAGCTGATCACTGCCTATGACCAACCGGCGCTTGGTGCGGTCTATAAATTGGTTTCGATCGCGGATGAGAGCGGCAAAATGGTGGATACGATGAAAATCTCCAGCAACGCCGAAAAAGTCTCGACACCTGGCAAAAAACAAGTATGGCGGATCACACGCAAGCGTGACGGCAAGTCGGAAGGGGACTACATTGCACTTTGGGAAGAAAAGCCCAATCAAGAGGCGGAACTGTATATGTTCCATCCGGTCTTCACTTACATCAACAAGACCATCACTGACTTTGAGGCGCGTCCCGTACTGCAGGACATCATCGTGGACGGTGAACTGGTTTATGAATTGCCATCGCTCCAGGAAGTAAAAGCCTTCTCGGAAGTGCAGATGAGCGGTTTGTGGGATGAATACAAGCGTATCCTGAATCCGGAAGACTATCCGGTCGACTTGTCTCAGAAGGCGTACGATCATAAGATGTCCACCATCAAAGCCATCAAGAAACAAATCAAGGAAGAAGCCACATTATTGGAAAGCACGAAATAACCAATCAGATCAATCAAGGGGGAATAGGGATGCGTCCATTACAAAAAGAAATTATTGCTGCTTTAAGAGTGAAACCGGAAATCGACCCAAAAGAGGAAATCCGCATCAGCATCGATTTCATGAAAGATTATTTGGCGGCACACCCATTTTTGAAGGCATTCGTTTTGGGGATCAGCGGTGGCCAAGACTCCACTTTGACGGGGCGTTTAGCCCAGTTGGCGATTCAGGAAATGCGCGATGAAACCGGCGATGACAGCTATCAATTCATCGCTGTCCGCCTTCCATACGGCGTTCAGTTTGATGAACATGATGCCCAAGCTGCACTTGCCTTCATCTCGCCGGACCAAAAATTGGTCGTCAACATCAAAGAAATGGCTGACGCCGCACTTGATGCCCTTGAGGAAGCCGGGCTTACCATCACTGACTTCAACAAAGGAAACATCAAAGCGCGTCAACGCATGATCGTTCAGTTCGCGATAGCGGGCGACAGCAGCGGGGCCGTTTTGGGGACTGACCACGCGGCGGAATCAGTTACTGGTTTCTTCACTAAATTCGGCGACGGAGCCGCCGACTTGTTGCCGATTTGGCGTTTGAATAAACGTCAAGGCCGCCAATTATTGAAAGAGTTGGGTGCACCGTCACAACTCTACGAAAAAGTTCCGACAGCGGATTTGGAAGAAAACCGTCCTGCATTGCCGGATGAAGTGGCTCTGGGAGTCACTTATGAGAGGATCGATGCTTATCTGGAAGGCAAGGAAATACCGGATAAGGACGCTGAAATCATCGAAGTCTGGTACACGAAGACCGAACATAAACGTCACTTGCCGATAACGGTCTATGACGGTTTTTGGAAAGAAGCCTAAAATGATGAAAGAAAACCAAGAGCTGCAGTGCAAGAGCAGGGGGCGCCTCCTGCTCTTGCACTGCTTCAGTTTGTTGGCGACCGTATTCTTGGTCCATCTCTATCTCCAATGGACTCAAAATGATCTGGATGCCGGACTGGTAGTGAATTTTGTATTTGCTTGGCATACTGAGAAGTTTCTGATCAGTACAGGGGTGTTGTTGACGCTGGGTCTCTGGCTTTGGGCTTTGGTCGGGAACATCCGCTGGGCGAATGCACTGTTGGTGCTGTCGGGAGGGATCCTCGGGCTGGCGACATATGAAAAGATGTTGCAGCGGAACGAGCCCGTTTATCCAAGCGACTTGAAGATGCTGACGGAAGCCACCTTCCTGTTGGAGATGCTGGATGGGCGGACATTGGCGGCTTTAGGTTTTGTGTTCCTGCTATTTCTGGCGTTTGTGCTGTTTTCCCTTCGCCATGCCAAGGCCAATAAAACCGTGAAACTGGGATGGAAATCACGCGTGCTGATTCTCATAACAACGAGCATGGCGTTCAGCTATGCCGGACAGTTCCAGCAAGAAGGCAACCTGCTGAAGAAAGCCTATGATAGGACGGCCTATTGGATTCCGTACAGCCAACAAATGAATTACTACAACACCGGGTTTGTGGCGGGCTTCCTTTACAACCTTTCGGCTGAACCGATGGCAACGCCGGATGATTATTCACAGGAAAAAATCGACGAGCTGAAGGTAACCTATCAGCAACTTGCTGACGAAATAAACGCAGAAAGAACGGCAGTGTTGCCAGAAACGAATGTCATCTACATCATGAATGAAAGTTTTGCGGACCCGCTTGAACTGGACGGGTTGGACTTGCAAAGTGACCCGATTCCGTTTACGCGCGCTTTGATGGGCACAAGCTACAGCGGCGAGCTGTTGTCCCAAGGTTATGGCGGCGGAACGGCCAATATCGAATTTGAAGCTTTGACGGGTTTTTCGATGGAGCCTTTCGCCGCAAACATCACGACGCCATATACGCAATTCCTGTCCTCCCAGGATGATTTCCCTTCCGTCGTGTCGCGATTGGAAGAAGCCGGATTCCGTACCACAGCGATCCACCCTTACAATACGACCATGTATAAGCGGCTGGAGAACTATGAAACTTTGGGGTTCGATGCCTTCCTTTACGAGGACACGATGACGCACACGGACAAACTGGATACCAATCCCTATATTTCGGATGCAGCCGCGTACGCTGAAATAGTGGCTATCCTGAAAGCCAGTGAGGAAAAAGATTTTATCCACTTGGTGACGATGCAGAACCATACGCCTTATCAAAACAAATACTCAGTTATACCATCTGCTGCGGAGACCGGCATAGCCAGCCAGACGATCCGGAACTATCTGCAGGATCTTCAGTACAGCGATCAAGCTTTGGCAGAGCTGTTGGCCGCCCTCCAGGAATGGGATGAGCCGACCGTCGTCGTGTTCTGGGGTGATCATTGGCCGAGCGTTTTCGGCGAGGACCTTTATGCGCTGAACACAATCCAAAATATGCATGAAACGCCTATGTTCATCTACAGCAACACAGTCGAAGTCCAAAAGGATTTGGGCGTCACCAGTCCCATCTATTTCTTGCCGGAAGTGCTGGAGTTGAGCGGCAGCCGTGTCACGGCTTTTGAAGCCTTGTTGATGGCGCTGCAGGAAAAGGTGCCGGCATTCGAAAAGACGCTGTATGTGAATGGCGATACCGGTGGATATGTCTCGAGCCGAGAGGGACTGTCCGAACAGGCCAGAAGTTTGTTGGCGGATTATGATTTGATCCAGTACGATACTACCACCGGAGACCGGTATGCAGAATCAAACGGTTTTTTCCAAATGAACGATTGAAACAGATTGCCTCAGACTTGCGGCTTGTGTGAGAGTCGGATTTGCATGTAGGTCCAGAATCGCCTATGATGAAGGAGATAAAGGGTGAAAGGAGGGTTCCGGTGAGTTTCTTTATACGTTTCATGTTTCTTTTCGGCGGAACGATCCTGGCGAGCATGCTGCTTACCTATCTTTTCCGTGCGGCAGCGAGGCGGTTCCGCTGGACGGATAAGCCATCCGAAGCGAAAGTGCATATCAAGGAGACGCCGACGATGGGAGGCGTAGCCATATTCTTGGCTTACTGGGGTGCCTTTTTCCTAGGGATCCCTCCGAGTAACCGTTCCGGTTTTGCGGGCATCATGTTTTTGAGCTCGCTGATCATCCTGGTGACGGGGATCATCGATGATCGCTATGATCTGAGGCCCTGGCAAAAAATGATCGGTATCCTTGCTGCGGCGAATGTCCTTTATTTTTTTACGGGCACCAAAATAAACAGCCTGACGCTGGATTATTTCGGAACAATCGAATTCCATGAAGCGGGCTACTTGGTGATGATGCTGTGGATTGTGGTCATCACAAATGCGGTGAATCTGATGGACGGGCTGGATGGCTTGGCGACGGGAACCTCAATCATTTCCTTGACCACAATGGGATTCGTCAGCTATTTCTTCACCGATTATATGGATGTGGCCACAGTCGTCATGATTTTCCTTTTGGTTGCGAGTTTGCTGGGTTTTTTGCCTTTCAACTTCTACCCGTCCTCCATTTTCTTGGGGGATACGGGATCGCTGTTCGTAGGGTTTATGATTGCGGTGCTGTCCTTGTACGGACTGAAACATGCCACCTTCGTATCGCTCCTGATACCGGTGGCCATTCTGGGAGTTCCGTTGACGGACACGATTGCCGCTGTCCTTCGCCGGACTTTGCACAAGCGCTCCATCAGCGCGAAGGACAAAAGTCACCTGCACCATCGTTTGCTGCGGTTAGGCTTTACGCACCGCCAGACCGTTTTGGTCATTTATGCATTGGCGATCATCTTTTCCCTGACTGCCATCCTGTTCCCGATTTCTTCTTTCTGGGGGACGGTCGTTTTGGGGGTGGGTTTGATTTTCGGCGTGGTGCTCTTCATCGCCTCCTTCAATTTGTTGGACAGTAACCGTTCCAAGTTGCGCAAGACATTGTATCGCCTTTTGAGGGAAAAGGACGAAAAAAACAAATGAACAAGCCATGAAAGCCGAATAGGCTATCACGCGCTTGTTCATTTTTTTATTCAAAATCTATTCGATTTCGCCTTCATCGGCTTCGTCGTAAGCTGTGGAGATCGAACGCTCCACATAGTCCTCCTCGCCGACTTCAAAGACGACACGGCCATTCATGACATCCGTAACAGCATCCTGGAAATGGCTGATGTCCTCAGTAGGGATGCCGCACAAAAAACAAACCTGGTCGGTGTATTGGGCCTCAATCAGAGTGTAGGGCGCCTGCGCCAAGTAATTCTCCAATTTTCCGGATGCAGAATAGGAAACGAGGCAGCCGACTTTTGTCTGGAGGCTGCGGACAACGATGCCGATATCCTTCAGTGCGGTCGCTACGGATCGGCTGTAGGCGCGGATCAATCCGCCGGCCCCCAACTTTGTCCCGCCGAAATAGCGGGTGACGACGGCTGCGACATAACGCAGATCGTTTTTCTTTAGCACTTCCAGCATCGGGACGCCGGCTGTTCCGGATGGCTCTCCGTCGTCATGGGCGCGCTGGATTTCGTTCTGGTCGCCGATCAGGTAAGCAGAACAGTTGTGCGTCGCTTTCCAATGCTCTTTTTTGACGGCTTGGATGAATGCTTTGGCCTCGTCCTCGGAATGGACACGTTTGAGGCTGCAGATGAAGCGGGAACCCTTGATGATGATCTCTGTAACGCCGCTCTCTGCGATAGTGTGATAGGTTGTCAGCATATCCTTTCCCCTCCAAGTTTTTTTATTCTCATTTTACCACAGAGGCACTCGGATGACAGGCCACGAAGAAGGAAAGGGACTTTCCGAACATTTCCATTTGTGGTATTGTTAGATGGAATAGACCAAACGGCCACAGGGGTCGATGGAAAGGTGATCTGCGTGAAAGCTACAGATTTAATCGATGTACTCAAAATGAAAAAAGTTGTCGGGAGCTTGGATCCCGCTTTGAATATTGGAAAAATAAGTCAGGATTCCCGCGATATCCAATCGGGGGATCTGTTTATCTGCATCGACGGTACGCAAGTCGATGGCCACAATTACGTTGAGACGGCGGTCGCCAATGGTGCGGGCTTGATTGTTGCCCACAGGGATATTGAAAAAGTGGCAGCATCTGTCCCGGTCGTGTATGTTCCCGATACAGGCAAAGCGATGAGTCTGCTTGCGAATCATTTTTATGCTTATCCGAGCGAGGCGATGAAAGTCATCGGCGTCACGGGGACAAACGGAAAGACGACGGTAACCTACTTGGTGGAAGCCATCCTTAAGGCGATGGACAAAAAAACCGGACTGATGGGCACCATCGAAATGCATATCGGCGACGAAGTGCACAAAACGAAAAATACGACGCCAGACAGCATCACGATGCAAAAGGCCCTGCACCTTATGGTTGAGAAGGAGACTGAATACTTCGCGCTGGAGCTGTCCTCGATTGCGTTGGAAATGGGCAGAGCATGGGGGCTTGATCTGGATGTCGCGATCATGACGAACCTGACGCATGAACATATGGAATTTCATCACACGATGGAAGCCTATGCCGAAGCGAAAAAGCTGCTCTTCTCCCAACTGGGGAACGGACGCAAAAATGGACGGACGAAAACGGCGGTACTGAACGCGGATGATGAAACGATCCACAGCTATCGCATCTCTACGGCGGCAGAAGTCATTTCTTACAGCGTGAAGGATGAAACGGCTGATTTCTTTGCAGCGGATATCACATACAGCCGGACGCAGACACGCTTCAATCTGATCGTCAATGGGGAACGCTATCCGGTCGTGACGAACCTAGTGGGGCTCTATAATGTCTCCAATACATTGGCTGCGCTGGCGGCTGTTTATGCAGTGGGCATTGCGTTGGAGGATGCAACAAAAGCGGTAGCGTCATTGGCTGGTGTTACCGGCAGATTGGAGATCGTGCCTGGCGCGAGCGACATCGGCGTCTACGTCGATTTTGCCCATTCGCCCGACGCGATGGAAAAAGTATTGAGTGTGGTGCGCGACTTTACTCAAGGCAGAGTCATTTCCGTTTTCGGCGGTGCTGGGGAACGGGAGCATGAAAAACGCCCGATCATGGCCCGCATCGGTACGGAACTCTCCGATTACGTGGTCCTGACGACGGACGACACTGGGAAAGAGCCGCAGGAACAGATCATCGCGATGATGCTTGCCGGCATCGAAAAGGACAACTATGAATACATCGAAAACCGCAAGGAAGCCATCCAGCATGCCATCGCCAGCGCAGAACCGGGAGATACGGTCATCCTGCTGGGCCGTGGACATGAGGCTGACTACAACGACAGAGGCAGAATGATCCGCCTGTTGGACAGTGAAGTGGCGGCTGAAGCGATTGAATTGCGCAACGAGCAGAAAGATTGAGGACTTCCATGAAAATTGCAGTAGTTACGGACAGTACCGCTTATCTGACGGCTGAGATACGTCAGCGGCATCATATTCATATGCTGCCATTAGTCGTGAATATCGGAGAAAAATCATATGAAGAAGAAATAGATCTGGTTGCTGAGGATTTTTATGCCTTGATGAAATCATCTGGCGATTTCCCGAAAAGCTCCCAACCAGCTGTGGGTGCCATGCATCAGCTGTATGAAGAATTGGCGAAGGAACATGATGCGATCATCAGCGTCCATCTCTCAAGCGGCATCAGTGGTACGTACCAGAATGTTGCCGCTCTAAGCAGGGAATATCCGGAGTTCAACATCCATGCCTTCGATTCTGAAATCAGCTGTTACGTGCAGGCCCGCTTCGTCTTGGAGGCTGCAAGGTTGGCTGCTGCCGGTATCGACCCGGATCAGATCATGGCGCGATTGGACCATATGAAAAAACGTTCCCGTGCTTACTTTATGGTGGATGACCTGATGAACCTGCAGCGCGGCGGCAGACTGTCCGGTGGAGCGGCTGTCATCGGCTCCATCATGAAAATCAAACCGGTGCTGCATTTTTCGGACAAAAAGATAGTCGTTTTCGAAAAAATCAGAACCAATGCAAGGTCATTGCGACGGATCGAAGAACTGTTGGGCCAGACGGCTTCAAAGGCGGATTATCCGATCATCGCAACCGTCATCCATGGCAATATTCCCGAAAAAGGGCAAGAGTGGCTGGAGCATCTCCAAGGAGAATTTCCGGACATCCGCTTCGAATTGAGTTATTTCGGTCCTGTCATCGGTACGCATTTAGGCGAGGGTGCTCTTGGTCTGACCTGGACGGAAGACACCGAATTGAGCTTTCCGATATAGGCAACAAATATTTGCGGCAATCATACATTCATTCGGAAGGAGGGGCCATTTGGGTCCTGGCCTTCCTGTTTTTTTTCTGGGGGAATTTCGGACTGGTTTTTAAACGGATAGCGGGGGTGTTTTTGTGAGAGTATTTATCGGCGTCAGATTGCCTGATGTCATCAAAGAACAACTGGGTGCCGTTCAGGAAGAGGTGAAGCGTGCCAGCCTCAAAGGATCATTCACGGATCCGGACAACTTTCATTTGACGATACGTTTTATCGGTGAAGTGAATCCGGAACAGAAAGGTGCGATTGAAGCTGCGCTGATCTGCTGCACCGCAGACCAAGTGCCGTTCCTGGTCGAAACCGATGGATGGGGTTATTTTCTCAAAAAAAATAAGTGGATCATCTGGCTGGGCATCAAAGAAAACGGACAGCTCCATCAACTCTATGATCAGCTTAACGCGGAACTTTTGGTGCAAGCAACGACAGTCGCCGACGAGGTTGCCTTCATTCCGCACCTCACGCTCGGCCGGGGGATCGTACTGTCGCAGGAGTGGGAAACACTTAGCAAAGTGCCGCTGCCCTCTGAACAGAAAATCCCGGTCACGGCGCTGACGCTGTTCGAAAGTGTGCGGGTGAACGGAAAGCTGGTCTATCGCCCGATCGCCGATTTCCCGTTCAACGGTCAGACTATTCAGTCAGCATCCAGCAAACCAACGAATCCTTGACCGGAAATAAAAGGCGTCACTCTTCGCATAGTCAGCGGAAGAGTGGCGGCTTTTTTTGCGTATGCTATCCAGGGAAGGTGAAAGGGAGGATGGCATGGACGGGAAGGAACTGTACGGCAGGGAGTTGACGAGGAGCGAGTGCCGCAACGCAGACGAAGCGCTGCTGGATTTGGCTGAGAAACGACCCGGAATAGAACGCGTGAACGGGAAGCCGACCTGTACCCGCTGCGGAAACCAAGATCGGAAAAAAATGCAGGCAGCGCCTTGCTCATGCGGAACTGCTTGTCTATATTGCTTGAGTTGCCTGAATATGGGGAAGATCAAAAGCTGTACGGTACTCCATCATCTGCCGGAAACCAACTCGTTCGCATGGCCCCAGGAACCGATTCTGCAATGGAAGGGCCAGTTGTCCTCCGAACAGAAACGGGCATCGGATGAAATCGTGGTGACGGTCCTTTCTGAAGGGACACGCCTGATTTGGGCAGTTGCCGGCGCCGGGAAGACCGAGATGATTTTTGAAGGGATTGCAGCCTGTTTGCGCGAAGGAGGGAGAGTCTGCCTGGCTTCCCCGCGTGTGGACGTTTGCCTGGAACTGGCCCCTCGGATCAAGCAAGCTTTCCCTGATGTCCCGTTGGCCTTGCTGTACGGTGGGAATGAGGAGGGCTATAGCTATACACCGCTCGTCATCGCCACGACCCATCAGTTGCTGCGCTTCCGGGAAGCGTTCGATCTCCTGATCATCGACGAAATCGATTCTTTCCCGTACCACAACGATGCGAGCCTGCAGTTCGGTGCACAAAAATCCAGAAAAAAAGCAAGTGCGCTGGTTTATTTGACGGCAACCCCGTCACGGGCCATGCAAAATGACCTCAAGCACGGCAGATTGGCGGCTACGGTGTTGCCTGCCCGCTATCACGGCTTTGCGTTGCCCGAACCAGAGTGTCTGTGGGTCGGGAATTGGCGCAAGGCCATCAACAAAAAGAAAACGGCCCGATTCCTTACCCTGATCCGAAGGAAGCTCCAAACGAATCGGCGCTTTCTGCTTTTTTTGCCGCATATCCAACTGATGGAAGAGCTGGAAGGATGGTTGAGGGAACTTTTTCCAGACAAGCAGTTCACTTGCGTTTCGGCGAGCGACCCTGACCGCGAGGAGAAAGTGAAAAGGATGCGGGCTGAGGAATATGATTTTTTGATGACGACGACCATATTGGAGCGCGGCGTGACTTTCAGGGACATCGATGTCATCGTGCTTGGCGCGGAAGATCGGGTCTTCACGGAAGCCTCGCTGGTGCAGATTGCCGGCAGGGCAGGCAGGCACAAAGACTTTCCGACGGGGTGGGTCTGCTTTGCCCATGATGGCGAAACGAAAGCCATCCAAGGCGCTGTCCGGCAGATTCGCTCGATGAACCGGGATGCGGGAAGAAGGGGGCTGCTGAATGGGTCAGTGTCTGTTTTGTCAAAATGAGATCCGCGAGGTTTTGACCCTCCAGGAACTTTTCGGTTTCGGGAAAAAAGCTTGCGGAACAATCTGCCGATCCTGCGACAAAAAGTTGCCGCGTTTAGTCGGTCAAACGTACTGCCCGGGTTGCATGCGGCCGCAAACAGCCATTGAGTTGTGCGAGGACTGCCGAAACTGGGCTTGCCGCTATCCGGAGCTGACGATTGCGCATCATGCCTGCTATGGCTATACGGGTGTCGTGAAGGAGTGGCTGCAACGCTACAAGTTCCAAGGCGATTACCGTCTTGCCGGTGCCTTCACGAATGATCTGCAGGCTTTCCAAAGAGTGCATCCTAAAGGGCTGTTCCTCCCGTTGCCGATATCATCAGCCAGTTACGAGGAAAGGGGCTTCAGCCAATGCGAAGAGATGCTGAAACAAGCGGGGATCCGCTACGTGAAATTTTTGGAAAACCAGCACGCCGGCGAAAAACAATCCGAAAAAAACAGGCAAGAACGCCTCCAGACAGCGCAACCATTTTTATTGCTGGATGCGCACAAAAAATATCTTCAGCAGGAAATTATTCTTTTTGATGACGTCTATACTACCGGAAGAACGCTCTACCACGCGAAAACCCTCCTGTGCAAGCAAGGATTCAGGTCGGTGCATTCCATCACAATCGCAAGATAATAAATCATAAACATTGAAATGTTAAGGCGCTTACATTATAATGAAGTTAAAGAAATCCCCTATGAGTGGTCCATAGGTGAGGGTTGTCTTTATCTGACGATGCGTCAGACGAAAGGAGAGAGTGCTATGTTTAAGTATAATGTCCGAGGAGAAAATATTGAGGTTACAGAACCGATCCGCAGCTACGCCGAGAAAAAATTAGGCAGACTGGAAAAATACTTTAGCAACGTGCCTGAAACAACTGCGCATGTCAACTTGAAAGTATATCCATTCCCAGCCGAAAAATCTGCTAAGGTGGAAGTTACGGTTCCGCTACCTTTCCTGGTTTTAAGAGCCGAAGAGACTTCCAACGATCTATACGGAAGCATCGATTTGGTCGTGGACAAACTTGAACGCCAAGTCCGTAAGTACAAGACGAAGATTCACCGCAAATCCAGAGAGAGAGGATTTGATATCGGTAACGAGCCGAATCTGATCGAAGAAAATATCGAAGCCGACGAAAATGCGCTTGAAATCGTCCGTACGAAACGTCTTTCCCTCAAACCGATGGACAGTGAAGAAGCTGTATTGCAGATGAATATGCTTGGACACAACTTCTTTATCTTCGAAGATGCTGAAACGAACGGCACAAGTATCGTGTACCGCCGAAAAGACGGCAAATTCGGTCTGATCGAAACTGACTAAATCCGAAAATAACGTCCCCCGCCCATAATAAACGGCGGGGGGCTTTTTGTTGATGGCGAGTAGTTCACATTAATTAAAAGTAATGATAGAATAGTAGAGATAAAAGAATTATTTTTGCAGCAGCAACGAACGACTTATACACGAACGCATACCCAGTGAAAATGATTGCTGGAACGAAATCAGACAGCAAGAGGAGATATAGAATGGCCAACTTTTTAAAGAAACTCATCGAGAATGATAAGAAAGAGCTACGTTCCTTGGAAGGAGTAGCGGATAAGGTCATCTCCTACGCGGATCGAATGGCCGCTTTGGATGATGAAGAATTGCGCGAACTGACCGAATCCTATAAAGAACGCTATAAAAAAGGGGAGTCTTTGGATGACCTGCTGCCTGAAGCTTTTGCGGTAGTCCGAGAAGGCGCAAAACGCGTCTTGGGGCTGTATCCTTACAAAGTGCAGATTATGGGGGGGATCACCCTGCATAAAGGCAATATCGCCGAAATGAAGACCGGTGAAGGTAAAACCTTGACTGCAACAATGCCGGTTTACCTGAACGCCTTATCGGGCGAAGGCGTCCACGTTGTCACCGTCAATGAATACCTGGCAAGCCGCGATGCTGTTGAGATGGGTGAACTGTACCGCTTCCTGGGGTTGACTGTAGGCTTGAACACAAACGGCAAGTCTTCTGAAGAAAAAAGAGAATCCTATAACTGCGACATCACTTACAGCACCAACAATGAATTGGGCTTCGATTATTTGCGGGACAATATGGTCGTCTACAAAAATCAAATGGTGCAGCGCCCGTTGAACTTTGCGGTCGTCGATGAGGTCGACTCAATCTTGATTGATGAAGCCCGTACACCGTTGATCATTTCCGGACAAGCCGAAAAATCGACAGCACTCTATAACCGAGCCGATTTCTTCATCAAAGGATTGAAAGAGAATGAAGATTATACGATCGATTTGACATCCAAATCAATCGCATTGACGGATGAAGGCATCGAAAAAGCCGAAAAAACATTCCATTTGCCGAACTTGTACGATGTGGATAATACCCGCTTGGTGCATCATTTGGATCAAGCTTTGCGCGCGAACTTCATCATGATTGTGGATATCGATTACGTAGTGGAAGACGGAAAAGTAAAAATCGTTGACCAATTCACTGGCCGGATCATGGAAGGCCGCCGTTACTCGGACGGACTTCACCAAGCCATCGAAGCGAAAGAGAACGTTGAAATCGAAAATGAATCGAAAACGATGGCTACCATCACTTTCCAGAACTATTTCCGTATGTACAAAAAACTGTCCGGTATGACCGGTACGGCGAAAACGGAAGAAGAAGAATTCCGGGAAATCTACAACATGAACGTCATCTCGATCCCTACAAACAGACCGATTGTCCGTAATGACTATCCGGATCTGTTGTATCCGTCCTTGAAGAGCAAATTCAGGGCTGTTGTCGGCGATATCAATGAGCGTCATGCGAAAGGGCAGCCGATCCTTGTCGGTACCGTAGCCGTGGAAACCTCCGAACTGCTTTCGCACATGCTGAGCCAAGAAAAAATTCCGCACCAAGTGTTGAATGCCAAAAACCATTTCCGGGAAGCAGAAATCATCATCGGAGCCGGCCAACCCGGAGCCGTCACAATCGCCACCAACATGGCCGGCCGTGGTACCGACATCAAGCTGGGTAAAGGCGTCAAGGAATTAGGCGGTCTTTGCGTAATCGGCACCGAACGCCATGAGTCACGCCGGATCGACAACCAACTGCGTGGACGTTCCGGCCGTCAAGGGGATCCCGGCGAAACGCAATTTTACCTGTCATTGGAAGACGACTTGATGAGACGCTTCGGATCGGAACGCATCCAGCAAGTCTGGAGCAAATTGAATTTGGATGATGAAGCAGAAGACGTGGTCATCCAAAGCAAAATGCTTTCCAAACAAGTGGAATCCGCCCAGAAACGAGTGGAAGGAAACAACTACGATACCCGTAAAAACGTACTGGAATACGACGAAGTCATGCGCGAACAACGTGAAATCATTTATGGACAGCGACTGGAAGTCATCAATGAAACCGAATCGCTGAAGTTTGTCGCAACAGCCATGATCAAACGTGCGATTGCGCGTGTGGTCGAAACGCATACCATCGGTGAAAAGACAACTTGGAATCTGCAGGGGATCCGCGATTTTGCCGGAGCTGCCCTTGTGCATCCCGACAGCATCAGTTTGGCCGATCTGGAAGGAAAGACGGCGCATGAAATCGAGGAATACTTGGTGGAACGCGCAATGGAAGTCTACAAGACAAAAGAGGCGCAACTGAGCCCGGAACAAATATTGGAGTTTGAAAAAGTCGTCATTCTGCGTGTCGTGGACAGCAAATGGACCGACCATATCGACAATATGGATGAGCTTCGCCAAGGAATCGGCTTGCGTTCATACGCACAGAATAATCCATTGACCGAGTACCAAACCGAAGGCTATGATCGTTTCCAAGAAATGATTGCCACCATCGACTATGACGTTACCCGTATCGTGATGAAATCTGAAATCCGCCAAAATCTGCAACGCCAATCAGTGGGACAAGGCTCGAACATCATGCCGACGCGTGAGACAGTCGCTTCCCAAACGGAGCAACAGGAACAAGCGCGCAGAGCCCAGATCGCCGCAATGAGAATGCAAAAACTGATGGAAATTCAAAAAGCCAAACAAGCGGCTGACGCAGCAGAAAAACAAGAGTCGCCTACCGAAGAATAACCGGGAACGATTCAAGCAATCCAAACTTCAACCAGCAAAACCGAGTCAAACACACACTAATCGGATACAACGCCAATCGAGGAGGGTCGGGATAAAAAACAGTAGCTTGTTTTTATCCCGACCCATCCTTCTTTTGTCGAATCTAGGAGGAAATCAAATGGAATTAAGTGAAATCAAAGCAATATTGGAAAGTTCAGAAACAAAAATCTCAAGCTTCAGGAGGTCTCTTTGACTTAGATGGCCTGGAAACGGATATTGCGGAATTCGACGATCGCATGCTGGATCCTGAGTTCTGGAACAATGCCGAAGCGGCACAGGAAGTCATCAACCAATCGAACCAACTGAAAGTAGTCTACAATACGTTCAAGAGTTTGGAAGCGCAGTATGAAGACCTTGAAGTCTTGTATGAAATGGTGAAGGAAGATGAAGATCCGGAATACCTGGAAGAATTGACCGAAAAAACGACTGAATTTACAGAAGCACTGGAAAAATATGAATTGACGATGCTGTTGAACGGACCGCACGACAAATCCAACGCCATTTTGGAAATCCACCCGGGTGCCGGCGGAACGGAATCCCAGGATTGGGGAAGCATGCTTTTCCGCATGTACACACGTTGGGCCGATAAAAAAGGCTTCGACGTGGAGACGCTGGACTATCAAAGCGGGGATGAAGCCGGAATCAAGAGCGTAACGATCCTCATCAAAGGATTGAACGCCTATGGCTACTTGCGTTCGGAAAGGGGCGTGCACCGTTTGGTCCGCATTTCGCCATTCGACTCGGCTGGAAGACGACACACCTCTTTTTGTTCGATCGACGTGATGCCGGAGATAGCTGCGGACGATACGGAGATAGAAGTGAATCCGGATGACATCCGTGTGGACACGTACCGCGCCAGCGGAGCAGGCGGACAGCACATCAACAAAACATCCTCAGCCATCCGGATTACGCATATCCCGACCGGCGTTGTTGTGGCGAGCCAGGCGCAACGTTCCCAATTCCAGAACAGGGACACCGCTATGGGGATGCTGAAGGCAAAACTGTATCAACTGCAGGAGGAAGAGCGTGAAAGAGAACTGGCCGCGATCCGCGGGGAACAAAAGGAAATCGGTTGGGGTTCGCAGATCCGTTCTTACGTGTTCCATCCCTATTCCATGGTCAAAGACCACCGAAGCAGTTACGAAACGGGTAACGTACAGGCCGTCATGGACGGGGATCTGGACGCCTTCATCGATGCCTATCTGAAAATGACGATGGATCAGGAAGAACTGTAAGATCCGCAACGAAATGGAAAATGGCCAGACATGAACAGGAATAGTGAGGATTCAGCTGGATTTCTGATAATTGGGCGAAAAACTCGCTTCTTCAGAACCTAGATGAAAGCCCATTGGCTCTTTGAGCCAAAATTTACATACACATCTTGCAGCAGTATAATCTATGTGGAGGTGTTGATATGAAACTGAAAGGCATCAAAATCAAACTGATACCTTCCGAAAACCAGAAGGATCAAATTGACATCAATCTCAATCTCCGTCGCTTCGTCAAAAATCAAATGTTGGCCATGCAGCAGACGCGTTATACGTACGGCGGCAAGTATCTCGGGAAATTCGCAATGATATACTGCTTAAAGGGATTGAAATCGGAATTCCCGTTTTTGAAACTAGCCGAAAGCACTTGCTTGGAGTATGCCATTGCCGATCTGGATCAAGCCTACCAACGCTTTTTCAAAGGGCAGAACGATAAACCCAATTTCGAAAGCCGCAAACGGCCACACAACAGCTACAAGTCGAAGGGCATCAACAACAATATCCAGGTGGTGGACAACCACTGGATCAAGCTGCCTAAACTAGGCTTGGTGAAAGCCTATGGCTTGGAACGCATTCAGGGAAAAATCAAGAGTGCCGTGATCCGAAAAGAACCGACGGGTGTTTATTCCGCGACGATTCAAGTCGAACACGAACCGAACTCATGGGCTAAAACCGGCAAACAAGTAGGCCTGGACTTAGGCTTAACGGATTTGGTCAGCCAATCCGACGGATACAAACTCAAAAACAAACAATTTGAACGCGCCATGGCCAAAAAGCGGCGCATCTGGGAACGCAAACTTGCGCGTCGTCGTTTGCAGGCCAAAACAAAAATGGAAGAGGCCCGGAAAGCCGGCGTCGAACTCGAACTTTCGGATTTCAAGAATGTTCAGAAAGCAAAGCAGCAAGTGGCGCGCATCAACAAAAAAATTGCCAACCAACGCGAAAACTACCTTCAGCAGTACACAACCAAACTAGTCAAAGGCTTTGACACCATCGTCATGGAAGATTTGAAAACCAAGAATCTTCTGCAGAATCATCATCTTTCACGTTCGATCGCTGACTCTGCCTGGGCGAAAATCAAGTCCATTCTGACCTACAAATGCGATTGGTACGGTAAAGAATTGATTCTGGTCGCTCCACAATACACCAGTCAAATCTGTTCCGCTTGTGGTGAAAATACGGGGAAGAAACCCCTGCACATCCGTGCCTTCGTCTGCCCACATTGCGGAACCCATCACGACCGGGACATCAATGCCAGCATCAACATCTTGAACAAAGCGTTCGCCTGACGTCAAAAGGCAAAGGTACGGGACAGTCTGCTCACATGAGCAGTAAGCCTTGGTTCATAGGAGAAACCGCTGATAGTCAGAAAAACTGACTGTCAAGTATGCTCTGTTCCCAGAAGCTCTGGTCATTTAGGACCGAGCAGTCCCCGAGAAACTATTGACACATACTTGTAAAGAAACTAAAACAGACATACTTACACAACGTGCTATAATAGGGAAGCATTCTTGCGGCCTCTGAAGCTTTCAGAGCGGCAGCAAGGAAAAAAAGAAAAGACAGGTGATAAAATGATTGAAATGCTGAATGTCTCTAAGAAATACAACAACGGCATTACGGCGGTCAATAATCTGAGCGTGAAGATCGAGCAAGGGGAATTTGTGTATATTGTAGGCCCCAGTGGAGCCGGCAAATCAACCTTTGTCAAAATGATGTACCGCGAAGTAAAACCATCCTCAGGAACAGTTCAAGTAGGCAAATATAATTTAACGACCATGAAGGAAAAGGAAATCCCATTGTTGCGTCGTTTTGTGGGCGTAGTCTTTCAGGATTTCAAACTATTACCTAAACTGACCGTATACGAAAACATCGCCTACGCGATGGAAGTAGTCGAAAAAAGTCCAAAAGTCATCCAGAAGCGCGTATTGGAAGTGCTTGATTTGGTTGGCCTGAAGCATAAAGTCCGGATGTTCCCGAATGAACTTTCCGGCGGTGAACAGCAACGGATTGCGATTGCGCGTGCGATTGCGAACATGCCAGGCGTCCTGATTGCGGATGAGCCGACAGGTAACTTGGATCCGGATACGTCGATGGAAATCATGCGCATTCTGGAAGAAATCAATAACCAAGGGACGACAATTCTGATGGCAACCCATAACAGCCAAATCGTTAATGACATCAAGCACCGTGTATTAGCAATAGAGAATGGCCGTATTGTCCGAGATCAACAAGAAGGAGAATATGGATATGAAATTTAGAACATTTATGAGACACATAAGAGATGCGTTCAAAAGCCTGTTTCGGAATGGTTGGATGTCGATAGCCTCGATCAGTGCGGTGGCGCTGACCTTGCTGCTTGTGGGATCCTTTACCGGCATTCTCTTGAACGTGAACAAATTGGCTTCTGACGTCGAAAATGATGTGAGTGTAAAAGTTTACATCGACCTAGCGGCTGATCCGGCCGCACAGGAAGTTTTGAAGACAGAACTGGAGAACATCGCCAATGTGGAATCCATCACTTTCTCAAGCAAGGACGAGGAATTGGATAAGATCATCGGCAGCTACGGCGATGAGTTCGACCTGTTCGGTGGGGATGCCAATCCGTTGTATGATGCTTACGTCCTGAATACGACGGCTCCGGAGCAGACGAAAGCGGTAGCTGAAGCAGCATCCGCCATGCAGTATGTCACTCAGGTCGAATACGGCGGTGCCACAGCGGATAAATTGTTCGAGACGATCGCAACGATCCGTACGATCGGGCTTGTCATCATCATCGGCTTGCTGTTGGTTGCCGTATTCCTGATTTCCAACACGATCCGAATCACCATCTTTTCCCGCAGCACGGAGATCGAAATCATGCGTTTGGTGGGTGCAAAAAACAGCTTCATCAGATGGCCTTTCTTGATTGAAGGGGCTTTGATCGGTTTGGTGGGGGCTTTGATCCCTACAACTTTCCTAGTTTTCCTTTACCGGTTCATCTTTGATGTGAGCGGAGACTACTTGGCCGGTACAAACTTCGGGCTCTTGACTCCGAATCCCTTCCTTCTCTACATCAGCCTTTTGATGGTGGGCATCGGCATCTTTATCGGAGCATTCGGTTCCGTATTCTCGATGCGCCGATTCCTGAAAGTTTAATCGAGCTTAAAATGAATAGATTGTATTCAAACGGGATTGCCTCACTATGAGGCAGTCCCGTTTTTTTTGGTGCGCCCGGCAGTGAGAGGATAGGTTCCCATAGTTTTCAGCGTTGAACTCCGGCGAACGATGGAGTCGCAGGAGTTCAGCCGGCATTTTTATTCCGAACTCCGATGAAACCAGCTACACCGGAGTTCGCGCTGATCATTAACTGTGTTCTCCGGTGAATGGCCGCCTCACCGGAGCTGTGGTTCGATAACATAGATTTCCGTCGGCGAACACTGTAACGCACTGGTTCATTAATTATTTTCCAATTCGAATATATCTCCAAAAACCGCAATAAATCATATATACAGCGCACTTCCTGGATCCAGTTCATCTGAAAAACAAAAAATACCCGGTGAAATCCGAATTGCCGTTTTCCAACATTTTTAGTATGCTAAAACAGAAAGCGAGTCAATCAGGAAGCTGAGGCGCTTAGAATACGGACATTCGTAAAATACGTGGGATGGCATTCGCCATCCTGGACCCCAATCGGTCAGAGGAGGACACATGAAAAAAGTTTTGCTAGTGGATGATGAACCATCCATCGTTACATTGTTGGCTTTCAACTTGGAAAAAGACGGCTACGAGGTGACAACTGCCACGGACGGAGCGGAAGGCTACCGTTTGGCCATCTCGAATCCCTTTGATTTCATCATTTTGGACCTGATGCTGCCGTCAATGGACGGAATGGATATCTGTAAACGTCTGAGACAGGAAAAATTTGATACACCGATCATGATTTTGACAGCAAAGGATGATGAATTGGAGAAGATCATCGGACTTGAGTTGGGTGCGGATGACTATATGACGAAGCCGTTCAGCCCACGCGAAGTATTGGCCAGGATGAAAGCTATCTTAAGAAGGACGAACAAACCGGTTCCGGCAGAACCGGTTGCGGTGACTCAACCAGACTTGATCGAAGATGAAACGGAAAAAATCGAAGTGGGCGAGATCACTATTTTCCCGCAATTGTATGAAGTTCATGTAGCCGGAAAGCTCATTGAAGTGACGCCGAAAGAATTTGAGTTGTTGCTTTACATGGCGAAGCGTGCCAATCGCATCTTGAGCCGGGAACAGTTGTTGAACGCAATCTGGAATTTTGATTATGCCGGAGAAACGCGCATCGTTGATGTGCACATCAGCCATCTCCGCGAAAAAATCGAAAAAGATACCAAAAATCCGCAATACATCCGTACGGTCCGAGGCTTCGGGTACAAATTCGAGGTAGCTAAGCCATGAAGCAACTGCAATTGCGGATGCTTGCCACATTTTTGCTGATCTTCGCGTTATTCAGTGTGGCTTTCGGAATATTTCTGGAGACAGTGTTAGGGAATTACACGCGGAACTTGCAAAGTGAGCTGCTTGTTGAACAGACCCAAATAGTGGGTACACTGCTCCAAAACAGTACGGAGGGCAGTGAGTGGGTTTTTGTTGAAGAAGAGTTGGATAAAATCGATGCTTTCACGGAAGACAGGATCACTTTGGTCGATACTGATGGGGTCGTGCTTTATGATTCGCAGATCACTACAGTTAATCTGGAGAATCATCTGCGACGGGAAGAAATTCAAGAGGTTCTTTCCGGGGAGGCTTACGGAACAGGTCAACGAAAGAGCGAAAGCACCAAACAGGAGCTGTATTATGTGGCTGTACCCATCTATGATGAGGCAGGCACCATCGTTGCGATTATCCGATTATCCAGACCGCTGAGCGCCTTGACGGTCAGCAAACGCATTGAACAGTCCCTTTACGTTTTTATCCTATTGGCTTTGGTGGTAGCGTTCATACTCACTTATGCTTTGACGAAACGTATCGGCAGACCGATTGATGCCGTTATGGATGTTGCCAAAAATCTTTCTGATCATCAATATGATGCGCGGTATAAAGGCAAAGGCTTCGGCGATTTTCAGAAATTGGGAGAAACCATCAATGAGCTTGCCGAGAGTCTGGATAATCAAATGAATGAAATCAAGCAAAATGATGAACGACTTACGGGATTGATCAACCATCTGGTTATCGGCGTGATGCTTTTGGATGAAAATAAGGAAATCACAATGGTCAATGCTGCTATGCAGGAAATATTGAGCGAAAGCGAAGAATCATTGGTCGGCCAATCCTATGTTGAGGCAGTCAGCAGTTATGGGCTCAGCCATATGATTGAACGAGCGTACAATTACAGAGAGCCGCAGAATGACGAAATTTATTTTTATTATCCGAAAGACAGGGTCGTCGATGCCAATATCGTCCCGATCACAAGCAGGAAGCCGGGCGAAATGAACTTGATCGTCCTCCTTTACGACATAAGCGAAATCCGGCGACTGGAGAAAGTCCGGACGGATTTTGTTGCGAATGCATCCCATGAACTGCGGACACCCGTCACAGCCTTGAAAGGATTCGCTGAAACGTTATTGGATGGCGCAATGGAAGATCCCGTCATCCTGAAACAATTTTTGGAGATCATCTTGGCTGAAAGTACACGACTGAATCTTTTGGTGAATGACATATTGGAACTATCGAAGTTGGAGCAGCGGCAAGTGCCGCTTGCGCTGCAGGAAGTGAACATATCGGAAGCGGTGTTGGCGACGTTCCAGTTGGTCGATCAGAAAGTGAAAGAGAAAAATATGACATTGGAATTGGTGGAAAAGGACTTCGTCACCTTACAAACGGACCCGAACCGTTTGAAGCAAATATTGGCGAACCTGATCAACAATGCCGTCGTCTACACGCAAGCCGGAGGGCATATTACAGTCACTGTCGAGAAGACGGCTGAACAAGTCCGTCTGCACGTTGCCGATAACGGCATCGGGATACCGGAAGCCGATCTGGGAAGAGTTTTTGAACGCTTCTATCGCGTCGACAGAGCGCGGAGCCGAAACTCCGGAGGTACCGGATTAGGCTTGTCGATTGTGAAGTATTTGGTCGAAAACATGAACGGAACGGTGACTGTGGCAAGCAAGCAGGGGAAAGGGACGACCTTTACGGTGACGTTGCCCCTATAAAATAGATTCAAATACGAAAGCTTTACAGGCGAGAAACGCGTCTGTAGAGCTTTTTTGCTAGGATTCTGAGGGCTTGTTTACAAAACATTTACAAAAAAGAGGGCAACTCAACAAAAACTTTACACGAAACCGCAAGGAAATTAACAATGGACCGTTAATATTAGGGTTGTGAACAGGCAATGACGTTCAAATAACCTCAACATAAAGGATGGTAAAAAATGAACTTTGGCAAATTATCTAAATTCGCAATGGCTTTAACTATCGGGGCTACATTGGCGGCTTGCGGCAATGGTGACGGCACAACTACAGAAAGCGGTGCGGAAACGGGAAGCACGACTGCAACCGGAAGTGGCACAGTTTTAGTCGATGGATCTTCTACCGTATTTCCAATCATGGAGGGTGTAGCGGAAGAATTTTCAATCGCTAATCCGGATATAAAAGCAACTATCGGTGTATCCGGTACAGGTGGCGGATTTGAGAAATTCATCGCAGGCGAAACAGACATCAGTAATGCTTCACGTCCGATCAAAGACGAAGAAATCGCCTTGTTGGAAGAAGCAGGCATCGAATATACAGAGTTCCAAATTGCTTTGGATGGCTTGACAGTAGTTGTGAACAGCGATAACGACTGGGTGGATCAATTGACTATCGAAGAATTAGCGATGATCTGGACAGAAGGAACTGGCGTAGAAACATGGGCGGATGTCCGTGAAGGCTGGCCGGAAGAAAAAATCGAGTTGTTCAGCCCAGGTACTGACTCAGGAACGTACGATTACTTTGATGAAGTGATCTTGGATGGCGAACAAATCAACAAAGCGGCTTCATTATCTGAAGATGATAACGTCTTGGTACAAGGTGTTTCCGGATCCGCAAATGCTATCGGCTACTTTGGTTATGCATACTTCCTGGAAAACAGTGACATCGTTAAAGCTGTTCCGATCGTAAATGGTGAGGGCGTTGCAGTCACACCTAATGATGTGACCGTTCAAGATGGATCGTATGAGCCTCTATCTCGCCCATTGTTCATCTACGTGAAGAACGAGTCATTGAAAAACGAGAGCGTCTACGCGTTCACAAAATACACGTTGGAAATGGCAGCCGATATGGCAGCTGAAGTTGGTTATGTAGCACTACCGGCTGAAACGTACGAAGCAGCTTTGACTACGCTGGAAGGCTTGAAATAAACAAAACCAAATAAATAACTAAGGGATGTGAGGGAAGCGAGCGTTTTGCTTCCCTTGCATCTCATCTTTATTAGAGGAGAATCAATATGTCCAAATCTGTCAAAGACTTGATGAACGAAAAAAGTTCACGACAAAAATCTTTGCAATTTACAGAAAAAGCAATGCCTCTTTTTTTTCTGGTCTGTGCGATCATTTCGGTCCTGACGACATTCGGGATTGTGTTCACGTTGGCAAAAGAAACAGTCACGTTTTTCAATGATGTTCCGATCCTGGAATTCCTTACCGGAAGAGAGTGGTATCCTTTCTTCAAAAATGATCCCAGTTTTGGGATTTTGCCGTTATTGAGTGGAACATTCTTGATAGCAGGCATTGCGATGCTCGTAGCCGTACCGCTCGGTCTAGCCTCAGCCATCTATTTGAGCGAATATGCAACCGAACGGACCAGAAAAATCGTCAAGCCGGTTCTGGAGGTTTTGGCCGGAGTTCCTACGGTAGTGTACGGGCTGTTCGCCTTGACGTTCGTTACCCCTTTGCTGCAGACAGTTATCCCGAACTTGCCGATATTCAATGCGCTAAGCCCTGGTATTGTTGTGGGGATCATGATCATCCCACAAATCACGTCCTTATCGGAAGAGGCGATGGGAGCTGTGCCAAATGCTATGCGCGAGGGAGCCTTAGCTTTAGGGGCTACCCGTTTGGAAGTGGCGCTGAAAGTCATTTTGCCGGGGTCCTTGTCGGGGATCATCTCTTCCATAGTCTTGGGAATCTCCCGTGCGGTGGGCGAAACGATGATCGTATCCACAGCTGCTGGCTCCACTCCTAAATTTACGCTTGATGTAACAGAATCCATCCAGACGATGACTTCCTACATTGTTCAGGTCAGCATGGGGGATGCCACATATGGTTCAACCATTTACTACAGTATCTATGCAGTAGGGATGACGTTGTTCCTCTTCACCTTGCTGATGAACCTGTTGGCGAATTATGTGTCTCGTCGTTTTAGGGAGGAATATTGATGAAATTAGTAGAGAAGAACAACAACAGAATCAGGAACCGGCTGATGTTGAATAACGTATTCAAGGGGCTTTTCTTTCTGGCCACGTTTTTTGGGATCGTCGTCTTGGCCATCCTGGTCATGCGGATCGTCTCGCAAGGAGCCAGCTATCTTGATTGGGATTTCCTGAGTAATTACGCCTCCAGAAGACCGGAGGATGCGGGCATCAAAGCAGCTATTTCGGGAACCGTTTGGATCATGGCCATTGTCGCTCCAGTATCACTCATTCTGGGTGTCGGAACGGCGATCTATCTTGAGGAATATGCTCCCGATAATAAATTTACGCACTTCATCGAGTTGAATATTTCGAATCTTTCCGGCGTGCCGTCCATTGTTTTCGGGCTCTTGGGGTTGACGGTATTCGTCCGCTTGCTGGAAATGGGTCGAAGCGTTCTGGCGGGCGGATTGACCATGAGCTTGATGATTTTGCCTGTAATCGTTGTTTCCAGCCAAGAAGCGATTCGCGCCATTCCAAAGGAACAATATGAGGCCTCTTATGCGATGGGGGCCACGAAATGGCAAACAATCCGGACAGTCGTGCTCCCAGCGGCAGTGCCCGGCATCCTGACCGGATCGATATTGGCTCTTTCAAGGGCGGTCGGGGAGACTGCACCGCTATTGATGATCGGAGCGATGACCTTTATCGCTTATGTTCCGGAAAACATATTATCCGGGTTCACGGCAATGCCGATCCAAATTTTCAACTGGGCAGGACGGCCCCAAGAAGAATTCCAGGCAGTCGCTGCAGCAGGAAGTATTGTCTTGATGCTTATGTTGGTCATCATGAACTCACTGGCGATCTATATCCGCAATAAATTCTCGAAGCGTTATTAAATTAGGAGGGTACTCATTTGAATCCAGAAGTGAGCTTAAAAGATAAAAAAATGATTTACAGCGTGAAAGATTTCAACTTATGGTACGGAGATACACACGCCCTGAAAAACATCCAACTTGATATTCCAACGAAAGAAGTCACGGCGATCATCGGACCATCAGGATGCGGCAAGTCCACTTTCATCAAAACCTTGAACCGGATGGTCGAGTTGGTTCCGAGCGTAAAAATGACGGGATCGATCAATTATAATGAACAAAACATTTTTGATCCAAGATACAAAGTGGAACAACTGCGCACGGATGTGGGGATGGTCTTCCAAAAACCGAACCCTTTCCCAAAATCGATCTATGAAAATATAGCATACGGGCCTAAGATCCATGGCATCAAAGATAAAACCATTTTGGACGAGATTGTTGAAAAAAGTTTGAAAGGTGCAGCTCTTTGGGATGAAGTAAAAGATCGTCTGAAGCAGAACGCCTTTGGGTTATCCGGTGGACAACAACAACGTTTGTGTATCGCCAGGAGTCTGGCGGTGGAACCGGAAGTCCTTTTGATGGATGAGCCGACTTCCGCATTGGACCCTATTTCGACGTCCAAAGTCGAAGATCTTATCCAGACTTTGAAAAAAGACTACAGCATCATCATCGTTACCCATAATATGCAACAGGCAGCCCGGATTTCGGACCAAACGGCCTTCTTTTTAAATGGAGAAGTGGTAGAATATGATAAGACGGAAATCATTTACTCCAATCCGAATGACAAACGCACAGATGATTATATCTCTGGCAAATTCGGTTAAGACTGGGCTATAATGGGATAAGAGATGCACTGTGATGCATAATGACATGTAACAGGGGGCGAAAAGATGAGAAAGATTTTTGAAGAAGAATTGCAGGATTTGCACGTACTTTTCTCTGAAATGGGGAAAATGGTGAATGAAGCAATCTACATATCTGTTAAAGGTTTTGTGAATCATGATAAAGAGCTTGCTGCGGAAGTGATAGCGAGTGATATCGCCATCAACCAAAGAGAAGCGGAAATCGAAAAAAGATGCTTTGAATTGATTGCGTTGCATCAGCCGGTCACCGGCAATCTCCGCAGAATCGTTACCATCATGAAGGCATGCGCGGATTTGGAGCGTATGGCAGACCACGCCGTCAGTATTGCGAAGTCTACCATCCGTGTAAAAGGGAACAAGCGCAATTCCGATATCGAGGCAGCGATCGCCGAGCAATCAGAAAAAGTGAAAATCATGGTGGAGGAAGTCCTTACTGCCTACATCAAAACGGACATCGAAAAAGCCAAAGAAGTCGCTCTGAGCGATAAACTGGTCGATCAGGCAGCCGAACATATCTACGGACGCGCCATCGAAGAGATGAAGCTGGATCCGGAACTTGTTCTGGGAGCGACCGACTACATCATGGTCGCGGGCTATCTTGAGCGGATCGGTGATTATGTAACAAATATTTGTGAGTGGATCATTTATTTGGGAACAGGGAAAATCATCGAATTGAACACAAACAACAAATTCGAAGACTGACAGATTTATGAATGCAGGATGAGAAAAGATAACGCCAGGAAGAACGCGCAATCGAACCCGATTGTGCGGCATCTTCCCGGCTTTTTTTGTGCGTTCTTGAATCACAGCAGCCAAATGAAGAGCATTGAAAATACTCATGAAAATGTAATATATATTTCTGCACCAGATATAAGACAAGCGTTCCGCCAATTTGTTATAATGTGGATAATCATAGAGTAAATTTACAGAAAAATAACGTAAACTCAACGTTACAATGTTCCATCAATAAAATATGTGGTGGATTTACATAAAATTTACAAAAGAGATACGAAACATTTACAAAAATTCGTTACGATGGATAAGTATGTGTTCAAGGTAAATACATGGGAGGTCAACAATGAAATTAAGATATGTTTCAGCCATAGTCAGTCTCGCTGCCGTTTTTGCGCTGTCTGCCTGCGGACCTGTAGTCGATGAGGAATCCATCACCGCGGTCGGCTCTTCTGCGCTGCAGCCGTTAGTCGAGGCCGCTGGAGAACAATTCAGTGCGGAAAATATCGGGAAATTCGTCAATGTCCAAGGCGGTGGTACCGGAACAGGCTTGAGCCAGATTGCCGCGGGGGCGGTAGATATCGGCAATTCGGATATTTTTGCCGAAGAGAGGGAAGGAATCGATGCCAGCCAATTGGTGGACCATCGTGTCGCCATCGTCGGGATTACGCCGATTGTGACGCCGGGCGTCGGTGTAACCGATCTTTCCATGGAAGAGTTGCGGGGCATCTTTACAGGCAAATACAGCAATTGGTCCGAATTGGGCGGAAAGAATCTGCCAATCGTCGTATTGAATCGTGCGAAGGGGAGCGGTACCAGGGCGACATTCGATAAATGGGTTCTGGCCGGAGAAGAAAGCATCATTACCCAAGAGCAAGAATCCAACGGAACCGTCCGTCAGATCGTTGCTTCAACACCAGGAACCATCAGCTATGTATCGTTCTCTTACATCAACGAGGATGTCGAGGCGCTTTCCATCGACGGGGTAAAGCCGACACCGGAGAACGTTGCGACAAACGCATGGGTCATCTGGGCCTATGAGCATATGTACACAAATGGCGAACCGACGGGATTGACGAAAGAATTCCTGGATTACATGCTGTCTGAGGATGTACAAGGCAATCTGATCGAAGCGTTGGGATACATTCCTTCGACACAAATGAAGGTCGATAGGGACCTAGAAGGAAACGTCACACCAATTGAATAACAGCAACCGAATATTATTGTGATGAAAGGTGGCCGCCTTTTAGGAGGGCAGCGCCTTTCGTTGCGGCTCAAAGTTTAAGAGGAGGGTTTCTCTTGGAAATGACACCAGGAAACTTAATGAAAAAGTCAAGTAAACGCAGATTGGAATCGTTTGGACGCACCATCAGTCTGATCAGCACAGCGGTCATCGTCTTCATCGTGCTGTCCATTCTATATTTTGTCACCAGCAAAGGGATATCCACCTTTGTTACGGATGGCGTATCACTAGGGGATTTTTTGACGAAAAGCATCTGGAACCCCGGTACCGTCGCTGATGACGGTACACCATTGGTCGGAGCCTTGCCGATGATCGCAGGCTCATTTTTGGTCACTTTGATTTCCGCAGCTTTTGCGACGCCGTTCGCTGTGGCTGCTGCCTTGTTCATGACGGAAATATCACCGAAATCCGGAAAAAAAATTCTGCAGCCGGTCATCGAACTGCTTGTCGGTATTCCCTCGGTCGTGTACGGATTCATCGGCTTGACGGTCGTCGTGCCATTTGTCCGGTCCCTTTTCGGCGGTACCGGATTCGGTATTTTGTCTTCCACTTTGGTCCTTTTCGTCATGATCTTGCCGACGGTGACCAGCATGTCAGTGGATGCTTTGAACGCAGTCCCTCGCCATTACCGGGAAGCTTCCCTTGCTATGGGAGGGACGCGTTGGCAGACCATTTATAAGGTGGTTTTGCGGGCAGCGACACCGGGCCTGCTGACGGCAGTCGTCTTCGGGATGGCGCGTGCGTTCGGAGAAGCTTTGGCGGTTCAGATGGTCATTGGTAATGCGACTTTGATGCCGAACAGCCTGGTGACGCCGGCTTCGACATTGACAAGTATTTTGACGATGAGCATGGGGAACACCGTGATGGGAACCTTGGAAAACAATGTCCTCTGGTCATTGGCGACCATCCTCCTTTTGATGGCTTTATTCTTTAATATTTTGACACGCTACATCGGTAAGAAAGGAGCCGTTAAAAAATGAACATGGATCCCAAAAAAGTAGACAAATTTATGGTCGGCCTGATCTATCTGTTTTCCGGAACGATCATCCTTATTTTGGCAAGTCTGCTGCTCTTTATCTTATGGCGCGGCCTGCCCCAGTTCTCATGGGAATTTCTGACGGCTCCGGCAAAATCCTTCCAAGTAGGCGGCGGAATCGGAATACAGTTATTCAATTCCTTTTACCTCTTGATCCTGACGATGCTGATCAGCACGCCACTAGCGCTGGGAGCGGCGATTTACCTTTCGGAATATGCACCTCAAAATTGGTTTACCGACATCATCCGTACTGCTATCGAAGTTTTGAGTTCATTACCGTCAGTTGTAGTCGGACTCTTCGGGTTCCTGATTTTCGTCATCCAGTATGATTTTGGCTTCTCGATCCTTTCGGGAGCCTTGTCCTTGACCATTTTCAACCTGCCGCTTTTGACGCGTACGATCGAAGATTCCTTGCGGGCGATCCCGTCTTCCCAGCGTGAGGCTGGCTTGGCATTGGGCCTTTCCCGTTGGGAGACAGTGACGCTGATCATTCTGCCGGCTGCTCTGCCGGGTATTCTTACTGGGATGATTTTGGCTGCTGGCCGTATTTTCGGTGAAGCTGCCGCATTGATCTATACAGCCGGACAGAGCGCGCCGGCTTTGGATTTCGCAAACTGGAATCCGCAATCCATCACAAGTCCTTTAAATATTTTCCGGCCTGCCGAAACATTGGCTGTGCACATCTGGAAGATCAACAGTGAAGGCGTGAAACCGGATGGAGCGGAAGTGTCCGCTGGTGCCTCAGCGGTATTGGTGTTGGCTGTCCTCATCTTCAACCTGACTGCAAGAAGTTTGGGCAGAAGGTTGCAGAAAAAGGCTACTTCAGCATAGAACCGGAAAATTGACTTGAAGGAGGGACCCTTGATGGGAAATGAAAACACATTGGCAACGAATATCATCCGGATGCGTCCTGAGGCTGAAGTTGCCCTGAAGACAAATGATCTGCATGTTCATTATGGCGATTTTGAAGCAATCAAAGGCGTGTCCATGGAATTTGAAAAGAATAAAATCACCTCGCTGATCGGACCGAGCGGGTGCGGAAAATCGACTTATCTTCGTTCGTTGAACCGGATGAACGACACTGTTCCCGGCGCAAAAGTGACTGGGGAAATCATTTACCAAGGCATCGATGTGAACGTGCCTGAAGTAGATGTATTCGAAATGCGGAAAAATATCGGGATGGTATTCCAAAGGCCGAATCCTTTCAGCAAATCGATTTATGAGAACATCGCTTTTGCGCTGAGAAGGCACGGCCTGAAGGACAAAGCGACATTGGACGAAATCGTCGAAACCAGCCTGAAACAAGCTGCCCTTTGGGACCAAGTGAAGGACCAGTTGAACAAGAGCGCCTTAGCGCTTTCCGGTGGCCAACAGCAGCGCCTCTGCATCGCAAGGGCGATCGCATTGAAGCCGGATATCCTGCTTTTGGATGAACCGGCCAGCGCGTTGGATCCGATATCGACTTCCCAAGTCGAGGAGACCTTGCTGGAGTTGAAGGAAAAGTATACGATCATCATTGTTACACACAATATGCAACAAGCATCCCGGATCAGTGACTATACGGCGTTCTTCTATTTGGGCAATGTCATTGAATATGATGAGACCAGAAAAATCTTTACCCGTCCGAAGATTCAACAGACGGAAGATTATGTTTCTGGGCATTTCGGCTAGGAGGAAAGCAACGTGAACAGCACAAAACCCATTATTGAAACGCGTGATGTACATTTATATTACGGAAAGAACGAAGCGCTGAAGGGCATTTCGCTTGATTTCCATAAAAAAGAAATCACGGCTCTGATCGGTCCGAGCGGATGCGGGAAATCCACCTACTTAAGGACCCTGAATCGCATGAACGACTTGATTCCGGATGTGACGGTCACCGGGAAAATCAGCTTCAATGATCAGGACATCTACAGTCCTCAGATGGATACTGTAGAGTTGAGGAAAAAGGTCGGAATGGTTTTCCAACAGCCGAATCCATTCCCGTTTTCGGTATTCGACAACGTGGCGTATGGCTTGCGCATCGCCGGAATGAAGGACAAAGAAAAAATCGCCCGGATTGTGGAAGAAAGCCTGAAGAAAGCGGCTGTTTGGGACGATGTCAAAGATAAATTGGACCAGAGCGCCTTATCTTTATCCGGCGGCCAGCAGCAACGTGTCTGCATCGCCCGGGTCTTGGCGATCGAACCGGAAGTCATCTTGTTGGATGAGCCGACGAGCGCGTTGGATCCGATTTCCAGTGCGCAGATCGAACGGATGCTGATGGAATTGAAAAACGAGTACACGATGATCATTGTTACGCACAATATGCAACAAGCATCGCGGATTTCTGATAATACTGCCTTTTTCTTGAGTGGAGAATTGATTGAATTCGGGGAAACGAGCCAAATCTTCACCAATCCAAAAGAAAAACAAACGGAAGATTATATTTCTGGACGTTTCGGCTGATCCGTTGCATAATGAAAAATATTTACAAAGGGGTTGGTTTGTGATGAGACGAGTGTTTGAAGAGGAATTAAAGAGTTTGCACGCTCACTTTTTGAAGATGGGTGTGTTGGTCAATGAAGCAATCCAGAAATCAGTGGATGCTTTTGTCACGCACGACAAAGAATTGGCGCAGCAAGTCATAGATGAAGATGCGGCCATCAATAAACTAGAGAACGATCTGGAAATCGAATGTTTCGAACTGATAGCCTTGCAACAGCCAGTCACTACGGACTTGCGCAAAATCGTGACGGTGATGAAGGCCAGCGCGGATCTGGAGCGGATCGGCGATCATGCGGTCAGTATCGCAAAATCGACGATCAAAGTGAAAGGCAACAAGCATGATGCCGATCTTGAAACGGCTATCGCGGAAACAGCCTTGAAGGTCATGGCGATGGTAAAGGAAGTCCTGGATGCTTACGTCGTGATGGATGCCGATCGGGCCCGCGAGATTGCGGCAAGGGATACAGAAATTGATGCTCAGGCAAAAAATATCTACGAAAGCTGCATCGAGCAGATGAAACAGGACCCGGAAATCGTTTTGGGCGGAACCAATTACATGCGCATTTCGACTTATTTGGAAAGAATAGGCGATTATGTAACGAATATCTCCGAGTGGATCATTTACTTGGATTCCGGCGAAGTCGTAGAACTGAATGTCCACCATAAAATTTAATGCGAAAAGCGTTGTGATGCCCAAAAGGTGCCGCAACGCTTTTTTGTTTCTGCGTCGTTTCGGTACCTAAGCTAAGATAGTTCCCTTGCAGCAGCTTGCCTTTGACAGCAAGGGCAATAGCTTTCATAGAACGGATGAATTTGCTAAAATAAGGATTGAAGGTAAGGAATAGGGGTCTTAGTGAGATGATGTCAGACTTGAATACAGAAACGATACAAGCAGTTACGAAAATTTTCAAATTGATCGGCGATCCGACCCGTTTTTTGATCCTCCATATGTTGGAAAATCGGGAACTGAACGTTAATGCCATTGCAGAGGAACTGGATTTGGAGCAATCCGCAGTTTCGCACCAGCTGAAAAAGCTGCGGGAAGCAAAGTTGGTAAAAAGCAGAAGAAGCGGAAAAAATATCCTCTACAGTCAGGATGATCAGCATGTCTACGCAATTCTGCATTTGGCTGTCGAACATACCGAACACGGTAGGGATGATGGACATAAAGAGGCGGATACAGCCGCAGCAGACAAGAAAGAGACTTGAATATTCGTGCGAACTAGTGTTCTTTTCAACCTTGGATATGGTATACTACAGACAATTAGGAAGCAGACGAAAATCAAAGAATAAGTCAAAGAAGGATCTGAAAACATGGCAAAAGACCAAATCATCGTACGGGGAGCCCGTTCGCACAATTTGAAGAATATAGATGTCACCATCCCGAGAGACAAACTTGTCGTCATGACCGGTCTTTCCGGATCGGGCAAGAGCTCGTTGGCTTTCGATACGCTTTACGCGGAAGGGCAAAGACGTTATGTGGAAAGCCTCTCCGCCTATGCACGCCAGTTTTTGGGCCAGATGGACAAACCGGACGTGGACAGTATCGATGGCCTGAGTCCAGCAATTGCGATCGATCAAAAGACGACGAACCGCAATCCGCGTTCGACAGTCGGTACCGTTACGGAAGTCAATGATTTCCTGAGGCTGCTTTTTGCACGTGTCGGGCATCCGATTTGTCCGAATGACGGCACTCCGATCAGCAGCCAATCCCCCGAACAGATGGTGAATCAGGTTCTTGAGCTGCCGGAACGCACGAAACTGCAGATATTGGCACCGATCATCAAAGGGAAAAAAGGCCAGCACAAAAAAGTGTTTGAAGACATCAAAAAGCAAGGCTACGTCCGCGTTCGTGTGGATGGGGAATTATTTGATGTCTCCGATGACATTGAATTGGAAAAGAACAAAAAACATGACATCGCCATTGTTGTCGATCGGGTGGTCATCAAGGAAGGTATCCGCTCGCGAATCTTCGATTCGATCGAAGCGGCGTTGCATCTGGCTGATGGATACGCCGTCGTTGATGTCATCGGCAGTGAAGAGCTTTTGTTCAGCGAACACCATGCCTGTCCTTACTGTGGCTTTACGATTGGTGAGATCGAACCGCGCCTGTTTTCTTTCAACGCGCCCTACGGAGCCTGTTCCGAATGTGATGGGCTGGGGATGAAATTGGAAGTGGATCCCGACTTGATCGTTCCTGATAAGCAGCTTTCCTTGAATGAGGGGGCTTTGGTGCCCTGGAACCCGATCAGTTCGAATTACTATCCGGAAATGCTGCGCCAGTTTTGTGCTCAGAATGGCATCGATATGGACCTTCCGTTTGCCGAATTGAGCAACGATACCCAGCAGAAACTGCTCTATGGTGCTGGAGGCGACCTGTTCCATTTCCATTATCAGAATGAATTCGGCGGTGTCCGTGATGTCGATATCCCTTTTGAAGGGGTCATCACCAATGTCAATCGCCGCTACAAAGAGACATCGAGCGATTTTACGCGCGAAGCGATGCGCCAATACATGACCGAGTTGCCTTGCCATACTTGCCACGGCTATCGTTTGAATGAGCAGGCCCTATCCGTGAAGGTGGCCCAACACGACATCGGTCAAGTCACGGAGTTTTCCATTGAGAATGCGGTCGCCTTCTTCGAAGAGATTTCTCTTTCGGAACAAGAAAAACAGATTGCGGCGCCTATCCTGAAGGAAATTTTGTCCCGATTGACTTTCCTGAAGAACGTCGGCCTTGACTACTTGACCTTGAGTCGGACAGCAGGCACGCTTTCCGGTGGGGAAGCGCAGCGGATCCGCTTGGCGACGCAAATAGGTTCCAACCTGTCCGGTGTGCTCTACATTTTGGATGAGCCATCGATCGGGTTGCATCAACGCGACAACAACCGCCTGATTGAATCGATGAAAAGCATGCGCGACCTCGGTAACACGCTGATCGTTGTGGAACATGATGAAGACACGATGATGCAGGCGGATTATCTGATCGATATCGGACCGGGTGCCGGTGAACTCGGCGGCGAAATTGTGGCTGCCGGTACGCCCGAGCAAGTCATGAAAAACAGGAAATCCTTGACCGGGAAATACCTGTCCGGGAAATTGTTCATCCCGGTCCCGGAGAAGCGAAGAACGGAAGACAAAGGTGCCGTCAAAGTGACCGGTGCTACTGAAAATAACCTGAAGAATGTGGATGCCGCTTTTCCTTTAGGGAAAATCGTCGCAGTCACAGGCGTTTCCGGTTCAGGAAAGAGCTCACTGGTCAATAATGTCCTGAAGACAGCCCTGGCCAAAGAATTGACCCGTACGAAAGAAAAACCGGGCAAGTTTAAGACAATCAGCGGGTTCGAAGGTCTGGAGAAAGTCATCGATATCGACCAAAGCCCAATCGGACGGACGCCGCGAAGCAACCCGGCAACCTACACCAGCGTCTTCGATGACATGCGCGACCTTTTTGCCAGCACCAACGAAGCCAAAATACGCGGCTATAAAAAAGGTCGTTTCAGCTTCAACGTCAAGGGTGGGCGTTGTGAAGCCTGCCGCGGCGACGGCATTCTCAAGATCGAGATGCATTTCCTGCCGGATGTCTACGTGCCTTGCGAAGTCTGCCATGGCACGCGCTACAATTCCGAAACTTTGGAAGTGCAATACAAAGGCAAGAACATCGCCCAAGTCTTGGATATGACGATTGAGGAAGCTTTGGCCTATTTTGAAGCCATCCCTAAAATCAGGCGCAAACTGCAGACCATCGTTGATGTCGGCCTCGGCTATGTGACATTGGGGCAGCCAGCCACTACTTTATCCGGCGGTGAAGCCCAGCGGATGAAATTGGCCAGTGAACTGCAACGCGTATCAAGCGGAAAGACATTCTACATACTGGATGAACCTACCACTGGGTTGCACACGCACGATATCGCCAGATTGCTGCAGGTTTTGGACCGCTTGGTGGAAGCCGGCAATACGATCGTCGTAATCGAACACAATCTCGACGTGATTAAAACGGCCGATTACATCATCGATATGGGCCCTGAAGGCGGTGCCGGCGGGGGGACCGTTCTCGCAACCGGCACTCCGGAAGAAATCGCCGAAGTGAAGGGAAGCTACACCGGCCAATTCCTGAAACCCATTCTGGAACGGGATAAAGCAAGAAACAAAAAGACAAAATAGATAGCGAAAGGCCAGCCGATTCCGGTTGGCCTTTTTTCCTCGTAATAAGTAGGAAAGTATGTGGTTTTTTGAATCATAAGTGCATCACCTTTGGTGTTCAAATCATTGGCTAGCTTCACGGGTTAGCCCTTCGGAAATTAGATAAATCGTGCCTATTGCGCTCTACGATGCTCAGTCGGCTCGATTTCCTAAATTTCTTTCAGGGCTGAACGAACCCGTTCCGCTTTTCTTACAGTCCTCTAGTCATTTCTGCTGAAGGGAAAATCAATCTTAAGACCTATGACAAGGGAAAAGAAATTGGGCATAATAAGTACATAAGCAACAGATAATCAGAAACAGGCAAACTGTCCCATATCAGTGAATGGATAAATGGATAACCATCAAGGAGGAACTACCATGAATGAAAGAGACCGTATTTTGGCGTTGGTAAGAGAAGGCATCATCACTACAGAAGAAGCCTTGGTGCTTTTGGAAAACTTGGCGAAGCGCGAAGGAAAAGATGCTGTGAAGTTGAATCAGCAGCAAGATTTTACCGATACACCCGATATTGCATCAGAATACACAGAGCAGACTGATCAAGCATCCGCTCAAGAGCGGGAAGACCGCAAAAATTTGGAAAAGATTTTGGATGAATTGGCCAGCGAGATTTCCTATTTCTCCTCTCAGATCGATGGAAAAGGCGAGGCGCTCCAATCGCTGAAAAAACAGATCAACGACAAAGCCGAAAAAAGGCAAGAATTGGCGACAGCCGATGAACTGGGCGATTTGACGGGCGAGCAAGAAATTACCTTGATGCGCTTGGATGAAGAGCTGGAAGGTCTCCGCGGGCAAGCTGCCGCACTGGAAGCCGAAAAAGCCGAGATGGAACAAAAAATGCGCAGCCTCAAGAAAGAGCATGTGGAAAACAGTGTGAAATCTTTTGGCGAGAAACTGGGTAATAAAGAGGACTGGAAAGATACAGCCACCAATTTCACGGATCGCCTCACCAAGGCAGGCGCACAATTAAGCAAATTTTTGACCGATACAGTGCAAACGGTCGTAGAGAATGTCGATTGGAAAGATACAGATTTCAACATCAAGATCCCTGGGTTGATCACCAGCAAATTCCAACATGAATTCACATTCGATAAAAATACAGCGACGATACTTGATTTCCAACTGGCAAACGGCAATGTGACGCTGCAGAGTTGGGATAACGAAACCATTTCGGTCGCCGCGGATGTGAAAATCTATGGGAAAACCGAAGAAGCGACAGCGAAGGAAGCATTCGATGCTCGGAGCACGCTGGTGATGGATGAGGATAAATTCACTTTCCGCGTTCCAAATAAACGGGTGAAATGCGATATCGTCGTGTCCTTGCCGAAACGCGAATACGATTACGTCGCAATCAAGATGTTGAACGGGAATGCGACCCTGAAAAACATTGAAGGAAAAGATTTTTACATCAAATCCACGAACGGCAATATGGTAATCTCAGGTCTCAAGGCAATCATGTTGGAGACGGATGGCGTCAACGGGAACCTGGATGTCTCAGAAAGCACGATTGTTGATGTTCTGGCAAAGACCATCAACGGCAGCCTGACGATGAAGAGTGATGTCATCAGCGCAACTGTTTCCGTTGTGAACGGCGATGTGAAACTTTCCTATCCGGGAACCAACGCCAAACAAATCCAAGCCAGCTCCGTCAACGGGTCAGTCAAGCTGTCCTTGCCTGCTGTCAAAAGCGCAGAAGTGAAAGCCAGCAGCTCTTTGGGGAAAATCATGAACCGGATGGAAAACATTGAAATCATCCGTCAAAAAAATGAACACACCAATAAGTACTTGGAATTCAGACGAATGGACGAGGAAGCGCCGGTTATGGTAGAATTAAAGACAACAACAGGAAACATATTCTTAAAAAATAACTAAAAATAGCGACAATAAATGGCATATATAAGGAGAGAACGAACATGAAAAAATTAACTAAATCTGCTACAGACAGACAAGTCAGCGGTGTTCTGGGGGGTATTTCCGAATACTTCGGCATCGACTCGACGATTGTGCGTGTGGTATTTCTGATTTCCGTATTTGCGGGTGTCGGATCGCCCGTGTTGCTGTACATCCTGATGGCGGTACTGATGCCTGAACCGGGTCGAAATGACAGCGGACAATCGTTCGGCGGAACGTATGGTTCCTCATCTTCCCGCCGCGGAACCGACACTTCGAGATCTGTAAAAGAAGCAAAACCAGTGGAAAAACAAGAAGAGGACGACTGGAGTGATTTCTGATGGGGTTTTGGAAGAAAGCGGCGGTCAACTCGCTGGTGTTCATCGCTCTGGCTTATTTTATGGCACCTTCGTTCTATGTGCATAGCCTTTGGACGGCATTTTGGGCCAGCATCATTTTGGGCATCGTCAACTTTTTGATCAAACCAGTGCTTTCGATCCTCTCGTTCCCGATCACAATCCTTACATTCGGATTGTTCAGCTTCGTCATCAATGGCTTTATGCTGTATCTGACGTCTTGGTTGGTCGGTCCCGGATTCCACTTCACGAGCTACGGCACAGCGTTCCTGGTGGCTCTGATCATGTCGGTCGTGCATATGTTCCTGAACAGGGACGACGCGCGTTAACCAACAGGGTTCTGTTGCGGCACTTAGCTCCAAATAATATAAAGTAAGGCAGTTGAAACGATTGTTTCAGCTGCCTTTTTGTTCTTTCGTATGCATGCATAAAATGTTATGATGGATAGGAATACAATAAACCACAAGCGATTCAATCATTGTTTGCGGCAAGATGAGAATGTAAAAAAATCCTGTCCGATCTGGGTCAGGAAATTATATGATAGAGCGAGGGATAAGAATGGCGAATACAGTCACTGTACAGGAATTAGTGGATTCTTCAGGTTACATTGTACTGAGCGGAGAAGAATTTTTGGGCAACAAGATCACGACCAGCGAAATCTCCAGACCTGGCGTTGAATTGACAGGTTTCTTTAATTTCTACCCGTCAGCCCGTATCCAGTTGTTGGGGAAAACGGAACTGACATTCATCGAGAGGATGACCGCCGAAGAGCGCCTGATCGTCATGAGGCGACTATGCAGCAAAGAGACACCTTGCTTCGTTATCGGACGCAAGCTGCAGGCGCCGGCAGAATTGACGAAAGCCGCGGAGGAAGCCGGCATACCGATCCTTTCGGCGCAGTCCAGAACGACAAGAGTATCCAGTAACATCACCAATTTCCTTGAAGCGCAGTTGGCGGAACGGGTTTCGATGCACGGGGTTTTCGTGGATATTTTTGGGATGGGCGTCATGATTACAGGGGACAGCGGCGTCGGGAAGTCGGAAACGGCTTTGGAATTGATCCAAAAAGGACACCGTCTGGTTGCTGACGATCGCGTCGATCTGTATCAACATGATGAAAATACGCTGATCGGTGAGGCACCGGGCATCCTACGCCATCTGATCGAAATCCGCGGAATCGGCATCATCGATGTGATGACGCTGTTCGGGGCCGGTGCAGTCAAACAGACCAATGAAGTCAATCTGATCGTTAACCTGGAGCTCTGGAGCAAAGACAAGAAATTTGAACGTCTGGGCAGCACGGAGGAAATCGTGAACATTCTGGATGTCGGCATCCCTAAAATAACGATTCCGGTAAAGACAGGGCGAAATCTTGCGATCATCATCGAAGTGGCAGCCATGAATTTCCGTGCGAAAACCATGGGCTACAATGCCGCTGAGACTTTCGAAAGAAATTTGGAAGCCTTGATAAAAGAGAACGTCCAAAAAAATGATTAGGTTTGCATAAAGGAGAATGAAATGAATAATTTGATAGCCGCATTGAACCCCGTCGCATTGTCGTTCGGTGGGTTGGAAATCCGTTGGTACGGTGTCATCATTGCGGCAGGTATTCTCATTGCCATGACATTGGCGACGAGAGAGGCCGACAAAAAAGGGTTGGATCCGGATTTCATTGTCGATATGATGTTCTGGACAATACCGATCGGGATCATCGGCGCCCGCATTTACTATGTATTGTTTGAATTGGATTATTATTTGCAGAATCCAGGCGAAATCATTCAGATCTGGAATGGTGGCATCGCCATTTACGGGGCACTGATAGCCGGTATTTTGACGATTTACTGGTACACAAAACGAAAAGGGATTTCTTTTGCATTGACGATGGATATTTTGGCACCCGCAGTCCTGATTGCGCAATCCATCGGCAGATGGGGGAATTTCATGAACCAGGAAGCGCATGGTGAGGAAGTCAGCCGCGCCTTTTTGGAGAATTTGTTCCTGCACGAATTCATCATTGAACAGATGAATATCAATGGGATTTATTACCACCCGACCTTCTTGTACGAATCACTTTGGTCGTTGGCCGGTTTTGTGCTGATTCTGTTCTTGCGCAGAAAAGAACAGCTATTGCGTGTCGGTGAAGTGATGTTCACTTATGTCATGTGGTACTCGTTCGGCCGCTTCTTCATCGAAGGTATGCGCACGGACAGTCTGTATCTTTTCGGACCTATCCGGGTTTCACAGGCACTGTCCATACTACTGTTCCTCGGAGCGATGGGAGTCTGGGCTTACAGACGCAGAAACAATTATCCGCCTGATCCCTTTTACACGAACATCACCAGAAAGGAAGCATAATTTAAGAATGAATTTCAAAACGGTTTTATTTGATTTTGACGGCACAATTGCCGATACGAACCGGCTCATCAGCGAAAGCCACTTTGTCGTCATGGAGGAAAATTTTCCGGGCCGGTTCAAAAAAGAGGAAATGGTCCAGTTCAACGGTCCCAGTTTAGAGGAAATATACGGGAATCTTGATCAGGGACGACAGGATGAACTGGTCGCCCGATACAGGGAAGTCATGCTGGAGAAACATGATGAAATGATCGGCATGTTTCCGGGCATTAAAGAAGTGCTTGAAAATCTTAAACAGCAAGGCCTCCGCTTGGGAGTAGTTTCAACGAAGCGCAGCGATGTGCTGAAACGGGGTATCGCTATCCTCGGCATCACGGATTATTTTGATACAATCCTCGGCTCTGGCGATTTTTCGCAACCGAAACCTGATCCGGAGTCACTCTTTCTGGCTATGGAGCGTCTGGACGCCGAAAGAGAAACCAGCGTAATGGTCGGGGACAATCACCACGATATAGTCGCAGGCAATAATGCAGGCGTCACAAGCATTTTTGTGGGCTGGTCCGAAAAAACGACTGCCTTCATCCAACCATATCAGCCAACAAAAATAGTCAAAGATCCACAGGAGTTGGAAGAGTACATTCTTTCCGGCGTGAGAGTTTAATGGAGGGGAAGCGAGCAAAATGAAACAAAAAGTCGCCGTATTAGGGGCAGGATCTTGGGGTACCGCCTTATCCATGGTATTGGATGAGAATGGACATGATGTCCGGCTTTGGGGGAATGACCCGAAACAAATCAAAGAAATCAACGAACAGCATACGAATGAGCATTACTTGCCGGGTGCCAAGTTGAGTGAAGCGATTGTGGCGTTCACGGATCTGAAAGCCGCGATCAAAGAAGCAGATGCGCTCTTGTTTGTATTACCGACAAAAGCGATCCGCGTGGTCGCAAAAGAAGTGGCAGCGTTGTTGGACGGCCAAACAAAGCCGCATCTGATCCACGCCAGCAAAGGGTTGGAGCAGGACACGCATAAAAGGATTTCCGTCATCATCCAGGAAGAGATTCCGGCTGAAAAATACGATAGCTTAGTCGTCCTTTCCGGACCGAGCCATGCGGAGGAAGTCGCCAAAAAGGACATCACAACGATCACTGCCGCTTCCGAGGACGAAGAGGATGCAGGTTATGTGCAAAAACTGTTCATGAATCCCTACTTCCGGGTCTACCGGAACACGGATGTCATCGGTGTTGAGTTGGGTGCTGCTTTGAAGAACATCATCGCTGTTGGTGCCGGTGCGCTCCATGGATTGGGTTATGGCGATAATGCAAAAGCGGCTTTGATGACGCGCGGATTGGCAGAAATCAGCCGGTTGGGAATTGCTTTCGGTGCCGATCCCATGACATTCTTCGGTTTGAGCGGGGTAGGCGATCTGATCGTAACCGGAACAAGCCGCCATTCGCGTAACTGGAGAGCCGGGGATCTGATCGGTAAAGGGCACGACCTGGATGAGGTGCTGAACAATATGGGCATGGTCGTTGAAGGCGTGGCGACTACAAAAGCCGCTTATGAATTGGCACAGGAAAAAGGCATCGAAATGCCGATCACGGAAGCCATCTATAAAGTGTTGTACGAGAAAGTTGATGTCAAAAAAGCAATCGAGGAATTGATGCTGCGCGAAGGCAAAGCGGAACAATCTTCTCAAAATGTGGAAAAGGGGAGCCAGTCAATATGAAGAAAGTCAGAAAAGCAGTGATTCCTGCTGCGGGATTCGGAACACGTTTTTTACCGGCAACGAAAGCGATGGCAAAAGAAATGTTGCCGATCGTCGATAAGCCGACCATTCAATTCATCGTTGAAGAAGCAATCGCATCAGGTATCGAGGATATCCTGATCGTAACCGGAAAAAGCAAACGTCCGATTGAAGACCATTTTGATTCGAACATTGAGTTGGAAGCGAATCTGCGCGAAAAAGGCAAAAATGAACTGCTTGAATTGGTGCAGGAAACGACCGGTTTGCGCATCCATTTCGTCCGCCAATCTTATCCATTGGGATTGGGCCATGCGGTTCTGCAGGCAAAAGCCTTTGTCGGGGATGAGCCTTTCGTTGTCATGCTTGGGGATGATCTGATGGAAGACGAAGTGCCGTTGACCAAACAGTTGATGGATGCTTACGAGCGCACACATGCTTCGAACATCGCCGTGATGGAAGTGCCGCATGAAGAAACATCCAAATACGGCATCATCGATCCGGATCAGGAACTGGAACCAGGCCTGTTCAACGTCCGCCGATTTGTCGAAAAACCGAATCCAGAAGATGCGCCGAGCAATTTGGCTATCATCGGCCGCTACTTGCTGACTCCGGAAATTTTTGAAATTCTGGAAAATCAAAATCCGGGTGCCGGCGGAGAAATCCAATTGACCGACGCCATCGATACTTTGAACCAAACGCAGCGCGTCTTCGCAAAACGCTTCGACGGCAAGCGCTTTGATGTCGGAGACAAATTCGGCTTCCTGACGACAAGCATTTCTTACGGTCTGACCCATCCGGAAATAAAGGATAAATTGAAAAATTATTTGGTGGAGCTGGGCGAAAAGTTGGCTGCCGAGGACGAAGGCAAATAGCCATTCAGGCAATCCAAACCAATTGATTGTTGAATAAAAAAATAAGAGAGGCCGAGCCATCAATCGTTCTGCGATTCATGGTTTGGCTTCTTCTCCATTAATTTAGGGCCTTGAGCAGAATTGTGGCACAAAAAATAAAGTCAGAGTAAACTGTATAAGAATCAGGTTTCGGCATTAGCCCGGAACAGACTTAACACCAGAAGGAGATACACTAAACATGGAACAAACTGAAAAAATTTATGACGTCATCGTCATCGGAGCCGGACCAGGCGGAATGACCGCGGCGCTGTACGCATCCCGTTCGAATTTAAGCACCTTACTGTTGGAGCGCGGCATCCCGGGTGGGGAAATGAACAATACCGCTGAAGTCGAGAATTACCCTGGCTTCAAATCGATATTGGGTCCGGAATTGGCTGAAAGGATGTACGAAAGTACCATGCAATTTGGGGCAGAGCACGTTTATGGCGATGTAAAACGCATTGTTGTGGATGGCGATTACCGTATTATTGAAGCAGGCAAAAAATCCTATAAAACCCGCGCCGTCATCATTGCGACCGGTTCCTATCACCGCAAGTTGGGTGTTCCTGGTGAGGAACAGTACAACGGCCGAGGCGTTTCCTATTGTGCCGTCTGTGATGGGGCTTTCTTCAAAGGCAAAAAATTGGCTGTAGTCGGAGGCGGAGATTCTGCCGTAGAGGAAGGGACTTATTTGACGCAATTCGCGGACGTAAACATCGTGCACAGACGTGATGAGTTGCGCGCTCAAAAAATCATCCAGGATCGTGCTTTCAAAAATGAAAAAGTTTCCTTTACTTGGGATTCTTTTGTGGAAGAAATCAAGGGCGACGGACAAAAAGTCACGGGCGTAGTGATCAAAAACAAAAACACCAATGAAATCACCGAAAAAGCCGTGGATGGTGTCTTTATCTATGTCGGCATCTTGCCGCAATCGGATGCCTTCCGTGATCTCGGGATCACGGATGAAGAAGGTTGGATCATCACGAATGAGCATATGGAGACGGCTATTCCGGGCATCTTTGCCATCGGGGATGTGCGCCAGAAACTTCTGCGCCAAATCACGACTGCCGTCGGAGACGGCGGGGAAGCCGGGAACCGCGCTTTTGCTTACATCGAAGACCTGCATGATCGTCTGGCAGCTGCCGAAGCGGCTGCCGAGACAGCTGACTGAACAAACATCAGAGCGACAGTAAATTTGTTGTCACACCGATAAATAGCATCAAAGTTCATGCTCTGATTTCAGAGCGTGAACTTTTTTTGTAGATTCCATGTTTTCGCTCAAATGGCATGTAAATAATGTTATAATATAGCTAAACTAATATGGGAAGGATGATGAAAATGTCTTATCAAGAAACCATCGCACAATGGAATAATTTTGCCTTATTAGAATCTACATTAAAAGAAGAATTAAAGTCTTTGGAGGGAAATGAAGAAGCACTGAAAGATGCTTTTTTTGCTCCGCTGGAATTCGGAACTGCGGGCATGCGCGGTATCCTGGGGGTCGGAATCAATCGGATGAACATCTACACAGTACGCCAAGCGACCGAAGGATTGGCTCGTTTGATGGAGGCGAAAGGTGAAGAAGAGAAAAAACGCGGCGTCGCGATCGCATACGATTCCAGACACCAATCTCCCGAGTTCGCGATGGAGGCAGCGAAGACATTGGGTGCGCACGGCATTCCGGCTTTCGTTTTTGAAAGCTTGCGTCCAACACCTGAATTATCCTTTGCGGTAAGACATTTGAATGCGCTAACGGGCATCATGATCACAGCGAGCCATAACCCGGCTGATTACAACGGCTACAAAGTTTACGGAGATGATGGCGGCCAGATGACTCCTGACGATGCGGATGCTTTGACTGAATATGTAAGAGCAATCGAAAATCCGCTGACGATCGAAGTTGGTGATGAAGCAGAGCTGAAAGCAGCCGGTTTGATCAAAATGCTTGGGGAAGAGATCGACGCAGCTTACCTTGAGCTGGTCAAAACAGTGACCGTCGATCCTGCCCTTGTCCATGAAATGAGCAAAGAAATGAAATTGGTCTTCACGCCTCTTCATGGGACCGGGCAGATGATGGGTGAGCGTGCCTTGCAGAACGCCGGTTTTGAAGGCATCTATCTCGTGCCGGAACAGGCAGTGGCCGATCCGAACTTCTCCACTGTGAAATCACCGAATCCAGAAGAAGCAGGCGCATTCGAATACGCCATCAAACTGGGTACGGAACTGGATGCTGATATTTTGGTCGCGACCGATCCGGATGCAGACCGCTTAGGTGCAGCCGTCCGTAAAGCAAAAGGCGAGTACGTTGTCTTGACCGGGAACCAGATTGCTTCCTTGATGCTGGATTACTTGTTGCATGCCAAAAAAGCGGCCGGCACATTGCCTGTCAACGGAACAGCTCTGAAATCGATTGTATCCAGCGAGTTGCCGACCGCAATCGCAAAATCTTACGGTGCGGATATGGTGGATGTTCTGACCGGATTCAAATTCATTGCAGAAAAAATCAAGCAGTACGAAGAAGACCACAGCAAGGAATTCTTGTTCGGTTTCGAGGAAAGCTACGGCTATCTGGCAAAACCGTTCGTCCGCGACAAAGACGCTATCCAAGCTCTAGTATTGATTGCTGAAGTAGCGGCTTACTACAAGAAAAAAGGCCAAACGCTGTATGACGGCTTGGTCGAAATCTTCGAAACGCACGGCTACTATAAAGAACAGACAATTTCCGTCACGATGTCCGGCATCACTGGAGCAGAAAAAATCAAGGCGCTGATGGCTAAATTCCGTTCTGAAGCACCGGCAGACTTCGCAAGCATCGCCGTATCGATCACGGAAGACTTCGGTAACTCGACGAAGACCTTCCCTGATGGTTCAACTGAGAGCATCGATATGCCGAGCTCGAATGTGCTGAAATACTTCCTGGAAGATGGCAGTTGGATCGCCATCCGTCCAAGCGGAACAGAACCGAAAATCAAATTCTATATTGGTGCCAAAGCGGAAAGCCAATCCGCAGTCGATGAAAAAGTTGCTGCTTTCGAAGCAAGCATCCGCAGCCTGACTGCAGAATAATCCGGATATACGAACTGGGGTGGCTGTCTCAAAAATGAGACAGCCACCCGTTTTTTTTTGCGGATGCTGGCCGGAGGAGCGCTACGGAATGCGTGCGCTCCTCCGGTGAAGGATCCACTCACCGGAGAATGCCGCTAACAATCGTACTTAACTCCGATTAAGCCATTCTAACCGGAGAATACAAACCAGAATGTGGGTTGATCTCCGGCGAAGCCTGCGTTCGCCGGAGAAGAGCAGTTGCGGGTGGTCAAGCAACTGAAAGTGGTCTGCACAGGATGATACCGCATAAAGACGCAACGGGCTGTCTCATTTTGAGACAGCCCGTTGACGGATATATCAGAAAGTTTTGGCCAATTGTTTGGCTTTTTCGATCGCAGCCGCAACGATTTCATCGGCACGGTCCGGGTATGTGTCCATCCCTTCAACGAACAGTTGCGAAATTTCTTCGACTCCCAAGAAACGGAAAATGCTCTTGATGTACTGGCTGGCAGGGTCGCGTCCGTCGAAGATGCCTCCGTTTGCTTGGATATGCAGCAATTTTTTATCCGGGACCATTCCGACCGCTCCGGATTCCGTGTAACGGAATGTCTGTCCGGCGACAGTGATAGTATCGATCCACGTCTTCAGGCGACCTGGCACGTGCATGTTCCACAAAGGATTGGCGATGATGATCTTATCCATGGACAAGAAATCATCGGTGTAGTGATTGAAGAGCGTCACTTTTTCCTGCTGACGGGAAGTCAATTGATCAAACAGTACGCCTTTCGACAATTCTTTCCATGCAGTCAAAAGATCCCGGTCGATTTCAGGGATTGCGACTTCATAAAGATTCATGTCCTTGATGCGATCGTAAGGATTCACAGCTTTGTATTCCTCCAGAAAAGCATCCAAGACTTTCATGGAACGGGAGACGCTGCTGTCGAAAGGATGCGCGCGCACAACTAAAACTCTGGCCATAGAATAACCTTCTTTCCAATTTGTTATACATACATGATACCATTTACACGCAAAGATGAGAAAGCATAACCACTACCTGCAAACGAGAGGAACAGGTAAAAAAGAGAGTTACCCTTGTCGGGCAACTCTCTTTTTTATGTTCAATCAACAATTTTAAGCTACGAAAGCTTCCGCAGACAGAGGCGTTTCATCGATGAAGAAACGTTTGTACCAGACGAGGAAGATGTAGGCAGTCCAGATCTGGCGGCCGTAATCCAATTTCTTCGTATAGTTGTCATCGAGAATCTGCACAAGTTTGTCGGTGTCGAAAAATTCCGCCGCATAGTCTGAAGCGAAAGCTTTTCTGACTTCGTTGTAGAATTCTTCTTCACGCAGCCAGTGACGGATCGGAGTAGGGAAGCCCAACTTCGGACGTTTCGCCCATTCTTCCGGCAGGACATCGGCAGCCGCTCTGCGCAGCACATATTTCGTGTCGATTTCGTTGACGCGGTAATCGGAAGGGATGCGTTTCGCCAATTCCATGACTTCTTTATCCAGGAAAGGTACGCGCAGCTCCAACGAGTGCGCCATGCTCATCTTGTCGGCTTTCAACAGGATATCCCCAGGCATCCAAAGGTTCAGATCAAGATACTGCATCTTCGTCACATCATCCTGGCCTTTGACTTCGTCATAGATCGGTTTGGTGATCGAGCGGATATCCGGGCCGTTTTTGTAAGCCGGTTTCAGGATGTCGACTGCTTCTTCTTCATCCCAGACGATGGCCTGACCGATGAAGCGTTCTTCCACTTTTTGGCCGCCTTTGACCAGGAAGGTCGTCAGCGTATTCTTCGGCAGTTTGTGGGCCAATTTGCCGATGCCTTTTCTCAGGCTGTAAGGGACCTTTTCATAGGTCTCCATTTTCTTGGATGGTTCATACCAAGAGTAGCCGCCGAAAATTTCATCTGCGCCTTCACCCGAAAGTACGACCGTAACATCTTTCTTCGCCAATTCAGCCAAGAAATACAACGGAACGGAAGACGGATTCGATTGCGGTTCATCCATATGGTATTGGATGGTAGGCAGGGCATGGAAAGCTTCCTCAGGCGAGATGTACTTGCGGACATTCTCGATGCCGAGGATGTCGGAAAGGTCGGCAGCCTGGTTGGTTTCATTGAACATTTTTTCATATTCGGAGAAGCCGACCGAGAAGGATTTTTCCGGTTTCATCAAAGCTGTGATCAAGCTGGAATCGACACCGCCGGAAAGGAAAGCGCCTGTCTTCACGTCACTGATTTTGTGGGCGCGGACGGAATCGGCCATCGTTGCTTTGACTTCCTCCACATAGCTTTCCAAAGTGCCGTTTTCGGCATGGAATTTCTTGTCCCAATATTCGACCGTATGGATATCATTGCCTTTCAGCACCATATAATGCGCCGGCTTCAATTTGTGGACGCCTTTGAAGAAGGTTTCGCCCATCGAAGAATATTGCAGCGTCAAGTAAGGGCGCAAAGCATCTTTGTTCACTTCTTTGATGAAAGCAGGGTGAGCCAAAAATGACTTGATTTCAGAACCGAAAAGCAAGCTGCCGTCGGTTGTGTTTGTTGTATAGTACAACGGTTTGATGCCGAAGCCATCACGGGCGATGAACATCGTATCGTTCACCTTATCCCAGATCGCGAATGCGAACATGCCGCGCAGTTGCTTCACGAAGTCATAACCGTATTCTTTGTAGCCGTAGATCAAAACTTCACTGTCCGTTTTGGAATGGAAGATGTGCCCTTTTTGCTTCAGATCTTCGCGCAACTCCTGGAAGTTGAAGATTTCGCCGTTGAACACCAACACCAAATTTCCGTCGGCACTGTACATCGGTTGCTTCCCGTTATCGGAAAGATCGATGATGCTCAAGCGGCGGAAGCCTAACGTTACCTTGTCATCAGAATACATGCCGCCACTGTCTGGTCCGCGGTGGACGATTCTGTTCATCATACCTTCAATCACAGTCTGATGGTTCCATGCAGTCGATCCATGGATATATCCAACAAAACCACACATTTATACCACTCCTTAAGTATCTCTTGCTAGATCAGAATTTCTGTCCGTCTAGAGTCCAATCTATTCTATCACAAATGGAAAATCATTAAAAGAAATTATCCGATCGAGAAGGGCGGCGAAATTTCCAAAAATCAAAAAGACAAGGCGATCCATTTTGTCTGGAACCGCCTTGTCCTTCGATTTTACTGCTTATTTTGTGCGCTCAACGGTTGTGTTTGACTTTGCTGGAGGGATCCAGACGTTTTTCCATCAGACCCAGCAACCAATCGGCCAGAACGGCCATCAAGGCAGTGGGGATTGCGCCAGCCAGGATGATGGCTGTCCCGTTCGTCGCATTGACGCCGCGGGAAATGATGTCCCCCAAACCGCCGGCGCCGATGAAGGTGCCGATGGCGGTGATGCCGATTGCAACGACCAAGGCGTTCCGCAAGCCGGCCATGATGACGGAAAGCGACAACGGCAACTCGATCAGATAAGTCAATTGCATCCGCGTCATCCCCATGCCTTTACCCGTATCCAACAGGGCAGTATCGACATTCCGGACACCGGTATAGGTGTTTTTGATGATCGGCAGCAACGAATACAGGAAGACTGTCGCAATGACGGTATCCGACCCGAGCCCGAGTCCCAGCATCAATATGGACAACAGGGCCAGCGAAGGGATCGTCTGGATGACATTGGCGGCACCGATGATCCAAGCCGCCAGTTTTTTGTGGCGGGCAATCCAAAAACCGAGCGGAATCGCGACAATCGCCGCGAACAGCACCCCGTAAATGGAGATCAGAAAATGGCGGGTGAATTGTTCGAATACATAGCCGGCGTTTTCTCTATAATAATAGAGCAATTGCTGAAGTGTGTTCATTTCACTTAAGTTCATCATTTTCGCTCCTTTAGGGGTGTGACTTCTTTATCTTCAAAATAGTTGTTCTCTTCCAGGAAATTTTGCGCGACCGTTTGGGCTTCCACCAAATCGTTATCGACTTCATAGTTCATCGCCTGCATCATCTCATCCGTCACTGTGCCCTCCAATTTCAGAAGGAGGGTCTCCAGTTCAGGGTAAGCCTCAAGAATCTCTTTAGTGGCAACCGGACTGGCGTCGTATGGCGGGAACAGTTGCAGATCGTCTTCGAGAACAACCAAGTCGTAGCTTGCGATCCGTCCGTCAGTGGAGTAGCCCAAAACGATATCCATTTCGTCCGCCTGCAGGGCATCATAGACGAGACCGACCTGCATCGGATAGACACGCTGGAAGTCAAAACCGTATGTTTCTTTGAAAGCTTCATAACCGTCGCCTTCCCGCTCCATCCAGGAGTTGTCCACGCCGGCTCTCAGATTCGGTGCCAATGCCGCGAGGTCGCTGACAGTATCCAAATTGTTTTCTTCAGCGAATTCACGTGTCACCAAAAAGGCGTAGGTGTTTGCAAAACCGTAGGATGGGAACCAAACCTGATCGAAGTTTTCATCGAAGCCCTTTACGACCGTCTCGAAAGCCAATACGGGATCAGTGAGAGGGTCCATGCCCAACTCACCGGTCAGGGAGGTCCCTGTATAGCGCGCAGCAGAGACGTTCGCATCCCCACCAATCATCGCTTGATGATTCAGTGTCGAGGAGCCGAGATTATTGACCATATCCACGGAAGCATCGGGCAGATAGTGTTCGACCATCCCTCTGACCATATAGCTCAATATTTGCATTTCGGTCGTTGTCCCACCGGTGATGACGATGCCGTCATTGTTTACAGAGGCACCCAAACCAGGCAAGGAACAAGCCGCCAATAAAATTACCGTCAGCGGAAACAGCAACCATTTCCTAATTATTTTCTTCATGATCAGTTCCCTCCTTTTGCGGATGTTGTCTGTGGAGAAACGAATCGCTCAAGCTTTCCGAGAAGGAAGTCAGCCAGCAGAGCCAGAAAAGTAACCGGCAACGTTCCCCAAATGATCATTTCCTGATCGTATACATTCAATCCGTTAAAAATATAATCCCCTAAACCGCCGGCTCCGATATACGAAGCAAGCGTGGCCCAGGCAATGACATAGACACCGGCCAACCGGATTCCGGACATGATGACAGGAGCAGCCAAAGGCAATTTCACTTGCAGGATGATCTGGTTTTCGGTCATTCCCATTCCTTTTGCGGAATCAACAATATTGCTGTCCACATTTGAGATGCCGATGAACGTATTCCTCAGAATCGGCAACAAGGAATAGATGAACAAAGCTACAATCGCGGGAAGTTTTCCAATCCCGAAAAGAGGGATCATCAGGGCCAGCAAAGCCAAGGAAGGGACCGTCTGGAGAATCGAAACAAAACTGATGATGAAACCGGAATAGCGTTTAAAGCGCGTCAAGACGATGCCCAGAGGGACAGCGGCCAGAACGCCAAGCAGCAGGGCCAAGGCTGAAATGTAGAAATGCTCACCTGTTTTAAAGAGCAGCTCGGAACCGTTCGTTGTCAAAAAGTCCATTTTCCATCACCCCTTAACCGTTTCAATATCTGCAGTCGTCTCGATTACCTCTTCAGCCGGCATCTCGGGCTCCATGTCTCCCCAAATTGTATCGTAGACCATGTCCACAATGGAGGTACGCGTGATCAAACCGATCAGATGGTTCTTTTCATCAACGACAGGAATATTCTTGTAACCCAATTTCAGGATACGCTGCAAAGCATCCCGGACGAGTGTGCCTTCGCGGACAAAGGAAGCTTCACTCATGATTTCGCCAGCAGTGACCGGTTTGCGGCGGTTCTGGTTGATTGTTTCGACACTCAATATGCCCAACAAGACATCGTCCACATCTGTCACAAACAAGCTGTCTACACGACGCGTGCGCATCAGTTTGATCGCTTCGGACAGATTTTGATCGGCCGAAACGGATACCGGGCCACGGATCATAATCTGCTCAACTGTGCGGAAATTCGTGCGGGCTTGGCTGAGGCGTTCCTCGCCGAGGAAGTTTTCGACGAATTCGTTCGCAGGGTCCATCAGGATATTGTCGGGAGTATCAAATTGGACGACTTTTCCTTCCTGCATGATGACAATCCGGTCTGCCAGTTTCAAAGCTTCATCCATATCATGCGTGACGAAGATAACCGTTTTGCCCAATTCCTGCTGCAGCTGTTTGACGAGTTCCTGCAGTGAATCACGGGTGATCGGATCCAATGCTCCGAAAGGTTCATCCATCAAAATGATGTCCTGATCGGCTGCCAAAGCCCGGATAACACCGATGCGCTGTTGTTGGCCGCCAGACAGTTCGGATGGGTAGCGTTCCAAAAAATCCAACGGAAGATCTACTTTTTGGATCAGTTCTTCTGCAATTTTTCTTTGTTTTTCGACAGGCCATTTCAATAGTTTTGGGACCATAACGATGTTTTCGAAGATAGTCATGTGGGGCATCAGACCGATTTGCTGGATGACGTAGCCGATTTGGCGTCTCAGTTCCACCGCATTCATGTCCTTGATGTTTTTTCCGTCGATCAGAATTTCACCGGAGGAAGGTTCGATCATACGGTTGATCATCCGCATGGAGGTTGTTTTTCCGCTGCCGCTCGTCCCGATGAAGACAATAAATTCGCCATCGTTGAACGTCAGATTAAGAGAGTCCACAGCGATTTTCCCGCCTGGGAACTTTTTGGTTAAGTTTTTGAATTCTATCATGGGTTTCACCTCATATTTAATTTTTATTTCACAAATCTCTAATTCTACCTTACCCTGAAAGGAAGCGTTTTTGCAAATGATAAGGCTGCAATCTTGTGGAAATCGCTTGTTGTTGGTAGGGTTTCCATCGCTGTGGCAATAGTATATTTATGGCGAATATTTATATTTTGTGATTTGCAACTTCCTGATGACATAAAATTGCTGAAAGGTTGTTAAAATAGTTATATAAAATCCCATACATCAGGAATGGATAAAGAATAATAATTGGGATTCGCTCAAAAAAATGCTAGGATAATGGTGAAGTTAAATATGCGCATATGCGGATTTATGAGAACGTTTTCTTTCTTAACCAAGAAAAAATTTCAAGACAGGGAAGAGGAGTCCAAGTGGAAAAACAATACATCATGTCGATAGACCAAGGAACAACCAGCACACGCGCAATCATCTGGGACAAGAAGGGCACAATCATCTCTTCTTCGCAACGAGAATTGATGCAATATTATCCTGAGCCAGGTTGGGTGGAACACGACGCGAATGAAATCTGGATCAGTGTTCAGTCGGTCATAGCGGATGCTTTGATCAGGGGGGCCATCCGTCCGGAGGAAATTGCGGCAATAGGGGTAACGAATCAGCGCGAGACAACGGTTTTGTGGGACCGCGTTACCGGAATGCCGATCCATCATGCGATCGTTTGGCAATCCCGCCAGACTTCGGAAATCGCCGACAAACTGAAGCAGGAAGGGCATAACGACTTCATCCATGATAAAACCGGACTGATCATCGATTCCTACTTTTCCGCCACTAAAATCAAATGGTTGCTGGATCATATCCCGACTGCTCGTGAACGGGCCGAAAAGGGCGAACTGCTTTTCGGTACCATCGATACGTGGATTGTCTGGAAGCTGACAGGGAAAAAGGTGCACGTAACGGATGTTTCCAATGCCAGCCGAACGATGCTGTTCAATATTTACGACTTGAAATGGGATCCGGAAATCTTGGATTTGCTGGACATTCCGCGAACGTTGCTGCCTGAAGTCCGTTCTTCATCGGAAATATATGGTTATACCGAAGAAAATGATTTTTACGGTTCGCGCATCCCGATAGCCGGAATCGCCGGCGATCAACAAGCCGCTCTTTTCGGGCAGATCGGATTTGAACAAGGGATGGTGAAAAATACTTACGGTACCGGTGCGTTCATTGTTATGAACACAGGCCTTACACCGGTGAAATCGGAGAATGGCCTGCTTACGACGATCGCCTACGGGTTGAACGGCGAAGTGACGTATGCCCTTGAGGGGAGCATCTTTGTGGCTGGATCGGCCTTGCAATGGCTGCGGGATGAAGCGCAATTGATCCGGACCGCTGCGGAATCGGAGGAATATGCTGAATTACTTGAATCGAACGAAAATGTCTACATGGTTCCGGCGTTTGTCGGGCTGGGAGCACCGTATTGGGATCAGGACGTACGTGGTGCTTTCTTTGGATTGACGAGAGGGACTTCGAAAGCGCACCTGATCCGTGCGACGCTCGAATCGTTGGCCTACCAGACGAAAGACGTTGTGGACACGATGCAGAAGGATTCCGGACTGGTCATCACGAACATGCGCGTCGACGGAGGTGCAGCCCACAACAACTTCCTGATGCAATTCCAAAGCAACCTTCTGAACACAACTTTGACTCGCTCCAAAGTGATGGAGACAACCGCACTGGGAGCCGCATACTTGGCAGGATTGGCAGTAGGCTTCTGGAAGGACACCGATGACATCATCAAAAATTGGGAACCCGATTGCGAATTCCATCCGAATATGCCTGCTGAAGTGCGCGAAGACCTCTATGCCGGCTGGCAAAATGCAGTAGCCGCCGCCCGCCACTTCAAACATAAAACAAAAAGAGCGTGATGATTCGCGTTTAGGGGATGAGCACTAAGAGGCTATTACGAGAACGGACGCTTTTTGTCCGTGACGTAATAGCAACTTAGGCGGAATCCCCTGCGAATCAGAACGCGTTTAGAAAGAGCGTGATGATTCGCGTTCAGATACCCGAACGTTGGAGTAACCTGCAGCCGTTTACCTCTTTTGTGAACGACTGCAGGTTGCGAAACGGTAGTAGTATCTGCGAATCAGAACGCGTTTAGAAAGAGCCATGACAAATCCCGACCAGTTCCCAAAAGACCGGAAAACTTAAGAAACACTAAAATATTCAGAAACAGACAAATGATACACCCGGTATGTTATAATGAGTATATATATTTTTGACTGGAGGAATTATAATGGCAGACACTCTCGAATTGGTAGTCATAACGGGGATGAGCGGCGCCGGAAAAACGGTGGCCTTGCAGACATTTGAAGATTTAGGCTATTTTTGTATAGATAATATGCCCCCAAGTTTATTACCGAAATTTTGGGAGCTTGTAAAGGAATCGGGTAAAATCAGCCGGATCTGCTTAGTGATCGATCTGCGCTCACGCGCTTTCTTTGAAGAAATCATGTCTGCTGTGGACAGTTTGGACAATACTTCCTTCATCACAACTAAGGTCATTTTCCTTGATTCAAAGGACGATGTGCTTGTTTCCCGATACAAAGAGACAAGAAGAAGCCATCCCTTGACCCAATCAGGCGGAACCGTGTTGGAAGGGATCCGCAAAGAGAGGGAACTGCTTGAGGACATCCGCAATCGGTCGCAGTTGGTCATCGATACGAGCGAAACAACACCGCGCCAATTACGGGAGCGTCTGCTGGATACTTTCAAAGTGGATGATAAGGATGTTTTTCATATCGAAGTCGTCTCTTTCGGTTTCAAATATGGCTTGCCGATTGATGCCGACATCGTCATGGATGTCCGCTTCCTGCCGAATCCGCATTACGTTGATGAACTGCGTCCGTTGACGGGACTGGATAAGCCTGTCTACGATTATGTCATGAAGCAATCGGAGACGGAAATATTTTACAAGAAATTCATCGATCTGTTGGAATACATCATTCCCGGTTATAAAAAAGAAGGCAAGACCAGCGTGAACATCGCCATCGGCTGCACAGGCGGACAACACCGCTCGGTCGCATTGGCGGAACGCACCAGTGTGCAATTGAAGAGTGCGGGCTATCAAGTGAATACGACCCATCGTGATCGGAATAAACGCAAAGAGACGGTGAATCGGTCATGAGTCAAAACCCGAGCAGAACGAAGAAAATCGTCGTTATCGGCGGCGGAACGGGCTTGCCGGTCATTCTGGAAGAACTGAAGAACCACAACACGGATATCACCGCCATCGTCACGGTGGCTGATGATGGCGGCAGCAGTGGTATCATCCGCGACCATGTCAACATTGTGCCTCCCGGGGATATCCGCAACTGCCTGATTGCGCTCTCTGATATGCCAAAATTGGAAAAGGACATTTTCCAGTACCGTTTCGATTCAAAGGATTCCTTCATTTCTGGGCACGCAATCGGAAACCTCGTCATCGTGGCCCTGACTGAAATGAAAGGGAACATTTTTGATGCCATTCGATTGCTGTCCGTCATGATGGGTGTAAAAGGCAAAATTTATGCCGCAGCTGATGAGCCGCTCTCACTCTACGCAGAGTTCAAGGACGGTACGGTCATCAAAGGCGAGTCGAAAATCGCAAATGGCCGCAAAAAAATCGAACGGGTGTATGTCAAGCCGTTGGATGAAACAAGGGAGGCCGTCGCCTCCCGTCACGTCATCAACAGCATCCTGGAGGCGGATATGGTCGTCATCGGCCCGGGAAGCCTGTATACGAGCATTTTGCCTAACTTGATGATCAGTGACCTGGGGCAAGCGGTCATCGAGACCAAAGCCGAGAAAGTATACATCTGCAACATCATGACGCAATTGGGCGAGACAGAGGGCTTCAGCGATGCCGAGCACATCAAGGTATTGCATGACCATCTGAAAGCGAAATTCATCGACACCATCCTGGTGAACACGGAAAAAGTGCCGGATGAATACCTCAATCAACAAGCCGACGAAGAATATCTGTTGCAGGTACGCCATGATTTCAAAGGATTACGCGAAGAAAACTGCCGTGTCATTTCTGCGGATTTCCTGGATATGAAGAACGGTGGCGTGTACCACGACGGCAAAAAAGTCGTTTCGGAACTGATCAATCTGATCTCTAATATCAAAACTATCTGTTGACCTTTTTTCTGATCGAAAGAAGCTGTCGGAAAGGAGGCATATATGTCTTTTGCATCTGAAGTAAAAAAAGAATTAACAACATTGGAAGTGCACCGCGAACATGCGAAAGCCGAATTGACCGCGTTGATCAGGATGAGCGGATCGGTCAGCATCTATAATCAGTCATTTGTCCTGAATGTCCAGACAGAAAATGCGGCAATCGCCAGACGGATGTACATTCTCTTGAAGGATCACTACTCATTCGAAAGCGAATTGTTGGTGCGTCGTAAAATGAAGCTGAAGAAGAATAATGTCTATATTGTGCGCCTGAAGCAGGGCGTCACGGAATTGCTGAGTGATCTGAGCATTTTCGACGGGCTGTCCTTCAAGACGCAAGTTTCCGAGGATATCATGAACAATAACCAGAAGGAACGCTCTTATCTGCGCGGCGCATTTATGGCAGGGGGTTCGGTGAACAGCCCGGAAACGAGCCGTTACCATCTGGAAATCTATTCCAACTATGAAGACCACAACCAGGACATCTGCGATATGATGAATCACTTTGACCTGAATGCGCGGACGATCGAGCGCCGCAACGGATTCATCACTTATCTCAAGGAAGCCGAGAAGATTGCCGATTTTTTGGCACTGATTGGTGCCCATAATGCGATGATGAAGTTTGAGGACGTGCGGATTATCCGAGACATGCGCAATTCTGTCAATCGCCTCGTGAATTGCGAAAACGCGAATATGAACAAGACGATTGATGCGGCGGCAAAACAGATTGCCAACATCGAATTCATCGAAGCGACGGTAGGCCTGGGGAGATTGCCCGACAAGTTGAAGGAAATCGCCGTGATCCGCTTGGAAAATCCCGACATCAGCCTGAAGGAACTTGGTGAAATGATACCGAGCGGAGTCATATCCAAATCCGGCATCAACCACCGTTTGCGAAAAATAAACGACTACGCCGATTCTTTGCGGATGGGGAAAGCCGTCCGCTAATAAAAAAACCTGGAGACAAAGAAAAGTCTTTAGGTTTTTTTTACGGTAAAAAATCATGCCTCCTTTTTTGCGGATATTATAGGCAGTAAGTCAATCTGAAGGAGGAATGGAAGGATGAATCAAGTATCGTTAATCGGGCGGCTGGTGCGGCCCATCCAAGTGCAACAGGTCAATGGCGAAAGGCAAGTCTGCAACAATACGTTAGCTGTGCAGCGTTTAAGGAAAGCGGATGAAGGCCAACCGCAGGCGGATTTCATCCCTGTAGTTTTTTGGGGAGCGACCGCAAACTTGGTGGAGCAGTATTGCGCCAAAGGCAACCAGATTGGTGTCAATGGCCATTTGGTTTCGCGTTCTTATGTGAACAAGCAGGAACAGCACGTCTATGTGGTCGAGTTGGTCGTGGAAGAATTGTATTTCGTGGAAGCGAAAAGAGAACAGGAAGCAGTCTGATGCTTCTGCCGTAAAGCCCCGTAATCCGGGGCTTTTTCTGTCGAGAACAGCGATTTCCTTATTTAATCACAGAAACTTCAAAGGTATATGGTATCGTATGCTGGAAATGATGCCGCTTATCGGAAAAAAAGATATAATGTAGGAAATGAAAAGGAGAGTCGCTATGGAAATTTTGATGATAGAAGACAATGAAGCCGTCTGCGAAATGATGGCGATGTTTTTTGAGAACGAAGGCTGGCTAGCCGCATTCAAACATGACGGGAAAGAGGGCTTGGAGGCATTCGCGGCCGATGACAGAAAATGGGATATGATCATCCTTGATCTGAATCTGCCAAGCATGGATGGGATGCAGGTCTGCCGTGAAATAAGGAAAATTTCCCAGTTTGTGCCGATCATTATGCTGACGGCGCGCGATTCGGAAAGCGACCAAGTCATCGGTCTGGAAATCGGTGCGGATGAATATGTCACGAAGCCGTTCAGTCCGCTGACCCTGATAGCCCGCATCAAAGCGATGCACCGTCGCGCTAAGGTTGATCATTCGCAGGTGCAGGCTACGGACGATTTCGATGTGCTCACCGATCATGTCAAAATCAGCACGATCACACGTGAAGCCTATCTTGACGGGAAACAAATCGAAAGTTTGACGCCGAAGGAATTCGAACTTTTCGCATTGTTAGCCGAACACCCGAAACAAGTGTTTTCGAGGGAACATCTTTTGACCCGGATCTGGGAAGATCCTTATTACGGGGATGAACGCACAATCGATGCCCACATCAAGAAATTGAGGCAAAAAATAGAAGCGGTCGGACCGCAAGTGATCCAAACGGTTTGGGGAGTAGGCTACAAATTCGACGACAGCGGAGTAGATGAAAAATGAAGTACGTTTATCAACAAATCCTGGCTTTTTTCGCATTGATTCTAATAACTGTCAGTACGACCGGCGTCCTGATCATCCAATACGTCACCGGTAATGTCTACGACGAGAAAGAGACACAGCTGTATGGATATGCCGAATCGATCATCGATCAGAACATGACAATCCAGCAACTGGAAAGCGGTTCGACTTTGGTGTCCAACCAGGACGTCTCGTTTGCCATCTTTGATGCAGAAGACCATATGGTTTACCCGCAAGCGACGGATCTGTATACGAGCGGGATCAGCATGGAGGATTTTGAGCGGCTCTCGGAAGGGGAACGGATTTCTTTGACGGAGCGGGATCGCGGCTTCCTGAACGAAAAAAAACGCTTCTTGACGGTTTATCTCCCGCTTTTTAATGCGACTACGGCCGAGTTCACAGGCTTCATAGCGGTAGGCTCGCCGGTAAAAGGGATCGAGGACGAAATCAATGAAGTTGAACACAATCTGCTTGTGGCAGTGCTGACTTCCGGGGGCATCGCGATCGTCTTAAGCCTCGGCATCGCCAATTATCTGACAAGGCGCATCAAGCGCATGCGGAGGGCCACCCATGAGATTGCGTCAGGCAATTTTGATATCTCGTTGGAGAATCACCACAAGGATGAATTTGATGAGCTGTCGGAGGATTTTAACCAAATGGCAAGGTCTTTGAAAGCCTCCAACGAGGAAGTGGAACGCCAAGAAAATTTAAGGCGTCAGTTCATGATGGACGTAGCCCATGAGATGCGCACGCCGCTCACGACGATTAACGGCATCCTGGAAGGGATTCAGCACCACATGATTCCCGAAGGACGTCGGGACCGGAGCATGCAACTGATGCAAAAAGAAACCAAAAGGCTGATCCGTTTGGTGAATGAAAACCTGGACTATGAAAAAATCCGTTCCAATCAAATCATTTTAGTGAAGCAGGAGTTTTCTGCTAAGGAAGCGCTGGAGAATGTCGCGGAACAGATGCGGGCAAAAGCGCAGGAGAAGGATGACCTGATCATCGTTCATGTGGATGCACCGCACCGGATCTACGCGGATTATGACCGTTTTATCCAGATCATGGTGAACCTCACACAGAACGCTATTCAATTCACGAAAAACGGAACGATTACCTTGTCATCGTTCCGGGATGGCGAGCAGCAAATCATCCAAGTCAAGGACACAGGAATCGGTATCGAGAAGAAGGATATCACGAGCATCTGGGAAAGGTTCTACAAAGTGGATGTTTCCAGAAAGAACACGAAATTTGGTGAATCGGGAATCGGTTTGGCGGTGGTTCAATCCTTAGTGATGAACCACAAAGGGACTGTCGACGTGGAGAGCAATCCAGGCGAGGGAACGACCTTCAAGATTACACTGCCCACCAAAGCAGCGCTCGAAAAAAATAGTTAAAAAAATAGCTGCCGGAATTTTAAATTCCGGCAGCTATTTTGGTTATTCAACTGTTTCTGTCTGTTCTTCTGCTGGGACTTCCTCAGTAACGGGTTGTTCTTCCGTTACGGTTCCTTCAGCAGCTTTGTTGGCAGTCAACTCAGGGGCATCCGTCTGATAAAGCGGAACGCTTGAGACACCGTTGTTCGTGTAGTACAAGGAACTGTTCAGATCACCCAATTCCGCGATGTCCTCTTCCAATTCGGCTGGAGAATCCACATAGCTGTGCAGGCTCTTGTCAACAGGCACGAATCCGTCCGGTGTGTAGAAGCGAAGCAAGTCGCCATTGATGATCTGATCCGAAATAGCCAGCTGCAGTTCAGCTTGCGCCCGGATTTCAGCAACCTTTTGGATCACTTCTTCGGTCTGATAAGCAAGTGTACCTGTTTGCGTATGATAAACAGTATTTCCTAAAATGGTGTATTCACTCGTTACGATGCTTCCGTTACGGAAAACAACGATGCCCTCATTTTGCGCCGACAACAGATCCTGTCCAAGTTGGACATAGGCCGAAGTATCGACACCCAGAAGATGCATCACAGTAGGCAAGATATCAATCTGGCCGCCATAGACATCACTGATTTGTCCGGTACCGGAACCAGGGTTATGGATGATGAACGGGACTTTTTGCATCATGGTGTCATCATAGGCACCCCACAAGTCTGCATTCGCTCCGATGAGCGGAGCCAACGTTTCGTTGCGCGAACTGGAAATACCGAAATGGTCGCCATACAATACGAAAATCGTATTATCATAAAGTCCTGCATCCTTCATATATTGGAAGAACTCAGCCAAAGCCTCATCGGCATAATGGACGGTATTGAAATAACCGTCAACCGTTTCATCGCCGGTATCCAAAGTGAAAGTGTTGTTCAGCTCGTCTTCAGGGAACGGGAAATGGTTCGAAACAGTTATGAACTTCGCGTAGAAAGGCTGCGGCAATTGTTCCAGGTATTGAGCCGATTCCTGGAAGAACAATTTATCCTTCAACCCATACTCGACTGAATTTTCATCCGTCAGCGTGTAGCTGCTGTCGGCATCGAAGAAATAATCATAATCAAAAGATTTGTAAACATTATCGCGATCCCAGAAAGAGCCGACATTGCCATGGAAAACAGCTGACGTGTAGCCAAATGTTTCACTCAAGATGGCCGGTGCCGATTGGAACGTGTTGTCCGCGCCGATCTGTGTGAAGGCTGATCCTTGCGGCAATCCGAACAGGGAATTATCCAGCATCAGTTCGGCATCACTTGTTTTTCCTTGTCCGGTCTGGTGGAAAATGTTGCTGTAACTGTAGGAATCATTGCTGTGGTACAAGCTATTCAGGAACGGCGTCACTTCTGCCGTCGTGCCTGTTTCATCTGTAAGTGACAAATCAATCAGGAACTGTTGCATACTTTCCAGATGGATGTAGACGACATTTTTTCCTTCTGCTTGGCCGAAGTACGTTTCGTTCGGCTCGGCGTAATGTGCACCCAAGTAATCAAGAACAGTAGCCATATCTGAGCTATCCGCGCTTGCACGCACTTGGTTGGCTTGGGCTGTCTTGATTCCATCATAGAGAGTATAGACATTGATACCCAAGTATTTTACGATATAGTTGCGGTCAAAAGTTCTCGTCAGCAACTGCGGGCGGCTGATTTCAGCCAGACCTAAGTTAGCGGCAAAAAGAGCGATTGAAGCGGCGACTGTCGCAAATGCCCATCTTTTCTTGAAGATGCGTTCGTCGCGGTTTTTGCTGACGAATTTCTTATAGACGTAGACGAGCACGAAAGCATCGATCCAGTAGAACAGGTCGATCGGCTGCATCATGGCGATGACGCCGGAACCTAGATTTTTAGTTGCATTGGCAGAACCGAAGATGGTCTTGATCGTCAAGAAATCCGTAAATTCGCGGTAATAGACGATGTTTGCGAACAACAGGATCGAATTCAGCATGTACAGAGCAAGCAAGCTTCGGTAACCTTTTTTAGGATTCTTCACAAAAAGGGAAATTCCCAGAATCAATAAGGTCGTTGCGACCGGGTTGATAAAAAGAATCAGCTGCTGGAACCAGCCGTCTACGCCTAAAGAGAACGCTGTGTGGTAAGCGAAATAGGTCTTCAGCCAGAAAAGGACGACGGCGAACAGGAAAAATCCGAATCGCGTCTGCAACTGTTCAGTTAATTTTTGTTTCAAAAAAGAGACCTCCTATGATATCTTGTGGAACACATGTAAATTTCATGTGAATTTTTAAAGGTAATGTGTGCTATTTGTGAATTTTATGTAAAATGAGCTAGTGTCATTATATTCTGAATGCTTTTGATAGTCAATCGAAGCACCGTAAAGTTTTTCCTAAGTTTTTATCAAGAACGGTTGCTTTTTTTATGATTTTTCGAGAAAATGGGTCTTTCCATGTATCTGATCAAAGGAACAAAACTGACAAAGGTGAGCATAGATTATGATATTTTTACAAGGACCGTATGAGTGGGTGGCTGCTTCTCTGGAATCATCCGTCAATCATTTTCCGCTCATACAATTAGTTTTCAACAGCGTGGACAAGACCATTCTGTATTATTTGATTTGGCTGGTCCTGCGGGCGGCCTATCTGCTGCACAGACATCGCAAGACGGGCAAAAAAATCCCCTTATATAAGGAAGGATTGCTGCATGCTCTGTTTATCTACATCGTGCTGCTGCTTCAACTGACGGTTTTCCGCAACGAAGAGACCTTCTGGACCGTCGAGTATCACAAGATCGATTGGTCGGCGATCCATTGGGTGCCATTGGTGGATACGGTCAAACTATTTTACGGGGACTCCGGGTTTTCGGCCTGGTATAATTCGTGGGGGAACGTCGTCTGGTTTATGCCGTTGGGCTTCGTGGGTCCTTATCTGTTCAGGAAAAAATGCAGTTTCCTCAAAGTGACAGCGATCGGCTTTCTTTTTTCCGCCATGATCGAGTTCCTCCAGCTCATCTTTCAGACGGGCGTGACGCATATCGATGATGTCTTCTTCAACACGTTGGGTGCTGCAATCGGCTACGGCATCTGGGTATCTTCAAAAAAACACAGTAGTGCAGAACGGACAATTGACTATAAAGGAAGAAAACAATGAAAAAAATAATCATTACGCAAATAAGCGAAAAAAAAATTAAGGCGGGCAATCCCTTGCTGCAGTTCGAGGATTTTCCAAATGAACTCAGCTTCGCTGAGGGCGAAATCGTCGAACTTGTCGATTCTCGCCAAGCGTTCGTCGCAAGAGCCTATTTGGCCAAGCAGAACAAAGGCGTCGGGTGGGTATTTTCGTTGGATAACGCGGATAATTTCGATGAAGCGTTCTTCAAAAACAAGTTCGAAAAAGCGAAACGCAAGCGCACGGATCTGCAATCGGACCCTGAAACGACTGCCTATCGGATTTTCAATGCGGAGGGTGACGGCATTCCTGGTGTCACCATCGACCTTTATGACGGATTTGCGGTGGTTTCCTGGTACAGCGGAGGCATTTTCCGCTATCAAGCCGCCATCATCGGTGCTTTTCAAGCGGTCTTCCCGGAAACGAAGGGCATCTATGAAAAATTCCGTTTCCAACGGAAGGACAGCTTGATCAGCCGCTTCGTCACGGGTGAAGCAGCCCCGACGCCTCTGATCGTGAAGGAGAACGGCATCAACTATGCGACATATCTGGACGATGGGCTGATGACGGGCATATTCCTGGATCAGCGCGACGTACGCGGTGCTCTGACGGAGCATTATGCGGCAGGCAAACGGGTATTGAACACCTTCAGCTACACGGGTGCTTTCTCGGTCGCTGCAGCCATGGGCGGAGCAATCGAAACAACAAGTGTCGATGTTGCAAACCGTTCGTTGGAACGCACCAAAGAACAATTCGCCGTCAACAATCTGGATGTCGAGGCGCAAAAAATCTATGTCATGGATGTCTTCGATTTCATCCGCTATGCCATCCGCAAAGAATTGCAGTATGACGTGACCATCATCGATCCGCCGAGCTTTGCCCGCACCAAAAAACGGACTTTCTCGGTCACAAAGGATTACACTCAGTTGTTGGAGGAGTTGATCCAGATCACCGCACCGGATGGTACACTGATCGTTTCTTCGAACGCCGCCAACTACAAGGAAAAGAATTTCAAACAGGATATCGACCAAGCCTTCAAGAACAGCCATTGTGACTACCGTATCCTGGAAACCTTCCATCTGCCGAGCGACTTCGCTGTTCCGGCAGGCAGCAAGACCAGCGATTACCTAAAAGTCTTCGTCATCAAGAAACTGGCAAGATAGGCCGAAGGAACCGGGAATATCCGTATCCCTTCGCCCCTCAGTGCCCCATAAACCAAAAGAAAAAAGAGAACGGAGCCGCCTCAAAATGAGGTGGCTCCGTTCTCTTTACTGATGAATGCTGTTATTCGTGCAGATTTGCAGCGGCATGCTGCCCAGCTGTGTGCCCTGTAACAAAGGCGCCGGTGATGTTGTAGCCGCCTGTGTAGCCGTTGTAGTCGATCAGTTCGCCGCAGAAATAAAGCCCCTGCGTCAGTTTGCTCTCCATCGTTTTCGGATTGATTTCCTTCGTGGAGACGCCCCCGCCGGTGACAAAGGCTTTATCCAATGGATGCGTGCCGTTCACTTCGAAGGAGAAACTTTTGCAGAAGTCGGCGAAAGCTTTGATTTCCTTCGGCGTCAATTCCTTCAGGGACTTCTGGGGATCGATAGCGGCCTGGCTGCAACCGAAAAGTAGGTAACGCTCCGGCATCAAGTCTTTCCAGCCGTTTTTGACGCTCTTTTCCGGTTGGGCCTTGATGAGTTTCTGCAACTGTTGCTCGACGGCACCCAATGAAAGTTCCGGCAGGACATCCAAGGACATCTTGACGGTCTCGGTTTTATCGCGCTTCATTGTCTGGTGGACAAACATCGAACAACGTAAAGCGGCGGGACCTGATACGCCGAAGTGTGTGAAAATCATGTCCATCTGGTGGGACACGACTGTTTTGCCTTTTTTATTTTTAATGCTGAGGGCAACATTGCGCAAGGAAAGTCCCTTCAGTTCGCTTGAACGGATGAAGTCCGCATCGGATGTGATCGGCGCTTCGGTCGGGTACAATTCCGTGATGGTATGTCCAGCTGCCTTGGCGAACTTATAGCCATCGCCTTTGGATCCTGTGCGCGGAAGAGCCTTTCCTCCAGTTGCCAGAATGATCCGATCCGCCGGGAGGATTTCGCCATTATCTAAAAGGACACCGGTCACCTGACCATTTTCGATCAAGATGCGTTCCACTTTTATGTTGGTCCGAATCTGGACCTGTAGCCGCTTCAGTTCCTCGATGAATGCTTCGAGGATAGTCCGGGCTTTGTCCGTGACAGGGAACATACGGCCGTGATCCTCTTCCTTCAGGGCGACTCCGCGTTCGATAAAGAAGGTCATGATGTCATATTGACTGAATTGGGTAAAGCTGCTGTGCAGGAATTTTCCGTTTCCGGGAATGTGCCGGATGATTTCCTCTTCGGGACGATTGTTGGTGACGTTGCAGCGTCCACCGCCTGTCAAAAGCAATTTTTTCCCGAGACTTGGATTTTGTTCGAGGAGCGTCACTTCAGCTCCTGCTTCGGCAGCGGTGCAAGCCGCCATCAGACCGCTCGAACCTCCACCGACAATAATGATGCGTGTTTTCATATTATTTAATTTCTCCGATCTTTTGCTGCACTTACTTTATCACAGATCTGTCTATCTGAAAACGGCTTTCTTCGCAACATGATCACTAAAAAATAGGCTTTCCTTCATTAAATATTCAAATATCACGGCTATACTATGTTCATACCCAAAGATAATCGTTTCTTTTTCCTCTTCTGTACCCGCAGAAGAACACCTCCCTCTTGGACGGAAACGGGGCTTTGATTGCTGAACAGCTAAGCAGCGATCGTGCAGAATGATTTTTTTCTGTAAGCCTTGATTTCCGTTCATTTTTTGTGCCCGAAAGGGTATAATAGCCATAGAGTACAGTTAATTTTGAAGAAGTGAGGGAAATGAAATGGATTTTATGAAAGTAATGCATACGAGACAAACAACACGCAGCTTCCAAAAGTTCGGGCTGTCACAGGGGCAAGTGGAACTCATGCTGCAAGCCGGGCAAAATGCACCGATCAGCCGCGGCCGTTTTGAGGATTACCATATCACAGTCATAAAAAATCCGGAAATTTTGGCAGCGATTACATCTATGGCGAAGGAAGTGACCGGCAATACGGACAGAGATCCCTTGTACGGAGCATCTGCCTTTTTCGTTGTTTCCGCCAAGGAACCGGCTAAACCAGGCAGCATCGCAAGCGCAGCCGCAATCGTAGAAAATATGCACCTACAGGCAACCGCTGAACTGTTGGGCAGTTGTTTCGTGATGGGAATCATCATGGACGGCACGCTGGATGCTGAAGGGATCCGCGGAAAAATGGGGATTCCGGAAGGATTCACGCCTGTCGCCGGAATGGTGGCGGGCTATCCGCATGGCTATCTGCATGACCGGCCACGCACTTTGGATAAAATCGCCAACAACATCGTTGAATAGGACTGTTTAGGCACTGAAAAACGACCTCAGGAGAAACGTTCAGGTTTCCCGGGTCGTTTTTTGCATACACATCTGAGGTGGGCTTAACCAAAGATGAGGACTCTGATTGCATTTCTGCGCTCTTTTGTATACGATTGTAGTATTATAATAGGTAAATATATTGCGGATAATTTTTTCGGAAAGCTTCGAAATACAAATCAATCCAGAAATGAAGGGATACAGAATGGCATACATTTCCTTAAAGAATGTCAGCAAATTTTATCAGATGGGCGAGACCAGAATCACAGCCAACGACAAAATCAGCTTCGACATCAACGAAGGGGAGTTCGTAGTGATATTAGGGCCCAGTGGAGCCGGGAAATCCACTGTTTTGAATATTCTCGGCGGGATGGATGATGCCGATGAAGGTCACATCAGCATCGATGGGGTGGATATCTCCCAGTTCACTTCGAAGGCCTTGACGACCTACAGAAGGCGGGATGTCGGTTTCGTTTTCCAGTTCTACAATCTGGTGCCTAACTTGACCGCGAAGGAGAACGTCGAGCTGGCCTCGCAGATCTCCCCACATGCCCGTGACGCTGCCGAAGTCATGCGGGAAGTAGGTTTGGGTGAGCGCATGGATAACTTTCCAGCGCAGCTCTCCGGAGGCGAACAGCAACGCGTGGCCATTGCCCGCGCCTTGGCGAAGCAGCCCAAGCTGTTGCTTTGCGATGAGCCGACAGGTGCGTTGGATTACGAAACGGGCAAACAAGTGCTCAAATTACTTCAAGATACGTGCCTAGACACCGGAACGACCGTCATCGTCATCACGCACAACCAAGCCATCGCAGCCATGGCTAACCGGATCATCGAAATCAACAATGCCAAAGTGCGGGCTGTCCATGAAAATCCGAACCCTAAACCAGTATCTGAAATCGAATGGTAGGAGGGGAAGACGATGAAGAAAAAAGCGCTATGGAAAGACATTTGGATAGAGATAGGCAAGAGCAAGGCGCGCTTTCTAGCGCTCTTGGCCATCATCACCTTGGGCGTGGCCTTCTTTGCCGGCATCAAAGCGGCGGGTCCGGATATGCTGGATACCGCCAACCAATATTATGAAGAAAATAACCTGTATGACCTGAAGGTTTTGTCCACTTATGGCTTGGAAGAAGCGGACATCGCCATTCTGGCTAAAACGGCCGATCTGGCTGTCCATCCGATGCGAACGGTGGATATCGAAATGGAAGGCAGTGACTTCCTCGTAAAAGTCTTCCCGCTGCAAAGCGGTGCGGATCCGGTCAATGAATATGCGGTCGTCGACGGCAGGTTGCCGAAAAAAAGCGGGGAAATCGCTTTGGATGCCAAACAGAATCTGATGGAGACTTATCAGATCGGGGATACCGTCAGCTTCCGCCATGAGTCCGATGAAGGGCTCTCGGAGGAGGATAAGGAAAACCGCATTTCCTTGAAAGAGCAGGAATACACAGTCGTCGGTTTCGTAGACTCGCCGATGTACATCGAAACGATGATGCGTGGCTCTACGAACGTCGGGAAAGGCAGCTTGGATGCTTTCGTTGTCGTGCCCGATTCGGACATGCTCGGCAGCATCTACACGGAGGCTTACCTGACGATCGCTCCCGATGCGGCGGAAACCGGCTACACGGATAGCTATGATGATCAGGTTGACAGCCTGGCCGATGAAGTGGAGCTCGCCTTGAACGGGAGACCGTTGGAACGCATCAACGAAATCCGTGCAGAAGGTCAGCGGAAAATCAAAGATGCGGAAGATGAACTGCAGGAAGGGAAAGACAAACTTGCGGAAGCCGAGCAGGAACTGCAGGATGCCCGGCAACAATTGGATGACGGGACAGCGGCCTATGAAGAAAATCGCCAGTTGTTTCTGGATGAGATCGCAAAAGCCGAGAACACGTTAGCCACCACCCAAGCTGAAATCGATGCGGGCATGGCCGAATACCGTGCAGGCTTGGCGACATATCTGGAAAAAAAAGCGCTCTACGACGAGGCGAAAGTTGCCTGGGAGACGCAGAAAGACTCCCTGCAAGGACAAACCGGTTCGGATGCTTCCGTGGACGTGTTGCTGGCAAGTCTGCCTGATACGCCGGAGGGCAATGAAATCGCTGATTTGGCGCAGGCTTTATTGGATGGGCAAGCCGAAGTTGGAGCGACCCAAGCCTCACTGGAAGCCAAAGCTGTGGAGCTGCAGGAACGGGCAACCGCTTTAGCCACAAAAGGCGAATTGTTGCTGGCTGAGCAGACGAGTCTGGAGACGGATGGAGCAGCTTATCAGAACGAACTGACCCTTTTCACCGCTGATATGACAGCTTTCCAAACGGAAAAAGCAACCAAACAAGCGGAATTCTCCGCAAGACAAGCCGCCATCGATGCAGAAAGGGACGCCTTGGCAGCTTTGGATCCAGAAACGGACCCCAGCGTGGCAGAGCGCTTGGCGGCCTTAGCCGATCAACAAACGACTTTGGATACCGAACAAGCGGCTCTGGCGCAAACTGAAGCGGATTTGGCAAGCCGTCAAAGCGCTTTGGAGCAAGCGGGAGCCTCCTTAGCGATCCGGCAAGAAGCCCTAACCGCAGCAGCCGCGGCCTTCCAGGCGGAAAGCGCGACTGAAGAGGCGGCTCTATTGGAAGAACAACGCCTTTTGGAGGAAGCCGGCGCTGAACTGGCTGCCAAAGGTGAAGAATTAGTTCAGCAGCAACAACTGTTGGAAGAAAAACTTGCGGCATTCATGGCCGATGCCGAAGCCCAAATCGCAGCCGCCGATGCGCAATTCGCCGAACAAGGAACAGCTTTGGAGAACGGCAGATTGGAATTGGAATCGGCGTTCGCCCTACTGGAAGCCGGACAGGCACAGATCAACAACGGTTGGGCTGAGTTGGAAAGTCAGCGTGTGAGCGGAGAGCAGGCCCTATCCGAAGCTTGGCAGGAAATCCAGCAGGGCGAAGAGGATTATCAAGAAGGCTTGGCCACCTTCACAGCTGAGCGCGCAGACGCAGAAATCGAGATAGCCGAAGGGGAACGCCAGGTCGCAGAAGCGAAACAGACGCTGGCCGATCTGATCGAACCGGTTTACTATGTGACGGATCGGTCCGGAAATCCTGGCTATCAGGAATACCGCGACAATGCCGACCGCATCTCGGCGATCGCAGAGATTTTCCCGGTGTTCTTCTTCCTGATCGCGGCCTTGGTGAGCTTCACGACGATGGCCCGGATGGTGGATGAACACCGCCAACAGATGGGGACGCTGAAAGGCCTCGGTTACAGCGATTTCGACATCGCCAAAAAATATTTGATTTATGCAGCAATCGCCTGCGTCGTAGGAACATCGCTCGGTTTGGTGGCTGGTTATAATATTTTCCCTGCTGTCATCTTTGATGCCTACGGGTCCATGTACAGCCTACCTTCCGTGAAAATCACCTATTACTTGTCCTATGCCCTGATTTCGATAGCTATCGCGATGCTCTGCACCATCGGCCCGGCAGCATGGGCAGCCCATGCCTCGCTCCGAGAAAATCCGGCAGCGATGATGCGGCCGAAAGCGCCGAAGAACGGCAAACGCGTACTTTTGGAACGCTTGACGTTCATTTGGGATCGCTTGAGCTTCAATTCGAAGATAACGGTACGCAACTTGCTGCGCTACAAAGCGCGCAATATGATGACGATACTGGGCGTAGCCGGCTGTACGGCCTTGATCCTGACCGGGTACGGCATCAAAAATTCCATATCCGGATTGGCGGACACGCAATTCAATGATGTGATGCGCTACAATGCCATCACGGCGATGCGTCCGGAAGCGAGTGAAGAAGAAATCGCCTCCTATGATGAACTGATCGCTGCGACCCCAGAAATAACCGACCATCTCAAGGTGGTCCAGGAGAACTATAAGCTGGATAAAAAAGGCGTGAACCTGCAGAACGTCACCGTCTTTGCTCCGCTGGAAACCGATAATCTTTCGGATTTTGTCAGCCTGCGTGACCGCGGGACGCAAGAACCAATCGCACTGACGGATGAAGGAGCCGTCATCTCTGAGAAATTGGCCAATTTGGCCGGCGTCGGACCGGGGGACAGCATCGAAATCCGGAATGATGAAATGCAGACCTATCAAGTTCCGATCCAGGCTGTCACCGAGAACTACGTCAACCATTACCTTTACTTGACGCCGAACCTTTACGAAGACATTTTCATCCAAGCCGCGGAACCGACAACGGATTTGTTGCTGTTTGAAGAACCAGAAAGTTGGGAGAGGAGCTTCGGATCCGAAGCGATGGGAGAAAAGGCTGTCGCACTGGTGACGTTCATAAACTCCGTCGACCGCAGCTTCGCTGAAACCTTAGGGAGTCTTGACATCGTCACATTGGTATTGATTGTGTCGGCAGCCGCATTGGCTTTCGTTGTCCTGTACAGTCTGACGAACATCAACGTATCTGAGCGGATCAGGGAACTATCTACCATCAAAGTGTTGGGGTTCTATGATGTGGAAGTGAGCATGTACATCTACAGAGAGTCGTTGATCTTAACCTTGCTGGGCATTTTGTCCGGGTTTGTTCTCGGAAAAATTTTGAGTACAGTCGTACTTAAAATGGTGGAAATCGACTTCATGATGTTCCCGCCGACCATCATGCCGATCAGTTACCTTTACTCAGGCCTGCTGTCTTTATTGTTCTCAAGCGTCGTCATGCTGATCATGCACCGCAAGCTGAAACAAGTGGACATGATCGAAGCGTTGAAGTCAGTCGAATAAGAAAATAAAAAACGCGCAAGCAGCCAATGGATGGCGGCTTGCGCGTTTTTTCTGCAGTTGCTCAGTTTTCGGATGGTGTTTGAGGCGCACCAGGCAGCAGGTAGTTGACCCCGATGGCGATGGAAGTGCCGATGACTGTGTCCAGTACCCTTTGGATGGCATAGGTGATTTTTTCAGTGTCATCTATATTGTAGAAAACGACAAGGAAGGTCGCGGTCGCACCGACGATAGCCGTTGACATGTCCAAGATGTTGCAGACCATGATCAGGATGATGACGGCGATGATTGTTCCGAAGAAATCCACAGAAAAATCCAGTCCCAGAAAATCTTTGATGGCAATCAAGGTGACACCAAGGATGCCGGCGACAGTATTGCCTCCGACACGACGGATTCCATGATGGAGTGACTGCGAGCAATCTTCACGCAAAGCAAAGACTGCCGCCAAACCGGCCAACATAGGAGAACCTCGGTCCAATAATTTGAACAGTAGGACACAAAAACCGACAGCAACGCCGGATTTGGTTGTACGCATGCCTACGCGGAACTTCTCCTTATCCAAATGGAACATAGTAAGTACTGCACTTCCTCTCGAAATGAAATAATATCTCAATCATAAGCATTTTTGAATTTTTATCAAGTCATTTTCGTATTATTGTGCAAATAATGCACCTGCATTTGCTGTTTTGTTCAGTATGACTTTCCGGAAAATGAGAAAAAAGAGCAGTTGTTTTTGGACAAAAAATGCCCGTTATTATGCAAGTCATTTTATTGGATTTGTTGCAACGGCGCTTCTTTGAGGGGGCGTAAAAAAAGAACATTCGCTTTTTGCCAAAAAAGGCCAAAATTGGGTTGCTTAAATTGTCAGAATATTCTATACTAATGACATTAAATTTTAAGGAGAAGGATGAGGGCCTTTTCTTTGAATTTACAACGAATTATTAACATATAGTGAGATGGGGAGGATTATTTAGATGAAAAAGAAATTATTGATGGGCTTGGCATCTGTATTCGTACTTGCAGCATGCGGCAATGGCGCGACGACAGAAGAGAGCGATACAATCAAATTGGGTGGTAACTTCGAATTGTCAGGCGGTGCGAGTGCATACGGAACACTGATGGACGAAGGGATCAAAATGGCCGTTGCAGAACAGAATGCTGCAGATGGCTTGTTGGGCAAAGAGATTGAATACATATCTTACGATAATAAATCCGAGCCTTCAGAATCCACATCGGTTGCGACGCGTTTGGCTACCGAAGATAATGTTGTCGCAATCCTAGGACCTGCTACAACTGGTGCAGCCAATGCACAATCGCCTGCAGTTACAAGAGCAAAAGTACCAGCGATCCTTCCTGCTGCTACAGGCGATAGCGTAACAATGGATGGCGAATCTGTGTTGGAATACGTATTCCGCGTATGCTTCCAAGATTCATTCCAAGGTAAAGCTTTGGCTGAATTCGCTCAAACAGATTTGCAAGCTACAAAAGCTGTTATTTTAGTGGATAACTCAACTGACTACGCAATCGGTTTGGCTGATGCGTTCAAAGAAACATTTGAAGGAGAAATCGTAGCGGAAGAAAACTTCACAGCCGGCGATACAGACTTCAAAGCGATCCTGACAAACATTTCGAAATTAGATTATGATGTCATCTTCTTGCCTGGCTACTATGAAGAAGGCGGCCTGATCATCAAGCAAGCCCGTGAAATGGGTATCGCGCAACCGATCCTTGGACCGGACGGCTTCGCCAACTCAACATTGGTTGAATTGGCCGGTGCCGACAACGTTGATAATGTATTCTACGCCAGCCACTTCACTCCGAACAGTGAAGATCCTAAAGTACAAGACTTCTTGGCTGCTTTTGAAGCAGAGTACGGCAAACCTGCAGATTCATTCGCAGCTTTGGCTTACGATGCCGCACAATTAGTATTCGATGCAATCGCGACTGCTGACAGCACAGATCCTCAAGCAATCACAGATGCTTTAGCGGCAACTGAAGATTTCGAAGGCGTTACAGGTAATTTCTCATTCGACGAAAATCATAACCCTGTAAAATCCGCTTTCGTTATCGAATTACAAGATGGTTTAGAAGTCGGCAACTCTGTTGTGGAACCAGCTAAATAAAAATGGCCTGGCGCACAAAATAGCGGCATTGAAACCTGAATAGACCGTTTGATTCCAAAGTAACACAATGAGGTGCTGGCAGAATTTGCTTAGCACCTTTCTTTATGTTTTACCTCATCAAAAGTTAATCCCTCATCGTGCGTTAATATTAGTAAACTATAATCGGACAATACAGTATAATGAAAGAAAGAATTCTGTAAAGCAGAAGAAAAGAGAGGTGTAAAATGGAAAATTTAGTTCAGCAGCTGATAAACGGTATATCGTTGGGAAGTATCTACGCCTTGATTGCGCTAGGGTACACCATGGTATACGGCGTCATCAAATTGATTAACTTTGCCCACGGGGACATTTATATGGTGGGCGCGTACCTTGGCTATGCTTTGATCCAAAACGTTGGCCTCGGCCTATTCCCAGCCATACTGATTTCAATGATTTTTTGTGCCATTTTAGGGGTGGTCATCGAGAAGATCGCCTACAAACCATTGCGGGGAGCAACAAGGGTAGCAACGCTGATTACAGCCATCGGGGTTTCCTATTTATTGCAAAACGTCATGATCTATATAATGGGGCCTCAAGTGAAGGCCTTCCCGACAGCATTGAAAGTCCAGAATTGGACATTCGGCGGGGTGACCATCAACTCGCAGCAAATCCTGATTTTTCTGACGACGGTCATTCTGATGATCGCTTTGCAGGTCATCGTGAAGTACACCAAAATGGGGAAAGCCATGCGGGCGGTCAGCACCGATCCTGAAGCGGCACAATTGATGGGGATCAACGTGGATAACGTCATTTCCTTTACATTCGTCCTGGGCTCTTCCTTAGCCGGAGCGGCAGGCGTATTGGTCGGTATCTACTATAATTCGATTTCACCATTGATGGGTGTGACACCGGGTCTGAAAGCTTTCGTTGCGGCAGTATTCGGCGGCATCGGCATCATCCCTGGGGCCATGGTCGGCGGTTATGTCATCGGAATCATTGAGACATTGGTCAGCGCATATGGCGGCTCAATGTTCAAAGATGCAGTCGTTTACCTGATCCTGATCATCATCCTGATCGTAAAACCTTCCGGAATCTTCGGGAAAAATACAAAAGAGAAAGTGTAGGTGATAACAATGAAACAATTGAACAAAACAAATCTAGGTTGGCTCATTCTTATCGCTTTGACGGTTGTTGTCCTGTTCGTCGGCGTCAGCACAAATGTCATTTCTCCGTTCTATCAAATTACTTTGGTGACGATTCTGATCAACATCATCCTGGCGATCGGATTGAATCTGGTCATCGGTTTTTCAGGCCAATTCTCACTGGGACATGCCGGCTTTATGGCGATCGGAGCCTACAGCGGTGCCATTATCGGGGATAAGATGGAAGGCTTGCCAGGGTTCTTCGTAGGGTTGTTGGTGGGCATGGTCATTTCCATCGCTGTGGCCTTGATCGTCGGGATACCGACGCTCCGACTGAAAGGCGACTACTTGGCCATCGCGACACTGGGGGTAGCGGAAATCATCCGTATCCTGATCCTGAACATGGGGGACCTTACGAACGGTGCGCGCGGCATCAGCGGCATCTCTTTTCCCTTCGAATCAAACATGAGCTTCATTCTGATTTTATTCCTGATAGTGGTCATAACGACAATCATCACCGTCAACTACATCCACAGCAGCCCGGGTCGTGCGACCATCGCCATCCGTGAAGATGAGATCGCAGCCGAGTCGATGGGGGTCAACGCAACGACATACAAAGTCATTGCCTTTATGATCGGTGCGGCAACCGCCAGCATCGCCGGTTCTTTGTACGGCACCTATTTCAGCGTCATCACGCCTGGCGATTTCACTTTCCAGAAATCAATCGATGTGCTGATCATCGTCGTATTCGGCGGCATCGGCAGCGTAACCGGCACGGTCGTCGCTGCTGTCGTGCTAGGCGTCCTGAATACCTATCTGCAATCGTTCGGTGAGCTGCGGATGATTTTCTACGCGCTTGCCATCATTGCCATCATGGTCTTCCGTCCAGGCGGACTATTGGGTAACCGTGAATTCACGATGTCCGGCTTGTTGAAACGCTTCGCGAAAAAAGATTCTGTTAAGAAGGAGGTCCAATAATGAGCCTATTAGAAGTAAAAGAGTTGACCAAAAACTTCGGCGGTTTGGCCGCTGTCTCCAATGTCGATTTTGCGATCGAAGAAAATGAATTGGTCGGTCTGATCGGTCCCAATGGTGCTGGTAAAACGACCTTCTTCAACTTGCTGACGGGCGTTTACGTTCCGACAGAAGGCACAATCGAATTGGAAATCGACAACAAAAAAGTGCTTTTGAACGGAAAAGCGCCTTATAAAATTACGGACCTCGGCTTGGCGCGTACCTTTCAGAACATCCGCCTCTTCAAAGAACTGACGGTCATCGATAATGTGCTGATCGCGATGCACAGTACTATGGGTGAAAATACTTTCCACAGCTTGTTGCGCACACCGACTTATTACCGCAAGGAAGCGGAAATGCGCGAAAAAGCGTTGGAACTGTTGGCCATTTTCGAATTGGAAAAGAAATACGATGTTTTGGCGAAAAATCTCCCTTATGGCGAGCAACGCCGTTTGGAAATCGTCCGCGCTCTGGCGACAGATCCGAAAATCCTCTTTCTGGATGAACCAGCAGCCGGCATGAACCCGCAAGAGACTGCGGAATTGACCGCTCTGATCCGTAAAATACAGAAAGATTTCAAAATCACTGTCGTTTTGATCGAGCATGATATGTCCTTGGTCATGAATGTGTGCGAAAGAATCTATGTATTGGAATATGGCCGTCTGCTTGCCAAAGGAACGCCGGAAGAAATCCAAAAAAATCCAGCCGTAATCAAGGCTTATCTAGGAGGCGACTAACGTGCTGAAAGTAAAAAATCTATCTGTGCATTATGGCATGATCCAAGCCATCAAAGATATCAGCTTTGAAGTGAATGAAGGCGAAATCGTGACTTTGATCGGAGCCAACGGAGCAGGGAAGTCCACCATTTTGCGTACGATTTCCGGGTTGGTAAAACCGTCTTCAGGCGAAATCGAATATCTAGGGAAACCAATCCACAATGTGGCGACCAGAAAAATCGTTGAACAAGGGATCGCCCAAGTTCCGGAAGGCCGCCATGTATTCAAAGGTTTGACCGTACAGGAAAACCTTGATCTGGGAAGCTTCACCCGCAAAGACAAGCAGAATCTTGCAGGTGATCTGGAAGCGGTATTCGAACGTTTCCCGATCCTGCGTGAAAGAAAAAATCAGGATGCGGCCACTCTGTCCGGTGGAGAACAACAGATGTTGGCGATGGGCCGCGCTTTGATGACGAAGCCGAAGCTGTTGCTTCTGGATGAGCCTTCGATGGGGCTGGCGCCAATCTTCATCAAGGAAATCTTCCATATCATCCAGGATATCCAGAAACAAGGCACGACGATCCTTTTGATCGAACAAAACGCCAATGTTGCGCTGAAAATCGCGAATCGCGGCTATGTATTGGAGACGGGAAATATCGTATTGACCGGAACCGGGGAAGAATTATTAGCAAGTGACGAAGTTCAGAAAGCTTACTTAGGAGGCTAAATAATGGATGTACAAAGCTATATGTCAACGGATTTAGTAACGATTCAACCTTCAACAAAAATCATCGAAGCTTTGGATCTGATGAAAGAGCACAAGATTCACCGTCTGCCGGTCGTGCAAGGCGAGACCATCGTGGGTTTGATCACGGAGGGCATCATCGAGCGCAATACACCTTCCAGCATGACCAGCTTGGATATGCATGAAGTCAACTATCTGTTGAATAAAACGACAGTGGCCGACATCATGGAAAAACGTGTCGTGACAATCAACAAGGAAGCTCTTTTGGAAGAAGCTGCCGTAATGATGCGCGAGAATGGCATCAGCGTATTGCCGGTCGTCGAGGCAGGCAACCGCCTGATCGGCATCATCACCGAAAAGGATATCTTCTCTGCCTTCATCGATGTGCTGGGCTACTACACACCGGGCGTCCGCGTTGTCGTCAATATCCATGAAGACAAAAAAGGCGTCCTCGAAGACCTGACGGATATCTTTTCCGATGAGAACATCAACATCCAACAGATCGCGACTTACCGCAAAATGGGCTATGTCCAAGTCGTCATCCAACTGGAAAGCAAAGACATCGACGGCATCCGTGCCAGACTAGAAGAACACGGCTACGAAATCGGATCAATCATCTACAAACCAGAAAGAGTATAGTGTGTGATGAATCCTGAGCTCAGAGTTTGAGCACTAACGAGGTTCAGGACCAAACAGCCCGGTTTTGGCTGGGTGGGCATGAACAGCGTTAGGCGGAGAACTCTAGGATTCAGAACCGTACTAAAAGGATACGATGAATCCTGAGCTCAGAGTTTGAGCACTAACGAGGTTCAGCAAGCAATATCTTAAAAATTAATAACCGAGAGGCTGTATCTCAGACCAGAAAGTACTATTCTGGTCTGAGATACAGCCTCTTCTAATTTAGAATGGAGTTTATGCCCGGAAATTCCCCGCCAAAAGCTTGTTGGCGGGGAAAATCAGTTCAGATCACAGTCAGAAAACCCGCCAAAATCAGCTTGGCGGGGAAAAATGCCCGCGGACAACACGAGATTCCCCGCGATAACCATTTTGGCGGGGAATCTCACCACGAACTCGAACGCTAGACCCTACAATCATACCGTCAAACCACATAGATGAGGCGGACCCATTTGCGAGACAGTACCGTTTTTTCGTTATCCGGTAACTTTCTGTGCGACCACTCTCCATTGCTGCGAGCTGTTCTCTTCTCCGGCGAGCGGAGGGTTCGCCGGAGTTCGGCCCACATTCTGTTTATTTTCTCCGATAAGCACTGCCTCACCGGAGTTAAGACCGATAGTTACCGGCGTTCTCCGAGGAGCGGATCCTTCACCGGAGCTGCGCACGCATGCGGTCGCGCTTCTCCGGCGAGCGGGTGCATTAGGAAGAAGCAATCCCGCATTTCAAGACAGCCTCAGTTTTTTTTCGCAAATTATTTCTTTTATCACGTAATAAGTGTATAATAAGAACATGATAGATTGGAGGTTACATAAATGAATAATGCACTTATAACAATTGTCTTGTATACGATCAAAGAGCAATATGTCAGTGAAAAAGCTTTTTATGCCAATCAACTAGGGATCTCGCCGCAGAGCTGGGATCGCTGGAAAAAAGGAGAGCATGGTTTAAAACCAGAGAACATGCAGATCATTTCAAAATTGTTTACCGATTATGAATGGATGCTTGTCCAGAAAGTTTGCCGCAATGCCGAAATTCTACCCGAAGTGGCAGAGAACCCTGTAAGAGAATATCATTTCCTAAAATATCAAGTCGCCAAAAAATGGATAGCGACGGATTTGGCCGATTTCAAATGGTACACTACCGATGAGACCGTCCATGATTCAGAAGTCCATAGATCGGCAATCACCACACTCCGGCTTGAGTGCAATTATGATTTCTGGAGTTACAAAGATATCATCGATCTGCGCTTGCCTAGCATCATCCGCCATCAGATCGATTCGGAAAAAATCAATCTGCTTGAATGGTTCAATGAGAATACGCCTGATACCATCACAAAAATTACTGAATAACAGAATATAACAGAATATAAACCGGAAAGCCGAGATGATACTATCTTGGCTTTTCGTTTGGATTTGAGCGTAGGCTTACTTTTTGGGTGTGGAATGACGGATGTTTGTGCTAAAATAGGCATAACAAAAAATTACAGACCAGAAGAGGGTAGAAGATGGAAACGAAAAAAAAATACTCCCATACACCTGAGAGGTACGCACAAAGACTGCGTTGCCTTGCGGGTCTCTTGCTGGCGATGCTCTTTTTCACAGGGTGCACAACCGAGGACGATGAACCGTCAAACAGTCAGCAGGATGCGATAGCAAGCAAGCATTCCGAAGAATCGCAAGCCGCTTCCGAAGCTGCAGTTGATGAAGCCGATGAAGACGAGCCCAAAGTGATCGTGACTCCTACCGCTTCCTCAACTGATTGGAATCTGGTTTTGGTGAACAGGGAAAATCAGCTTGCTGCAGAAATCGCAACGGAGTTTTACCTTACCGAGAGCGGCTATCAGATCGACAGCAGGATAAAGGACCCTTACTTGGCACTTTTGGAAGCCGGGAAAGCCGCCGGAATGGATTTCACGATGATCTCAGGTTACCGCTCCATCGAGCAGCAGCAAGCAAACTACGACGTCAACTATCAAAATTATCTGGCCTCAGGTTTGTCTGAAGAAGAGGCGCGCGCCAAGACGGAAGAATATATCGCTTTGCCGCATGCCAGTGAACACATAACTGGTCTCGCAGTTGACCTTACGTCGACGGCTTTAGCGACCCAAGAAGGCGGATCCGGTTTGCTCCCGGATCTGGAGAACTATCCGGAGGGTCTTTGGTTGAAAGAAAATGCAGCGCAATATGGCTTTATATTGCGCTATCCAAAAGAGAAAGAGGCCATCACCGGCATCAATTTTGAACCGTGGCATTTTCGGTTTGTGGGTGTTGAGAACGCCATTTACATGACCGAAAACAATCTGACGTTAGAGGAATATGCAGCGATCCTGAAGCAAAACGAAGCCCTCGGGGACAGCAAAAAATAGCAGGTAAACCAGCTCAACCAAATAGATGGAGGAACATATGGCACGAAAGAGAAAGCGGACTCGAAAAAACCCGCAATCGGCATCCGCTCAAGCAATCAAGATTATATTTTTCTTGTTGATCAGTTTTATGGCAAGTCTGTCGCTCATCGGCGATTTTACTACAATTGTTCCGGATATCCCGGAGTACGGCAATAATCAGGGGACCGGCTTCATCGCCACTGTCGCCCCTGCCGCACAGCAGATGCAAGCAACATATGGTGTCCACGCTAGCATCAGCATCGCGCAAGCGATCCTCGAATCGGATTGGGGAGAGAGCGAACTGTCTGCCGTCTACAACAATCTTTACGGCATGAAGGGTGATGATCCGGGAAATACGGTCCTCTTGACAACCAATGAATACTACAACGGCCAGTGGGTAACCATTCAAGCGAACTTCAGAGTCTACGGCAGCTGGACGGAATCGGTCCAGGACCATGCGTTGCTGTTCGTCAATGGCACCACTTGGAATCCGAGCCAATACGCGCCGGTTCTGCAGGCAACCACCTATCAGGAAGCGGCCCAGGCTCTCCAGGATTGCGGCTATGCGACCGATCCGGATTATGCGACCAAGCTGATAGCAGTCATCGAACAGCATGCACTTTATGAATATGATAGTTGAAGCATACAAACAGAAACGCGCGGACAGATTGGGCCCTTTTGAGGAGGGAACCAAGTGTCGGCGCGTTTTTTGGCTCAACTACCCTTATTTCTCGCGAAAATTCTACAAACAGGCAGTTTTTGCATGGCGACATTCGTCGAACATAGTGATAAAATGATTTGGTAGAGACTTTTTCAACAAAATTCTAATGAAAATCCAAGAGAGTAGTGTGATCACATGCCGAATCAAATTTTACCCGGGAAAACAATCGGTATTATTGGCGGAGGACATGTCGCCCGTATGATTGCTTTGGAAGCCAAAAAAATGGGCTACCAAATAGGCATCTTGGACGCTGATCCTGCCTGTCCGGCTGGGCAAATAGCTGATTGGCAGATAACCAAGAAATATACGGACTTCGATGCGCTGACGGATCTCGCGGCAAAATCGGACGTGCTGACCTTTGAATCCGAAGCCGTGGATACGATGTTGCTGACGCAAATCAATCCTTATATCGCTATACCGCAGGATCCGGATAGCCTTTCCATCACCCAAGACCGGTTGATCGAAAAAGCGTTTTTGGAATCCTTGAACATAAACGTAACGCCTTACGCGACGATAACCGCCATCGAAGACATGGAAGAGGCCGTCAAAAGCATCGGCTTCCCATGTGTGCTGAAGCCGATCCGTGTCGAAGCGGCCACGCCGGTCCAGCATCTTTTGTATAGCGAAGAGGACTTTGGCAGGGCGTCAGCCTTGCTGAAAAAAGGAACGTGCATTTTGGAGGCATGGATCCCATTCGAGATGGAGTTGACCATTACAGTAGCCCAGGATGCGAACAATGTGTTCACGTCATTCCCCGTCACGGAGACGGTCTACCGGGAGCAAAAACTTGTGAAGACCATCACGCCTGCACGCGTAGGCGGAAATATCCAGAAAGAGCTGGAACATATCGGCAAACTGACTGCGAAGGCCATGAATCTGACCGGGATTTTGACGATCGAAACATTCCTGACTTCCTCAGGTTCCCTCTATGTGAACCGATTGGTCGTCAGACCGCACCATTCGTGCAATTATTCGTTGGACGGCTGCAGCATCTCTCAGTATGAAGTCCTAGTCCGTTGCATCTGTGGGTTACCCATTCCGGAAATCCAGCTGTACGATACAAGCGTGACGTTCAACATCATGGAAGAAAAACTTGATGAAGCACTGATTCTGCTGCTGACCAAACCGGATTGGCATTTCCATTTTTACGGAAAAAAAGAACACCGCGCGAAAAGGAAAATGGGACACGTCACATTATTGGGTGACAGCCCGGATATCCTCATCAACGAACTGGAAGAAAACGGCTTGTTAGAATCTACAGAGTAACGGAAACAGGTGTCCGCGCTCTTATATGAAGGAAGGAATCAATTCATGGAGGATAGACTATTCAATAAAGCATACGACTACATAAAAGACAAAATCGACAGCAATTGTTGGTCTCCGGGAACAAAAATAACCGAACAACTGATTTCGGAAGCCTTGTTCATGAGCCGGACACCGATCCGTACAGCGCTGCTTTTGCTGGAGGAGGAAGGATTAGTGAAATCCATCACTTACAAAGGCTATATCGTAGCTGAGAAGAAAATCTCAAATGAAGGTCTACTGGAACGCTTGGAACTGATCGCCGGTCTTATCATGAACTACCTGCAATATCTGAAGGAAAACGACATTGCCTTGGATTATAGGGTTTTTGAAAAGATACTTGAAAAACAAGCGGAGTATCTGAAATACCGGGATGCTGCGGGGTATTTCAAGAATGAATACAAAATATTTGAGACGTTCATCGCCAAAAGTGAAAATCAGTTTCTGAAGAAAGTGATCATGACGACAGCCCGCGACATCCATAACACTTATTCCGACAACAGTGATCTGATGGATGAAGAACGTTATCAAAGCGAAGCACAGTTGCTCGGCTTATATAAGGAAGTAGCGGTTTGTATGCGCAACAAGGACTACGACAAGATGGGCGAATATCTCATCTTTTTCTTCGAAACGTTGAAAGACACAAACGACATTCTGGCCCAATAGACCTAGAAAAGCGGAACGGGTTCGTTCAGCCTCGAAAGAAATTAAAGAAAGTCCTGCCGTGGAATCATTTCGTTGATTCAGCGGCAGGACTTTTATGTTATATGGCATCGCAGCCGTATGGGCAGATGGATGATCAGTACCGTCTCGGTGCACGGGGGGAGAGGTCGCCCTCGCTGGTGCTGACAGGCGTAACGTAGACTTTATTGCTTTCTGGATCCGAGACAAGCGAGTTTTGTTCTTGGGAATCGCGGATACCTTGCGCGACTTCCCTTGAAAGGGCCTGCGAGTATGGGATTTGGAACGTCCAAATCATTAAAATGATAAACAAACTTACCAGATAAAACGCTAACCTTTTTGCGTCATGAAATCCACCCCATAGGCTAATATCAAACAGGTTCCTATCGGTATGCTGACTACTGTCTTCATTGTAACCCCTGACATACGGAAAAGGAAGTTCTTTTGCTATAAACAGCCGAAATAATGGCATAATGGGATGAAAAGAAACTCAGGGTCACCGAGGGGAACAAGGGTTAAAAACTATTTTAAATATCCGGGGATTCATTGATAGCCACGCTCTAAAATGATAGACTAAACCATGATGCAAATCAGAAACGATAAGGCTGCACCATCGCCTTGAACTTATCAAAAAAGAAAGTACCCATACATACTCCGGAACAAAGGCAACAAAAGAAAGGATGGCAATTGTGCAACAAAAACACGACCTCATAAAAGGAATGAACCCAAGGCAAGCAGAAGCCGTTTTGGCGACGGAAGGGCCACTATTGATCATGGCTGGGGCAGGCAGCGGCAAAACGCGTGTGCTGACTCACCGCATGGCCTATCTACTGGAAGAAAAATCAGTAAACCCTTGGAACATCTTAGCCATCACCTTTACGAATAAAGCAGCAAAAGAAATGAAAGAGCGGGTCATCCGCTTGGTCGGAACAGTCGGCAACGACATGTGGGTATCTACTTTCCACTCCATGTGCGTGCGGATCCTCAGAAGAGAAAGCGAACAGCTCGGCTATGCGCGCTCCTTCACCATCTGCGACCAGAGCGAAACCGAAACATTGATGAAACGCATCATCCGCGAAAAGAATCTGGATTCGAAAAAATTCGATCACCGCATGATTCTGGGTCGGATCAGTCAAGCGAAAAATGAGCTGCAGACACCGAAGGAATTCGGCGATTTCGCCGGCGGTTATATCGACAATATCGTCTTCGAGTGCTACAAGGATTACCAAAAAGCGCTCGAAAACAGCCAATCGATGGATTTCGACGACCTGATCATGTTGACGGTCAAACTGTTCCAGGAATATCCGGAAACGCTGTCCTACTACCAAAATAAATTCCATTACATCCACGTGGACGAGTACCAGGATACCAACTTCGCCCAATACCAATTGGTGCAACTATTGGCCAGCAAATTCAAAAACATCTGCGTCGTCGGCGATGCGGACCAAAGCATCTACGGTTGGCGTGGTGCCGACATGGAAAATATCCTCAACTTCGAAAAGGATTATCCGGACGCAAAAGTGGTCTTGCTGGAGCAAAACTACCGTTCCACAAAAAAAATCCTGCGTGCAGCCAATGACGTGATCCAAAACAACGTCAACCGGAAAGAAAAAGAGTTGTGGACAGACAATCCGGACGGCGAGAACATCGTTTACTACCGGGGCCAATCCGAACACGATGAAGCGCGCTACGTCATCTCGAAGATGCTTCAGGAAGTCCGTGAAAACAAGCGCCAGTACGGAGATTTCGCAGTGCTTTACAGGACGAATGCGCAGTCGCGTGTCATCGAGGAGAACCTCCTGAAGTCGAACATCCCTTACAAGATGGTCGGCGGGCGCAAGTTCTACGACCGAAAAGAAATAAAAGACATTTTGGCGTATCTGCGCTTGATCGTGAACCCATCGGATGACTTGAGTTTCGGCCGCATCGTGAATGTGCCAAAACGCGGCATCGGTGATGCGAGTGTCGAAAAGCTGCGTGAATTCGCCAATATGCACAACCTGACTTTGCTGCAGGCGGCCCATGATGTGGCGTTATCCAGTGTATCCGGAAAAGCCGCGAAGGAATTGAAGAAATTCGCGACCATTATGGATAATCTGCATAAAATGCAGGAATTCCTACCGATCACAGAATTGGTGCAGGAGTTGCTTTCCCAGACAACTTATCTGGAAGCCCTCGAAATGGAGAAGACGCTGGAGTCGGAAGCACGGATCGAAAACATCAACGAATTCCTGTCGGTAACCCAGGAGTTCGATAAAATGAATCAAGAAGACTTTGATCTGACCGCCTTCCTGACCGATTTGGCGCTAGTTTCCGATTTGGATCAGATCGAGGAAGAACCGCAGAGCGAAGTGACGCTGATGACGATGCACGCAGCCAAAGGATTGGAATTCCCGATCGTCTTCATCATCGGGATGGAAGACGGCATTTTCCCGTCGTCCCGCTCCTTCATGGATGAGGACCAGATGGAAGAAGAACGGCGCTTGGCCTATGTCGGCATCACGCGGGCGGAGCAAAGACTGTTCCTGACGAATGCCTATTCCCGCATGCTTTATGGACGTACGATGTCCAACCCGGCATCGCGTTTCCTTGATGAATTGGACGGATCCGTTCTGGACCGCGAGGACAGTTCGGGATCCACGTCAAGCATGTTTTCTTCAAAACCGGCAAGCTCGGGCGGGCGCTGGAAAACAGCAAGCGATACCCGTCAGGAGAAAGCCTTCAGTCAGCCGTTCTCGGCCGGACCGCGAGAAAAAACGACGCAGTCCGTCAAGCAAACAGGAAGCAGCGGTGCGGCCAGCCTTGGCTGGGCTGTCGGGGACAAAGCCAGCCATAAGAAATGGGGCACAGGCATCGTCGTTCAGACGAGCGGAGAAGGCGATGGGTTGACATTGGATATCGCCTTCAAAGACATCGGCATCAAACGCCTGTTGGCATCCTTTGCACCGATCGAAAAAGCATAATTTAGGAGGGGAATCATTCATGGCGAAAGAAAGTCCAGCTGAAGCCCAAGAGCGCATCGAGACGTTGAAGACGCTCCTCAACCGCTATAGTTACGAGTATTATGTACTGGACAAGCCCAGTATTTCCGATAAAGAATACGACCAGCAGTATCAAGAACTGGAAAGATTGGAAAAAACCCATCCTGAGCTGATCACCACGGACTCACCGACGCAACGCATCGGTGGTACCATCCTGCCCGGCTTCACAAAGGTCCAGCATGATTCACCGATGTTGAGTTTAGGGAATGCCTTCAATCAGGAAGAACTGCTGCAATTCCATCAACGGATCAGTAAACTGACCGACCAGCCTTTGCAGTACATCTGCGAGCTGAAAATCGACGGTTTGGCCGTGTCATTGAAGTACGAAAATGGCTTGTTCATCCAAGGCGCGACGCGTGGGGACGGAAATACCGGAGAAGACATCACGCAGAACCTGCGGACGGTCAAAGCCATTCCCTTGCGCCTGAATGAACCGCTGACTTTCGAAGTCCGCGGCGAATGCTACATGCCGAAAGCCTCATTCGTCCAATTGAATACGGACCGCGATGAGAAAGGCCTGGAGATTTTTGCGAATCCGCGCAACGCCGCTGCCGGCAGTCTGCGTCAACTGGATTCCAGCGTTGCGGCCAGCCGCAACCTGAGCATCTATCTTTACAGTGCCACCAATTTCGAACAATTGGTTGTTGAAACGCAGGATGCGCTGCTGAACCGATTGGCTCAGGTCGGTCTGCGGACCAATCCGGAACGCCGGCTCTTCGATTCGATCGAAGAAGTCTGGGCATTCACGGAAGAAATCGCAGCAAAAAGAAAAGAGTTGCCTTACGATATCGACGGCATCGTCATCAAAGTCAATGCCTTCGCTGCTCAGGAAGAAATCGGTTATACGGTAAAAGCGCCGCGGTGGGCAATCGCCTATAAATTCAAAGCGGAAGAAGCCGAAACGATCGTGCGCGACATCGAGTGGACAGTGGGCCGTACCGGTGTCGTGACGCCGACAGCCGTGATGGATCCTGTTTTCTTGGCCGGTTCCACCGTGCAGCGCGCCAGCCTGCATAACGTCGATCTGGTCCGCGAGAAGGATGTGCGCATCGGCGACACGGTCGTGATCCATAAGGCCGGTGACATCATCCCGGAAATCCAACATGTCCTTATCGACCGCAGAGGTCCGGAAAGTGCACCCTATGTCATTCCGGAAGCGTGCCCTGCCTGCGATAGCCACTTGGTGCATTTGGAGGATGAAGTAGCTTTGCGCTGCATCAATCCGAAGTGCCCGGCCCAAATCAAAGAGGGCCTTTCCCACTTCGTTTCGCGCAATGCGATGAACATCAGCGGTCTGGGTGTCCGCGTCGTCAGCCAGATGTTCGAAAAGGGCCTCGTCAAGGACGTAGCCGACCTGTACAAATTGACGGAAGAAGATCTCTATCAATTGGATAAAATCAAAGAAAAGTCTGCTCATAATATTGTGACCGCCATCGATCAGAGCAGGGGGAACTCATTCGAACGTCTGCTGTTCGGATTGGGAATCCGCCATGTCGGATCGAAGGCTGCAGCCAGCCTGGCAGCGGAATTCGAAACAGTCGAACGCGTGATGAAGGCGACGAAAGAAGAAATCATGGCCGTCGAAGGCATGGGTGACATCATCGCGGACAGCGTTGTAGCCTATTTCCAATTGCCTGAAGTGAAGGACCTGATCGAAGAATTCCGAGCGAACGGCGTCAATCTGACCTACCTGGGCAAGAAAAAGGCCGAGGTGGCCGCGGTCGAGTCCATCTGGAACGGCAAAACCGTTGTATTGACGGGCAAACTGACGCACTATAACCGAAACGAAGCGACGGAAATGATCGAAGCACTCGGCGGAAAAGTGACCGGCAGTGTCTCCAAAAAGACCGATTGGATCGTTGCCGGTGAAGAAGCCGGCAGCAAATTGGCAAAAGCCCAATCTTTGGGCATCCCTGTCTGGACAGAAGAAGATATGGTGAAAAATTTGGAAAGAAGTGACAGCAGTGAATAAAGCGAAAAGCGTCATCCTTATGACTGTCTCTGGAGCAGCGATGTTCCTGTTGGCCAGTTGCGGACAGCTATCAGAGACGCAAACGACGGAGAATACCACCAATACCGGACCTGAAAAAGTGACAGTCCAAACGACTCAGAATCAGTTGTCGACCGATTATTACCCGGCCTTGATTGTGGACGGCAAGTACCAATTCAGCCAGAATCGCGGCGTCAGCCTTTCGCTGAACTCGACAGCCAACATCAAAGACTTTGAGGCGGATCTGTTGGATGTGGCAAAAAATATTTTTCCGACTGACCAATATTTTTTTCAGGAAGGCCAAGTCATCGATTACGATACGACAAGGTTATGGTTGGGTCGTTACAGCGACTCCAATCCGGATGGTTTGAACCCGACCGACAACGGCAGCACCGACGCGGCAACCAGAGAGCCGATTTATCTGGAGCAGATTTTGGAACAAGACTATATGATCCAAAATGAGAATGGCTTCGAATTGGCCGGGATGGCCATCGGACTGGCGATGAATTCGGTCGACTATTACAAGGTGAACGATGTGCCGATGGAACAAGCCATTTCCCGCGATAAACTGGAAGAACAGGCCAAAGCCTATGCAGATACGATCATTACGCGTTTGCGCCAGACCGAGGGATTGGAAAGTATTCCGATCGTCATCGGCATTTATGAACAATCGGCGCAGGACAGCCCGGTCGGCGGTGTCTATCTGTTCGAAGGTGTCTCCACGGAAGGAACTGCAATCGGCGAATGGATCACCCGCAATGAAAGCAAAATTGTCTTCCCGTTGCAAAGCGGAACGCAGACGGAAGAATCTTCCAACTTCGATAACTTCAAGAATGAAGTTCAGGATTTCTTCCCTAATCTGAACGGTATCGTCGGTGAAGGGAAATATGTCGATGGACAATTGCTTTCGCTCGAGATCGACATCACGACGCAATTCTACGGGGAAACGGAAATCATCGCCTTCACCCAGCACGTAACGGATGCAGCAGGGCGTTTCCTGCCCCAAAACATTCCCGTCGAGATCACGGTTGAATCCATCAACGGCATCGAATCGTTCCTGACAAGGGAGAACGACAGTCAGGGCTTCAATTACCATATCTTCGATTAGCGGACAGGGCGACCTTGATTAAGGGCTGAACGAACCCGTACCGCTTTTCTTCTCCAGCTTCACGGGTTAGCCCTTCGGAAATTATTTATAAAGGAACCCCTTGTCTCTGCGAGCCAAGGATACTGTTCGACTAACCTGCTGACGCAGGAAGTCTCTCAGCATATTGCGCTCTTCGATGCTCATACGGTACGATTTCCTAAATTTCTTTCAGGTCTGAACGAACCCGTACCGCTTTTAACATTTTCAGAAAGTACTGGAAACATCAGAAAACTCCGACAAACCAATGATTTTTATGATAGAATAAAACAGTATGTAAAAAAACGAAACCTACACAAAACGACAGAAAGAAGGGTATTACATGGCAATCACTGAAGAGCAAGTGCGTCACGTAGCAAAACTGGCCAAGCTGGAATTCGCTCCTAATGAAATTAAACATTTTACAGAACAATTGGGCGACATCATCGACATGGTGGAACAATTGGAAGCAGTCGATACAACGGATGTACCCGTGACTTCTCATGGCTATGCATTGAAGAATGTCATGCGTGAAGATGTAGCGGAACAAGGAACGGATCGCGACCTCTTATTCAAAAACGTCAAGACAGCCGAAGACGGCATGATCCAAGTGCCGGCAATTCTAGATAACGAGGTGGAAGGCGCATGAGCATTTTCAATGAAACGCTGACGAGCCTGCATGAAGGTTTAGTCAACAAAGAATTCTCTTCCGTGGAACTGACACAAGCAGCCTTCAAACGCATCGCTGAAACAGACGGAAAAGTGGAAGCATTCTTGGCTTTGAACGAAGAAGGAGCTTTGAAACAAGCCCAAGCGGCTGACGAAAAAGGCTACGCTGACGGCAATGTCCTGAACGGTATTCCTTTAGGGATCAAAGACAACATCGTAACGGAAGGCGTGACAACGACAGCGGCGAGCCGCATGTTGGGCGACTTTATGCCAATCTATGACGCAACAGTCGTCACAAAATTGAAGCAAGCCGGCGCAGTCAACGTCGGAAAACTGAACATGGACGAATTTGCCATGGGCGGAAGCACAGAAAACTCCTACTACAAAAAAACAAAAAACGCTTGGGACCTGACTAAAGTTCCCGGCGGTTCATCCGGTGGCTCAGCTGCTGCGGTTGCCAGCGGCGAAGTTGTCGCTTCCTTGGGTTCCGACACAGGCGGAAGTATCCGTCAACCGGCTGCCTTCAACGGCATCGTCGGCATGAAACCGACATACGGCCGCGTATCCCGTTACGGCTTGATCGCTTTTGCGTCCAGCCTTGACCAAATCGGCCCGATGACGCGCAACGTAACCGACAATGCGCTATTATTGGAAGCAATCAGCGGCTATGATGCCAAAGATTCGACAAGCATGAAGCTGGAAGTGCCTAAATTCAGCGCGAACCTGAACGGAAATGTAGCAGGCATGAAGATTGCCTTGCCGAAAGAATATTTCCAAGAGGGCGTATCCGCCGAAATCCAAGAGGCTGTAAGAAAAGCAGCTGCCCAATTCGAAGAAATGGGCGCTACCGTGGAAGAAGTCAGCATGCCGACTTTGGCATACGGAATCCCTGCTTACTACATCATCGCTTCTTCGGAAGCTTCATCCAACCTGCAACGTTTTGACGGTGTGCGTTATGGCTACCGCGCAGAAAATGTCAATTCATTGGATGAATTGTACATCAAGAGCCGTTCCGAAGGTTTCGGGATGGAAGTGAAACGCCGCATCATGTTGGGATCCTTCTCATTGAGCGCCGGTTTCTATGATGCTTACTTCAAAAAAGCGGGTCAGGTCCGCACGCTGATCAAACGCGACTTCGCGAACATCTTCGCAGGTTACGATCTGATTCTGGGACCTACCACTACAACGACTGCTTTCGGAATCGGCGAAAAGAACGACGATCCATTGGCTATGTACATGGACGACTTGTTGACCGTAACGATCAACTTGGCGGGCGTTCCGGCCATTTCCGTTCCTGGCGGTTTCTCGGCTGACGGCATGCCAATCGGTATCCAACTGATCGGTAACTATTTCGAAGAAGCGAAGATCTATCAGGCCGCTTTTGCCTTGGAACAAGCGAACGACTATCTTGAACAACACCCAAACCTGTAGGAGGAAAACATTATGAATTATGAAACAGTCATCGGACTGGAAGTCCATGTGGAATTGAAAACTGAATCAAAAATGTTCTCCCCATCTCCAGCACACTTTGGGGCAGAACCGAACACAAACACAAACGTCATCGACTGGGGCTACCCGGGCGTCTTACCTGTCATCAACAAAGGAGCTATTGAATTCTGCATGAAGGCTGCTTTGGCGCTGAACTGCGAAATCTCGACGGAAACGCACTTCGACCGCAAAAACTACTTCTATCCGGATAATCCGAAAGCTTACCAAATTTCGCAATTGGATAACCCGATCGGCCATGACGGCTGGGTTGAAATCGAAGTGGAAGGCGTCAAGAAAAAAATCCGCATCGAGCGCGTCCATCTTGAAGAAGATGCCGGCAAAAATATGCACGGATCGGACGGCTATTCCTACGTCGATTTGAACCGTCAAGGCACGCCATTGATCGAAATCGTATCGGAAGCGGATATGCGCTCCCCGGAAGAGGCTTATGCATACTTGGATGCGGTCCGCCAAATCATCATGTACACAGACGTATCCGATGTGAAGATGGAAGAAGGCTCGATGCGTTGCGATGCCAACATTTCCATCCGTCCATTCGGCCAAGAAAAATTCGGCACGAAAGCAGAATTGAAGAACCTGAACTCCTTCAACTTCGTCCGCCGCGGACTGGCTCATGAAGAAAAACGCCAAGCGCAAGTATTGAACGCTGGCGGCATCATCCAACAAGAAACACGCCGGTTCGACGAAACAAACGGCGAAACGATCCTGATGCGCGTCAAAGAAGGCGAAAGCGACTACCGTTACTTCCCGGAACCGGACCTACCGGGCTTGACCATCTCCCAAGAGTGGATCGACCGCGTCAAAGCCAGCATTCCGGAAATGCCTGCAAAACGCCGCGAAAGATACATTTCTGAATACGACCTGCCTGAGTACGATGCAATGGTATTGACACTTTCAAAAGAAATGTCCGACTTCTTCGAAGGCACCCTTGCTGCCGGTGCCGACGCCAAACTGGCTTCCAACTGGTTGATGGGCGAAGTATCAGCTTACCTGAACAGCGAAAAAGTGGAACTGGCCGACACCAAACTGACGCCAGCGAACCTTGCCGGCATGATCACGTTGATCGAAGACGGTACCATCAGCACGAAGATCGCCAAGAAAGTCTTCCGCCTGTTGGCAACAAAAGGCGGCGACGCAAAAGCAGTCGTTGAATCAGAAGGCCTGATCCAAATGAGCGATCCGTCGCAACTGTTGCCGATCATCAACGCCGTTTTGGACAACAGCCAACAATCCGTTGACGACTTCAAAGCCGGAAAAGACCGCGCCAAAGGCTTCCTGGTAGGCCAAATCATGAAACAAACCAAAGGCCAAGCCAACCCAGGCATGGTCAACCAACTACTAGCCCAAGAACTGGAAAAAAGATAGGATACGATGAATTGCGGGTAGGGGGCGAGCACTAACGAGATTTAGGAACAACCAGCCCGGTTTTGGCTGGATGGGCCTAAATAGCGTTAGGCGGAACCCCCTGCAATTCAGAGTTCAACTAATAGGATGTGATGATTCGCGGTTAGAGTTCGAGCACTAAGAGGACAAACACAAAGCGGACGTTTTTTGTCCGCGTGTGGTTGTCAACTTAGGCGGAGAACTCTGCGAATCAGAACTCAACTAAGATAGAGCGTTCTGAAAAGCGTTCCGTATCTGCTTTTCAGAACGCGTTTGCGTTGCAAACATTCAAGCCAACTTCCTTCCGGAGGTTGGCTTTTTTTTTTGAATGAATGGATCTCAAAAAAAAAATCGCAATAAACCTATCTTTTCCCAGTTCAGCAATTAGTATTCTTATGATTTTGGTGCTATAATCATTAATTGAGTGGTTTGGCAAAGAAAAGATGAATTGTGACCTATATAACAGATGAGCCTAGAAAGATGAGGAAAAGAATGAGAGCAAGAGTAATTTATAATCCTACTTCCGGAAGAGAAATGCTGAAAAAAAGCATGATTGACATCCTTCAAATATTGGAAGAAGCAGGCTATGAGGCCAGTGCTTATGCCACGACACCCGAGCCGCTTTCCGCAACCAAAGAAGCCGAACGTGCCGCGTTGGCCGGATTCGACTTGATCGTTGCAGCAGGCGGAGACGGAACCGTAAACGAAGTCGTCAACGGGATCGCCGGATTGGAACACAGACCGACAGTCGGCATCATACCTGCAGGGACCACAAATGACTATGCCCGCGCTTTGAAGATTCCGCGCTCAAATCTATTGGATGCAGCCCGCGTCATCGCTGATGGAAATGTCATTCCGATGGATATCGGTCAATCAAATGATACTTATTTCATTAACATCGCGGCAGGCGGCTATCTGACGGATCTGACCTATGATGTCCCTGCGAAACTGAAGACCATTTTCGGCTACCTTGCTTACCTGGTGAAAGGCGCCGAAAAAATCCCGCAACTGAAACCGATGCATATGCGCATCGAGTATGAAGGCGGCGTCTACGATGGCATGGCTTCCATGTTTTTCGTAGCCTTGACCAACTCGGTTGGAGGCTTTGAGACGATCGATCCGAACATCGTTTTGGGGGATGGCAAGTTCACGCTTTTCGTCGTGAAGACGGCGAACATCTTCGAAATCCTGCAACTGTTGGCCCAGGTTTTAAATGGGGGCAGACATCTCGAAAATTCGAACGTCCTCTACACACATACTAGCTTTGTGAAAGCAGAATCTCTGGATGGTTCCCGTTTGATGATCAACTTGGACGGCGAATACGGCGGTGATGCACCAACCTTATTCACGAACCATCAGCAGCACATCAAAATCATGGGCAATACTTCCGATTACGCTGATCCAATCGAAGAAGTCGATGAAGATATGCTTGAAGGCGCCGGAACTGGCTTCATGAAGGAAGTCGAAACACTTCATCCGGATGAAGTGAACGATAAACGTTTGCCTTATGACGGCAAGAACTAAAGAATAAGAATGCCCAGCCTCTCGGAGTTGTGACGAGAGCTGCCGGGCATTTTTTGTTATACTGGGAAAAAGAAACTTTAATGCAAAAGGGGACCTGCCGTATGCCGAAAAAACAGAAGAAATTTTTGTTCCTATTATTTTTTAGCGGACTGCTGATGCTGTTTGCAGCCTGCGAGAAAGCGGAAAGTTCCTCCATCGTGGCCATCAGTGATGAAGCGGGGTATGAAGAGGTGGTCGCGCAGGACGTGACCTATCTCTATTTCGGATTCGATGATTGCCCCTATTGCAAAAAGTTCCATCCGATATTGGAAGAGAAATTGACGGAAACTGGGCAGACTGCTTACTACTACAACACGAAAAAACGCGTCAATGATGCCAATTATGATGAGGTGCTGGATACCTACGGCGTCGAGTTTGTTCCTCTCTTGATCAAGTTGGAAGACGGAAAAGCGGTCGGGTCCGTCAATCTGGACACCGTCGCCGACCTGCCGGCGTTGCTGGCGGAAGAATAACAGGCGAGAATGTCCGAGGTTGTCCGATAACCCGAAAGAATCGGACAACCTGCAAGCAAGTGAACGCCAACTTGTCCGATAACCACAAAGAATCGGACAACCGGCACACAAGCGAGTTCGAGCTTGTCCGATAACCAAAAAAATGGGCTGCCCCGACTCTCCGAGGCAGCCCATTCACATTATTTCCACACTAACTGCCAGGTAACGCCGAATTGATCGGTCACCCATGCTACCGCACGTAATTCTCCGACCGCTTCAGGTCCCATCATTACAACACCATCCACGGATAAGGAATCAAAGTAGTTGTCGAAGCTGGCTTCATCTTCGCAGTCCACGTAGAGGGAAACAGCCCAAGTCATATCCGGCAAAAAATCCTCTTCCATGTCCATCGCCATGAAATCCTGTCCGTTCAACACAAACTGCTCATTAATCACGCGGCCGCCTTCGCCATGCTCATCTTCATCGATCTTGGTGAGGGAGGTCACGCTCGAATTAGGAAAAATGGAAATATAAAAGTTCATTGCTTTTTCTGCAGTCCCCGGTAACGTCAAAAAGGGAACAATCCGTTGTCCGCTCATTTTGTCATCCTCGCTTTCTTCCTGTACCCGTCAGTAACTGGTTTATATACTCCTATTATACTGAACGCAAGCGAAACTTCCTATCGATAAGCCGCGCTGCATCCGGTGATATTATGAGAAAGTACTTATTTTTTCCAAACAAACGGGCTTGCTGTATCGAGACCCCTTCTTTTTTGGTATAATGATTCTGAATGAAAAATTATGAACTGAGGAGCACATATGAAAAAACAATATACGGTAGCACCGGTAATAAAAAATGAGAAGATGACTGTAACATTTGAGGACTTAACGTCAGAAGGTATGGGTGTCGCAAAAGTTGAGGGTTATCCATTATTTGTAGCGGATGGACTACCGGGTGAACGGGCCACCATCAAAGTGACGAAAGTCGGCAAATCTTTTGGATTCGCCCGCATTGAGGAAAGACTAAGCAGTTCTCCTGACCGTATCCCGACACGCGATGTTAAAGGTACACGCGTTGGTACAATGCCATTGCAGAATCTGCGTTACTCTGCCCAATTGGCTTTCAAAAAGAACAACGTCGAACAAGTGATGAAACGCATTGCCAAAATGCCTGAAGTCGAAGTCAAAACGACAATCGGAATGGAAAATCCATGGGGATACCGCAACAAAGCACAGATCCCAGTACGTCAAAAAGACGGCAAATTGGTTACTGGATTCTTCCGCACCAACACACATGAATTGATCCCGATGGAAAACTTCCAGATCCAGGATCCAAAAATCGATGAAGCCATCGTAAAAGTCCGTGACATTCTGCAGGAATTCAACGTGAAAGCTTACGACGAGAAGAAACATACCGGAAATATCCGTCATATCATGATCCGCCGCGGTTATTACACAGGCGAAATGATGGTTGTCCTGGTTACTCGTACGGCGAAACTGTTCCCGCAAAGCAAAATCATTCCAGCTATTTTGGAAGCTTTACCGGAAGTGGTCAGCATCGTCCAAAACGTGAACCCGAAACAAAACAATGTCATCCTGGGTGACGAAACCATCGTCCTGCACGGCGAAGACGTGTACCGCGACAAATTGATGGGCCATACATTCGCGATCTCTTCCCGCTCATTCTATCAAGTGAACCCGATCCAAACGGAAAAACTTTATAAATTGGCGATCGAAGCTGCACAATTGACAGGCGAAGAAACCGTCATCGATGCTTATTGCGGAATCGGAACAATCTCCTTGTCATTGGCTGAAAAAGCGAAACACGTGTATGCGATGGAAGTCGTTCCGGATGCAGTCAAAATGGCTGAAATGAATGCTGAAGCAAACAACATCGAAAACATCACCTTCGAAATCGGCGCTGCCGAAGAAGTAATGCCTAAATGGGCTGCTGAAGGCGTCAAAGCCGATGTCTTGGTTGTCGATCCGCCACGCAAAGGCTTGGAACCGGCCTTCATCGAAGCTGCTTTGGAAATTGCTCCTGAGCGTATCGTCTACGTCAGCTGCAACCCAGCTACAATGGCACGCGACCTACAGTTATTCCACGAAGGCGGCTACAGCGTAGGCAGCATCCAACCAGTGGACTTATTCCCGCAAACGTTGCATGTTGAGTCGGTTGTGGCGTTGACACGCAACAAATAAATAGATAAGCCCTTTGAGAATGACGTAGTTGCGTTATTCTCAGGGGGTTGTTTTCTTTGCATACGTTTAAAGTGATGGATTTTGGATGTATTTAAAAATGATAAAATAGAGTAAGCTTTGTTGTAAGGACAAGTCTAAACAAGAGGTGATTAAGTGGAAATAAATTTGAAAGGGTTTCAGAAACTCTTAAGTCAATTGACATCATTTGATAAAATGTATGAACAAGTAAGGTTTGTAGATCCTGTTAAAAAGGAAGTCCTTATGGTTAAACATAAAAACCAAGAAGAACTCGTAACTGTTCTAGAACCCTGTTTTGGCATTTGGGGGAAAGGCGAAGTATGCAAGAATTGTATTTCTATGAGAGCCTATAATGAAAATGATACCGTTATCAAAATAGAAACTTCTTCTGATGAAATCATTATGGTTACAGCAATACCTGTAAAAATAGAAGATAGAATGGTTGTAGTTGAACTTTTAAAAAATGTTACAAAAAGCATGATTCTGGGTGACAGAGAGTTAACTGAAAGTTTGGAAATTAAAAGATTACTGGACCAAGCCAATATAGCAGCAGTAACAGATGAGCTGACACAAATTTATAACAAGAGATATATCATTGAAAGATTACCTGTAGATATGCTCAAATCTCATCTGGAAAATCAACCAATCTCACTTCTGATGGCAGATATTGACCATTTCAAAAAAGTCAATGATACTTATGGTCATTTGGCAGGGGATTTTATATTAAAAGAAGTCGCGGGAATCCTCGGGAAAAATACAAGACAAGGTGTGGACTGGATCGCCAGATTCGGAGGTGAAGAGTTTATGGTCTGCTTGACAAATACAGATAAAGAAAAAGCAAGAGCTATCGCTGATAGAATGAGAAAAGCCATTGAAGATACAGTTTTCAGCTATAATGGAGAAAAGATTAAGTTAACTTCAAGTTTTGGACTTTCTACTTTAACAAGCGAAGAAATGATAGACTATGAGACTCTAATTCACTGTTCAGACAAGAAATTATATGAAGCTAAAAAGACCGGAAGGAATAAAGTGGTTGGTTAGTAGGATTCTTTTTTCAGAAGAAAAAGAGATTTACAAGGCTGAACAGTATCAGCAACAGTTTGACTGGCTCATCAAGCACTTCGATAAGCTTAAAAGCCCGCTTTGTGCCATAGATTAAAGGAGCGTTAAGGAGAGGGAAACTAATTGCTGTTTTTTAAGGAGGATCATTTATGAAAAAACTTCAATTCTCAATCGAAATCAATGCCTCTAAAGAAAGCGTCTGGGCAACGCTTTGGGAAGATGCGTCCTTCCGCGTCTGGGCAAACATCATTGATGAAGGCACTTATATGAAGGGCGAAATGAAAGAAGGCAATGAAATCCAGTTTCTATCTTCTGTAAATGGTTACGGCGTGACAAGTCTGATAGAGAAACTCGATCCGAATGCGTTCGTCTTGTTCAGGCACAGTGCGGACACACAAGCAAGCGGTCAGCAGGAACGCGAAAAAGAGTGGACTGGGGGGAAAGAAAGTTATTCCCTCACCGAAAAAAATAGAATTACGACATTGACTTTCAATACCGAGGTTCCGGAAGAACTGGAAGAAATATTCACTATCAGCTTGCCCAAAGCGCTGGAACGCATCAAAATGCTAGCGGAAAAAATGCAATAAGAATGTATCACGAAGAAAACGAATTAAATAGAGGCGATAGGTTCTCTCATACGACGGTTTCTTAAATTGATAAAAAGGTAAAATAGGGAAATATCCTGTCTGTTTGGGAATGGCGGAATGCAAAAAAACGGAGGCTATTATGAGGAATATTGTGATAACGGGTAGCACGCGTGGCCTTGGCTTTTCTATGGCAACTGAGTTTCTGCGAGCTGGATGCAATGTTACGCTGTCCGGCAGGGGCGAAAAGCTCGCGGAAGCAGCTCAAAGTGAGCTGTCACCTTTTGAGGGGAAATACATCTATGTCCCGTGCGATGTCCAGGAAAAAGTAAATCTGCAAAAACTCTGGGACGCTTCTTTGGCGCAGTGGGGCGAGATAGATATATGGATCAACAACGCGGGGCAAAACACGCCGCACATGTTTTCGTGGGAAACGGGCGGAACCTACACCGAAAACATTATTAAGGCCAATCTTATCGGTATGATATACGGTTCGCAGATTGCGGCAATGGGAATGCTAAAACAGGGACATGGCGCGATATACAGCATGGAGGGTCTTGGCTCAAACAATATGATACAGATAAAAACAATATTATACGGTACTACCAAGCACGCTTTAACGTACTTCATGAAAGGACTCGCCAAGGAACTGGAGGATGCCAATGTAATAGCGGGGCGGTTGTCGCCGGGTATGGTGCTGACTGATTTTATCACAAAAACGCCTGATGGTGAGCAGTCAGATGTCATCACAGATGAGAAGTTCAGAAAGATATTCAATATATTGGCCGATAAACCTGAAACGGTCGCAAAATATTTTGTGCCGAGAATACTGAGCAACACCAAAAACGACGCCCAGATTGCTTGGTTGACAAACCGAAAAGCGGCATGGCGTTTTATGACTGCAGGCTTCCGCAAAGACAGGCTAATATAGAACCAGAAAAATAAGCTAATTGTCGGTTATTGGAAAAAATTCCGCGAAAACACGCTAAACCGTAATGACATCCGGTATAATACCTGAGTACAGGACTTCAAACCTGAAACAGAATCGGATAATGAAGAGGGATAAAAAATGAGAAATATAAAAATGACGATCGAATATGATGGCGGAAGATACTTGGGCTGGCAAAGGCTCGGGGATTCGGACAAAACCATCCAAGGCAAAATAGAGAACATCCTGTCGGCAATGACGGGAACGGAGATCGAAATCATCGGCTCAGGCCGGACGGATGCCGGCACCCACGCCAGAGGGCAAGTAGCTAATTTCAAGACGATATCCAATATGGATTTGGCAGCGATGCAGGACCATCTGATCCGTTATCTCCCGCGTGATATTGTCGTCAAAGAGCTGGAAGAGGTTCCGGAAAGGTTCCATGCCCGCTATCATGCCGTCGGAAAAACCTACAGCTATCATGTCTGGAATAATGCCGTGCCTTCCGCATTTGAGCGCCACTACAGCTACCATTACCCTGGACACCTTGATGTCGACAGAATGAATGAGGCATGCAGCAAGCTTGTCGGAGCCCATGACTTCCTCGGTTTCTCTTCACTCAAGAAATCGAAAAAATCGACGGTCAGGACTATCAATGACATCACGATCCAGCAGGAAGGCAATCTGCTGCACTTTTCGTTCACAGGGGAAGGCTTCCTCTACAACATGGTCCGGATCATGATGGGAACGATCCTGGAAATCGGGGCCGGGACGATGGAGCCGGAATATATCGATGCCATCTTCGAGAGCGGGATCCGGAGCGATGCCGGGATGACAGTGCCTTCTCACGGACTGTTCCTGGATGAAGTTTATTACGATTGACAATCCCTCTCCGAAAAATTATAATCAAATGATATCAATCAAATAAATAACCCTCTTTTTGCCACCGGGCAGAGAGTTTAAGGTGTTCAGGAACATTCCGTAGGTCTTTGAAGGAATGGTTCCGGGGCACCTTTTTTATTTTGGAAGGAGACTGTAACATGGGAAAAGCATTACTGAGGGACTTCTCGAAGTACGTCAGCCTGAATATTTTGGGAATGATCGGCGTGTCCTTCTATATTTTGGCTGACACGTATTTTATTGCGAAAGCATTGGGGGTCAATGGGATTGCCGCACTGAATTTCGCCATTCCGGCATTCAGTATCGTCCACGGCATCGGCTTGATGATTGGCATCGGCGGAGCGACCCGCTATAGCATATTGAACTCTCAGAATAAAAGCGAAGAGGCGGAAGGCGTGTTTTCCGGATCGCTTAAGCTAGGCAGCCTGATAGGATTGGTGCTTATCATAGTCGGTTTGTTTGGATCACGAACGCTGTCTTCGGTCTTGGGGGCGGATGCGGTCACTTTGCCTTTGACGCAGGCCTACATGGCTACCATCTTATCCTTTGCGCCGTTTTTCATCCTGAACAACACAGTGCTCGCTTTTGTCCGCAACGACAACAATCCTAGACTGGCCATGACTGCGATGCTGGTCGGCAGCTTTTCGAATGTCATCCTGGACTATATTTTCCTCTTTCCTTTCGGAATGGGCATGTTCGGTGCCGCCTTTGCGACGAGCCTTTCGCCGATTATCAGTCTGGGCATCCTTTCGCTTCATTTCGCAGGAAAGAAACGGATTCCGGCGTTTCTGAAACACAAAATGACCCGTCCGGCGGTCCTGGACATCCTCACTCTGGGCTCTGCAACGTTCATCACGGAAGTGTCCTCTGCGGTCGTGCTGACGACTTTCAATCTGCTGATTTTAGGGCTCGAGGGGAACAGGGGTGTCGCCGCTTACGGCATTGTCGCGAACCTGGCCTTTGTTGCGGTCGCGATTTTTACCGGGTTGGGGCAGGGCGTGCAGCCGCTTGTCAGCAGATATTATGGGTTAAAGAAATGGGAATTGGTCAAAAAAGTGAAACGCTATGCCTTGCTGACGGCAATTTTTATCGCACTGCTGATCTATGCGGGTACCTTTGCGTATTCGGACACCCTGATCAGCCTGTTCAATAATGAAAATGATCCTGCAATCGCGCAACTAGCGGATGAGGGGATGAAAATCTATTTCCTTGGTTTCTTCTTCGTCGGCATAAACATCGTGACAGCGATGTTCCTGAGCGCCACCGAAAAAGCACGTGCCGCCTTCGTCATTTCCATTCTCAGAGGGCTGGCGGTCATCGTTCCGCTTGCGCTCGTATTCAGCAATATTTGGCAGATGACCGGCATCTGGTCGGCGTTTGTGCTTTCTGAGTTGATTGTTGCCGGATTTGCGCTCTATCTGGCGACTGCTACAGAAAAGGGGACCGTTATCTATGGAAAACGTGACTGAAACAACCAAAACGGAATCGCTGCAATCCTTCCGATCGACCATCCGCAAATCGGAAAATGCCTTAAGCGGAATGACCGAGAAAGGCGCCAACACGACGTTGGTTACGAAAAGGCTCAAGGCCCTTCGCATCGGCTTGGCCGTGCTGGAACATGCTTGGGATGAGAAACCGTATATCTGCACGCAGGAAGACTTCGCAGAAGCCCGCAGTGTGCTTGCCGGTTTGCTCCCGTCGATCGAAAGCATCTATGTCATGTCAAAGCCGGGCAGTCCGCAGAAAACACTTCTGGAAAGAAGAATCAGATCGTTGGAACTGGCACTTCAGGCGATGGATGATATTACCGAAAGAGGTCAACCTTCATAAATGTGAAGGTTGACCTCTTGATGTTTATGAAACTAAACTTTTCGTGATATAATCAGGGCGAGGTGATTGTATGGCAATCCAGTATAATAAATTATTTAAACTCCTTGAGGAGAGAGCTATCCTTAAAACAGAATTAAAAAAAGGGATTGGGATATCTTCTGCCACGATGGCAAAATTAACAAAGAATGAGCCGGTTTCCTTAAAAGTCATCGAGGATATCTGCGGGTTTCTGCACTGTCAGCCTGGAGATATCATGGAGATGGAACAGGAACTGCAGTCGGAACGGCCATTGCTAAAGCTTTTGAAGGAAGAGAAAGAAATGAAGTTGAAGGGCGGGTTGTATCACCAGACCCAAATCAAACTTGCCTATAATTCCAATCGGATAGAAGGAAGCATCCTGTCGGAAGAGCAGACGCGCTATATTTACGAAACGAATACGATTGCAATGCCGAAGGAAGAAGCTACACCTATCGATGATATCATCGAGACAATCAATCATTTCCAATGTTTTGATTATATGATTGATGTGGCGGATCAGGAATTGACGGAGGAAATGATTAAAGTCTTTCATCGTTTGATCAAGTCGAATACTTCCGACAGCAGAAAAGAATGGTTCAAGGTTGGGGATTACAAAGCAAAACCGAATATGGTCGGTGAAAACCGAACCGTTTCCCCAGGAAAAGTGAAGGGTGAAATGGCTAAGTTGCTGGCAGATTATGCCTCTCTGGAGGCCGTACAATTCGAGGACATCATTGCGTTCCATCATCAGTTCGAATCGATCCATCCGTTTCAGGACGGTAATGGCAGAGTTGGGCGAATTATTCTGTTCAAGGAATGTTTGCGCTGGGGAATTGTACCGTTCGTCATTGATGAACGCCACAAATTGTTTTATTATCGCGGCCTGAAGGAATTTGAAACTGCGAAAGGGTATCTGATGGATACGTGTTATTCCGCGCAGGACGAATACAAAAAGCTAGTTGATTATTTTATGGAGGAATAATTGTTAAAGACAAAGAGTCGTATCAAAAGCCGACAAACCGCATCCAGACAGGAGAATGAACGTGGGAAAAGTTATTTTGGACCTGACCATTTCTTTGGATGGATTTGTGGAAGATCCTGAAAGATGGCCATAACATTTGTCACAACCGGCGTCTGTGATGCAATCCGCCAAACCAAAGCGACAGAAAAAGATGTGAGCATCATAGGCAGCGCACTGACCACACCCCTTTGTTTAAGAAAAGGTTTGGTCTATGAATTGCAAGTGGATAGAGTACCTTGGTTTTTACCGGAAATGTGCATTTGTTCTCGTGTGTATCATGGGAATACTAACAAAATAAGCGTGAATCACGTGAGAACGCCATCAGTTATATAACAATTAATACAGATTAGTTGCTGATTATATAACAGATATATCCCTTTGTTACGGCGTTTTTGTCTTTTTTAAGATATTTGAGCATATCTGTTATAAAATCATTCATGATGGTGTATAATGTGAATATAAAAACAAACTACTAAGATGCGGAGGAATTAGTTTATGAATAATTCGTGGCGTGGTTTTAAAGGTTCTCAATGGCAAGAAGGTATTAATGTTCAAGAATTCATCAAAAATAACTATACAGAATATGTTGGGGATAAAAGTTTCCTGGAAGGCCCTACGGAAGCGACAAATGAATTGTGGCAAGTGATTGTAGAACTCAAAAAGCAAGAAATCGCTAATGGTGGGGTTTTGGATGCAGATACTTCTGTTGTCAGCACGTTAACTTCTCATCCGGCTGGTTATATCAATAAAGATTTAGAAAAAATCGTTGGTTTACAGACAGAAAAACCATTGAAACGTGGCTTGAACGTTTATGGTGGTATCCGTATGGCAGAAACAGCATTAAAATCTTATGGTTATGAACTTGATCCTGAATTGGATGAATTTTACACAGAACACCGTAAAACACATAACCAAGGTGTCTTTGATGCTTACGATGACGACATTCGTATGGCTAGACGCAATAAGATCGTTACGGGATTACCGGATGCTTACGGTCGCGGACGAATCATTCCTGATTTCAGACGTATCGCATTGTATGGTGTTGATTATTTGAAGAAACAAAAACTAAACGATTGGAACGCATTGCAAGCAAAAACGTATACTGAAGAAGACATTCGTTTACGTGAAGAAGTTTCAATGCAATATCGTGCATTAGGCAAATTGATTGAATTAGGTAAAATTTATGGCTTTGATATCAGTAGACCAGCAGCAAATGCACAAGAAGCAGTACAATGGGTTTACTTAGGATTCTTGGCTATGGTCAAAGAAGACAATGGTGCTGCTCAAGGTTTAGGACGTATTGCAGAATTCCTGGATATTTATATCGAGCGTGATATTCAAGAAGGTACTTTGACTGAAAAAGAAGCGCAAGAATTGATCGACCACTTGGTAATGAAAGTTCGTATCGTTCGTCAACTAAGAACACCAGAATACGAAGCTTTGTTTGCCGGAGACCCAACATGGGCAACATTGACATTTGCAGGTATGCTTGATGATAACAATTCATTGGTAACAAAAAATACATTCAGATTCTTGCAGACACTCTATAATATGGGTAATGCACCAGAACCTAACATGACTTTAATGTGGAATGAAAAACTTCCTAAAGGATTCAAGGATTTCTGTGCAAAAGTAAGTATTGATACAAGTGCTATCCAATATGAAAATGACGATGTTATGCGTCACTATTATGGAAGTAATGACGTTTCAATCGCTTGCTGCGTAAGCCCGACAGCAGGAGATACGGGTAGTTCTATCCAATTCTTCGGTGCAAGAGCTTCCCTTCCTAAAATCTTAACTTATGCCGTTACAGGTGGTTACGATGAAAAAAATAGAAGTAAAGTTATCGATGGCCTAGAACCCATCACAGCTGAATACTTGGACTATGACACTTTGATGGAAAAAATCGATGTTGTTATGGATTGGGTAGCAACAACTTATGTAAGAGCATTGAATATCATCCACTACATGCACGATAAATATGCATACGAAGCTGTTCAATTTGGTTTGCTGGATACCAAACTTCACAGAATGATGGCTACAGGTATTGCTGGTATCGGATTGGCAACTGACTCAATGAGTGCTGTTAAATATGCTAAGGTCCGTGTGGTTCGTGACGAAGAGGGATTCCCGATCGACTATGTCGTTGAAGGGGAGCAGTTCCCAACATTCGGTAATAACGAAAAAGCAGCAGACGAAATTGCTGACATGCTGATCAAGAAATTTGTTGGCAAGTTGAAGGCTCAACCTACTTACCGTAATTCTGAAATTACAACTTCTATTTTGACAATTACTTCAAATATCGTTTACGGAAAAGCAACAGGTGCTCTATTCAGTGGACAAGATGAGAAGTACAAAGGCTACAGAGAGGCGTTCACTCCACTGTCTCCAGGAGCTAACCCAAGTTATAGCAGTCCTTACAAAGGTGCTCTGGCAGCATTGAAATCAGTTAGTACGATTGATTTTGAAGACGTTAAAGATGGCTCTTCCTATACATGGGCAGTTCATCCTAAAGCATTAGGAAAAGAAAGTGATGTTCAAATAGAGAACTTAACGATGCTATTGGACGGATACTTTGGAAAAGAGGGTGGACATCACCTAAACGTAAACGTATTTTCTAAAGAAGGACTAGAAGAAATGTTGAGAAATCCAGAGAATTATCCACAAGCTACCATTCGTGTATCCGGTTATGCGTTGGAATTAGCAAAAGCAACGAAATCACAAATTGCAGACTTGCTGGAACGCGTTATTCACGGTTCATTCTAATTAGAATAAGAAACAAAGACTGTCCTTGGGGCAGTCTTTGTTTGTTTTTATTTTGCAGACTATCAAAGTCAGGTGAACTTCGTCACTAGGGATGTTGGCAACAATATGCTAAAATAATAGTAAATAGGTGAATTCAAAATATTCTGAAAGAGACGATGTATATGGAAGAATTTAAAATGGAGAGCGAGCACAAACTCACACTGGAACTTGTAAAAGAGCTTTGGGCAAAAACCTATAATACCGATGGAAAGCCTGATTGGTCACACATCTTACCTTATTATGACGACAATATTTACTTTAGAGATACAATACAGGAAATCAGAGGTATTGTTGAATTCAAGGAAATGACTGATAGACTGACAGAACGCTCAAAAGATTTAAATATGAAATTAGTTAAAGCTGTACAACAGGGGAATGATATATTTTTCGAATGGGAGATGACAATCAGCTATAAGAAGTATCCTAGTTCCATATTATACGGGCTTTCAAGATTAACCATAAATGAGCATGGTAAAATTATTGAGCAACGAGATTATTATGATCTGTGGGGAGATATATTTGATAACATTCCGTCATTCGGTAAAAAGTACAGAAAATTCATGAAGAAAAAATTTGGGTGAAAAATATGAAGAATAATGGGATAAAATTCGGGAAATATTTTAAAGAATATCGTTTGTCCAATGTGCTGGCAATGATAAAAAACAACTCTAAAAGCCCACTGATTTGTTTGGATGATTGCAAGGGTAAGTTGGTTGTCATAACGGGTGCTACTTCTGGAATTGGCTATGCCACTGCTAAAAAGTTTGCCTCAAAAGGTGCTGATTTGATTTGTATCAACAGAAACAAAGAGCGCTCAGAAGCTTTGAAGCATGAAATTGAGCGTGCGTATAAAGTAAATTGTGAGTATATTTTGGCTGATTTCAGCAGCTTGGATGATACACATAAAGCTGCTCATGATTTGCTGGAAATTGAGAAACCAATTGATATCATTATTCATAATGCTGGCATTTATCTTACAAAACGACAAATCACTTCAAATGGAATCGAGAAAGTCTTTATGGTCAATTACCTCTCGTCTTTTATCATGAACGACATCCTAAAAGATAAACTAAAATCCCAGGGGAAATGTCGCATTATATTGGTAAATTCAGAAGGGCACCGCTTTGCGGCTTGGGGGATGCGTTTTGATGATTTGGATTGGTCAAAAAGACGTTATTCCGGTTTGAAAAGCTACGGTACAGCCAAACTCGCTGAACTCTTAGCGATGATAAAATTTGATGAGTATTTCCGAGGCTCGGGTGTAACCATCAATGCAATGCATCCTGGAGCTGTAAAAACAGCTACAGGAAAGGATAATGGTCCTTTATACAAGTGGTTCAAGAAGAATTTATTAGACAAAACGTTGAACCCTGTTTCGGTTGCAGCAGAAGCTATATACTATTTAGGGGTTTCTGAAAATCTGGAAACAGTTAGTGGTGAATTTTTCAATCTTACAACTCTTGAAGAACCAGCTCCACCAGCGCTAGATGTTGAAAATGCAAGAGTTCTGTGGGAAATAAGTTTGAAAATGGGGAATTTGGATGGAAAATGCGGAACAAAAAAGATATGATGCCATAATTGTAGGGGGAGGACTTGCTGGGCTTACATCTGCGGTGTTTCTTTCTCAAGCAGGCAAGAAAATTTTACTTATTGAAAAAAATGCCGAATTTGGTGGATTGGTAAATTCATTTGAAATGGATGGCTTTGTTTTTGATGCTGGAGCCAGAGCAATTTTAGGAGTCGTTTTAGCTATGCTAAAAGATTTGAATCTTAATATTGAGGTTGTCTCAAGCAAAGTTTCCCTAGGCGTTGAGGATAAAATCATCGGCATTGAAGGCCCAAATTCTGTTGGCGAATACAGAGATTTGTTGGTAAGCCTATATCCTGACAGCGTAGAGGATATCGACAAATTCATAGAAGTCATGATTAGAATAATGAAGCTGATCGATATTATATACGGTATTGATAATCCATTATTTAAAGATATCAAGAGAGATAAAGCGTATTTCTTAAAAGAACTTTTGCCGTGGTTACCGAAGTTCATGTTCGCAATGAGCAGAATTGAAAGGCTTTCCAAACCTTGTGATGAGGATCTCAAAAAGCTTATTAAAGATCCTTCCCTTATAGATATCATCTCACAACATTTCTTTAAAGGCACCCCAACATTTTTTGCATTGAGTTATTTCACCTTGTACAGCAGCTACGTATATCCAAAAGGGGGTACAGGCAAGCTTGCCGAAGCACTAGTTGAGAAAATCCAGGAGTTCAAAGGTGAAATACGCCCCAATACGTTTGTAAAAAAAATCTGTGCCGACCAACAGTTTATTATTGATGAGAACAACAACGAATACTATTATGAAGACCTTATTTGGGCTGCAGATCTAAAAACATTCTACAATATCACTAGTCTGGATAACCTGGCCCCAAAAATAAGGGAAAAGTTTGAAACAACAAAGGCATCGATAGCTAAAGGCAGGCCTGGTGAATCTGTATTTTCGCTCTATTTGGAAGTTGATTTACCAGTGTCTTATTTTAAAGACTCTTTTAATGGACATCTGTTTTACACACCATCCAGAAAAGGTTTAGGCAACATCAACAAAAGTGAACTTAAGGAAATGCTGGGAAAATGGGGAGAGACAGATAAAGAAGACGTTCTTTCCTGGCTAGATCGTTTTCTAAAATACAACACTTATGAAATAGCAATCCCGGCTATAAGAGACTCTAACCTAGCACCAGAAGGCAAAACGGGTTTAATAATCAGCTTGCTTATGGAGGCCGAATTGTTTTATAAAGTTGAAGAATCTGGCTGGTATGAAGAGTTCCGAGAGGAAATTGAAAATAAAGTAATCAGTGTGCTTTCTGAAAGTTTATGTCCTGAGTTAAAAGATAAAGTGGAAAAGCAATTTTCCTTTACACCTTTAAGTATTGAAAAACGAGTTGGGAGTGCTGGTGGCGCTATAGTAGGTTGGTCTTTTGAAGCCCCGATCCCTGTTGTTTATAAAATGCAGCAAGTAAACAAATCAGTGCTTACGCCTATTCCGAATATTTATCAAGTAGGGCAATGGGCCTATAATCCAGCAGGAACACCTACATGTATTATTACAGGTAAATTAGCCGCTGACAGGATAACTAAAAAAAACAAGTAAGCGTCAAATAATTGAACTTTTGCACACAGAAATAGTGCGTAATCCATTGCAGTATCAAAGCCGGGGATTTGATGTTGTAAGGTTCACGACTGGCTGGTGATTTGCGCCCGCTGAGCGGAGGAGTGCGTGTAATTGGTGTAATTTTCCCCAGCTCCGGTGAACGGTCTGCTCACCGGAGCACATCGGTAATAATCGGGCTGAACTCCGGCGAAGCCACCTTCATCGGAGAACGCAAACGGAATGCATCCTGAACTCCGGCGAAGCATCCGTTCGCCGGAGAAGAACGATAAAGCTCATCATCAAGAGCGAGGAATCCCCTGCCTTCACCGGCGGACGGTCCCTCGCTTTTTGCGTGTAACCGCAACTTGAATCCTTCCGATATCGGAAGGATTCAAGTTGCTTCTACCCATCTAAAACCGTAAAATGAAAGAAAAGGGCGCACGATTATGGAATGGTAGGAAGGACGGGAAAGCGATGCAAAACAGATTGAGTGAATTGGGGTTTGCGGACAGATTCGCGCAGGAGGCGGCCCTATATCCGGATCTGCATCCGGCAAGAGTCATTGCGCAATACAAGGAATTGTACCGGGTGACGACTGCTGAATCGGAGAGGCTGGCCGAAATATCAGGGAAAATGCGCCATGCAGCAGTCGAAATGTCGGATTATCCGGCAGTCGGTGACTTTGTGATGATCGACCGGAATGAGGGAAGCCAGGACCATGCCATCATCCACCAGACACTGACAAGGAAAAGCGTCTTTATCCGGAAAGCAGCCGGAAAAGCGCATGACGTCCAGGTTGTGGCGGCGAACATCGACATTGTCTTCATCTGCATGTCGCTCAACAATGATTTCAATCTGCGGAGGCTGGAACGCTACCTAGCGATTGCTTGGGACAGCGGGGCAACGCCGGTGATTGTGCTGACGAAAGCGGATCTGTGCGCGGATATCCCGGAAAAGCTGCGTGAAATCGAGACGATTGCTTTCGGGGTCGATGTGCTGGTCACGTCGAGCCTGAGTGAGGACGGATATACGGCCGTCCTGAAATACATCACACTGGGCCAGACCGTCGTATTCATCGGATCATCAGGTGTGGGAAAGTCAACATTGATCAACCGAATCATTGGGGAAGAACTGAATGAAACGCGGGAAATCAGAAGAGACGACAAAGGCCGGCACGCGACCACAAACCGCGAGCTATTCCTCGTTCCGACGGGCGGCTGCATCATCGATACGCCGGGCATGCGCGAAATCGGGCTGGAAAGTGTGGACTTGGCGAAAACCTTCAGCGACATCGATGCGTTGGCGGAACAATGCCGATTCAAGGATTGCCGGCATGAACTGGAACCTGGATGTGCGGTGCGACAGGCGATCGCGGATTGCAGCCTGACCGAGGAACGCCTGCAGAGCTACCTGAAGCTCAAGAAGGAAGCAAAGTACGAAGGCATGAACGCCAAACAGATCGAAAAAGAGAAAATCAACACGATGTTCTCCGATTTCGGCGGCATCAAGAATGCCAAGCGGTATATCAAATCGAGAAATAAAGGGAACTCATAAATTGGAAGAAGCGCAGTGAAATCAGGAATCATCATTCAAGCAAAAGAATACGAAAAATCTTTGCATTCAATGGAAAGTCAACTTTTTATTCTGCCTATTCTTCTTCTCTTCTGCATAATTTACATGTATAATTATGCAGAAACGAAATGTGTTAGGTAGGAAGGAAACACTCATGCGAAAATTTGATTATTCAATAATCCCGGAAGAATTGATGAATCATGAAATTATGAATCTGATTTCTGCGATTCACGAGTATAAAGGAAAACAAGAGCTATTTATCGAGGCAAAGTCGGATGTTTTAGAGTCAATGCTTGAAATAGCAAAAATCCAAAGCACCGGAGCGTCCAATAGGATCGAGGGTATCTATACATCCGATGAGCGTTTGGATGCGTTGGTAAAGGAAAAAGCAGAGCCGCGTAACCGATCAGAGAGAGAAATTGCTGGTTATCGTGAAGTACTGGGTCTGATTCATGAAAGCTACGATTATATAGTTCCACGTGCTAGCGTTATCCTACAGCTGCACAGAGACCTTTACCATTTTAGTCCACTAGCTCACGGTGGTAATTTCAAAGGGTCGGATAATGTTATTACTGAAACAGATGCCAGCGGACAAAAAAAGATTCGCTTTCAGCCTATGTCAGCATTTGAAACTCCAGATGGAATAGACCGACTCACTGATACGTTCATCGAAGCGATCAACACTGAAAAATATGATCCCTTGCTGCTGATTCCAATGTTCATCTTGGATTTTCTTTGCATTCACCCATTCAGCGATGGCAACGGACGAATGAGCCGTTTATTAACATTGTTGCTCTTGTACAGGTCCGGATATATTGTAGGGAAGTATGTCAGCATTGAAATGATAATCGAAAAGACCAAGGAAACATACTATGAGGTTCTGCAAGATAGCTCGACGGGGTGGTCTGAAGATAAGAACACTTACTTTCCCTTTGTTAAGTATTACCTCGAGGTTATTTTAAGCGCCTCTAAAGAGTTTTCGGCCCGTGTCGAGTTGATGCAAAATCGTAGCCTTCCCAAACCGGAACGTATCCGCTTATTATTCGATAACACACTGCAGAAGCTTTCAAAGCGGATGATTTTAGAAAAATGCCCTGATATCAGCAAATCGACTGTAGAAATAACCTTGGCTTCACTGTTGAAGGAAGGGTATATCATCAAGATGGGCGCTGGGAAAAACACTTCTTATATTCGTAATATGGAATATACAAATAAAGAAAAAGAATAGCAGTGTTTGAATTATTGGTCAAACCATTGACAATGAAAGGGAAAATAGCAATGGCTACAATTATTGAATTTGAACGTGACAGTGATGATGAATTTTACTATATCGCAGGCTATATACCCCCGGCGGAGCTCCTTACGGCATCACTTGGGAAGAGGCAGCAGAAGACGGACTTTTAGATTCCGAGGAAAAGACTGCATCCAATCAGGACTTTCCTTTTTAAGAAAGGGTGCTACGATGAATATCAAAAATTTCCAGGAATACATCAACCAAACTATTTTGAATAGAGGGTACAACTACTATATCAGCGGCAATGTGGATAAGGATTATGTCAGAAGGGGGAACACCTACCTTTTTCAGGTTGAAGGAAGCGAAAATTATGAGGTTACAGTAGATATTGATGATACGGGAGAAATCATCCATTCATACTGCGATTGTCCTTATGATCTTGGGCCTGTCTGCAAACATGAAGCGGCTGTATATTTTCAGCTCGCCGAAATCATAAACAATGGAAATGTCAATGGGGACACCAAGGAAGCCCCAACCAAGCAGCCGGGAATCGAAGAGGTACTGAGCACGCTCCCTAAAGAAGAGCTGATAAAAATAATAATGGCTATATCATCTAAGGACGCGACGTTAGAGAAAAGTCTGACCGTAAGGTATTCGAAAGGGGATAGGGAAGAGGAATTAGCAAAATGCGCCAAGTTCATGCAAGCTGTCGTTAGAAAATATGCCGGGCGAGGCGGGTTTATAGAATATGGAGCAGTCAGCGCTTTTGCGGATGAGATGGGGAGTCTCCTGGAAAAGGCCAGAAACACAGCGGATAGCCTGCTTGCTTTGGAGATCATTATCCTCCTCCTGCACGAAGCAGTGGAAGCCTACCAATACGCGGATGATTCTTATGGCGATATTGGAGGGCTGATTTCGGAGTGCTTTGACGTGATGGAAGATTTAATTCTCGGAGAAAAATTTTCCGACAGTGAGTTAAAGCAAAACTTGTTCAACAGATTGTTGGAAGATAGTGATGAAGACGTCTATGCTGATTGGGAGGAATACAAAATCGATCTTCTCCGATTGTGCGCGGAAGTCGCGGAGACAGAAGGGCTGAGACTCCTGCTCAAGAACAGAATAATGACATATCTCAACAACAATAGTGCGGATGACAATCGATCCTATTACACGGCGCCTTTGCTGCACATCTTGCATAGGCTGATCGTCGTATACGGAACGGATGCTGAAGCGCTGCGATTCGAGGAGGAGAACAGCGGATACGCATCCTTCCGGGAATTGTTGATCGAGAGGGCCATCAAGGAAAACAACTTCGAAAAAGTCATCGTGTTGGCAACGGATGGGGAAAAACAAGATAATGAACATGCGGGCAGAAGGTCAAAATGGAAGGAAATTCGCTACGATGCCTACAAAAAATTGTCCATGAAGGCTGAACAGGCGCGTTTAGCCAAAGAACTGCTCTTTGAAGGGAATTTTGGCTATTATCAAGAACTCAAAGCTTTGAATACTGAAGATGAAATAACGTTTTATAACAAGTTGAAAACGTCTTTGAAAAACGATCAACGGTGGCAAGCCAAAAATATATATGTAAATCTCATTGAATATGAAAAAGATTCAGAAGAAATTATGGCCTACGTCAGGGAGAACCCAGAATACATCGTAAAGTATGCGGATATCTTGAAGGGAAATTATACGGAGGAAGTGGCGATACTCTATGGAAATCACATAAGGACCGCTGCCAAGAGCTCCACAAAAAGAAGTGCCTACCAAGATATCTGCAGTCTCATCAGACGATACCAGAACATCGCCGGCAAAGATAGCGCCGCAGAATTGATGAACGAATTGCTTGTCCTTAACAAAAGAAGGCCGGCCTTTGTGGATGAACTCGGTAAGATAAATTTTGGATAATTTCTGTTTCGTTATTGAACAATCCCGTTAATATCCGTATGATAAAAGTATCTTCTTTGCGAAGGTACTTTTTTATTTGCATTCAGTTGGTAACGTATACAAAGGGGGGTATCTTTGCCGGATAACCATAACGTGTAGGGAAAAGGAGCAGGTAATTTGAAAACGACAAAAGAAATCATACACGACTTTATACAATGCGAATTATATAACAGTTTTGATGAAAGGGGGGGCTTGACGACTTCCTTCGTCGCAGATGCGCTAAAAATCCAACGGACTAATGCGAGTGCGGCATTGAATGAATTGGTCAAGGAAGGACTGCTCGAAAAATCCAAATCAAGGCCTGTCATCTATTCGCTCACGGCAAGCGCAGAAACTGTCCATTCCTTCGATAAACTGGTCGGAGCGAACGGCAGCCTGAAAAATGCCATCCAATTGGCGAAGGCGGCCATTTTGTACCCGAATCAAAGCCTGAATGTCATAATTTCGGCGAATCCGGGAAGCGGGACGACGGTGTTTGTAGATAAAATGTTTGAATTCAGCAAGGAAAGCGGCATCCTCGGGAAGGATGCTCCCTTCGTCAAAGTCAACTGCAAACGCTACAGCAAGGATATCACGGCTTTGAACGGGGAACTTTTTGGGGAAGAAGAGAATTTCAAAAACAGCGTCTTCGAAAAATCTTGGAACGGACTGCTGTTCATGGATCATTATGATTTGCTGGACGTCGGTCAGCAGTCCAAGGTGCTGGAGTTCCTTGATACCGGGGTGGGAGCATTAAGAAAATGTCATGCGGGAACCATGATGGTGGTGCTGTCCTGCTCCGCGCACAGCGGACTTGATGTGAACCGGAAAATTCCGATGAAGATAGAACTGCCTACCTTGATGGAGCGGCCCCACAAGGAACGGTTCGAACTCATCAACCATTTCTTTTCGATGGAAGCCTATAACTCGCAGCGATCTATCATCGTAACGGGCGAAACGATCAAAGCGCTGCTGCTCAGCGAGTTCAGCTTTAACGCTAAGGAACTGGAATTGGAGATCAAATCCGCCTGCGCAAATGCCTACGTAAGGGTCGTGATGGCCCCTAATGAAGACATCGTCGTGCAGGCATCGGACTTCAAATCCAACATAAAAAAAGGTCTGTTGAAGATCAAAGACAACTACCTCATAATCGAGGAGCTTCTGGGCAGTGCGGAAACTGTTGTCTATGACAAGGACACGGGATATTTGTCCGACCAGGGAACGGACAGCGATCAAGATATGTACAGGGAAATCGAGAAACAATATGACGAATTGGCGAAGCGAGGCATCCAAGGCACCAGCATCACAGGCGTCATCAATGCTTATATCAAAAATCTGTTCGATCGCTACAGCTACCATCGGATTATGGACGAAAAAAACAATCTGGAACAATTATCCAAGATCGTCAATCCGGATGTCATTGAGGCAGTCAGTCTCTGGCTGGATTCCTGCAAAAAACAATTGTCGCGAAATTTCAAAGCGAATGTATTCTACGGGCTGTGTATTCACGTAAATTCATTGTTGTCGAGCAACCACACGCGGAAGAAAATCCCGAATGACAAAATAACCGAAATCATCCAGAATTATCCCGATGAATATGCCCTTACGCTGCAATTTTCTGCTGGACTGCATCAGAAATTTTCGGTCCAACTTGCGATGGAAGAGATCATGCTGATCATGATGTTTTTGATTAAGGAGGATGTGACGGAAGAGACCGGTAATCCGGTGTTGCTTTATGTCTTGCATGGGAAAGGGGTCGCATCCGCTTTGGCGGAAACGACGAACCGCTTCACGCAGAGCAACAACATCTACAGCTATGAGCTGTTGCTGGAAGTGGATACGCACACCGCCTTGCATGAGCTCAAGGCCCTGCTGCTGAAAATCGATCAGGGGCAAGGGGTCATTGTGATCTATGACATGGGATCTATAAAAACGATGATCGAGATGATAACCGATGAGACGAACATGAAAATCAGGCTGATCCATATGCCGATTACGATGGTAGGGATCGAGGCTGCCCGAAAAGCGGCGATGGAAACGGACATCGATTATGTCTACCATATGCTGAACACGGAGCTGAACAGCTTCAATGCAGAAGTGAAAAAACAAAACAGCCTGATCATTACGCTTTGCCATACAGGGGAAGGCGGCGCCGAACAGTTAAGGCGGTATATCGATCAGTATTCGAAAATCGGGATGAAAGTGAAGGCTTTGTCCATTTCCGACCGGAATGAGTTGGTGAAGGAGGTGCTTGAATTGAGGGAAATCTATCAGATCCATGCCTTCATCGGCACTTACGATCCCAAATTATTCGGCATTCCCTTCATCTCGATCGGGAAGATCTTTGAGAGTTCGAGGAAGCATTTGGACAGAATCATCATGTTTGAACCTGTCACATCGAAATATATCGAATATGCTGATGTGTATGATTATCTGGAAACCCAGTTCAGCTACACTTCAATCGCGAAACTAAAGACGGTCCTGCCGGAGATCATCGACCAATTGGATGCGCACTATGCTTTATTGGAGGATCAAAAAGTGGGGCTGTTCATGCATTTGGCCTGTCTTGTGGAAAGGCTGCTGGAAGGGAATTTTGTGGCGAAAAATGAAAACAAGCAAAAAATGCTGCAACTGTTCCCAGAGGAGTACAAGGTCATTTCAAGAATACTGAAGAAACTGGAAAAAACATTCAAGATCATCATCGATGACAACGAGCTCGCGACAATCATCATGATCATCAAGAAAATATGAAAAAAGAGGATGGGCGAATAGATGCCTCATCCTCTTTCGTCTGCCAACAGCTTTTCGTTCCGGTTGCGTGTGATCCCCTTCTGGATCTCAAACAGCGCATCCGACATCCGCCCGAAGTAAACCGCTTCGCTGAACAATCTTAAAAATTTATTTTGCTTACTGGATTGGAAACTCTCAATCTCCTGATAAAAAATGACTTCCAGCCCTTTAGGCACTGCTTGGGTCCTGTAGTGGACCGTACAGGTGTCAAAAGACGACTTGACCTTCATTCGATAGGAACTGCCACGCTTATAATCCTCAATTTCAAATGAAACGTAGGATTGGGTCTTTTCATCAAACTTTGTATAGGCTGCTCCTTTCTTGACCTCGGTTGGTTCCATCGAATGTTTTTGGAGATCGCTAAGGAGCTGACTCTCCAGATAATCGTAAAATTCATATTCGCTGACATCTAAAGTTCTTGTTATTTTCATAATATCATTATAAGCACTCGTTAATGCGCTGACAAGTGTGCCTGTTCGGGCGATGGAATGCTTCACTTTATACAGATGAGCATCCGGATATACACAAAAGGCTTGGAGTCCGCTCGAACCTATACACTATCGGCGGATTTGCAGGTTTGACCGGAAATTCTTCGGGTTCATGCCCTGTTGTTTGGGAAATTCCAAAAATTAGTGTATAAATAAAAAAAATTCCCGGATTGGAAGCGGTTTATTTTTATAGGGACGTTTGATAAGATGTGTTTGTGTTCGAAACGAATAAACCGAAGGAAAGCAGGGGAAATGTATGGATGACACTATGACAACAGAATTAGCCTCAATGACGATCATTGCCAATGCAGGAGATGGACGCTCGTACGCCTTTCAGGCGCTCGAAGAAGCACGCGCCGGAAATTTTGAAGAATGCGATCGGCTGATGGCCCAATCCGATGCAGCGATCCATTTGGCCCACAAGGCGCAGACGGATTTGTTGGTATCGGAAGCGAGGGGGGAAAAACAGGATATAAATATTCTTTTGATTCATTCCCAGGATCACTTCATGACCAGCATGCTCGCGAACGAATTGATCAAAGAAATCATCAGATTATATAAAGAAAAATAGAAGGGTGGAACTTATCATGAAAATTTTATTAGTTTGTGCGGGTGGAATGTCAACGAGTATTTTGATGAAGAAAATGGAGACCTATTGGAAAGAAAAAGGGCATGCGTTGGACATCAAGGCAGTGGGCTTGTCCGAGTACCAAGATGTTTATCAGAAATACGATATCGTCATGGTCGGCCCTCAAGTATCCTATCGACTCAAAGAAATCAAAGAGAATACCGGCTTGCCGACTGCCGCAATCCCTTCGTTCGATTACGCCATCGCAAACAGTCCGAACATCATGAAACTTGCCGATAAATTGTATGCAGAAAAATAAAATATAGGAAAAGGGGTTTGAAGATGGAAAAGTTTTTTGAAAGTTCATTCATGGTGAAATTGCAGGACTTCGGCCAAAAATTGGGAAGCAACAAATTTTTGACGGCCTTGCAAGCGGCAATGATGTCTCTGATGGGGATTATCATGGTCGGGGCAATCTCTCAAATTATCGTTTCTGTTCTTGGTCCATCCATGCTTAATTTATTTGCTGCTGACAGTTTGATCTATGCAACAATCTACTTGCCATACCAGTTCACGATGAATCTGCTGTCGGTATGGGTCGTTGTCCTATTCGCCTATAACTACGCAAAAAACCTGAAAATGAAATCGCCGCTGATGAACGCCATCGATGCTTTGGTCTGTTTCTTCCTGATTGCCGGTACCTTGATGGTGAGTGAAACTGGCGTAACAAGCATCGACATGACATATTTGGGTGCACAAGGTATGTTCATTGGCTTCATTACGGTATTCATTTCTGTTCAGATCGAAAAATTCTGTGCAGACAAAAATATCCGGATCAAAATGCCTGATGTTGTGCCGCCTTTCCTTCAAGATGGCTTTGCTTCCATTCTGCCATTATTGTTCAGTGCAATCTTATTCCAGTCCGCTTCAACGATCGTCACAATCGCTTCAAATGGAACTTATAGCGTCGTTTCAGGCTTTATGGCGCTGTTGGCAACACCGTTGAATGCTTTGACTTCCGTACCGGGCATGTTCGTAATGTGTCTATTCGCAGTTCTGCTTTGGTGCTTCGGTATCCACGGCACCATGATCCTTGTACCGATCATCATGCCTTTGGGTATCCAAGCGGCTGTAGCAAATGGGGCAGCGCATGCAGCCGGTCAACCGTTAGTTTTCTATCCAGTTGCTTTGTTCGGAGCTATGGCCATCGCAGGCGGTACTGGCAATACCCTGCCATTGGCTTTGATGGGACTCAAATCCAAATCCAAACAAATCAGTGCGGTCGCAAAAATTTCTGCCGGCCCTGGTTGGTTCAACATCAATGAGCCAATGACTTTCGGCATGCCGATCATGTACAACCCGATTCTGTGCATCCCTTATGTATTGAATGTTCCGGTGATCATGCTGCTTACTTATCTGGCATACAGATTTGGCTTCCTGCAACCGGGTTGGATCTCCATTTCGGCTTTGCTTCCGATGGGATTCGGCAGCTACCTGTCCACCTTGAGATGGCAAAATGCAATCTGGGATTACCTGATGCTGATCCCTGCTGCGCTGATCTACTATCCTTTCTTCAAAATCTATGAAAAACAGCTGATCGAAAGGGAAGCTTTGGCAGAAATCGAAGCAGAACAAGAAGTGGAACTGAATGCAGAATTTCAATAAGCAAAAATAAATCATCTGGAAAGGAAATAAATCCATGACATTTAAACAAGACTTTTTATGGGGCGGCGCGACGGCTGCCAATCAATACGAGGGCGGCTTCTCTGAAGGGGGAAAAGGCGTCAACACCTCCGATGTGTTGACTACGGGGGCCCACACCAAACCGAGACAGATCACTTGGGTCATCCCGGAAACGGGCGAAACCGGCTCGACCGGAATGGGTTTCGGATCGGAAATGTTTTTCCCTGAAGGCGCGATTCCGAGTGTGCTCGAAGGCGAGTATTACCCGAGCCACCTCGCAACCGATTTCTATCATCATTATAAGGAAGATATCGCGCTGATGGCGGAAATGGGCTTCAAAACCTTCCGCATGAGCATGAACTGGGCGCGCATTTTCCCAAACGGCGATGATGAAGCGCCAAATGAAGCCGGGCTGGATTTCTACGATGGCGTATTCGATGAATGCAAAAAATACGGCATCGAGCCGCTGGTGACGCTATCGCACTATGAAACGCCGCTGCATTTGACGATCCAGTACGGCGGATGGATCAACCGCAAGCTCATCGATTTCTTTGCCAAATATGTGGAAACCGTGATGAACCGTTACTTGGGAAAGGTGAAATATTGGTTGACTTTCAATGAAATCAACTGCATGGAGTTTGCACCGTTCATGGCTGGCGGAATCCTCAATCCTTCGCCGCAAAACAAAGCACAAGGGGCGCATAACCAGTTTGTCGCCAGCGCAAAAGTTGTGAAGCTGGCCCACGAAATCGCCGAGGAAATCCAGGTCGGACAAATGTTGGCCTATCAGCCATTGTATGCGAATACTTGCGACCCGGCCGATCAGCTGTTGGTTATGGAATCTTCCCAAGTATCCCTGTTCTATTCGGATGTGCAGACGGGCGGAAAATATCCGGCTTATCAATTGAAAAAATATGAACGGGAAGGGATTGTGCTGGAAGATTCGTCGGAAGATTACGAGCTTCTGGAGAAATATCCTGCCGATTTCCTGAGCTTCTCCTGCTACGGCTCGACGACCGTCACAACGCACAAGGATGACTTGGAAGGCGGCGGCAACCTGTTCAACGGCGTAACGAACCCTTATCTGGAAACGAATGCGTGGGGATGGGCCACTGATCCTGCCTGCCTGAGATTGGCGCTGAATACACTCTATGATCGCTACCATAAACCGCTTTGGATTGTCGAAAATGGCATCGGTTGGGACGATAAAGTGGAGGCTGATGGCAGCATCCATGATGATTATCGGATCGAGTATTTAAGGAAGAACATCCAATCGATGGACGATGCCGTCAACATCGACGGTGTGGACTTGATGGGCTACACCATGTGGGGCTGCATCGACCTTGTTAGCGCGGGAACGGGAGAAATGAAGAAACGCTACGGCTTCGTCTATGTCGACCGCAACGATATAGGTGAAGGATCATTGAAACGTAGCAAGAAAGACAGCTTCTACTGGTACAAAAAAATGATTGCTTCCAAAGGCGCGGATCTTTCGGAACTGCCCAAGGATGTGGCTGCTGCGGTCAATTAAGCAGTTCATTTATTAGCTGAACTGAAATTCATAAAGTATGGAAACGGGGCTGTCTCTCATCGGGGCGGCCCCGTTCTTATTAAAGACGCAAGTACAACAACTATTTTGACTGTCTTTGCATCTTTTCCATCAGTTACTTATTTGTGCGTAATTTAAAAAATTCAAAAGGATGCTAGACTGATGGTAAGAACACCACAACTAATCGATCAAAAGGGGAATATAGACATGAACATAGGTATGGAAGCAAAGAACTTTATCGCAGTGAATTTTTTTTGTCGAGAATGTAACTGTTGAAGGGGTTGAGGCACTGAGGGTCACAAAAGATCCCAAAATCGCAGCTTTTGATGAACCAACGTATGCCCGATTGAGCGGCAGCTCGTTCAAAAATGGTACGATCGAAGTGAAAGTGTTGAGCCGGCTCTTGCCGGATGCGCTTGAATTCGCCAGAGGTTTCCTCGGCATTGCTTTCCGCATCGATGAGAACAGCGAGCATTTTGAGGCGCTGTATATCCGCCCGATGAATGGCAGAAACGAGAATCAGCTGAGAAGGAACCGGTCCACCCAATATTATTCATATCCGGACTATAAATTCGATCGTTTCCGGGCCGAAAGTCCAGGGGAGTACGAATCATATGCCGATATGGGTCTGGATGAATGGATCGATCTGAATGTCACAGTGGACGGAGAACATGCGGAATTGTACGTGAACAATTCAAAGTATCCCGCATTGGTCGTCAATGATCTGAAGCACGGCGCCGATGCGACGGGTGCTGTCGCACTCTGGGTCGAAGAAGGCACGGAAGGCTTCTTCAAAGACTTGAAAACCACAGCATCGGAATGAGTTGAACGCGTTCGGATTCTTGAAAGGAAAAACCTGTGGAGGTGATCAATGGCCATCTCCACAGGTTTTTTTTGTCACGCAATCGACATACAAGACATAGCGACAAACGTAATAATCAGATGGTTCAGCAATAGAAAATAGCTTCTGATAGCATATCAGAATTAACCATTTTTTCACAAAATTTACAAATACCATAAATGTTGTTAACAATAAAATGACATTCAAGGAGTAAACTGAGATAGAAAGCGAAAGAAACAAACAGTCAACTTTGGGTAAGTGACATGAGGAGGAAATGACAAATGATGAACAAAAGAATCAGAAGATCAATCACGGCAGCTTTGATGGCAGGGGTTATGAGTACAGCAACGTTTGTTCCGGCTGTGGCAGCCGCAAAAGATGATGCGCAATTGACCGGGAACGGCAAAGATGTCAAGAACGTCATTCTGATGATTTCCGATGGCTGGGGATACAACCAAATTTTGGCGACCGACTATTACACCGAGGGCAAAGCGGATACGCAAGTGTACGAAAATTTCCCGACAAAATTGGCTATGAGCACTTATTCATTGGGGGATCTGACGACAGCCGACAATGCTGACGGCATATATGATCCTTCCCTAATTTGGGATAATTTCAACAACTTGATGAATAATTCTACCGACTCAGCTGCCGCCGGAACAGCAATGTCGACTGGCGTGAAAACCTATGATGCCGCAATCGGTGTCGATGAGCAGGAAACCGATTTGACGCATATGACAGAAAATTTTGAAGCGCAAGGTAAGGCGACTGGGGTGGTCTCTTCCGTTGAATTCAGCCATGCCACACCGGCAAGTTTTGTGGCGCACCATGAGAACCGCAATGATTACAGCATTTTGGCGAATGAAATGATCAAGGATAGCGCGACCGACGTCATCATGGGTGCCGGAAATCCGCTTTATGACGATAATGGTGATGCTAAATCCGTACCGAACTACAAATATGTGGGTGGGGCAGATACCTGGAATGGCTTGGTTGACGGAACTTTGGATGTTTCCGATGCTGACGGCGACGGAATCGACGATGCCTGGACATTGATCCAAAGCAAAGAAGACTTCGAAGCGCTCCAAACCGGAGAAACGTCAAGCCGTGTCATCGGTGTGCCGGAAGTCTATACGACTTTGCAACAAGCCAGAGGAGGAGACGCCCAGGCTGCCGCTTATGCGGTTGAACAAAATGACACTGTTCCCGGCCTTGATGTCATGACTAAGGGTGCATTGAATGTCTTGGACAATGATGAAGATGGCTTCTTCCTGATGGTCGAAGGCGGCGCAATCGACTGGGCCGGACACGCCAACCAGAGCGGGCGTCTGATCGAAGAACAAGCATCCTTCAATGATTCCGTTGAGGCTGTCTACGACTGGGTGGAGGAAAACAGCAACTGGGGCGAAACTTTGCTGATCGTAACAGGAGACCATGAGACCGGCTACCTCACAGGAACAGCTGGCGTGTATGATGAAGTTGCCAACAACGGAGCCGGCGTGATGCCGACGATGGCATGGAACTCCAACAATCACAGCAACCAATTGATTCCGTTCTTCGCGAAAGGTGCAGGAGCAGAAATATTCAAAAAAGTTGCCGACGAAACGGATCCTGTAAGAGGGGCCTACTTGGATAACACGGAAATTTCCGAAGTCATCCGGACGTTGATTGATTAAAGAGTTCGGCTGAAGATGCAGTAATTACACTTTTTCTGAATGACTGTAGCATCTGAACTGAATAGATATAATAGTAGTGAGATTACCTGGCTTGGGTAGGCTCACTACTATTTTGTTATTTTCGTAATTACAATGAATGGAGGGGATCCTAAAATTATAATAAGATACTATGGGATCAAGTCATTTTCCCTTCCCATTCAGGAATAAGAATTTGTTCGATGTATGCAAGCATTCCTTATGCTAAAATGAACCTAAAGAAGAGACGAAACGAGAGGTGAGCCCGATGGCAAGTAAGGAAAATCCATTCGATTCGGATGCGGAAGAATACGAATCGTGGTTCAAAGAAAACGACCGGTTGTTCGCTGCGGAATTGGAGGCAATCAGACAGGTGCTGCCGACCGTCGGCGAAGGGATCGAGATCGGAGTGGGCACGGGACTTTTTGCGGCTGCTCTGGGCATTTTCCGGGGGATTGAGCCTTCCAGAGAAATGGCGGCGTTGGCCATCCACAAAGGCATCGCGGTCAGCAGCGGAGCGGCAGAAGCATTGCCTGTCGCTGACGAGGCGTATGATTTTGCACTAATGGTGACAATCGATTGTTTCCTGGCTGACGTCCCCAAAGCGTTGGCGGAAGTCAATCGCATTCTTGTAAGAGACGGCGCGCTCATCCTGGCCTTTTTGGACAAAGCCACGCCGCTCGGGAAAATGTATGATCAAAACAAGCAGGCCCATAAAAGCTATCGGGATGCGCATTTCCATACTGAATCCGAGATGACAACCTTTCTGAAGAGAGCCGGTTTTGAAATTCAAGAAACCCGGCAGACCGTGTATTCGTTGGAAAATGTCCCGCAAGCAGTCAAGACCGGTTTGGGGGAAGGCGTATTTGGCGTCATCAAGGCGGTAAAGACCGCCAACAAAAATAAGGGGGAAAAACAATGAAATTAGGCATCATCATCGAAACGAAAGAATACGAGAAAGCTTGGAACGCCATGCGTTTCGCCGTCACTGCCAAGAAAACCGGCCACGAGGTGAAAGTCTTCCTGATGGGGGAGGCAGTCGAAATCGAAAATATGTCCCATGAAAAATACGACGTCGCCGCGCAAGTGCAAGCTTTTGATGAACTGGAAGGCGAAATTTTGGCATGCGGAACCTGTCTGAAGTCAAGGAATATGGAAGAAACAGCGGTTTGCCCGATCAGCACGATGATCGATTGCGTCGAAATGGTCGAGTGGGCGGATAAGACCGTCACTTTCTGATAGAGGAGGGAAAAGCCCATGCTGGGTGCGATCATCGGGGACATCATCGGTTCCCGTTTCGAATGGAACAACCACAAAGCCAAAGATTTTGAACTGTTCACAGCGGATTGCCGGATGACGGACGACAGCATCATGACGCTCGCGGTCGCCAAGGCGCTCATGCAGACGGAGAAGGCGGTGAAGGCAGCAGGAGAGGCGTACGGATCGAGTCAAGCGTATGATGAATTGCTCGGGAAAATGAGCATCCGATACATGCAGGAATTCGGGCGCCGCTACCCTGAGTGCGGCTTCAGCCGGGCCTTCTTCGAATGGATTGTCAGCGACGATCCGCAGCCTTACGACAGTTTCAGCGACGGAGCCGCCATGCGGATCAGCCCGGTTGTATATGCAGGCAGGACGGAAGCGGAAGTCCGCCGACTTTCCGCAGCGGTAACGGCGGTATCGCACAACCATGTGGAAGGACTGAAGGGGGCCGAAGCCACCGCCACAGCGATCTATCTGGCTCGCTGTGGTGCTTCGAAGGACGAAATCAGGAAGAAGATTGTGGACCGGTATTATCCATTGGATTTCAGGCTGGATGATATCAGGAATTCATATAGTTTCAGCACCGATTGCCGCGAGACCGTGCCCCAGGCGATCACATCCTTTTTGGAATCCACTTCGTTCGAGGATGCCGTACGCAATGCGGTTTCTCTGGGCGGGGACAGTGACACGCTGGCCGCCATCGCAGGGGCCATTGCGGCAGCCTATTATGGGGTGCCGGGAGAAATCCAAAAGAGGGCGTTGAGCTATTTTGACGAAGAGATGCTTGGGGTTTACAACGATTGGGGCCGTTTTCTGGCGAGCAGAGAGCGTTAATTACCCGGCGAGGGGCGCTTCACCGGGAAACAGCGCGCAGATCCGGGCCGAAATCCCGGCGAAGATTGCTTCACCGGGAAACAGCGCACGGATCCGGCCCGGATTCCCGGCGAGGGCTGATTCACCGGGAATTTTCCGATAGCGGCTCCGCTCCGTCAGCATGCGGAGCATGTGCATACTTTATTTTCCATCTTTGCAAATAAAAACGCTTCCCTTAGAGTCCACTCCAAGGTGTATACTTCTTTTCACAGGCGGCAAACAGACATTGCTTCCTGGATGAATGAGCATTGATCAAAATACACAACTTCGGGAAGGATGGAAAAGATATGACAACATGGTTGATTACAGGCTGCTCCACCGGCATCGGCAGGGGAATCGCGAAAGCAGTATTGAAGAATGGGGATAAGGCTGTCGTGACGGCGCGGAATATTGAGTCGGTGGCAGATATCATCGCAGCCCATCCGGAAAACGCCATTTCAGTGGCCTTGGACATCACGGACAAGGAAAGCATCTCTGCTGCCGTGAAAGCGGCCGAGGCTGCATTTGGTGGAGTGGATATCTTGGTGAACAATGCGGGGTACGGCTATCGGTCTTCAGTCGAAGAAGGCGAAGAGGACAGCGTGAATCTGTTGTTCGATACGAACTTTTTCGGCCCAATCGCGCTGATCAAGCAAGTACTGCCTCACATGCGGGCGCAGAAGAATGGCGCCATCATCAATGTTTCCTCGATCGCTGCGGCCCGATCCGGAGTAGGTTCCGGCTATTACGCCGCATCCAAAGCCGCTTTGGAACTGATGACGGACGGTTTGATGAAGGAAGTCGCACCGTTGGGGATCAAAGTGATGACCGTTGAACCCGGCGCCTTCCGCACCAAATTCTACGATACTTCCCTGAAAGGGACGCAGAAGCAGATCGGCGATTACGCCGAAACAGCCTGGAAGACGAGAAAAGAGAACATCATCGACAACCAGGACCAACCCGGCAATCCGGACAAGGCGGGAGAAGTCATTTACGAAACCATTCAAAAAGAAAACCTTCCGAAACGTTTGTTGCTTGGAACGGATGCCGTCAAAATCGTGTCCGCCGAAATGAAGGAGAGACTCCATGAAATTGAGGATTGGAGCGCCGTCAGCACACAGACGGATTACTGATCGGAATTCCGGAAAAGGTTAATGATGTATAAAGGCTGCGGAGGCGAGCATGCTGCCTCCACAGTTTTTTTACATGACTGGCAGTCCATTTCCTGAAGATTCAGTTTCAACAACGCGGCTCTTGCAAAAGCGGTTCACTTATAATAAGATATATGCATGCGCATGCAATTTTAGGGAACCGAGCAATCTGTTAGGATATTTTCGGCTGGCTCGGTAAGATGATTAAAAAGAAGATCCAAAGGGAGCGAATAATATGGCAACTATGAACAGCAAACTGACTTTCAAACGCGGCCTTGAGCTGAAGAACCGCATCATGATGGCGCCGATGACGACAAAGATGAGTTTTTATGACGGGGTTGTGACATCCGACGAAATCAATTACTACGCACTCCGTTCCGGCGAAATCGGCGCGGTCATCACAGGCGCCGCGAATGTCCAGAACGACGGCAAAGGTTGGGAAGGCGAATTGAGTGTCGCTTCCGATGTGTTCATTCCGGGCTTGATCAAACTGGCTGCGGCCATCAAGAAGAACGGTACGAAAGCCATCCTGCAGATCTTTCATGGCGGACGCATGACGGATTCCAGCGTCTTGCGTGGTATGCAGCCGGTCGCGCCGAGTGCGGTCGCCGCCGAAAGGCCGAATGCCGAAACGCCGAGAGCATTGGCCGACGAAGAAATACTGGACTTGATCGAAAATTTCAAGGCCGCGACCCGTCGCGCAATCGAAGCCGGATTTGACGGCGTGGAACTTCATGGCGCAAACACTTATTTGTTGCAGCAATTCTTCTCGCCACACTCCAACCGCCGGGACGATGAATGGGGCGGCAGCCTGGAAAAGAGATTCCGTTTCATCAATAAATTGGTTGATGAAGTGACGGCAGTCGTGGATGAATCGGGCGCCGAGAACTTTATCGTCGGTTACCGCTTTTCCCCAGAGGAATACGAAAATCCGGGAATCCGTTTTTCGGATACGCTCTTCCTGGTTGATCAATTGGCCGACAAAGGCTTAGATTACCTGCACATATCCTTGAAAGACCGTCATCTTGTCTCCGTTTCGGAGGATTATAAAGAGAAAAGCATCCTGGCCTACATCCATGAAAAAATCGCTGGACGCGTGCCGCTGGTCGGCGTGGGCGATGTGCGGACGAGTACGGATGCGGAGGAAGTTTTGGAGAATGCCGAATTGGTCGCAGTCGGACGTGCTTTGCTGATCGATCCGCATTGGGGCGCGAAAGCCCTCGACAACAAGGACGAGCTGATCCGCCAAGAAATATCCAACTACGACCGCGAAGAACTGTTCCTCGCGAACGGCGTATGGGGCTTCATGGAATTTATGATGCCGGACCGTTTGGGTAAATAAAACTGATTATTAAAGAGGCCAAATGGACCACCCGAGAAAGGGAGGGACCATTTGGCCTCTTTTTCACCTCCTATAGGGACAGCTGCACGCGATTCCCTGTAGAACGATATGGTATAATGAGGGCGAAAAAAGCGATTACAAGAATTCGTTGTGCCGCCGATTGGCATCTTTTTCCATGAATTGCACCAATAAAGGGGGAGTCTGATATGATCAGGATAAACAAGAATAAGCGCAAATTTTTCTTTGTTACGTTCCTCTTTCTGTTCATGATTTCCGGCTGCGGTTCCTCCAACGATGAAGCCGCCTCCTCTTCGGATCCTGAGGCAATCAGGGAGAGCCAGATCAGTGAGCTGGAAAACAGTGACCTGATCGGGAATGTGGATGCGTATGCCGCCATACAAGGTGTGATTGCAGAAGGACCGGCTCCGGCTGCAGCCAAAGTGTTCATCATCGAAAACGATGAATCGGTTGAGGAAGGCGCCGGAGAAAAGTACGTGTATTCGCCGTTGTATCTCGATTTTCCGGCAGAACTGCAGGCGAAGACGGATGCGGAGATGAATGTGTTGGTGAAGCTACGCAGCTATTACATGCAAACAGCCACCTATTCCAACGATGGCAAGGCCTATACGCGCTATGTCCAGATTACGATACTGGATCGGGCTGCCGGTACCATCATCCATCAGGAAACGCTGATCGGATCGGCGCCGTTCAGCATTGGTGAAAAGGAATCCTCCGGGTATGGCTATGTCGCCGATTATCAGGTATTGGATACGATTCTGGCATTCTTTGGATATGCAGAAAAATAAAGGAGGCAAACTGAAATGTCGGGTCCGATAGATTACAAAAAGGTGGAAAAAAATCTTTACCAGCCCAAGGAGGTTCCAACAATAGTCGATGTGCCAAAGATGACATTCATCATGGTTGACGGAAAAGGGAACCCCAATGAGGAAGCGGGGGAATACGCGAAGGCAATCGAAATGCTCTACGGGTTGTCCTACATGATCAGGATGAGCAAAAAAAGCGGGAATGCCCCGGCTGATTTTTTTGAATATGTCGTGCCGCCGTTGGAGGGCCTCTGGTGGACGGAGGCTGATCGCCCCTTTGATACGAGCCAGAAGGATAAACTGATCTGGACAGCGATAATCCGACAACCGGAATTTGTCACCGAGGAAGTTTTCCGATGGGCTGTTGGTGAGCTGAAGAAAAAGAAGCCCGATTTTGAGCTCACCAAGGCAAGGTTGGAAGAGTTCTCGGAAGGATTGTGCGTTCAGATGTTGCATTTGGGTCCATATGATACCGAAGCCGTTACTGTTAAGGCTATCGACGACTTTGCTGCAGCCAATGGATACGCCAATGGCATTTCAGAAGTAAGTCCGGGCGGCACCGTCCGCAGGCACCATGAAATATACCTGAACGATCCGCGTAAAGTTGCCCCGGAAAAGATGAAGACGGTCGTCCGCCATCCAATCAGAAAATAAATCTATTACTGGAAGGGCGAGGAGGGTTTGTCATGTCGGACAGCAATACGTTTTCTTTGGTCGCGCTATTCGCTTTGAGCGCGATGGTGGTGAACAGCATCGGAATTTGGGTCATCTATAAAAATAAGCAATGGGTCGATCGGAATATCGAGTACTTCATGTGCTTTGCTGCCGGCGTCCTGATTGCCTCCCCGCTGATCATCGCCTTTCCCGAGGCTCTTGAGAAAAATGCGGATGCTGGGCTGGCGGCTTTGGTGGGTTTCATTTTCATGTTCTTCAGCAACAAATACATCAAGCACCGGACGCATCAAGCGGAATTGGCTTTCGGGATCGTCGCCCTCGAAGGCATCGGCATCCATTCTTTTGTGGACGGCATCATCTACGCTGTTGCCTTCAGCATCAGCACGGCTACCGGGGTTATGGCGGGAATCGGTTTGGTCGTGCACGAGTTCGCAGAAGGCGCAATCACTTTCTCAGCATTGGTGAAAGCCGGCGTGAGCGGGAAAAAGGCCATCCTCTATGCATTCTTGGTCGCCGCTTTGACGACGCCGATCGGAGCTTTCATTGCCTATCCATTCGTGACCGGCCTGAACGATGCCGTTCTCGGGCTTGCTCTTGGTTTTGCGGTCGGGGTATTGATCTATGTTTCCGCTGCGCACTTGTTGCCTGAAGCGGAGGAGCACGACAAGGAACACTCCTATGTGGCTTTCCTTTGTGGTGTTGCTTTAGCGTTGTTGATTATGTTCACTGAGCGCTGAACCATAAAACTATATATGGATAGGGTCATCGTGCTGTGTTCACATTTTGTCCGCAATACTGTTGGATTATCGACAAAATGTAGGCGCTTAAAAATGCTATAATGAACCGGAAGTATATTTCAAGGAGGTCTGTGTTGATGAAAGATGAAAATTGCGCTTATTGCATGGAAGGCGAAATGGTGTTGGCTTTCGGCTACCCTTGTTGCGAATTGCCATACAGCAAAGTCTATGTTTTTAAAGAACAAAGTCATAAAGGCCGTGTGATCGTTGCCTACAAAGACCACGTGAGCGAATTGGTGAATATCACGGATGAGGAACGCAACGGCTACTTCGCCGACATCGCAACAGTTGCGAACGCGCTGCACAAAGCTTTCAGCCCTGAAAAAGTGAACTACGGCGCTTACGGTGATACCGGCAAGCACTTGCACTTCCACTTGGTGCCGAAATACAAAGATGACGCTTTCGAATGGGGCTCGACTTTTGATATGAACCCAGGTCGCGTGACTTTGACGGATGATGCGTACGAAGCATTGGCTGAAGAAATCCGCGCAAACATGTAGAGTGTGATGATTCGCGGGAGGGGATGAGCACTAAGATGACTAACACTAAGCGGACGTTTTTTGTCTGTGTGTGGTAGTAAGCTTAGGCGGAATCCCCTGCGAATCAGAACATGTTTCAGAGTGTTTCAGTTCCGATAATAAAGTCGACTCCAAAAAACGGGGTCGGCTTTTTTGTGCGTACTTACAAGATGGACAGGACAGAAAAATAGTCGGAGTGGCTGCGATGTTCTATAATGAGTATGATAACAAACGCAAAGACATACGGGGGAAATCGGATGATAATGGAAGAAAGAATCAAGCAATTGAACGAAAAGAACGCCATGGAATCGCGGCCTTTTGTGGTCTACTGGATGCAGAGTTCGCAGCGTGCGGAATACAACCATGCGCTGGAATATGCGATCCGCCAGGCAAACCGGCTCGAAAAGCCTTTGGTCGTCTACTTCGGGATAACGGATGGCTTTCCGGAAGCCAATGAGCGCCACTATGCTTTCATGTTGGAAGGGCTCAAGGAAACAAAGAACGCATTGGAGCAGCGCGGTATCCAATTGCTGATCCGGAAAATTTCCCCGGAAAAAGGGGCGCTTGAGATGACCGAATCGGCGGCCCAGTTGGTTGTGGACCGCGGCTATCTCCGGATCGAACGGCAATGGCGCGCTGCCTTGGCGGAGGATGCTGAGTGTGCCGTTGTCCAGGTTGAAAGCAACGTGATTGTACCGGTCGAGCTGGCTTCCCCGAAAGAGGAATATTCCGCCGCGACTTTGCGCTCCAAATTGAAGAAAGTCCTGCCGGATTGTTTGGCGCCACTGGAGGAAACAATCTGCAAGCATCCATCCATTGACTTGGAACTTCCTTACGAAGCATATGACATTTTGGATGTCGCAGCGTCCTTGGACGGATTGGATATCGACCGCAGTGTCCTGCGCGTTTCGGATTACATCGGCGGAACCGGGGAAGCCAAACAGTGGCTGGAGGAGTTCATCGAAAACAAACTGGCCGGCTACAGCGAGCGGAAGAACCGTCCGGGGGAGTCCTTCACCTCGAACTTGAGCCCGTATCTGCATTTCGGCCAGATTTCGCCGCTCTATGTTTACCGCAGGTTGATGGGGATGGACAGCGAAAGCCAACAGTCTTTCCTTGAGGAACTTGTTGTCAGAAGGGAATTGGCCGTCAATTTTGTCTACTACAATGAACAATACGATTCCTATGCAGCTGTGCCGGATTGGGCCAAGAAAACGCTGGACAAGCACCTGGCGGATGAACGCGGCTATCTGTATTTATTGGAGGAATTGGAAGCAGCCAAGACGCATGACGACTATTGGAATGCCGCGCAATTGGAGATGAACCTGACCGGGAAAATGCATGGGTATATGCGGATGTATTGGGCCAAAAAAATTCTGGAGTGGAGCAGTACGCCGGAGGAAGCCTATCGCAAAGCCATTTATCTGAACAATAAGTATCTGTTGGATGGTCGTGATCCGAACGGTTTTGCGGGAGTGAGCTGGTGCTTCGGCAAGCACGATCGGCCGTGGGGGGAACGGGCCATCTTCGGGAATGTCCGTTTCATGAACGACAAAGGCCTGAAGCGCAAGTTCGATATGCAATTGTATATGGATCAAGTTGCCGAGCGAGCAAACATGTAGAAGGGAGTGGGACGGATGAAGGAAAACGGGAAAAAGATTGAAACCTTGCATGTAGCGCTCTTGGTGCTGTTCATTGTAGCCTATATTTTTTCGGCCATCCGTCCGCTCGACCGATTGGCTTGGACGGGGCAGATGACTTCGGCGGTTCTGCTCGTATTGTTGCTGGTTGTTACCTACCGTAAGTTCAGGTTCAGCACTTTTGTCTATGTGATGGCATTTTTGTATGCGATGTTGTTGCTTTATGGCGCGCACTACACCTATTCCCAGAATCCGCTGTTCAATCAGTTGAAGGAACAGTTCGGTTGGGAGCGCAACTACTTTGATCGGGTAGGGCACTTCGCCCAGGGTTTCGTGCCGGCTTTTCTGGCGAAGGAATTTTTGCTGCGAGGAGGCTACGTCAAGAAAGGTAAGATACTGTCCCTCATCGTCATCACCTCCTGCCTCGGCTTCAGCGCGGCTTATGAACTGAGCGAATTCGCGCTGATCAAGCTTTTGGATGTGCCGGCTGAGAACGTCATGGGGATGCAGGGCGATGCCTTCGACAGCCTCTGGGATATGATTTGGGCATTGATAGGGGCAACCATCGCGGTGTTTTTGTTTGGGCCGGTCCATGACCGATGGATGCATAAAATGTCCGATTCGGATGAGTCACCGGATTAGCAAGCTGCTTCAGGATAGCTTATAATGTAGGAAAAGATAATATGCGTTAGTGTACTTACCATAAGAAAGGCAAGGTGTATGATGATGAAAGAGATTACAACAGGAAAACTGAGGCGTTTCAATCTGATCATGGGTGGATTGCATTTAGTTCAAGGCATTGCGATGCTGTTTCTGGCCACGAACGTTATCCAAAAAATTGGTGAATTCAGCCCTGAAATCAGCCAGTTCTATCTGGCTTTCAATCCCGAAACCCGCTCGCTGGAAACGGCCTCGCGTGTCCTTTTTGAATTACCGTTTGGAGTCATGGTCGCTTCGTTCTTGTTCATTTCTGCTATCGCACACGCCCTCATTTCCATTCCAAAAAATCTGAATGCTATCTATAATGCCGATTTGGCAAAAGGCATCAATAAGTTCCGCTGGTTCGAATATGCGCTCAGCTCCTCGATCATGATCGTTCTGATTGCGACGCTGTTCGGCATCTACGATATCGCTTCCCTTATCTTGATTTTCATCGTGAATGCTACGATGAATCTCTTCGGACTCGTGATGGAGCAGCTGAATGAGGGACATTCAAAGGATAACATCCAATGGGGACCGTTCATCTGGGGCTCGATTGCCGGAATCGCACCATGGATCGCCATCTTGCTCTACATGTTCGGGACCGGCAATTTCGGTGAGGTGCCTTGGTTTGTCTGGGCCATAGTCGGCACCTATTTCGTCGCTTTCAACACATTCCCGATCAACATGATCTTGCAGTACAAAAAAGTCGGGAAATGGACGGACTACCTTTACGGGGAGCGGGTCTATATCGTGCTGAGTCTGGTTGCGAAATCGATCCTTGCTTGGCTCGTGCTCTTCGGTGCGATGCAGCCATAAGATGCTTTGGCTCTTGACACCATCCTTTACACAATAAACATATTATTTTTCGAAACAGTTTACACTGACGGTGTATAGTGAAGGTGTGGAGGAAATGCAATTTATTTCTGCTTTGATAATATTTGAATAATCATGCTACAGCCGGACAGGTTGGGCGTCCACCAGAAAGCTTCTGATGGATGCCCAACCTGTCCGTTATTTGCATAGATTGAACGAGGAGGAAATCAGATGAAAGAACTGCAGAAAATTCCCGGCATCGGCCCGAAGATGGCGGAGATCCTTACTGTGTTGGGGATAAATAAAATTGCTGACCTGCGCGGCAAGGATCCGCAGGAACTCTATGACCGTTTGAACCGGATCACCGGTCAACGCCAGGATCCTTGCGTACTGTACACTTTCCGTTGTGCCGTTTACTTTGCGACCGAACCGCATCCCGATCCCGAAAAGCTTAAGTGGTGGAACTGGAAAAACTGATTGGTCTTCAGAATAAGCTTCTTTACTCTTTATACCTATAGGGGTATAATTAGTTTTATCAAATCTGACGAAACCTATAAGGTGAAGGAGACAAAAATGGCGCAGGAATTCTACAAGAAAATCTACTCGGTGCGGGAATTCTATACGATATTGTACGAAGGTATCCGCACAATGAAATACATGATAAAAGCCAAAAAGAAAAAAGAATTGAGTCCGGAATTCATCGAGAGGATCATGCTGGGCGTGACGGAAGTCAATGGCTGCGAAGTCTGCTCCTATGCCCACACAAAGATGGCTCTCGAGCAAGGGATGGCTGCGGAAGAGATCCAACAATTGCTGACGGGGTCCGCGGATGAGATTCCGATGGAGGAACTGCCGGCGTACCTTTTCGCCCAGCATTATGCCGACAGGAGAGGGTATCCGACGGAAGAATCTTGGGATCGGATCGTTTCGCTGTATGGAGAGGACAAGGCAAATGGGATTTTGGGTGCCGTTCGAGCCATCATGGTCGGTAATGCGCACGGGATCGCAATAAGTGCCTTCATGAGCCGTTTGAAAGGAAAACCTGTCAAAAAGAGCAGCCTGCTGTACGAAATCATGATGATGCTGAGCATCATCGTCTATCTGCCGCTGACGGTGATCCAAGCGCTGATTGACGGCCTGTTCAAAAAGCCGATCATCAGCTTCTGAGGACAAAATTGGGCTGAAAACATTCTCTTTGGAGATAAATATAGCCCCATCTATTTGGAAATTGCATTCATGCTCAAAAATAACCCGCCAAAACCATGGTGGCGGGGAAAATCAGTTCAAAATACAGTCAGAAAACCCGCCAAAACTACTTTGGCGGGGGAAACACGTCCGCGGTAAATACGAAATTCCCCGTCAAATCGATTTTGGCGGGGGAAAATGCCACTTTAACTGGCACCCGCAGGCACAAATCGTAAAACTAAAACGCAGATGGGGCTGCCTCGAAAAGGGGCAGTCCCATCTGCGTTTTGGTAGTAATGGCCGTCTGTCAGATCCGTTCCAGATTCTTCAGCGACAGATCCAGTATAGTAGAAGAGTGGGTCAGTGCACCTGAGGAAAGGTAATCCACTCCGGTGTCGCGTAAGGCAGTGATGTTTTCCGCAGTGAGGTTGCCGGAGCACTCAACCAAAGCACGCCCGTCAATCAAACGGACGGCTGCCTTCATCTCGGCCGGAGTCATATTGTCCAGCATGATGATGTCGGCCTTCGCCTCGATCGCTTCGTTTACCATATCCAGGTTTTCCACTTCGACTTCGATCTTATGCACAAAGGAGGCATATGCCCGCGCTGCAGCGACCGCCTGTTTGATGCCTCCCGCAGCGGCGATGTGGTTGTCCTTCAGCATCACGCCGTCGGACAGGCTGAAACGGTGATTCTTTCCCCCGCCGACTTTCACGGCATATTTTTCGAAAATGCGGTTGTTCGGCGTCGTCTTACGGGTATCGAGCAGCGTGATGCCGCTGCCTTCCAGCAGGTCGACGATCTTGCGCGTATGTGTGGCGATGCCGCTCATGCGCTGGAGGTAATTCAAGGCAGTGCGTTCGCCTGCCAGGATGACCCGGATGTCGCCAGTGACTTCAGCCAACAGCTCTCCTGATTTGACGGCCTCTCCATCCTGAAAATGGAAAATCACTTCGGTTTTGTCATCGAGGAGGGCGAAGGTACGGGCAAAGACAGCAAGGCCGGCGATGATGCCGTCCTGTTTGCACAATAGTTGGGCTGTGCCTTTCGTGTCGGCCGGGATGATGGCGTTGGCCGAAAGATCCTCGGTGGGGATGTCTTCCTGCAGCGCCGCCAAAATCAGCTGATCCATATTACTTTGCATGTGTTTCCTCCTCGATTCCGATTAATTTTAATAGCGTTTTTGTAGCTTCATTCAAGCCTTCCGCGATGGAGCGGGCATCCGGTTCGGGAAACAGGCAAGAAGGTTCACGATGGAACGCCGCTTCGATGGCTTGGGCGGCGCGTTTGCTGAAGACCAAGCTTTCCAACAGCGAATTGCTCGCCAAGCGGTTCTTGCCGTGGACGCCGTTGCAGCTTGTTTCTCCGGCCGCATAAAGGTTCGCCAGCGAAGTCTTGCTCTGCAGATCGACTTCTATGCCGCCCATGAAGTAATGTTGGGCAGGAACGACCGGGATGTAATCTTCGGTGAGATCATATCCTTCCTGCAGACAATGGGCATGGATGCCCGGGAATCTTTCGGCGATCGATCCGTCCATGTGCCCTTTCAGGAGCATCCGCACATAGGGCAAACGGTCCTTCTCCATCTGGGCGTAGATTTCTTTCGTCAGTAGGTCGCGCGGCAAGAGTTCATCAGCGAAGCGCTGGCCGTCTTTTCCGACGAGGATGGCACCTTCCCCGCGCAAAGACTCCGACATCAGGAAAGCTTTCCCCGGGCGGCCCGTGTAGAGGGAAGTCGGGTGGATCTGAACATAATTCAGGTCCTTGACGCGGATGCCGTGCTTCAAGGCGATAGCGATGGCGTCGCCCGTCAAATGCGCGAAGTTGGTCGATTTGCTGAACAGGCCACCGATGCCGCCGGTGGCAAGCAGCGTATTTTGGGCATAGACATTGGAAAGCTTACCGGATTTTTCGCGGAGCACAACGCCGTGGCAACGTTCGTCGGCGACCAACAGATCGATAAGTGTGTTGTTCTCAAGAAGGGTCACATTAGGCAACTCTTTTACGCATGCAATCAGTTTGCTGTTGATTTCCTTGCCGGTCATATCCTTGCAGTGAAGGATTCTGGCTCTGGAGTGTGCGCCTTCTTTCGTGTAGGAAAAGCCGGTTCCCTTCTTGTCGAAGGCGACGCCCAAACCGATCAGGTCGTTGATGATATTCTGTGAAGAAGTGATCATGGTTGCAACTGCCGCTTCGTTATTTTCGTAATGGCCGGCACGCAGCGTGTCCTCGAGGAAAGGCTCGAAGTCCGTTTCGTCGCGTTGGACGCAGATGCCGCCCTGGGCAAGGAAGGAATCATTCTCTTCCAAAGTCCCCTTGGTGACGATCAAGATTTTTTTGTCGCAGCCGAGGTTGAGGGCTGCAAAAAGACCGGCTACTCCAGTTCCGATGATGAGGACGTCATAGTTGCGCATAAGTCTTCACCTCGGCCAATTCCAGCATCCGTTCTAACGGCTGCAGTCCTTTTATGCGCAATGATTCATCCATTTCCACAGCAGGTTCGAAAGTCTCCAAAGCGGCGATGATTTTCTCAACGGTGTTCAGTTTCATGTCGGGGCAGACCTGCCCAACGGAAGGTGCATGGAACCTTTTGCCCGGCGATCGTTTTTCCATTTCATGGATGACGCCGATTTCCGTGCAGATGATGAAATCCTGGGATGGGCTCTTTTCGGTATAGGCGACGAGGTCCGATGTACTGCCGACAAAGTCAGCCAAATTAAGGATTTCCTCTTTGCATTCAGGGTGGGCCAGGACTTCGGCTTGCTGAAGGTCGCGTTTCATCTTCAGGACATCGACCACGCGGATGCTGGTATGAATCGGGCAATAGCCGTCATTGAAGAGGAAGGTTTTCTCGGGAAGCTGGCGGGAAATGTATCTGCCCAGGTGCTCGTCGGGAATGAAGTAGATGTAGCGATTGGGAAGGGCGGCGATGACATTTTTCGCGTTGGACGACGTGACGATGACATCGGCATAACCCTTGATTTCGGCGGTGGAGTTGATGTAGCAGACGACCGCGACATCTTCGTATTTCTCGCGGATATTCTGGATATCGCGGATCTTGACCATATGAGCCATCGGGCAATCCGCCTTCAGATCGGGCATCAGGACGACTTTATCCGGATTCAGCATCTTGGCGCTTTCGCCCATGAAGGCGACGCCGCAGAAAACGATCACTTTTTCAGTGACTTGTGCAGCAATTTTGCTCAAATAGTACGAATCCCCGATGAAATCTGCGATATCTTGAACGGCTCCAGGAACGTAGTAATGTGCGAGAATGACGGCATCCTTTTCTGCTTTCAGCTGCAATAGTCTTTCCGTAAGTTCATCCATGGTTGCTTCCCCTTTTTCGTGATAGTTTAATGAAAATGAATATATCACGTTGCTTTACAGGTGTCAAGACACCTTCAAGAAAGGGAGCAGTTTTTTTATCCCCCAATATTTGGTTTTCACCGTCATTTTGGGTGAAATGACGGTGAAAAAAGGGAGATACCTCGTAATGAGGCACCTCCCTTTTTAAGGTTTGCTTTTCAATACTTATCGAGACTCTTCTGGAATGCCTGTAAATGCCCTTCTGAAGCGTTGCGCAAAGCCGTGAAAGTGGCGCGCGCGTCATCTGGGATATCCTGTTCGAGGAATTTGTTGTACATCGCGATGTTGTCCACTTCCCCTGTGGCGCAGTTATCCAATGCTTCTCTTATACCCGCCGCCCGTTCGATGTGATCGGCTGATTCATCAGACGGAATAGCCAAACTGTATTTTTCGAACAGAATGGTCATTTCGTTGATGTGCTGGGCTTCAGAAGAAATGATGTTGTTGAATGGGGCTTCATCCCCGAAGGTTTCCAGTACGTAGGCGTATTCTCCGTGAGCCAATTGTTCATCCTGGATGGCATATACGAACATCTCTTCCATCGTCAAATCGGTGTCCGCCAGGGCACCGACCGCACCGACCGCACCGTAGCTGTTATAGGGTGATTCGATCGATTCTTCCTCCATGTCGCTCTCATCACTGTCTTCCATGATGGATTCCTCTTGTTCGGAACTGCTTTCGACCACGTCCGATGAACTGACTGCAGAAGACTCGCTTGTCGCGGTATCATTGTCCGCGGTACAACCGACCAACAGCAATAGACTCAACAATGTGGCCAACCCGTAGAGTTTCTGATTCCTGTTCATTTTTTCGTCCTTTCATTTCAAAGTGATTGGGATTTGGGATTGGGAAGGAGATAACGTTTTTTAGATGAAGATGGGTAAGAGTGAACGAATTTTCTGTCAACTTAAAGGTACTCCTCACTAGAAAAAATGTCAAAAAATTGAGACTTGACAACTGAAAAATTTCTCACCCAAAAAGCTATCTCAATATTTGCATAGATGCTCCTTTTTGAGTATTATTGACTTAGAAGAACATTTTTATTTTGCATGTAAAACCACATGCTGGAGGATACAACGGAAGAGGAGGAAATAAAGATGGAAACGAAACAACTCGATGCACCCATCAAACTCACTGTAGCGGTGACATACCTGATCATGATTGTCGTCAATGCCTTGGCCAACATCCTGCCGATAAACGGGATCGACACCGGTGCGGTCTCGGATTCCTATCCGAACTTGTTTGCGCCTGCTGGATTGACCTTTTCGATCTGGGGCGTCATTTATCTTTTGCTGGCGGGGTACACGTTGTATCAATACGGCATTTTTCAAGGCGACAAGAGCACAGTGAAGACGGAACTGTTGCGCAAAGTCGGCATCGTCTTTTCGGTCAGCTCAGTGGTGAACGCCGCGTGGATCTTCAGCTGGCATTACGGTATGATTGCGTTGTCGGTGCTTCTGATGCTGGTCATTCTGCTGAGTTTGATCTACATCAATGAGACGATCAAAAAGGAAAAACTCGATCAGAAGGAAAAACTGTTCATCCGTCTGCCTTTCAGCGTCTATTACGGCTGGATCACAGTGGCGACCATCGCGAACATCACGGCGCTTTTGGTAGATATCGGCTGGAACGGCTTCGGCATCCCCGAGTCGGTCTGGACGGTTCTTATCATCATCATCGGTCTTGCAATCGGAGCCGTCACGATGATCCGCAACCACGATATCGCATACGGACTCGTGATCATCTGGGCGTACGCGGGCATATTGATCAAACACATGTCCCAGGACGGCTTCGCTGGTCAATATACAAGCATCATCATGACCGTCATCGCCTGCATCGTGCTCATGGGCGTGGCGATCGGCTATGTGCTCTTCGCGAAGAAACAAGCGCCGTCCATACTGAAATGATTACCAATGATGTTGTTTGATTGATGAGAAATAGGTCCCGGCGGCAATTCACCTGAATTGGCGCCGGGACCTGTTTTGCGTTTACAGGCAGTTTCCCGGCAAGGCGGCCTTCACCGGGAAATAGGCGCGGAAAGGATAGGGAATTCCCGGCAAGGTGGCCTTCACCGGGAAATCGGCGCGGAAAGGATAGGAAATTCCCGGCGAGGCGGCCCTCACCGGGAATTCGTCCCGGAGCGTTCGTCATCTACCGGGCCCATCGTATTGATGGTTCTGCGCCTGCGTAAGTGATAAAATAAACATGAGACAATAGGCTTCGGAAAAGGGGACGAGGAAGATGAGTTATATTATCGAAATGGTTGAAACCCAGGAACAACCCACTTTGGTTTTGAGAACGGTTACTTACGTGGGCGAGCTTCCGAAAATATTGGGGAAGGCATTCATGGACATCGTAACGCACATCATGGAATTGGGCGAACAGCCAGTGGGTCCCGCGTTCGTCGGCTATTTCAACATGGATATGGAAAGGCTCGAATTGGAAATCGGCTTTCCGGTATCCAAAGAATTGCCGGGCAAAGGGGATATCCAACCCGGACACATCCCGGCTGGAAAACAGGTCGCGTGCATGTACAAAGGCCCTTACATGGAGATGCCGCCCGCCTATGAAGAAATCCAGAAATGGATCAAGGACCAGGGTTACAAGCCGCTTGGTCCGGTTTATGAGCATTATTATAATTCTCCGGAAGAGGTTCCCGAAAGCGAACTGCTGACGAAAATCGTATTCCTGGTGGAGTGACAAAGAGCGTGTGCCCAGAGATAACAAAGAATGAGGCGATAATATGACGGACGTACTGATCAACAAAGAAGTGGAAGCATTTTTTGCCGGGAAACCGGAAACCAACGCTTTGTTCATGGCTGTGGAAAGAAAAATCCGGGCGATCGGACCCGCCATCATCACGGTGACAAAGACCCAGATTTCTTTTGCGACGCGGACACAATTCGCCTGGGTCTGGATGCCCCAGCCGACGGACAGAAAGCGGCCGTTGCACAGCCTGGTGCTGAGCTTCGGCTGCGGGCGCCGGATTGTGGATGACCAGATTGTTGAAGCCATCGAACCGTACCCCGGCAGATGGACGCACCACGTCATCATTGCGGAAGAAGCAGATCTGACGGATGCCGTCGACGTTTGGCTGAGGGAAGCGTACCGGTTTTCGGAAACAAGGGGACGACAGCCTTCTTCAGAAATTAGGCAACCATAAAGAGAGCGTAAGGGGGGAAAACATCATGAGTGAGACGCATCTGCACAAAGGACGCCAGACAGTCAAATTGGGTTTGATCAAGGTTGTGCATGACCTCTTTCCGGAAGAGACGCTGAAGACATCCTACTCCATTTTGGAAGGTGTCTTCTGCAACCTGTACGGATCGATTCTGTCGACGAGGGAAGTGAAGCAGATCGAACGGAAACTGCGGGAGTGGGTCGAAAAAGACAGCAGCATCGTGTTGCTCCGGAAAGAAGGCGGCTATTACCATTATCAGGTGGGGGACATCATCGTGAAGGCTGTCTATCCGGCTTTTACGGATACTTTCCTTGTGGAACCTTTTACCATCTTGCCGTTTTCCTATGGGTTCATCGTGGATTTCGGGGACATCGACAAAGGCAGCGACAGACCACTGATTCCGCCGGTGCAGCTATCAGCTGCGTTCGAAAAGAATCAACGCTGGATGGATAATATCAACATTGAACAGGTCCAAGACGTGAATGACTATATCCGATCCGGCCGCACGATGAAGTTGGTCAGCATCGCCGAAGCTTTGCATGAAAAGGAAATTTCCATCATTGCGGACGCCATCCTGCAGCATCGGCGTGCCTTGCGCCTTCTGTTGGTTTCGGGGCCTTCCTCTTCAGGGAAAACGTCCTTCACTCAAAGATTATCAACACAGCTGGAAGTGAACGGGCTGAAGCCGATCGCACTGTCGTTGGACCATTATTTCGTGAACAGAGAGCATACACCTCGGGATGCCGACGGAAAGTACGACTTCGACAGTATGGAGGCGTTGGATTTGCCCTTGCTGAAGCAACAGATCGCTCAGTTGATCGCTGGCGAGCGCGTATCCGTTCCTCAATTCGACTTCATCACTGGCCAGCGTCTGGCCGAATATAAACCGATGCAAGTCGGCCCATCGGAGATCCTTATCATTGAAGGCATCCATGCGCTGAATCCGGAATTGGTCACCAGCATCAACCGCAACCTGATCTATAAAATCTACATCAGTGCACTAGGCGGACTTAACATCGACCTGATGAGCCGAGTTCCGACTTCGGAAATCCGTCTGCTCAGGCGTTTGGTGAGGGATGACAAATACCGGGGCGTCACACCGGAAAATACGATCCACCAATGGGACAGCGTGCGCCGCGGCGAATACCAGAACATCTTCAAATTCCAGGAAGAAGCCGACGTAATGTTCAATTCCAGCATGCTCTACGAAATGAACGCACTGCGACCCTTCGCGGAAACGGCGCTGCAGAAGATTCCCGCCGACAGCCCTTATTACGACACGCGCGAACGGCTCCTGAATCTGCTTAGTTTCTTCGAACCACTGGATGTGTCCAAAGTGCCGTTCAATTCCATTTTGAGGGAATTCATCGGCGGCAGCATTTATTACGATTGAAGCGAAAATAAGGAAGGACCGATGGAAATGAATAGGGAGGAAATCATCGCGTGGCTTTTGGAAGGTGATCCAGCCATCCAATATCAGACAAGGCGCGATCTGTTGCATGATGATCCGACTATATTGCCTGACTTGAAAAACAGGATAGCTGAAGAAGGCTGGGGCCGCGCCTTTTTGGAGCAGCAACAGCCTGACGGGCATTGGGGCCGCGCGTTCTATCAACCGAAATGGACGAGCAGCCATTACACCCTGCTGGATCTGCGGAACCTCTGCGCACCGGCGACACCGGAAATAAAAAAGGCGCTGGAATTAATCCTTGCGACCGTCATCGCGTCCGACGGCGGCGTCAATCCGGCGAAGAGCATCGAGCAGAGCGATGTTTGCGTCAACGGGATGTTCCTTAACTATGCCTGTTATTTCGGGACGGAAGAAGAAAAATTCCAATCCGTGGTCGATTTCATCCTCAGTCAGCAGTTGTCCGATGGCGGCTTCAATTGCCGGCTGAACCGATCCGGTGCCCGCCACAGTTCGATGCATTCCACGCTCAGCATTCTGGAGGGCATCCGGGAATACATCGTTGCCGGTTATGCCTACCGAGCGGATGAGTTGAAGCGGGTTGAAAGAGAGGCTCAGGAATTCCTTCTGCGGCACCGGCTGTATAAATCCGATCATACCGGCGCGGTCATCCATCCAAGCTTTTTGAAATTGGTCTACCCGCCGCGTTGGCGCTATGATATTTTGCGAGCGCTCGATTATTTCCAAAGTGTCGGTTATCCCTATGATGAAAGGCTGCAGGATGCTTTGGACGTTCTGAGGGAGAAACGCCTGCCTGACGGACGCTGGAAAATGCAGGCCCATCATCCTGGCGAGGTGCATTTTCAGATGGAACAGGCCGGAAAGCCAAGCCGCTGGAACACGCTCAGATGCCTGCGGGTACTGGAATATTATGATCAGGACGGTTGAGTTTTAAAGAAAAAAGTCGACGTGGAAGGAGCGCTCAGATGGCTGCAACCGGATTTCCAAAAGATTGGCTCAGCTTGCAACGGCCTCAGGAATGGCATGACTGGCTGGCGAAAAATTATGACCAAAAAGATCAGGTTTGGCTGAAAATCAAAAAAGCCCATGCTAAAGGCGAGGGTATCCTGCTCGCGGAAGCGGTCGAAGAGGCCCTTTGCTTCGGTTGGATCGACGGCAAAATGTACAGTTTGGATGCAGAAAGCTTCATCATCCGTATGACCCCCCGCCGGGCAGGGAGTGTGTGGTCGCTTATCAACCGGAGGCGTGCCGAGGCTTTGATGGAGGCAGGCAGAATGACCGAAGCCGGATTGGTGGCGATACAAGCGGCGAAGACAAGTGGGAAATGGCAAGCGGCCTATTCCTCGAAGGAAGTCCCGGAGCTGCCCGAAGAATTGGAGCAGGCATTCAAGGATGATCCGGTAGCCCGCGCGTGTTTCGAAGGCTGGCCGACCGGCGAAAAGGCCCACTATCTTTTCTGGATCGCACAGGCAAAACGTCCCGATACCCGCCAAAAAAGGATTACCGAAACATTGGAACGGGCACAAGCCCAAAAAAGCCATCCCCTTGAAGAGAATGGCCGAGCTTGATGCGGTAGACAGTCTAGAACAGCTCCTGCGCCAATAAGGAATAAGTTTTGAGCCGCGCCTGTTGGGAATGCGGCATGCTGATGATCATCGCTTCATCGAAACCGTATTGGTCCTGCAGATTCAGCAATGTTTCGGCGGCCTCTTTTGCGGTTCCGAGAATATGCGTTTTGCGGATGTCATTGATGAGCTGTTTCTCGATTTCCGTCAGCGGATAAGCAGCGGCTTGTTCCGGAGTCATCAGATGGTTGCGCATCATCCCACGATATAGCTGCATTTTGAAGATTGCATATGGCAACTCTTCATAGAGCGCTTCTTCGCGCGTATCCGCCACAATGGCGTGGAAGGCGACATTGATCTGCTTTTCGGGCATGGCTGCGGATGGGATAAAGTTGTTCTTGTAGAGATTGAAAATGCTTTTATCAAGCGTCCCGGTGAAGAACTGCGCAAAGGAATAGCCCACGCCCATTCTGCCGGCCTGCACGGCGCTGTTGCCGCTGGATCCCAAAAGCCAGGTCTGCGGAATCGTCACAGCGACAGGAGCAGCCGGAATGCCGCGATAAAGTGGATCATGCGGTGTCCGGTCCTCCAGGAGATCCAGAATTGTCTGCAATTTTTCGTAATGATTTTCTAGTTGGGGCGGGTTGCCTTGCGCCAATGCGTGCATGGATCGATGGTCGCCTCCGGGGGCTCGGCCAACGCCCAGGTCGATCCGGCCGGGCGCAAAGCCGGACAGCGTTTTGAAGACTTCCGCGATTTTCAATGGAGAGTAATGCATCATCATGACGCCGCCTGTTCCGACACGGATCCGCTCGGTCGCTGCTGCGATGAAGGCGGCAATGATTTCGGGAGCGGCACTCGCCATCAGTTGGCTGCCGTGGTGTTCGGCGAACCAGATGCGTTCATAACCGAGCGTATCGCCTAGTTGCGCTAGTTCTTTGGCGTTTTGCAGGGCCTGTTCGGCATTGCCTCCTGCAGTGATGTGGACTTGATCCAAGATGCTGAGTTTCATAATTTCCTCCATTTTTCCGAATGATCTATGCAGATAAGATACTGATATACTGACTATAACAAACCAGCATCTGTTGGACAAAGAATCAGCTTCTGAATTGTAAGCGTGAAAGGCATCCTAAGAAAAGGGAGTGGGGAAATTGAGTCTCATCCATCATATCGAAATCAATGTCAGCGATTTATCCGCCAGCAAGGCATTCTGGTCCTGGCTGTTGGAAAAGCTAGGCTTCAGCAAATACCAGGAATGGGAGCAAGGTTTCAGCTATAAGGAAGGTGATTCTTACATCGTCTTCGTACAGACATCCGACCGCTTCCTGGACGAATCTTATCACCGCGGTCGGACAGGATTGAACCATTTGGCCTTAGCGGTCGATACAAAGCATGAGGTGGACGAACTATATGCGGAACTGCAACGCCGTAACATCCCGTTGCTGTATCCCGAAAGGCATCCTTTCGCAGGCGGAAAGGAACACTACGCCGTCTTTTTCGAAGACCCCGATCGGATCAAAGTCGAGGTTGCTGCTAGGCCGGCTTCCGGACAGACGAAACACATCCATTAGAGGCGTAAATTAAAAAAAGAAAGTGGGAAAGGCTATGGAAATCGGGATCATCGTCCATTCATTGACCGGCAATACCTTGTCGGTAGCGGAGCGGCTGCAGGAAAGGCTGACAGCTGACGGGCATGAAGTGGAAATCGAACGGCTGCAGACTATCGGAGAAGAAAAAATTAATGAAGCAAAGATTGAGAATGTGAAGCTGAAAATCTATCCCGATCCGCAGGCGAACGATCTCTTGATTATCGCCGGACCGGTCAGAGGAGCTTCCGCTTCAGCTGTACTGAAGCATTATTTTTCGGAAATCGGCCAACTCGAGGGCAAACCTGCGCTCCTTTTCGTGACCCAGGCCTTCCCGTTCCCTTGGATGGGCGGCAACCGCGCCTTGAAGCAGATGGCGGCTTTGTGCGAAGAACACGGCGCCGACGTCATCGGCAAAGGCGTCATCAACTGGATGAATCCGCGCCGAGAAAGGCAGATTGAAGACCTGATGCAACAGGTCAGTGATATGGTCGCGAAACAAGATCGGCAATTGAAATGATTTTGATCCAAGGATAATCGGAAGGGGGCACCAAAAGATGATTACTATCTTCAATCCCGAGGAACAGAAGTGGCCGATCAAAGTATGGCTGGAAAATGAGGAACAAATCGGTGAGGAATGCCTACAACAGGCGAAGAACCTGGCGAATCTGCCGTTTCTGCATCAATGGGTCGTGCTGATGCCGGATACGCATTCCGGCTACGGCATGCCGATCGGCGGCGTCATCGCTGCCGAAAAGGTTATCATCCCGAATGCGGTCGGGGTGGATATCGGCTGTGGGATGAGCTTTGTCCAGACGAACATCCCGGTAGAACGGCTGATCGAAATAGAAACGCCGAACGGTAAACTGGCCCAGGCGATTGCGGGCGACATCCTGCGGAATATCCCGACCGGTTTCGAGCACCATAAGAAAAAACAGCAATGCGAATCGGTCGCCCGGTTCCTCGAAGGGCTGACGCCCGAGGAAAAGGAAACAATGCCGCAGGAATTGATGAAGGAACTGGACGATGCGGCCTATCAGGTCGGTACGCTCGGCGGCGGCAACCATTTCATCGAACTGCAGACGGACGACCAGGGACGGCTTGGAATCATGCTGCATTCCGGATCGCGCAATCTTGGCTTCAAGATCTGCCATTATTTCAACGAATTGGCCAAGGAAGTGAACAAACAAGACCAGTCTCCGGTCCCTCCCGAGTGGGATTTGGCCTATATTTCCACCGAAAGCGCACTCGGAAAACTGTATCTCCGCTGGATGCAATTGGCGATGGATTTCGCCGAGGAGAACCGCAACCAGATGATGGAGAAGGTGCTCGATATCGTCCGGCTCTGGGTGAAAAAGTACGCAGGCATCAACCATGTCAACTTGTCGGATGCCGTCCACTGCCACCACAATTACGCCGCGCTTGAGGAGCATTACGGGAAAGATGTCTGGGTCCACCGCAAAGGCGCCATCCGCGCCGGAAGAGGTGAAATGGGCATCGTCCCGGGTGCGATGGGGACGTATTCCTATCTGGTGAAAGGCAAAGGCAATCCGGAAAGCTTCCTCTCCTGTTCGCACGGCGCAGGCCGGCGCATGAGCCGTTTGGATGCAAGGGAACAATTCAGTGTCCAGGACACGATCCTGGATTTGAGGGCATTGGGCGTCTTTCTCGCGAAAGCCAAACGGACCGATGTCGGCACGGAATCGCGCTTTGCCTATAAAGCCATCGACTTCGTACTCTCGCAAGAACTGGATCTTGTCGAACCGGTCCGCCGCCTCAAGACCGTCGCAGTAGTCAAAGGCTGAAAGGGAACTAAGAAAAGAGGGGTAAAAATGGAACTGCAGGAAAGGTACATCGCTGCCGGACTGAAGCATATTCCACCAGGCGAAAAGGCTGAAGTGGAAAAGGCCATGCGCCGCATCATTGCGGAACGATTGGCAGGACGCGGAGATGTCTCGGAGGAAACGGAACGCGAAGTGCTGAGAGGATTGGGGAATCCAAGACTATTGGCTGAAAGGCAACTGAAGGAAGCGCCCCATCTGATCGGACCGGAACTGTACGGAACTTACTTTATGATCGTAAAAATCGTCATGACGGTCGCAGTCATCGGAACGTTGATCGGGAATACCGTCGATTTCATCGTCAACGGCGAGAGCGTTTGGCGTTTCGTCGGACAGCTATTTGCAACGGCACTGAGTGTGGCGATCGGGGCTTTCGGGTGGGTGACACTCGTGTTCGCCATCATGGAAAGGACGGCAAAAGAGAAAATTTTGAGGGAAATCCAGGAAGACTGGAGTCTGGCTGATCTGCCTGAGAAGGAAGTTCCGCAGAAACCGTTCAGCAGGATTGGGGTCATCATCGGCATCATCTTTACGGTGCTTTTCCTCGTCCTCGTCAACCAATACAGCCATCTCTTGGGATTCTACTATACGATGGACGGCAGCAGGGAAATGATTCCGATGCTGGATCAGGAAGTGTTCCGCAATTACCTGCCTTACATCAACGGCATGTTGGTGCTGCAATTGTTCTTCTCAGCCAGCAAGCTCGTTTTCAGGAAGTGGACTTACCCGGTAGCGACCGCCAATCTGATCCTGAATGTCCTGTCCTTTTTGCTGCTGTGGTTCATCCTTCGAGATACAGCCATCCTGAATCCGGAGCTAGTCGCGAAAATCGCCGAAGCCACCGATGGGCAACGGGTACTCAATACCGCATTCAATTCGATCAAAGCCGTCTTCCTGTTCATTTTCCTGTTGGACTCTTTCGAAGGCTTTCATGATGCCTACCGAAACAGCAAAAAGCCGGTCTGAACCGGCAAACTATCGCTGTAGGTATGTGAAAAGCGGGATGGATGGTCTATAATGGAATTGCAAACAAAACAGGTTCCCGTTGAGCGGCGGACCGGTATTTTTGGAGGGAACCAATTAGTTATGGAACAGACAAAAGCAAAAGAATACATCCTTTACAATGAGGACACGAATGAATATTTGACTAGGATCACCTTCATGGGCAGCACCGTCTACAAGACGACGACGCTCGATTTGGCGATGCGTTTCTCCGAGCAGGACAAAGAAAGCTTGGAAATGATGGGAGCCGGCAATCCGGAAAAGGTGCTGAACAACATCGAAGCGACAGCCTTCGGAAACGACAGCGATGTGAAGGAAACGTACAGACTGTCCAACCTGAGTTTCCTGTCGATCAACGACTTGACTCCGGAAGAACGGGCAGCCTTCGATCTGGAAATCGAAGAGGGCAAAAAGAAAGCCGCCAGGATCCATTGTTGCCGGATCGTCAACAGATAGTCCGCCAAGATGCGACCAATAAAAATCAATCAAACCCAGTCATTATTCAGGACAGAGCAGTAGGTATATTTTCAGGTCAGGTTGCACAAGCCAGCCCCGTAAAACGATTGCTGCTGACTTCGAATGACACTCCTCAACGGAAAATCGAGGAACGCCACCGAAAAGGCAAAAAACGGGCGCTATGCAATCATGTTGCATAGCGCCCGTTTTTTTTATTGGATTCAGTCGTTTATTTGCTTGTAGCTACTTCGATTTTTGCTGTTTTCTTGACAGTCGTCACATTGCCCAACGGCAGGACTTCTTCGCCGTATACTTCGTTCAGAACTTGTGCCAAAGCGCCGTAGATTGCTGAGAATCCGCAGAAGATACCTTCGTATCCAGCGATTCTAGAAATCATTTCATTGCCGGTGAAGTCTCCCAAAGCGAGCAGGAAGAAAAGCAATGTCAAAGAACCGAAGACGATCTGCAGGTTTTTGCTGATGCGCAAGGTTCCGACGAACATTCCCAAAGTGAACAGCCCCCACATGAACAGGTAAGCAGCCATCGCTTGAGCCGAAGCCGCTTCGCCCATACCAAGACCGGGCATAACGATCGTTCCGACAAGGGAAAGCCAGAAAAAGCCGTAAGAAGTGAAAGCAGTTGCGCCGAATGTGTTATTTTTCTTGAATTCCATGATGCCTGCAATGACTTGCGCCATGCCGCCGAAGAAAATGCCCATAGCCAAAATCATCGTGTTCATCGGGAAGTAACCTGCATTGTGGATGTTCAACAAGACTGTTGTCATTCCGAAGCCCAATAAGCCAAGCGGCGCTGGATTAGCAGTGAATTCTTTCAAGCTGACGATTGTGTTGTTCTGTGTATTTGATGCGTTTTTCATTAGTAGTCCGTTCTCCTTTGATTTCAAATCTGAAAATAATGTCAGGGTGATTATATCCATATTGCTTGCTGTCGTCAATCTGTTTCGGGAAAAGTACACTTAAAGTTCACTTATATTGCGAAAGGATGGAAGAGAAAATGATAGCGATAAAGAAAATCATTGCGGTTGGTGGGGTCCTGCTCGGGACTGCCGGTGTTGTCCATGCTTACCTGCGCACAACTCCCTCGAAGGCTGCAAGGGAATTTACCGATTTGGCGGAGGATTTGTTGAAGGAAACGGAGCCGGTAAAGGGGCGCTTCACGGAAGCGGATATTGCGACGCTGCCTGGCCCTGTCCGACGCCATCTGCGCCGCTGCGGACATCTCGGGAAACCGAAGATGGCCTACATGAAGGTCGTTTTTCCGGATGTCGCCTTTTCGCTCGGAAAGGGAAAAAAGACCATCAAGATTGCCTACACGCAATATAACTTTGTGGACGGGCCTGACCGCATCGCCTACATCGACAGTTCGCTCTATGGCATACCTTTCGAAGGGGTGGATGCCTATGTCGACGGCAAAGGCTCGATGAAGGGGATTGTCGCAAAAAATATCACGCTGTTCGACATCGACGGGGAAGCGATGGACAGGGCCAGTTTGGTGACGTTCCTGTCCGAATGCCTCTTCGTTCCGAATGCGGCCCTGCAGGATTATATCCGATGGGAAGCAATCGATGCGCACCACGCCAAAGCGGTGATCACGGCGCACGGCATCAGTGCGGAAGGGATTTTCACGTTCAATGAAGATGATGAAATGGTAGCCTTCACGACCGATGACCGGGAAGCCACGACGATGGATGGGAAAAGCGAAAAAGTCAGATGGTCGGCGCTCTGCGGCGGCTACAAGGAGATCAACGGCATCCGCCAGCCGATGGAACTGCAGACGGTCTGGCATTATGACGAAGGGGATTTCACTTATTTTGATGCGAAAGCTGCGATGATGAGTTATGACAAACAAGACTGAATGGAAAGGATTGACGGAAGCGGAAGCGGCTGAACGGAGAGCCCGATACGGACCGAACGCATTGCCGGTACCGCGTAATCGACTCCTTGGCCTGATTCTGAGACAATTCCGGGGCATCTTCAATTTGATGCTGCTGATTGCGGCGGGGGTGACCTTTTCTCTGGGAGAGCCGATCGACGGTGCTTTTATCCTGCTGTTTGTGTTCCTTGGCACAGCATTGAATGTCTATCAGGAGCACAAATCGAATCAGGCAGCCGATAAATTGAAAGCTTACTTATTGAACACGATTACGGTGATGCGGGATGGAATGGAAAAGGAAGTGCCGACGGATTCATTGGTTCCCGGTGACATACTGAAGCTTGAGTCGGGAGACATAGTGCCGGCCGATGCCATTGTCCGCGTTGCCCGCGATCTTCTGGTCGATGAAACGACCTTTACGGGAGAAAGCATCCCGGTTTCGAAACGCGCGTCCGCTTCAAATGCAACCGGCGCCGACAAGGATACAGTCGCTGCCGATGAAGAGCGCTTGCTGCAAGGGATTGTTATCGTGAGGGGGAATGCCTTGGCTGAGGTCATCGCAATCGGCCAGGAGACGCAATTGGCGCATATCGCTAAGACGGCATCCGCGGTCCAGCCAGAGAGTGAACTCGTCAAGAGTGTGGACAAAATAAGCAACTTCATCATGAAGGTGACGCTGCTGACGCTCGGATTCGTCGTGGTGGCCAATATCCTGATCGAAGGCCGGCAGGCGGATGTCACGGGCCTGCTGATTTTCGCGATTGCCCTGGCAGTATCGGCCATCCCGGAAGCTTTGCCTTTGGTGCTGACGTTCTCCCTTTCGAGAGGCGCTCTGGAATTCGCCAAACGCGATGTCATCGTCAAGCGGCTTTCCGCAGTCCAGGATTTGGGATCCGTCAATCTGTTGTGCACCGATAAGACCGGCACAATCACGGAAAACCACCTTGTTTTCAGCAATGTTTATCCGATGGCGGGATCGCCTTACGATCCGCTGGTCTTGGCGCGCTTGGCCGCCATCAACCTGCATGATCGGATACCGGAACCTTTCGACCATGCAAGCGATGAGGCCCTATCGGCAGAGCAACGCCGAATCGTGGAGGGATACAGTCTCGAGCAGGAGGAAGCCTTCGATCCGGCGTTGCGCAGCAACGGTGCAGTCGTGAAACATTCGGATGGTACGACGCTGCACATCCGCCGCGGAAGCCCGGAATATTTCTTCGGGGAAGGGCTGATTTCCCATGATGTAGTTGAGGATTGGCTGCAGAATGAGGAAGAAAAAGGCCACCGGGTGTTGGGAGTGAGCTATGATGATGGCACCGGAGCGCGTTTCGGTGGATTTGTCTCTTTTGTTGACCGTATCAAGGATTCCACTATTGCGACGGTGGCTGCCGCAAAACAGATGAATGTCGCCATCACAGTCATCACCGGCGATGCCCTGAAAGTGGCTGAGGCAGTGGGAAGGGAAGCAGGCCTGGTTACGGAGAGCGCTGAAGTCACTGAGGCTGCCGCCTTTTTGGAATTGCCGCCTGTCGAAAGGAAGAAACGCCTGTCCTCGATTCGGGTCTTTGCCCGGACGACGCCCGAGCAGAAGTTGGAAGTGATCCAACTTCTGAAGGAACAGTTCACGGTCGGTTACTTGGGTGAAGGGATCAATGATGCACCGGCTTTGAAGGCGGCGCATGTCTCGATGGTCGTGCAGTCGGCGGCCGATGTCGCCCGTGAGACCGCCGATATCGTATTGCTGCAGAACGATCTGCGGGTGATCATTGAAGGCATCCGCTTTGGTCGGGAAACGCACGCCAATACGATGAAATATATCCGCGCCACTTTGATTTCGAACTTCGGTAATTTTTATGCGGTCGCCATCGGTTCGCTCTTCATCAGTTTTTTGCCGATGTTGCCGAAACAGCTGCTGCTACTGAATCTGCTGTCCGACTTTCCAATGATGGCCATCGCGTTTGACCGGGTATCGGCTCAGGAAGTGGAACGGCCGCAGCGGTATGATCTTCATTCCCTCTACATCATTTTCGTCACGATGGGGCTCGTGAGCACGGTCTTCGATTTCATTTGCTTCGGGCTGTTCTTTCGGATTTCTCCGGCAGTGCTGCAGACCAACTGGTTCATTGCCAGCGTATTGACGGAGATATTGTTGATGCTTTCCATCCGCTCCTTGGCGCCGATCACCAAGGCAGGCTGGCCCGCACCGTCGATTGTGTTCCTCTCGGTGATCGCCATGGCACTCGCCGTCGGATTGCCGATGATTCCCGCCACTGCAGCCTTCTTTGGATTCCAAACGCCGACAATGACGCATTTGGGGATCATTTTGGGAATCGCCTTCGCTTATCTTATCGTCACGGAACTCGTCAAACGTCCGCTTTCTGGATTCGTCAAAAAGAAATAGCCACCGACAAATCAAAAAGGCTGATTCCGTTTGGAAGTCAGCCTTTAGGGAATGGGACAGAGGAAAAGCCGGATCAATTTCCCTCTGTCCGCAGCATCAGCACGCCTCCGATGATGAAGAGCAGGGAAATGCTGGCGAGCCCGTTGCGTGAGTCGCCGGTCAATTGGCTCGTGAGCGCATAGAGGGCCGGCCCCATGATGGCCGCAAACTTGCCGAGGATATTGTAGAAACCGAAATACTCATTGGCATTCTCCTTCGGCACAAGCTTGGCGAAATAGGAACGCGACAGTGCTTGGATACCGCCTTGCGAAGTGGCGACCAGCGTAGCGAGGATCCAGAATTCCACTGCGGTGGTCATCCGGAAAGCCAGCAGACAGGCGAACAGATAAATGACGATGCCCACCAAAATCATCTTTTTACTGCCGAAACGTTGGGCCAGTTTTCCATACAGGATAGTGAAGGGAAAGGACAGGATCGGGATCACCAGCACGGCGATCATAAGCATGTCGGACACGATCCCGATGCTGTCGCCGAAGACGGCGGCCATGTGGGTGATCGTGTTCAGGCCATCGATGTAAAAGAAATAGGCGATCAGGAACAGGAACATTTTCCTATTGCTGCGGATTTGATGGAGCGTTTGGTAAAGCCGGGCGAAACTGTCATGGATGATGTGTTCGCTGGCCGGGACAAAATAACGTTGTTTCACATTGCGCAACATCGGAATCGTGAAGGCAATCCACCAAAAAGCCGTGAACAGGAAGGAAGTTTTGATGGCCGTCTTCCGCGGAATGCCGATCCTCTCGCCGAACATGATCAGCAGGATCGAAAGCACGAATGGGATCGTGCTGCCGCCAATGTAACCCATCGCAAACCCGTAAGTGGAGACCCGGTCCATCCGATCCTCGGTCGCGACATCTACCAAAAAGGCATCATAGAAGATGTTTGCGCCTGAAAAGCCGACCGTCGTGAGCATATAGAAAACCAGCAACAGGCGCCAGTCGTCCGTAAAACTGAGTGCTGCGGTCGCGACAACGCCGATCACAAAGAAGAACTTGAACAGCCGCATTTTCCATTTAGGGTAATCACCGATCGTGCCGAGTATCGGTGCGGAGATGGCGATGACCAGCGTCGCTGCCGAGGTCGCGTAGCCCCAATAGGAATCGGCTAAATTCGGAGCGATTCCTTCACCGGTCGTGATCGATTTATAAAAAAGCGGCAGAATGACCGAAGAAATGATGATCGAGTAGGCGGAATTGGCCCAATCATACATGATCCAACTTTTTTCCTGCAACGAAAAACTTTTCAGCATGGCTTCCGCCTCCATTCAACTGTATTGGTATCGCTCTCATTTGCTTGTAAATTATTTATAACAGTTGTTTGTGGATAGCACAAGCCCCAAACCGGTCAAGCAGTCTAACTTTTCGGAAAAAAGGAAAAATCATGGTAAAATTCAGCTGTAGAGAACAGAAAAGAGGAGGGAATATCATGTCTAAATATGAACGCCCGGAATACACGGTCGTGCTGTCGGAGGAGCCATTTGAATTGCGGGAATACCGGGATTTCTACATCGTGGAATACGACAATGCCGGTGATCCGGATGTGGACAGCGGGTTCGGCACCTTGTTCCGCTATATATCAAATGACAATCAGTCCAACCGGAAAATCAGCATGACCGTTCCGGTGATCCAGGAACTTTCGGATGAGCGCATGAAGATGGCGTTTGTTGTCCCAAAGGAGGAATGGGACGATATTCCGCAGCCCAACAGTCCCTCGTTGGCCGTCAAAAAGTTCGATAGCGGTCTTTTTGCGGTCATCCAGTACGGTGGTTATTCGAATGATCGGAAAGAGCGCGACATGCTGGAGAAGTTGGCGCAGTGGCTTCAGCAGAAAAAGTACCAACCTTCTTCGAATTATATGCTGGCGTCCTTCAACGCGCCATTCGTGCCGCCGATGTTCCGGCATAACGAAATCATGGTGCGGGTCGGAACGGATCAACAGGATTCCGATTAAATACTGGACAATTTGGCGTTCCTTTTGTATCGTATCGGGGAACACATTTGGCAAAAAGGGGATTAGTGGATGAAAAATTTAAAAAGCGGCCTGAAAGGCTTGTTCGCGCTTTTGGCGATCATTTTGGCCGTATGGTTCAATGGCGTCGACTCGCTTTTCGAGGAACGGACACCCGATTCTTCAATCAGCATCGCCGCCAGCAGCTCGCAAACAATTGAAGAAAATATCCAAGAAAGTGAGACGCAGGAGTCGGCCGAAACGGCAACCAGCAATGGTGTCACGGAAGGGCAAGCCTATTCAACGAAAGACGAAGTGGCGGCCTACCTTCACCAGTTCAACGAGCTGCCGCCCAACTACCTGACGAAGGACGAAGCCGAGGATCTTGGTTGGGACAACTCCGAAGGCAACTTGTGGGAAGTTACGGACAGAATGTCCATCGGCGGTGACTTCTTCGGCAATCGCGAGGGACTGCTTCCGAAGCAAGCGGGCAGGACCTATTATGAGGCCGACATCGATTATGACGGTGGCTTCCGTGGGGCTGAGCGCATCGTCTATTCGAATGACGGTCTTATCTTTTACACGGATGATCATTACGAATCGTTCGAACAGCTGTATAGGGAGGGGGATTGATTGAAGATGGAAATCATCCGTTTGGAAGGCAGCGAAATGACCGATCGGAAAGCAACGCATACCTATATGAAAAAGAAATTGCATCTCCCCGAATACTATGGCAATAACCTCGATGCCTTGTGGGATTGTCTGACGACCGATTATTCCGGCAAAATGATCATCCTACAGAATCCGCAAACCGTGAAAAACCAACTCGGTGATTATGGAGACTCCTTGGTCCGCTTGTTCAAGGAAGCTGCTGCAGCCAATTCCGCCATCCGTTTGATCCTGGCTTATCCGCTGTGAAGTTTATGCAAGTAAACGAAGTGGGAAATGCCTGATTGTCAACCTAAAAATAAGGCTGAACGCAAAAAAGACGATTCGCACTGAATCGTCTTTTTTGCGGTTTTCCCAATTTCCGAACGAAAAATTCTTTCCTTGATTGTCAACCAAGCGTATAGTTGACTATATGGGGTAGACAAGTCATGGGGGTGTTCAGGTGGAAAAGAGAAACGTCAAAGTATATATCGCAGTCAGTCTGGATGGCTACATCGCGCATTCGGACGGAAATATCGAGTGGCTCGACAGTGTCGCCAGATCTGATGAAGATTACGGTTATGCGAATTTTATCGAAACGATCGATACTGTCATCATGGGGCGGAAGACCTATGATAAGGTGCTGTCTTTCGGCGGGGAATTCCCGCACGCAGGCCGTGAATGTTTTGTGTTTTCGCGAACGGAGCGAGGCTCTGATGGTCAGGTCCATTTTTACAACGGACCAGTGGAGGATCTGTTGGATCAGATCCGGCGCAAACCCGGAAAGGACATCTTTATCGATGGCGGGTCCGAAGCGATCGACCTGTTCCGTGAAAAGGGCCTGATCGACAGCTACACCGTATCCATCATCCCGATTCTGCTCGGTGAAGGGATTCCGTTGTTCAAAGAGAGCAACAAAGAGCTGCCTTTGCAATTGATAGCGGCGAAAACGTTCGATTCCGGTTTGGTGCAGCTCACTTACGAACCGATAAACGAATAAGAATATTTTCGGTCAGACATACTTGCTGCCTTCGCGGATGCTCAGATTGGACAGTCCGTCCTTATGCAAGGAAAGGAACGTGCGCACCCAATCGGGATTCGTTTTGCTGAAGTCGCGCAGACTCCAACCGATCGCTTTATTGATGAAGAATTCCTTTTGGTTCAAATTATTTTTGATGATTTCTGCCAGTAAATCGGTGTCCGTCTTTTCTTTGAAACCGAGTTGATGATCGATGGCGACGCGCCGAAGCCAAATGTCGTCCGCCACGCTCCATTCCAAGAGAATCGGTTTGCATTCCGGATAACGTTGGACGATCGATCCGACAACTCCATCCAGTCCGTCGACGGTATCCCACCAAGATTTTGTCTGGATGTACTGCTTCAGCTTCGCCAAGTCTTCCGGACCCAGGCAATCCTGGACAGCCAGCAGATAGTCGACGCCCGCATACTGGAATTCCCGTTCAACCCGTTCGAAGCACTGATCGACGAAATCGAAGTCGACTCTCTTTTCTTTTTTTGCAGTTGCAAGAAATTTTTTATAGGCTGCTTTCCGCGGAATCGTTGTGATACCCAAAAACGGGAATTGATTCCGCATATAGGCCGACATCTGGAGGGCGCGCTCTTCATCACGTAATGCCAGCAAAGATTCAAAAATGCCATCATACCACATCGTTTTAACCTGCCTTTCATAAGCGATGGGACGCATAGGTCACTCATCATGATTACTTTAGAACAGTTTTTATAAAAGTGCAATCATGATCCAAAGGAGGATATTATGGAAAAAAACAGGAAATCCAACTGGATACGTAAAATACTGATCGGCTTGGCTCTGCTGATAGTAATTGCTGCAGGTGCGTTTTTTTGGTACGTGAATGACTACTACCAAGCGACAGCGGATGCTATCGAAGCGCTGCAATCGGATGGATCGATCACCATCACCGAGACCGAGGATGCGATCACGTTTGCGCCGAATGGGGAAAATCCGGAGGAAGGCATTATCTTTTATCCGGGCGGAAAGGTGGAAGCGGAAGCCTATGCGCCTTTGCTGCGCAGCTTGGCCGAAGCGGATTTGTTGGTGGTCGTCGCCAAGATGCCTTTCCATTTGGCGGTCTTTGATGCCAATGCGGCAGAAACGATCATGGAACAGGAAGATAGTGTGCAGGATTGGTATCTCGCGGGGCATTCCTTGGGTGGAGTCATGGCTTCCAGTTTTGCGGCTGACCAAGCTGACGAAGTCGCGGGTCTCATTTTCCTGGCATCCTATCCGTCAGGAGATTTGACCGCAGCACCGTTTCCGGTCCTTTCCCTCTACGGTTCGGAAGATGAAGTCCTGAACCGCGAAAGCTACGACGAAGCGCAACGAAAGCTGCCGGCTGACTATACCGAAATCGAACTGGTTGGCGGTAATCATGCCCAATTCGGCGATTATGGAATGCAGGCGGGAGACGGGACTGCATCCATCAGCGCCGAACAGCAGCAACAACAATCTGTTGAAGCCATCACAACGTTCATCGGAAACAACCGCCAGCAATAATGCAGCGGATCAAATAATAAGAGAGATTTGCATGAAGGGAAGAAAAACATGACAGAAATAACGATAGCGAAAATGAGCCAATTATCGGAAACACAAAAAGAGGAAGTCAGAAAAATTTTCGTCACCAGCTACTACAAGGACATGAAGACGCTGCATCGCGATATTGAGCGCCTATTGGGAGGATTCCGCAGAGTCCTGCAGGAGGACCTGATCCGTGTTGCGATGTACGGCGATCGCCCGGTCGCAATGGTGGGGTGTTCGACCAACCAGCGCCGCGCCATGGAGGTAAACAAAGAAGATTTCCTGGCCAATTTCGGATTTATATGGGGACATGTCGGGTATTTCAGCTTCCATAAAGAATACGGAAATCCCTTACCAATCGATGATGAGACGCTCTATTTTGAGTGCGTGGCGACCAATGAAGCCGATCGTCGCCAGGGTGTTGCCGGCCAGATGCTGCTCAAACTAATCGAAACGGAGCCTTACCGAACTTTCGCCTTGGATGTCGTCGACAGCAACGGAAGGGCCCAGAGTGTTTATGAACGGATCGGTTTCCGCGAAGTGCACCGCAAAAAATCGTGGATCGGAAAAATTTTCATGGACTATTCGGAAAGCATTTGGATGAGCCGTCCCAAGCAGCTCACGGATCCAGCTGAATGATGCGGCATTGAAAATCCATTAGACAAACTGGGCCGGCTTTGATATAGTATTACAGATAGTAATCACATTCATTGATGAAGAAAGTACTTCGAGCAATGTTCACAGCGAGCGGGGAAGGTGGAAGCCCGCAATGGAGCGAAGAAGGAAACGCCCTTCAGAGAAAATGACTCGAAAACAAGCGCAGTCCTCTGTTCATCGGACAGATTGTAAGGAACATTTGTGAGTAGCGTCATTCGGTTTAGCCCCGTTAACGGTTCAAAAGGATAAACTAATCAGAGCCCATCTGTATTGCTTTATCGAATTAGAGTGGTACCACGGATGTTCGTCTCTATTTTGCCAGGGCAGAATAGGGGCTTTTTTTATCGTTATCGCGCATTTGCGGCACCTACGAGAAGACAAGTGATCCATTCATCATGAGGATAGGCAGAGGCATATAATAAAGGAGCAGAAAAAATATGGATTATAAAAAGATTGTTGCTGAAGAGATTCAAAAGCTGGTACCGGAGCATTTAACCTACGATCAAGTGTACCAATTGCTGGAAGTACCTAAATATACAGAGCACGGGGACGTCGCATTTCCGGCATTCGCACTAGCGAAAGCGTTGCGCAAAGCGCCGCAAGCCATCGCCGGAGATTTGGCGGCACAACTGAACCATCCTTACATTGAAAAGGTGGAAGCGGTGGGCCCGTATGTCAACCTGTTCCTTGAAAAAGCAGCGGTAACGAATGCGGTCTTGCATGAAATTGCTGCCGAGAAGCAAGCATTCGGAACAGCCGACATCGGAAAAGGCGGCAATGTGCCGATCGATATGTCCTCGCCGAACATCGCGAAACCGATCTCGATGGGACACTTGCGCTCTACGGTAATCGGAAATTCTTTGGCCAACATCATGAAAAAAGTCGGCTTCAACCCGATCAAAATCAACCACTTGGGCGACTGGGGAACCCAATTCGGCAAGCTGATCGTGGCCTACAAATTGTGGGGCGACGAAGAGAAAGTCAAAGCTGAGCCGATCAATGAATTGCTGACTTTATATGTCCGTTTCCACACGGAAGCAGAATCAGACGATACCATGAACGACGAAGCCCGCGCTTGGTTCAAAAAATTGGAAGATGGCGATGAGGAAGCTTTGCATCTTTGGGAGTGGTTCCGTTCCGAGTCGCTGCAGGAATTTATGAAAATCTACGATATGTTGGGGATCACTTTCGATTCCTTCAACGGCGAAGCTTTCTACAACGATAAGATGGATGAAGTCGTTGAACTGCTGGACAAAGCCGGTATCCTGACCCAAGACCGCGGCGCAACCATCGTTGATTTGGAAAAATACAATCTGAATCCGGCTCTAATAAAGAAATCGGACGGCGCAACACTGTACATCACCCGCGACTTGGCTGCGGCAATCTACCGCAAACGCAATTATGACTTCGCGATGTCCCTGTATGCAGTCGGCAATGAACAAAGCAACCACTTCAAACAACTGAAAGCCGTTCTGAAAGAGCTTGGCTACGACTGGGCAGAAAACATGCACCATATCCCGTTCGGCCTGATCACGCAAGGCGGCAAGAAACTGTCGACGCGTCAAGGCAAAGTCATCCTGCTTGAGGAAGTCCTGAACGAAGCGACCGAACTTTCCTTGAAACAGATCAATGAGAAGAATCCTACCTTGGAAGACAAAGAAGCAGTCGCGAAAGCAGTCGGCGTCGGCGCCGTCGTTTTCCATGACCTGAAAAATGACCGTCTGAACAATTTCGACTTCGATTTGGAGGAAGTCGTGCAATTCGAAGGCGAAACGGGCCCTTACGTCCAATATACAAATGCACGCGGCTTGAGCATCCTGCGCAAAGCAGCAGTCGAACTGGACACGACCGAAGCGGCTGACCTTGGCTTGGATGACGCTTACGCATGGGAAGTCGTGAAATTGTTGAACAGTTTCCCTGAAATCATCCAACAAGCCTACGAAAAATTCGAGCCATCCGTGATCGCGAAATACACGATCCACTTGTCCCAAGCATTCAATAAATACTATGGCAACACAAAAGTGCTGGTGGAAGACAACAAACGCAATGCCCGTCTGGCACTTGTGCAGTCCGTAGCCACAGTCCTGCAAGAAGGCCTAAGACTCCTAGGCGTCCAATCCCCAGAAAAAATGTAGAGCGAGATGAAAAGCGTTTAGATACCCGGACGTTGGAGCAAATAACGAAGTGAACCGCTTTTGTTCACTACGTTATTTGCGAAACGGTAGTGGTATCTGCTTTTCAGAACGCGTTTGCGTAGGATACGATGAATTGCGGTAGGGGGTGAGCACTAAGAGGACATTACGAGAACGGCCGTTTTTTGGCCGTGACGTAATGTCAGCTTAGGCGGAATCCCCTGCAATTCAGAGTTCGACTAAAAGGGATGAGATGATTCGCGGGTAGAGTTCGAGCACTAAGAGGACAAACACAAAGCGGACGTTTTTTGTCCGCGTGTGGTTATCAGCTTAGGCGGAGAACTCTGCGAATCAGAACTCGACTAAGTAGAGCGAGATAAAAACCAAAACCGCCTAAAATTATGCACATAGTTTTAGGCGGTTTGATTTATTCGAAACATTAAAATAAGAGAAAGAAGGGATAACCTTTGGATATCTACAGGAAGCTCATGGCTGATGAACGCGTAGTTTACCTTGCAAAAGGAACACTTGTAGGTTTATCGGCAGGCTTCATTGTCAGTCTTTTCAGATTAGGAATTGAATTTATATTGGAGAAAGTGATTGAAAGCTATCACTACATGCAAGAAGAACCAATCTGGCTTATCCCTTGGGTGATTTTTTCAGTGGTAGCCGCGGTCATCGTCGGAAAACTTGTCAAAAGCGAACCCAACATCAAGGGCAGCGGTATTCCGCAAGTGGAGGGACAAGTCCAAGGAATCATCAGCCTTAACTGGTGGCCGGTGCTCTGGAAAAAATTTGTCGGAGGTCTGCTGGCAATCGGATCGGGTCTCTTCTTAGGAAGGGAGGGCCCTTCCATCCAATTGGGATCCGCAGTGGGACAAGGTATCAGCAGTCTCACAAAAGGGGATGACGTCGAAGAGAAGATTTTGCTTTCGAGCGGTGCCGGCGCCGGTTTGGCGGCAGCTTTCAATGCGCCCTTGGCAGGCTTGATGTTTGTCCTCGAGGAAGTCCATCATAATTTTTCCCCTTTGCTTGCCATCACGACCTTCTCCTCCGCGCTTGTGGCAAATTTTGTGTCCTTGAACATCTTTGGTTTGACTCCAGCGCTGGACATCGGCATGATGAACACGATCCCGATCGCCTATTACGGCTTGGTTATTGGCTTGGGCGTTTTTCTGGGATTGAATGGCTGGCTATACACCAAAGTGGTCCTGTCTTTGCCGAACATCTACAGCAAGCTTCCATTCATCCCGGCTCGGTATAATGCAATCTTGCCATTCATTCTGGTCATCCCGATCGGCTATTTTCTTCCCCAGGTCATCGGAGGAGGCAGCGAACTGATCCTGCATTTGAGCAATTGGCAACTCTCATTGGGAGTGTTGATTGGCTTATGGGTTCTGCGCTTTGTATTTTCGATGATTTCCTATGGCGCGAATGTTCCCGGCGGCATTTTTCTGCCGATCTTGTCGTTGGGGGCAATCTTGGGCGCCATCTACGGAAAAGCGGCTTTAGCCCTGCTTTCGTTCGATCCTCAATATTTGCCGCACTTCATCATTTTTGCGATGGCGGGTTATTTCACAGCCATCGGAAAAGCGCCTTTGACTGCCATCATTTTGGTGACTGAGATGGTCGGCGGGATGAATCAGTTGATGCCGCTTGCCATTTGTTCATTCAGCGCCTTTGTCACCGCCGATCTGCTGGGTGTGGATCCCATCTATGAAAGCCTTTTGGAAAGGCTTATTGCTTCGCATGACAGCAAGCGCAACGGGAAAAAATATCTGTTTGATCTACCGGTCAGAGCCGAAAGCCATTTCTCCGGCAAAGAGATCCGTGCTGTACGCTGGCCTGAGGATGTGTTGGTTACCTCGATCCGCAGAGGCCAACAGAATGTTGTCGCTACAGGGAAAACGGTCATGCAGACGGGGGATACTTTGCATGTTTTGACGGACCTAGGTCTGGCGAAAACCGTTCAGAAAGAACTGAAGCAATTGGAAAAGAGGCAACTTTTCGACACTTGATGCATCAAGTGGGTTTTTTTCTGAAAAATATGCTATCCTTATATTGAAGTTTTAAAGTCGGTGCATCGCAAGCCTTGTTAAAGGGGGTTTTGTAAAATGGGAAGAATTTCAGACATCACATTGACCAATCAGCCGGAGCAACGCGTCATTTCCATCAAAACGGAAACGACGCTAAAAAATATGCAGACGAAGATAGAGGAATGCCGAGAAAAGATCCTCACCTATCTGAATCTGTTGGAAGAACTGCCTGCAGGTCCCTGTTTCACAATCTATTACTCATTCACGAAGCAAAACGTCGAAATTGAAGTCGGCTATCCGATCGTAAAAATGTTGCCACCGCAGGATGATATCCGCATGTCCATCATTCCGTCAGGGAAACGAGTATCCTGTCTGCACATCGGCCCTTATAATGAAATCCCGAAACTTTACCAGGAAATGGACCAGTGGTTGACATTCCATGATTTCGAAACAAATGGCATCTCCTATGAAACTTACTACAACGGCAAAGGCTTCACGCCTAAAGAATTCTTGACCAAAATCGAATTGCCTATCCAAGAGGCAGATGAATCATAAAAAATTATAGCTACAAAAAAGGCGAGCCGTCGAATAGACGGCTCCACTTTTTTGGAAAGGAAAAAAATATGCAACAAAACAAACAGCCAGCAATGGCGGAAAATAAGATGGGTGTCATGCCCGTCAACAAATTACTTATCTCGATGTCCGTACCAATGATGATCTCCATGGTGGTGCAGGCTTTATATAATGTCGTGGACAGTATTTTTGTGGCCCAGATCAGTGAAAAAGCTCTGACGGCCGTATCCTTGGCGTTCCCAGTGCAGAACTTGATGATTGCTCTGGCGGTCGGGACCGGGGTCGGAATCAATGCGTTGGTTTCCAGACGCCTCGGCGAAAAAAATTACCCAGCCGCAAACAGCACGGCCGATAACGGCATCTTTTTGAATGCAATGCATTTCCTGCTGTTTTTGGCGCTGGGATTGTTCTTTATCCCGCTTTATTTCTCCTTCCAGACGAAGGATGCAGAAATCATCGCTTACGGAATCGATTACCTGCAAGTCATCTGTGTCTTCTCAATCGGAATATTTATGCAGGTCAGCATGGAACGCTTGCTGCAGTCCACAGGCAGGACCTTGTTCACGATGACGACCCAAGCGACAGGTGCGATACTGAACATCATTCTCGATCCGATCTTCATCTTCGGCTGGTTCGGCGTTCCGGCGATGGGAACAAGAGGCGCTGCGATCGCAACCGTGATCGGACAGATAACCGCGGCTTCACTGGCGTTCTTTTTCAATGTCCGTTTCAATAAGGAAATCACTTTATCGTTTAAAGGCTTCCGCCCGGACATGCAGACGATCAAAAAAATCTATTCCATCGGCGGCCCTTCGATTCTGATGCAAGCTGTCGGCTCCTTCCTGAACTTGAGCCTGAATAATATTTTGATTCGCTTCACACCTACAGCGACTGCTGTTTTCGGTGTCTACTTTAAGCTTCAAAGCTTCATCTTCATGCCGGTTTTCGGCCTGAACAACGGGATGGTTCCAATCATCGCCTACAACTACGGTGCCGACCAAAAAGAAAGGATCAAGGAGACCATCACCTTGTCGAAAAGGTATGCGATAGCGATCATGTTCATCGGCGCTGCCGTTTTCTTGCTGATTCCCGGCACACTGCTGCAGCTGTTCAACGCGTCCGAGGAAATGCTGGAAATAGGCATACCGGCTTTGCGGATTATCAGCCTTTGCTATGTTGCTGCAGGCTATAACATCGTTTCTGGTTCCGTGTTCCAAGCCTTCGGAAGAGGCGGTCTGAGCCTGTGGGTTTCCATGATTCGTCAAGTCGTGGTGCTGCTGCCGGCAGCCTATCTGCTTTCCTTGATGGGGGATGTTTCGTTCGTCTGGTGGGCGTTTCCCATTGCGGAAGTCTTTGCGTTGGTCATGAGCATCTATTTCAACAAGAAAATCGACAAAGAAGTCATCGCGAACATCTATCCGCATACAATCGGGGATGTAGTTCCGGAATAGATAGAAAAGCGGGACAAGCCCGCTCTGCCTCGAAAGAAATTTAGGAAATCTGGCCCTGAATGAGCATCGTAGAGCGCAATGGGTCAGATTTATCTAATTTCCGAGAGGTAGGCTTGGCCCGCTAGACATCTTATTGAAAAGCAAAAGCCTTGCAGAGCCGAAAGGATTGTGCAGGGCTTTTTTAGTGCGATTGTGGGAAGGGGTGTTTTCGTTTCCGGAAAAGTGTCCGGCTTTACTTTTATTGCTCGGAATCCTAAAATGAAAGAGACAGAAAGACGTTCAAAATCAGGATGGAGGGATTTCAGTGAAGATCGGAATCATCGGAGCGACAGGCAGACAAGGCAGGTTGATTTTGGAAGAAGCACATGCCCGGGGACATGAGGTGACCGCCATCATCCGGAATCCCGCCAAGCTCGCAGACAAAAGCGTAGCCATCATGGAGCGGGATATTTTCGATGTGCAGGTGGAGGATTTGAAAGGATTCGATGTGATTGTGGATGCGTTCAATGCGCCGGCGGGGATGGAAGAGGAGCACGTCACCTCGCTGCAGTCCTTGATCGATGAACTGGAGCACCTGCCGGAAACGCGTTTGATCGTCGTTGGTGGCGCCGGTAGCCTTTACGCGGATCCCGGAAAAACGATCCGGGTGATGGAAACGGCCAATTTTCCGGAAGCCTTCAAACCGACTGCAACGAATATGGCTAAGGCCCTTAGCATACTGAAGGAAAGCAAGGTCAATTGGACGTACCTATCGCCATCCGCTTACTTTGACCCTAACGGCAACCGGACCGGAAAATACGCGGAAGGTGCAGAAACGCTGCTGCTGAACAGCGAGGGTGAAAGTTACATCAGTTATGCGGACTACGCGATTGCGCTGGTGGACGAAATCGAAAGACAACGACATCTAAAGCAACGCTACACAGTCGTCGGTGAACGGCAGTAGGTCCATACGCTGACAGGCACGACAATGCAGATCAGGAGGGGAATTCATGGAAACATTGGATTTGATCATCGATTTTCATAAAAACAACCCACGCCAAGGTCCAGGCAGCCAACAGAGCACCATCAAAGCGTTGCAATTTCTGCCGCAATTGACCCCGCAAGCACAACTTCTGGATGTAGGCTGCGGAACCGGCGCGCAGACCATGGTGCTGAGCGAACAGACGCCAGCCCATATCACTGCGGTCGACAGCAGCAAGGAATTTTTGAGCATCCTCAAACACAAAGTCCTGGAACAAGGCATCTCGAACCGTCTGACGGTCAAAGAGATGGATATGGAACAGCTTGCCTTCGCTCCCGAATCTTTAGATGTCATCTGGGCAGAAGGTGCCATCTACAACATCGGCTTTTCCAGAGGCATCCGTGAGTGGAGACCATTGCTGAAAAAAGACGGATACTTGGTTGTTTCGGAAATTTCCTGGCTGACTCCTGAGCGTCCGCAGATTGTGGAAAAGTATTGGACCGACGTCTATCCGGAAATGGGGACGATTGCGGAAAAGATTGCTCAAGTGGAGGATGCCGGCTACATCCCGGTGGCTCATTTCGTCCTGCCAGAATCGGACTGGACGAGCCATTACTACCATTACTATGAGAAAAATGAAGCGGCATTCCTGGAAAGGCACGGCCACAGTGAGGACGCAAAAGCTTTGGTGGAAGAAAACCACCAGGAAATGAAGCATTTCGAAAAATACAGTGCCTATTACAACTATGTTTTCTATATCATGCAGAAACGTTGAAACGACTGAGGCGCCCTGTCCGTTGGATGGACAGGGCGCCTCGTTTTTATTTTGTCAGAAAGGTCTTGTAGGTGCGGTCGATGAAGGTGGCTCCGATCGGCGCGGTCAGGATGATCGCTAAGACGGCGACGCTCAAAATGACGCTGCCGGCTTCGACTCCGGCAGCCAACGGGATCGAACCGATGGCCGCTTGGACAGTGGCTTTCGGCGTGTACGCCATCGCGGAGAAAATACGTTCTTTTGTATTCAGATTTGTTCCTGAAACAGCCAGGAAGACCGCGACCATCCGGAAAATCAAAGCGCCGAAAATCAAGGCAACGGCCGCAAAACCGGCGCCGCCCAAAGCTGTGATGTCGACAGCCGACCCGACCAGCACGAACAGGAAGATTTCGGCTGCGGACCAGATTTTTGAGAACTTGTCATTCAGATGTTTGGCCAATTCCGGGCGTCTTTTCAATAAGGTCGCTCCGACAGCCATGACACCGAGCAATCCTGAAAATGGAATGAATTTGGCGAACGAATCCTCCACCGTCACCAAAAGGAAACAAGCGCTCAGCACCAACATGACTTTCATCGTGTCGCGGATGTGGAAAGTCTTGAAGAGAAAAACGAGACCCAAGCCCACCAACAGACCTCCAAGCAGACCCAAGGCAATCGAAACTGGAACGGAAAGCAGTGTGATGGCCTGGAAACCGCTGCCTGTGTACATGCCCATGAACGAGGTGAACAGGACGATGACATAGACGTCGTCGACGGATGCGCCGGCCAGGATCATCTGCGGAATCCCTTTGGCTTTGCCGTAGCCGCTCTCGATCAGCATGATCATGCGCGGAACGACAACCGCCGGTGAAACGGCCCCAAGCACGGTTCCAAGGATGGCAGCCTCCAATAAACTGATGCCCAACAATTTCGGCGCCAACAGGATGACCGCCAAAATTTCGAAGGTCGCCGGCAAAAAGGTCATCAGGACGGCGGGACGGCCGATTTTTTTGAGATCGCCCAAGTCCATGGTCAAACCTGCACGGACGAGAATGACGATCAAAGCGATTTTCCGGATATCCGCGGATATGGCCAACAATTCCGGCGCCATCAGATCCATTCCATATGGACCCAACACGATGCCGGTCAAAATCAAGCCCAACAAACCGGGCAGTTGGAGCCGGGTGAAAAGAGAACTGAGAAGAAAACCAAGAATAAGAATAAGCGCGATACTGTAGATCAAAAGCTGCACCTCCAAATTTTTGCCACTAAAAAAGCTGAAGACGGACTGCGCCTATTGCGCAGAAGTCATCAGCTTGTATAAGCGGTTTAAGCGATTGGCTTAGGGAGACATTCATTCCCTGATATAAATAATATGATAGCATGCTTTCAGGGGGCAGACAAGGGGAATAAGCAGCAGTATTTTGGCTCTACTTCAAAAGCGAATGATCCTGATAAGCTGATAACATTGTCAAAATTGCGATAATCGCCCAAAAATGATAGGATAAAAGTAATTAGATTGCACGATTTAAGGCCGGGAACCAGTGATTATGGTTGTTTGAAATTTCCCAACCGGCCGCTCCGATAAGTTTTTCCATCAGAAAAATACGAGGTGACGTGTGTGAACGAAGTGAACAGAGAGAAAATTGTGAGCGAACTGAAAAGCATTCCCGGATTGAAAGGCATCGTGGGTTGCAGCATTGGAGGCAATAGCATGGAATCAGCTATTTTGCTGTACTATGTCGCCGGAGAACTGTCCGATCAGGAGCTGGAACGAGTGGTTCGCCGGGTGGATGATATTGAGGTTTCGATACATTACAATCTAAGGGAAATTGATCCTGTGGTGCACGCCATTGCGGATTGCCTTGACGGGAAGATTACGATCAAGCACGAGAGCGGTCATCCTTTCGGTATCGTGAACAGCAGCTATGCCGCTGAAATCCATTATGGCAGGATTCTTTGGGAAACACCGGACCGTCCGATTACCGCAATGAAGAAAAAACTTTCAGCGCAAGAGGCATACCCGGAAAAGTTGCGCCAAGCAACAATTGCTTATTTCATGAAGGAGGCGGCACTTTCGCTCGATAATGGCCACAGTTCGGCTATGCAGGGGGGCATCCATTACGCCAGCGGCAGTTTCTTCCAGGCAGTCAGCTCTTGGGTTCAGGTCATTCATGCGCTGAACGGGAAGTTCCTGCTCAGCGAGAAGGGTGGTGTGAAGCATGCGAACCAGTTGCCAATCACCCCGAAACAATTCCGCGTGCGCGTGAACCAAGTTTACCGATATTTTGCCGCGAACAACCCGAAGCTTGCCTATTGCGAAATCGATATGCTGGAAAGTGAAATGAACGTATTGGTCGGATCTTTTGCGGAAGCTATGGAGGGATGAATTTGAAATTTTATGATGAGTATCAGAAAAAGGTTCGCTACAAATTCGGCTTTTATAGTTTATTGTTGATGACAGTATTGCTTCTTGTTTATATCTCTAGGCCGGATGATACCCTTGGCGGGATTTCTTACAAAAATGCAATCATGGTCATCATCATGATCAGTGCCCTGTTCTTTTTGGTTAACGTAGTTTATCGGCACGCTTTCTTTGACCAATATACGCGCCGACCATTTTTGAGCAACGCCTTTTTTCTGGTGATGGCCGGACTGCAGGTGCAACGGGCTTATCAGTTGTATCATTTTGGCATGGATCTTCCTGATCCGATCAATACCGTGGAATTCCTGCTGCTGCACGGTCTGCAGATAGCCATACACCTTTCGATCCCTTTGACGTATGGTGTGCGTACGTTAGTCGATTGGCTTTCGGTAAAGAAACAGAATGCGGAAGAAACCCGACAGTCGTCTTGAACGGCTGTTTTTTTGTTTGGCATACTCGATAGGCTTATCTGTCGGGCGTACGCCCAGGATGGTATCCCGCACTGTCGAGAGATTATGTATTTGTCGGGTGAACGATTACCGGAGACCCCAAAATACCAGACAAAACGCCAATCTGTCGGGCGTACGCCCAAGACAGTATCCTGAACAGTCGACAGAATGCCAATCGGTCGACTATTTGAAGAGTGAAGAAAGTGGAAAAGCCGACAAAATACCAATATGTCGGGTTTCAGAGGAAAACATAGCTTATGAATGTCGACAGCAGCCAAGAACTCCGCTAGCAAACCCGATCAGCCACATCCAGTAATAGTTTTTTCGGTAATCGGAGCTTAATTTTTGCGAAACCGCTTTCCGGTTGCTAGGATTAAGGAAAATGAACCAGATTCGTTCAAAAAGGGGATAACTAAAATGGGAATTTCAAGAATGACTGTCAAGGGCAAAGGTTTCGCCAGCGCGCCACCGGATGCGATCGCCATTTCACTGCAGTTGGAGGACATCAAGGACACGTATGAATTGGCGATGCAACATGCGGCCTTGGCTTTGGATCAGGTCCGGGAAACGCTGTTGCCGCTTGGATTCCCGAAAAAGGAAATCCGCTCCACGCACTTTTCGATCGACAGCGCGTATGAGTACAGGAATGACTTCCGCGGCGAAAACAAGCGCTACTTCCTGGGCTACCGCTACCGGAACGACCTGAAGGTAACCTTCGGAAACGACAGCAAGCGCCTTGGCGAAATCCTGTTAGCTTTGTCGACTTGCGAAGCGGATCCGGAATTCTCGGTCTATTTTTTCATGAAGGATCGGCAGGCGGTCGAGCAAGCCCTGCTTGAGGATGCCGTGCGTGACGCCAAGGCGAAGGCACAGATATTGGCTGCTGCGGGCGGTGTCATGCTCGGGAAAATTTTGGCGATCGATTACGATTGGGGCGAAATCGAAGTGCGCTCCCGCATTTATGAAGCCTCATCGAAGATGGCTTATGACAGTGCTCCGATGATTGATCTCGAGCCGGAAGACATAAGCAACAGCGATACGGTAACGGTCGTGTGGGAAATACTGAATGCGCAAAAAGGATGACCGGGAAGTTTTCCGAAATCGATAAGGCAAGTTTGAATGATCAAGGGCTATCACAATGTTTCCACCAGCCACTGCCAATTTCTGCAACATAACAGTACCGGAAAATGCCGTGATGTTATATCCTGTACAGAGCAAAGCGTGTTTCTTACAAAAATTCATAAAAACTTCGCATTTGGAAAGTATACTGAAACTCGCTACAACATCATTAAAGGAGCAAATCCATGAAACTGAAAGAAATGCTGTCTGATTATCAGCTGGGAGAGCAGCCGAAGTGGGATGGAGAACAAATAATCACCGGCATTACCGATAGTTCCAGGGACATCACGGACGGAATGGTATTTGTCGCCATCGCTGGCTTTGAACAGGATGGCCATGATTATATCCCGCATGCAATCGCACAAGGGGCCGCTTTGATCGTCGGCGAACACGATAGCCCAGAGGCATTACCGATTCCTTACCTACAAGTCGCCAACAGTCGCCAAGCTTTGGGACAGTTGGCGGATAAGTTCTATCAGCATCCTTCCGGCAGGAAACGCGTCATCGGCATTACCGGCACGAACGGGAAGACGACGACTGCTTTTTTCCTTAAGCACTTACTGGAGCAACAAGGCTTTAGCGTTTCCCTGATCGGCACCATCTACAATGAAATCAACGGGATCCAATATTCGACGCCGAACACGACACCGAATGCCGAAAAGGTGCATGAGTTGATTGCGGCTTCAAATGATGACTTTGTTGTCATCGAAGTGTCCTCGCACGGCCTGAAGCAATACCGTCTGGAGGGTGTCGCTTTCGATTACGCTTTGTTCATGAATCTGCAGCACGACCATTTGGATTACCACAAAACGATGGCGGCCTATTTCGAAGCCAAGGCGCTTCTGTTCAACAAGCTGAAGCCGGATGGGGAAGCGGTCGTCAATACCGATGACAGCTGGGGTTTGAAATTGGCGCAGCGTCTGGTCGCAAAGGGGACTCCGGTAATCACCGTGGGTCATCAAGAGGATGCCGTTATGTCCATCAAAAAGATGACGAACCAAGCGGTCACATTGGACATTTCGGGTAAGTTGGCGGCGCTGGATCCGCATATGCCCGGTGAACACAATCTTTACGATATCGCGATGGCGGGTGCTGTCATTCAGGATCTCGGCTATCCGTTGGCGGCTGTCACGGAACAGATGCGTTCTTTTGCGGGCGTGCCGGGCAGGTACGAAATCGTCGATCTGAAGAATGGGGTCCACTGTATCGTCGATTACGCGCATACACCGGAAGCGGTCAGTTCCATTTTGACATCGATGCATAAGGACGGTGCCGAGCGGATCACGCATATCTTCGGCTTCCGCGGCAACCGGGATGCGACGAAGCGGGATGAAATGATCGCGGATTCGACAGCCCAGAGTGCGCGCGTGATCTTGACGACCGACGATCTGAATGATGTTCCGGAAGAAACGATGAGGCAGGAATATGCCGAGTATCAGCAAAAATTTGCAGGGATGCATAAAATTGACGTCATGATGGACAGGACATTGGCCATCCAAACAGCCGTGAATGATTCTCGGAAAGGCGATTGGATCCTGGTGACCGGTAAAGGCCATGAGAAATACAAGACCGCCTACGTTTTGCCGACTGCCTCCGACAAGGAAACGGTGCTGTACCTGAAGAATTCAGAAAAATAGAATAGATGATACCGGAAAAGGACCGAAAAACACTGTAATAATGGGTGTTTATCGGTCCTTTTTGTGGGAGTGGGAGCCGAAAAACCGATGAGGCCCCCCTCATCGGGAAACAGGTGCGGAACCGCTATTAAATTCCCGGTGAGGGTCGCTTCGTCGGGAAATAGTCGTGCATCTCGGGCTGGATTCCTGGCGCTCACTTTGGGGCACATCATCGCTTATTTCAAAAAAATAATCATAGAAGCAATCAGTTGACCGTTCTGAACGGAATCGATATAGTAGTGGAACAAGGCCACCGGAAAGCCGGATGGCAATCCGCAGCAGGTCTGCACAAAATAATTCCTGAAACAACTAGTGAAAAAGATGAAAGCTGAGACTAAAAGGGAGAATGATACCATGACTGTAACGCAAACGGACACACAAACCAAAACAGGGCTCTACGAAAAGATGGTCGCTTACCGGCGCGAACTGCATGCGCATCCGGAATTGTCCGCAAAGGAATTTGCGACGACCGAGCGCATACGCCACTGGCTGTCGGAGGAAGGGATCACGATTCTCGACTTCCCGCTGGAGACCGGTCTGATTGCGGAAGTCGTGGGCGCACTGCCGGGTCCGACGATCGCGCTGCGTGCGGATATCGACGCTTTGCCGGTCAAGGAAGCGTCCGGTCTGCCGTTCGCTTCCGAAACGGAAGGACTCATGCATGCCTGCGGTCATGATTATCATACGGCTTCCATGATTGGGGCGGCAATCCTGCTTCAGGGCAAAAAAGCGTCACTGAAAGGCACGGTCCGATTCATTTTCCAACCAGCCGAAGAGATCGCGCAAGGTGCGAAGTGGGTCGAAGCAGCCGGTGCTTTGGAGGGCGTTTCCGCCATTTTCGGGATGCACAACAAGCCGGATCTGCCGGTCGGCACGATCGGCATCCGTGAAGGCGGACTGATGGCTAGCGCGGATCGTTTTGAACTGGAAATCCACGGTGTCGGCGGACATGCCGGCATTCCGGACTCGACCATCGATCCGATTGTCATCGCAAGCCAGATCATCACCAGTCTGCAGACGATCATCAGCCGGAATACGAGTCCTTTCCACAATGCCGTCATCAGCATCACCCAGATCCACGGCGGCAACTCTTGGAACGTCATTCCCGAGAAAGTCTACATGGAAGGGACCGTCCGTGCTTTCCAAAAAGAAGACCGCGAGAAAATTCCAGCCTTGATGCGCCGCGCAGCTGAAGGGATTGCGGCCGGTTTCGGAGCGGTTGCCGATTTCCGCTGGCACCCGTACGTTTCCATCGTGGACAATGATGCCCGTTTCAAGGTGATCATGGAAGAGACAGCTGCCGAACAGGGCTATCGATCCGTAGAGCCGAAACCGGTCGCCGGTGGGGAGGATTTCGCGCATTATCAGACGCTTATCCCCGGTTTCTTCGTGTTCATGGGCGTCGAAGGCACGCGCGAATGGCACCATCCTGAATTCAACCTCAAAGAGGAAGCTTTGGCTGTCGCCGCTGATTACTTCTCGGCTTTGGCGATCAAGGTGCTGGATCAATGGAAAGCCTGACAGCTCTCACTGGAATGATGGCGGCTGAAATCCTGCATGCGGTACCGACCGAAAACCGCAAAACACCCGACAAAGATTAAAACCAAAAACACGTTTTTCGAAAAAACGCGGATATTTTAAATGAAGCGCGGGTTGCGTTATAATAAAGAGGTAAGTTGCCGATCCGAAAACCGATCAGGCGGCAGTCCACATATTCCCAAAAAAGAAAGGATCCTAACCATGGCAGACATCACATTTGAAATCGTCGAAGAACTCGGCGTCCTGTCCACATCCGCAAAAGGCTGGACGAAAGAGTTGAACTTGGTCAGCTGGAACGGCCGACCGCCAAAATACGACATCCGCGAATGGAGTCCGGAACACGAAAAGATGGGCAAAGGACTGACCTTCAGCGAAGAAGAGATGGCGGCCCTCGCCAAATTGTTGAAATAACCGAAAAGGCTGTAGCAAATCAGAATTGTACGTTCTGGTTTGCTACAGCCTTATGTTTTGGAATTGAATTTATGCGGCGAGATTCCCCGCCAAAGCAAGCTTGGCGGGGGAAAATGGCAGCGAACAACAAAAGATTCCCCGCCAAAACCATTTTGCCGGGGAATCTCGCCGCAGGCCCGTCCCCTTTGAATGCAACATTTTACTACGCGTGCGCGGATCCATTACGTTTGCCGCGCTGATAGAAGAGGAACATTAAAAAGGCGGAAAGCAGGGCGGTAGCGGAACCGAAATAGAAGGGCACCTGGTTGTTGAACTTGTCATAGAGCCACCCGCCGATCAGACTGGCCGGAAGCAGCGTCATCCCCAAGATGGCGTTGTAGAGGCCCAGCCCGGTGCCTTTCTTTTCCTTGCCGATGATGTCGGAGACCAGCGCTTTCTGGATGCCGTCCGTCGCAGCGCTGTAAAGGCCATAAAAGGCGAACAGAACGACGATGGCGAATGGGGTCGCAGCCTTGCCGAAACCGAAATAGATCAGCGCGAACATCAGGTAGCCGCCGATGATGATCCGCTTGCGGCCAATTTTGTCGGACAGTTTCCCTAGCGGAACGGCAAAGGCGACCGATACCGCATTGAACACCAGGTACATGATCGGGATGAAGGCATCGCTGACGCCGACGTCGCTCGCTTTGATCAAAAGCAGGGCATCCGTCGAATTCCCCAGCGTGAAAACGAAAACGATGAGCAGAAAAAGGGAGAAGTCCTTGGGGAAATCACGGAAGGCCAATTTGCCGAGCCGCTCCGATTTGGCGCGCTTGGCTTCCTTAACAAAAAAGATGATCGACAGCAGCCCCAAAAATCCCGGGATAGCTGCAAACAGGAAGACACGCCGGTAATCGCCGGGGAAAGCAGCCAATACGGCAAAGGCAATCAGCGGCCCGACGATGGCGCCGCTGTTGTCCATCGCCTTATGGAAACCGAAATTCAAACCGGCGTTGTTGTTTTCCTCGGAAGATCCGGCCACAAGACTGTCCCGGGGAGCGGTGCGGATACCTTTGCCGACGCGTTCGACAAAGCGGATCGACAGAACCTGCAGCGGCGTCGTCACGAATGCGAAGAGCGGGGAAAGCAGGGCGGTGATGCCGTAACCGATGATCATGAAAGGTTTGTTGCGGCCAATTTTGTCGCTCCACCAGCCGGAGAGGGATTTGAGGACGGAAGCAGTGCTTTCGGCGATGCCTTCGATCAGTGAAATTTCGGTTTTTGAAGCGCCTAATGTGGTCAGGAATAAAGGCAGGATACTGTAGACCATCTTTGTCGTTGTATCCGTCAGGAAACTGGTCAAACCGACAAAGAAAATATTGCTTTCGACGCCGAGGATCCGCTTCTTTTTATTTTGGTTGTCCGCCATCTCGAAAACCTTCTTTCCGCTTATTTCTTCATCTTCATTTAATTCCTTTTCGGGTCAAAAGTCCAGAAGAGCGCCCGCTCAGCGAGGTCAAACCGACCCGATTCGGCCAAATGGATAATCAACCGGAATTTTGGTAAAGTGTACGTGTTGAGATGTCCGGACTGAATAGGTATTTAGGGAGGAATGGGAATGAATAGAGTGCAGATCAATCAAACAACATTGCGCTTGGAGAAAGGCGACATCACCAGATGCGAAGTCGATGCCGTCGTTAATGCCGCCAATGAAAGCCTGCTCGGCGGGGGCGGAGTAGACGGCGCCATCCATCGTGCCGCCGGGCCGGAATTGTTGGCCGCTTGCCGTCTGTTGAACGGGTGCCGAACCGGCGAGGCGAAACTCACGCCAGGCTTCCGGCTCAAGGCCGCTCATGTCATCCACACTGTCGGTCCTGTCTGGCGGGGCGGAACGCACGGTGAATCGGATTTGCTTGCCTCGTGCTACCAAAAATCGTTGGAATTGGCCGACGCCAACGGAATCCGCACGCTTGCCTTCCCGGCGATCAGCACCGGCATTTACGGTTATCCGCTGGAACGGGCGACCGCAATCGCTGTCGGAACCGTCCGGAAATATCTGGAAAAGCATCCGGGATCCGACGTCACAGAAATAACTTTTGTCTGCTTTGACGATGCGACAGTGCGCGCATACGAGCAGGCATTCGAAGAATTGGAAAGGGGAACTGACTAATGTTTTTATTTTTTGACGTATTGCCGTTCCGCAAGCAACTGGAATACAACCAGACGATCACGTGCAGCCGCTGCGGACACTTCGGGCGCTATGAGGTCTATCTCGTGGGCAATCGTTTCCGCCTGTTTTTCATCCCGGTCATCACATTCGGGAAAAAATATCTCGTCCGCACAACCTGTTGCGATACCTGGTATTTGCTGGATCCGCAGGTAGGCAAAGCAATCCAGCGGAAAGAAACGGTTTCGATCCGGGACAGCGATCTACAGCTGTATCAGACAGGCGAACCGCTGGAAAGCAGATGTTCCAACTGCGGTGCTTCCTACCCGCAAGGCGCGCATTTTTGCCCGAATTGCGGAGCGAAAGTTGACGAACAACAACGCTGACGTATTAGTGATGAAATTAATGAAAGACAATTATCTGAAAGCGTTGCAAATTGTTCAATTATGGTATACTTATACTATCGAAAATTGTAAGGGGTGGTCATAATTATATGTTAACGAACAAAGAAATTCGATCCATGGCTAGAGAATATTTACGCGGCAATTATAAAATGGCAGTACTCAACCTGATCCTGATCACGATCGCGAACAGCGTCATGCAATCAGTAGTAAGAACGCTGACGGGCGAAAGTGCGTTGAATATGCAGATGACGGGCGATACCTTGCCGAATTGGGATTCGGTCTTTTCGATGCAGTCTTCACCTTTCCAAACGACCCTGAATGTTGTCCTTTCGATCATCGTGGCGCTGATCATCGGCTCCATGCAGATGGGGAATGAATGGGGCTATCTGGATATGCTGGACGGTACGCCGCTTTCGTCGGGGCATTTGCTCAAACCGTTCGAAAACCAATTGTCCAAAACTTTAGGTGTGTTGGCGCTGCAGGCCGTCTACGTCATTTTGTGGTCCGTTCTGCTGATCATACCGGGCATCATGAAGCTGTACTCTTTGGCATTATCGAACTTCATTTATTTTGATAATCCGGACATGAAAACGACGGATATCCTGAGACAAAGTGAAGCCTTCATGAAAGGCAAAAAGATGCGCTTGTTCCAATTGGATCTGACTTATTTTGTCGTCTACCTGATTCCGGTCGCATTGTTCTTGGGAATCGGTGTTTCCGCGTTTTCAATGTACGCCGGAGCGGCAACGGCTGACTCCGATGCATTACTGTATCAAGCGTTGTTACTGGTCGGACTGATGTTGGCGGCATTCGCCATCTTCGGCATCCTGACCTTCATCGTTGAGCCGAGAAGAAAAGCCGCGCGTGCAGTCTTCTATTCGGAAGTCCTGAAGGAAGAGAACCTTATCATCGGCTGATCGGCACATAACTTATGATCTAAATTTTCAGAAAAGGAGCGAAATAATGGAACCAAGAATCAAAAGAGAAGCACCAAGCATCACAACCGATTTGCGCAGTGATACCGTGCAAGTCCCTAGTGTGATCCGAAACTGTTCCGGAATCCGGATTTTCGGAAAACGAATCAAATCCCTGATCTTTACGACGGATATCGCCATCATCCTGAATAACGATGCGGATGCCGTCATCGCGGTTTATCCATTTACCCCGCATCCGGCGGTCATCCAAAGTATCGCAAATGTCTCAACCATTCCGATCCTTTCCGGTGTCGGAGGCGGGACGACCCAAGGCAAGCGCAGTGCCAACATCTCTTTGTTTTCGGAGGCGCAGGGTTCCTTGGCAGTCGTCGTCAATGCGCCGACACCGATCGATACCATCAGACAAATCGAGGAAACCGTGGACATTCCGATCGTCTGTACGATCGTGACGGAATACATGGATATTCAAGAACGATTGGATGCCGGTGTAGATATCCTGAACGTCAGCGGAGGGAAGGATACGGCCTATATTGTGAGCCGCATCCGTGAAAATTTCCCTGATGTTCCGATCATCGCGACTGGCGGCCCGACGGATGAAACGATTCTGGATGTGATCAACGCTGGTGCCAATGCCATCAGCTGGACGCCCCCTTCCAACGGCGAATTGTTCCGCCGCAAGATGGACAAGTACCGCAACAAAGAAAGAGAGCGATACATGCAGGAGCACCAAGGTATGACGATCGAAGAAGTCGAAGACTTGGAAGAACAAGAAGATTGAGTAAACGCGCAACAGCTGCCAGAACTATCTTGGCAGCCGTTGCGCGTTTTTTTTCGGTATGATAAGACCCTTGTTATTTCAAAGAATCTCAAAGATCGGAAATCATCCCACCGTCGACGACGAATTGCGAGCCGGTCGAGTAGCTCGAATCATCAGAAGCAAGGTAGATGACCAGATTGGACACTTCCTCCGGTTTTGCGGTCCTTCTCAAAGGGATGTCCTTTTCCAATTGTTTGATGTATTCATAGACGTCTCCCTGTTCGGCCAGAGGAAATGTTGACGATGAAGCCGACGCCTGCATTGTTCACGAGTACCGTAATCGGTCCGAATTTTTCCTCGGTCTGCGCAATGACTTCTTCCCGATTTTCCCATTATGCATCGCTCCTTAGCTTCTTTTTTTGCCGCGGCCTAACTCTTCTGGATAAGTTGTATAGGCTTATATTCATGGTGTTCCCCTAAACGGAAGTAATCAATATAATTTCAGTATATTTATATATTCACAAATGAATCCGATCCGAAAAAATCGGAAGCACCCGAAAAGATCACACGAATAGTAGGTTTTTTGGGCATTAGGGACAATTGAACGGAAAATGAACAAAAGTAATAAGGGCCATCATGGATATTTTTTTATCAATATGCGCGCAATCGGGTGCCGAAATAAGGCGTCCTGTCTAGCTGTGGTTAAATCGTTGGATCATTGCATAAGCATCGATCCAGACCTCGTTCAGGTGTATTTTTTTTAAATTATCCGTCAATACTATATAATAAGTGTAAGAAAGAAATCGATTTTCGGATTGCGGTAAAAGTCTGGTTGGGTGGGCAGAACCAGAACCAGAGCCAGCGATGCCAAAAATAGAATATTTGGAGGTATTCCTATGAAATGGAAAGGTGGAAGGAGAAGTTCGAACGTTGAGGACCGGCGCGGCAGTGGCGGCTTTTCGACGGGGGGCGGCGGCCTGGGCATGAGCGGTATGGCGGGCGGCGGTATTTTTGGAATCATCATCATGATCCTCATCGCTTTGTTTGGAGGAGGCGATCTGTTTGGTGGGGTCGGCAGCACGCCGACTGAAACACCACAGACTGGCATCACCGAAACAAGCAACAAGACCGAGGACGAGATGGCCGAGTTTGTATCGGTCGTACTGGCATATACAGAAGATGCCTGGACCCAAGAATTTGCGAACAACAACATGGAATATGTGAATCCGACGCTGGTGCTCTTCAGCGGCCAGGTGCAATCCGCCTGCGGGGTGGCCGGTTCCCAAGTCGGACCGTTCTATTGTCCAGCCGATCAAAAATTGTATATCGACTTGAGTTTTTATGACCAATTGTCGCAAGAATACGGTGCGTCCGGAGACTTTGCGATGGCGTATGTCGTCGCCCATGAAGTCGGCCACCATGTCCAGAACCTTCTGGGCATTATGGATCAGGTGCAAGGCTACCGAAACCAAGTCAGCGAGACGGAATACAATGAGTTGAATGTGCGTTTGGAACTGCAGGCCGATTATCTGGCCGGCGTATGGGCAAACTATGTCCAGGAGCAAGGTGTCTTGGAGGAAGGCGACTTCGAAGAAGCCCTGCAGGCTGCCTTTGCCGTAGGGGATGATACCCTGCAGAAACAGTACCAAGGCTATGTCGTACCGGATAGCTTTACGCACGGCACATCGGAGCAACGCATGCGCTGGTTCACGAAAGGCTTCGAAACCGGCAATCTGAGCGGCGCAGATACATTCAATATCGGATATGACGAACTGTAATTTATAATAAATTTCGTTAAGTCTGTCGCATTGCGGCAGGCTTTTCATTTAGTTACTTAGGAAAATTTGAAAAATAGCGTTGACAAGGGAAGGTCGCCGGTGGTAATATTTAAAAGTTGTCTGCGATAGCAAATAAAACAATCGAAAAAAGTTGTTGACATGCAATCGTGTGGGTGATAAGATATAAAAGTTGCTGCTTCGAGCGGTCGTCAGTAAAGTTTTTTGAAAAATATTTCAAAAAAAGCTTGACGGATAAACGAAGCCGTGCTAATATGAATAAGCAATCACGTAACACGTGATACACGATTGACCTTTGAAAACTGAATAAAGAATGAACGAACCAAATGTGCAAGGAGCTTAGACTTCGGTCGAAGCAAACGAAGACGATACTTTGTATCGCAAACATCAAGTCAGCAAGAAATTAAGAGCTATCAGCTTAACATGTAGGATTTCTGTACAAGAGTCCACATTTACATGAGAGTTTGATCCTGGCTCAGGACGAACGCTGGCGGCGTGCCTAATACATGCAAGTCGAACGGTCTTTTCTATGGAAGCTTGCTTCCACTGAGAAGATAGTGGCGGACGGGTGAGTAACACGTGGGTAACCTGCCCATAAGAGGGGGATAACATCCGGAAACGGGTGCTAATACCGCATAGTTTTCTTGATCGCATGATCG